>JABISG010000092.1 GCA_018699955.1 Planctomycetaceae bacterium | reverse complement strand
CTGAGCAGCTCAATTTCAACCTGCAGCAGCAGACTCAACAAGGTGGAACGTGCCTTGCCCGCAGTCTGCTTGAGAAACTCCTCGATTTGAGGCGTCTGCCCTGCCTTCAGTTCGGCCTCGAATCGATCACACGTCGCATCCAGCTTCTCCTGAACCGTTAGCGACAGCGATTTTGCGTCTTTGTTCATGCTAGATCTTTTATTGGGGCAGATCTTTTGTTGGGCGGCGAATTGCGCGAAGGAATTGAATTCGCTTCCGATACCTGTCTATTGCGAACGAGTTCCGAAACCCGGCGGGAATTCCGGGAGATTTTCAGATTTTCATAAAATTACCTTTCCGGCTTGCGAAATCGGCCGAAAATCAGGTGCTGTGACGTTATTGCTCCCGTTTCCATTTGCTGCGGATCAACTTCAGTTTTCGTTCGACTGCGCTAACGCTGCATTCGAGAACTTCGGCGATTTCGGCGTTCTTGTAGTTCATCATTTTCAACAGGGCAATCGCACGCAAGCCCTCGTCGAGTTGCAACAAGTAGTCTTCGCAGATGAGATCGAATTCCTGTGCGGGGAGTTTGCCGAGAGCCTGATCGAGTTGGAACGGCTCTCCACCAAGCTCGGCGGCAGCTGACTCGCTGTAAACTCGCCCGCCGCCGCGTTTCTGTGCCTGCTCGTGTTCCTGTTGCTTCAGCACTTTTCGCACGGTGATTGTGCCGAGCAGGTTCCAGAGATTGTCGCGATGCATATCGCCGGTGAAATCTCCACGCTGTGCTCTCTGCCAAAAGCTGACGAACGCACTCTGCACCGCATCGTCCGCGTCGGTCACGCGCTTGGGTCGATCTGCCAGCGTCTTACGTGCCAATCCGAGCAGGCGTGGTCCGAAATGTTGCCAGAGTCCTTCGGCACCGTCGCCGTCTCCCTGCCGAAGTTGGTTGTAGAAGTGGGTGACAGTTCCTTCTTGTGGCGATGGCATAGCCAATCTCAAATTGAGACGCGGGTCCAGGAAACGCA
The DNA here is from genome assembly GCA_018699955.1 of Planctomycetaceae bacterium. Lineage (GTDB taxonomy): Bacteria > Planctomycetota > Planctomycetia > Planctomycetales > Planctomycetaceae > JABISG01. The sequence goes on along the minus strand of JABISG010000092.1, from coordinate 1,831 downwards.
AACTCTCATGCTTTCAAATCGCTGATTCCGCCGCATACTTTGAGCGTCCGAGTATACAACCCGTCAGATTCCATTACTAACATGACCCCACGCAAGGCACGGCGAGCGATTCGGCCGGTTAGGGCAACAACTCGTATGCCTGTTGGTGTAATGACACCGCCTCGCTTTTTAGCGCGCCGCGGTGGAGCAGCAGGCGATGTCTTAGCACGAGTGGTTTTTTCGCCGATAGGGCAATCGGATGTCGGCCGGGGTAGGCGATGTTTTGCATGCCGTAGTGTCGGAGTAGCCATTTGGGTGGGAACTCCGGCAGTGAACGATGGCTGAGAATGGCGACGCCCGAGACGTCGGCAGCCTTTCCGAATTGGCCGCTGACATCGGCCCAGCGGCTTTTTGTGCCGACGGCGTCTTTGGAAATTCGGCCGCTCTCGTCGGTGATGGCCATCTCGCGCGGAGGTCGAATACGTGCGGTGAAACCGGAGTAACCCTTCACATTTTCAGCCCCGCCGATGCGGACGTCTTCAACCAGCGGTTTCAGTTGAATTTGGAAATCGATGTACTGAAAGTTAGCCATCGCGTGAAACAGGCGGATGCGGGTCGTCTCCTCCACAATCGGTGTCGGGTTTCCTGCGTCATCGGTGATGACGGATGACGTCCAATCGACGATCACTTCCAACGTCGCGAACAGCGGTCCTTGTTCGACGATGCGCGCCTTGCGAACAACCGATTGCAAACCTTTGTTTTCCCACGAATCGCCGGCAGGGCGGTCGCCGACATAGATCTGATGCCACGCCCAGAAGATGCCCCGGTGATGAATGTGGTCGGCGGGAAAATCCTGCGTCAACTCGTCGCCATCGAGGCCGAACAACGGATGCACGTAATTCGCCCGCGGCGATTTCCCTGCGAGAGACTTTTTCGGACGTTGATAATGCATCACCCTGCGGTCGCCGTCGCGAAACTCGAAACCCTGCGGAACTTCGCGAATCGTGACGATGTCATGTGCTTTGGTAGCCCCTGCACGAAGACTAATCGTTTGACCTCGGTGTCCGTCCTCTATCTTAGCGAACCAGAGAATCCGTTCGCCGTCGCGCTGGGCAAGTTCCGAGCGACCGTCGTCGTTCCGAACCAGGACGACGTTCGACTTTCCCTTTTGTAACCCAACTCCACGCCCGCTGACGATGGTTTCAATCCCAACGGGAAAGTCGGCGGGAACCTGCCATCGAACGGCCGGACCATCGTCGGCACTGACACCTGATCCACTGTATGTGATCATCGCAACGCAAGCAGCGCAACAAATATGAGAGGACAAACGACTTGTCATGTTGTTGTCTCCTTCAAGCGGTCAGCCAGAAAGTACCGAGAGGCCCGCATCCTCATAAGCTGACAGCTGGCCGCTGAATGCTGACCGCTCACCCCAATTAGACCGGATGATTGACATGGCGTCCACGCGCTGCTGATGATGCTGAGATGATATCACCCTGGATTGGCATAGTTGGATGGGCGGTTTTCGGTCTGTGGGCGTTGTTGCTTGTGCCGACGATGTTTTTTTTGATCCGTCGTACCCTGCCGCGAATGACGGACGGTTTCTGTCCGCCGGAGACCTGGCCGACGCTTTCGGTGATTGTGCCGGCGCGCGACGAGGGTCCGAACATCGAGGCGGCACTGCGGTCGTTGTTGTCGTCCGATTACCCTGCCCTGGAACTGATTGCCATCGACGATCGATCGACGGACGACACCGGGGCGATCATGGATCGGCTGGCCGACGAGGACAGCCGGTTGCGGGTCATTCACATCAAGACGCTACCCGATGATTGGCTGGGCAAGAACCATGCCT
>JABISG010000080.1 GCA_018699955.1 Planctomycetaceae bacterium | reverse complement strand
GCAATCCGCGTGGGAGAAGGCGAGCGGATTGCCGTTCGGCGTGCCCAATGGCGGGCTTTACAAGTATCGCGAACGGATGCCCGAAGCGCTGGCGAAGGAGGAGCGCGAGTATCTCTGGCAGTTCGACGAGCGCGGTTCATTCAACGCGGTTTGCGGCTATCTACGTAGCCTCGGCGTTCGTTGGTACCTGCCAGGCGAAATCGGCGAGGTCGTCCCGAAAATGAAGTCCATCCCGCTGCCGAAAATCGACGAAACCGTACAGCCGGATTTCGAGGTTCGGCAGTTCAGCGTGCGGTTCGCTACCGCGGATGCGGAGGTCATGCGGTGGGCGATGCGGCTGGGAATCAGGCATTCCTACGGACTCATGATCGCTCACGGAATGCACACGATGACGCATCCCGACATCCTTAAAACGCAGCATCCGGACTGGTTCGCACTTTATGGCGGTAAGCGCGATACGCAAACCGGCAAACGCCTGAATCACCTCTGCTACTCCAATAAAGAACTGTTCGACGCGACCGTGAAATGGGCACGGGCTCAGTTCGATGTTTACGACTACGAATCCGTTTCGATCATGCCGCCGGACGCCTACGGCTCGATCTGTCAGTGTGAGCTTTGCGAAGGCAAACAGATTGATGAAATGGGTGCGCGGGGCAAGCTATCCAATCACGTCTGGGCCTTTGCGAATCGCGTCGCCAGAGAAGTTCGCAAGACGCACCCGGACAAGTTGATTGCCTGTTGTGCGTACGGGGCCAACACGCTTCCGCCAACGAACATCGACAAGCTGGAACCGAACGTGCAGGTGATCATCGTCGGCGGGCGCCGGCCGCGCAACAGTCTGCCGGAACAACGCGAATACGTTCGTAATCTCCGAGCCGGTTGGCTGAAGAGGACCGACAGACCGATCATCATTTTCGAAAACTATCCCTTCACCGGACGCGGCACGTATCTGCCGGCGTTCGTCGCGCGGACGATCGGCGAAAGCATCAACGCGACCAAGGGCGTTTCGCGCGGCGAAGACATCTGGCTGAGCTTTCCACGCACTCATGACGATCCGAACATCGGCTTCGATCACTTCCAGGTCTACTTCACCGCTCGGATGTGGTGGGGCGGCAAGGAAGCCGATGTCGAGGCGATGCTGGTTGAATACTGCCACCTGTTTTACGGGCCGGCGGGCCCGAAGATGAAGGCGTTCTTCGATTACTGCGAGGCGAATTATCAGGCGATGGAAAAGGAAAAGGAAAAGGCCGATACGGTGCTGGAGATGATCGAAAAGGCGAAGTTGGAAGTGTCGCCGGATTCGATCTATGCCAAGCGGATCGAATTGATCAACAACTTCCTCAACGCACTGCGGAGCAAGGCGAAGCAACTTGGTCAGGGACGCGGGCTCGTCGCGAAGATGCGCACCGTCTTGAAGCCGAGCGAGCCTATCGTCGTTGACGGAAAACTCGACGACGAATACTGGGTGAGGCATCGGGAATGGTCGGTCGGACTGCTTCGTGAATTGCAGACCGGAATGCCACCGGTCTTTGGCACATCGGTCATGGCGGGTTGGGATCGAACCGGACAGCATCTCTATTTCGCGATTCGCTGTGAAGAGACCGTGGGGCAGGTTTCTAACCTGCCTCGGCAGGATGCAATCCTGCCCCACAACAAGCTGAACATCTCGGCAACGAAACACGACGATGAGGCGATCTGGTATGGCGACGCGGTGGAGATCGAACTCGCGACGGATTCCCACAGCTACTATCAAATTACAGTCAATCCAGCCGGTGCGCTCGTCGATCTCGATCGCGGAGCCGACAAGTCATCACGATTTCGCTGGGAATCACAGGCCGAAGTCGCGACTCACATCGCGGCAGATCACTGGACAATTGAAATCCGCATCCCCGTGACCGATGACGAGAACGATCCACTCAATCAGGTCATCGGCCGCAAGCCGTCGCAAAGTCTGCCGTGGCATTTCAACATTTGCCGTCAACGAATCCGTGAAACCGGCTCGGAGTACTCGGCGCTGTCCCCCACTGGCACGGCCGGTTTTCACGTGCCGATGAAGTTCGCGCATTTCTACGACGGCGGCTCGCACACGTTTGATGTCGACGAGACGGTGACCGACTTCCTCATCGAAGCTTCGACCGCCCACAAGCTGATGCGCAGCCGGAACTACGATGAGGCTCTGGCTGAGTTTGTTGCTTTGTCACAGCGTGAGAAGGCGACGGACTACCAGAAATCGCATGCACTCTCGCAGGCTGCAGCATGCGCTCGACTTGAAAAACAATTCGAACGAGCGGCCGAACTGGCCAGCCAGATCCCGCTCGAAGCCATCACAAAGACCGTTCAGATGGAGAACCTTCTTGGTGAGCGGAAGTGGGACGCGGTTATCGCACAGTTTGGCAACGACGATATCTCGACGTGGCCGTTCACGCAGATTGGAGCGGCCGCGTTCGCGCGTGGGCGGGCTTACTACGGCCTGAAAATCGGTGATAAGGCGGATGCCGATTTCCGTCTGGCGCTGGAGTTCACATCCGACTCACGAATGCGAATGAGCATCCTCCGCACCATGGGCCACAACCGTGAAACCGTCCTCCAGAACGATGATCTGGCGCTGGAAACTTACCGCACGATCGCCTCGTCGAAGACCAACACCGGCAGCGCCGAATACTTCACTGGTCTACAGGGAGCCGCCCGCCTCCTGACTCGACGTGGCGACTATGACGAAGCGCTGAAAGTACTGAATCTCGTCGAGTCCGGAAAGCTCGGCGGAAGCTGGCGCGGCTCCATGCGACTGGCCCGCGGCCAGACACTTGAGGCAGCCGGTCGCAAGGCCGATGCCCTGAAGTCATATCGCGATCTGGTGACGGACGAATCAGCGTTGGAGTCACATCGGCGAGCGGCCAGGAAAGCGGCTGCCGCATTGGAGTCCGGCAATTGAAATGGGCGAGATCCGCGATTGTCTTCGTTCAGCGTGCACTGGACTGAGCATGGCGGTGACCTATCCCGACGGTTTTCGTTCCCTTTATTCTTTGTCTTTCACTTTGTCTTTCTCTTCCGCGGAAACCCTCGTCGCTTCAATCTGCTTCAACCATCCTTCGACAGTGAAATCGTCGCTGCCGAGTTCGCCGGGTTTCAGGCAGGTGAGTTTTTCGCGTGGGGTGCGGCGGATGCCAATGTCCGGCAGGGTTGCGCCCCTGGAATGCAGAACAGTGCCGTAGTGTGATTCAAGTTCGATCCCGTTTTTGTCACAGTAGTCTCCTGAGTTCATAGTCGGCAGAGCACGAATCTGTTCAAGCGTCATCGCCGGCACTCCCAGGTGTTTGTGAATCCATTCCAGTGCTTCTTTGTAAGCGATATAAGGGCGGTGGCCTCCTTCAGCTTCATACCAGGTCTCGATTTTCTCCGGTGCCCCGAGTTGTTCATAAATCCCGGCTGCGCGGGTGACCGATTTATCCATACCTTTCCAGGCGCTCTTGTCGTCTTCCTTATCAATGACCCAGTCAGCATCACCGTTCATGATTTTTACCGCGCAATCCGGCGCCGCGAGTGCCAGATACTCAGTCCAGGTCAATATTTCGCGCATCCGCTGATTGGGCAGGCTGGTGCAATACCTGGTGCGCATGTTGATGTTCTGGAATGCCCAACCGGACACGATGGACATCTTGATGCGCGGCTCCACCACTGCGAGCCATCCTGCCTTTGCGCCGCCGAGGGAGTTACCGGCCACGCCGACCTTGTCGTGATCGATGTCGTCGCGTTCCATCAAAAAATCGATGCCGCGCATTGAATCGAAGAGCATTTTTCCCATTACCAACCGACCAGCCTTGTCGGCACGGTCGCTGACAGACTTATGGTCGTGGGCGCGGGTTCCCAGCTTGCCATCCCTATGACGCTCTTCCTCTCCCATCGGGTCAATCGCGAGCGCGGCAAGTCCCATGCGTGCGTAGAGTTGACCGCTGAAGTTGTAATACCACTGACTCTTGCTTCCTCCGTGGCCATTGGTCAACACGATGGCAGGCATCTTTGCCGGTTGATTTCGGGGTCGGTAGAGCACCGCCGGCACGCGTGATCCCGCTTCCGAGGTGAAAACCCATTTTTCAACCACGATTCCATCCCATTCGAACTGTCCACGTTTTTCCGCGTTGAGCGGGCCGCGATTTTTCGGGATGCCCAGCATCTTGCGCAGTTTGTCGCGGGTACCAGCTTGCCAATTCCTAAACGCGGCCGGATCAGTCGGCACAGAGGCGATCAGATCTGTCCTGCTTTCAGGCAGTGCAGGTTTCGGATTGCTCCAAATCGCGGTATTGATGGCAAAATACTTATTCCGGAAAGGGGGCTTTTTCCGGCTGGCGTACCAGATGCGCAGAGAGCCGTTCGGCAGACGCATAATCGATTGGCTGGTTGTGTAATTTGATTCCCACGGTCTTGTCGGGACAGGGCGATAAACCGGATTCAGCGGATGTTTGTACCACTTCAGGCCATCAATACTGACCGCGAGGCCAAGTGCAGTCGTGTTGGCTCGAGCGGACCAATAGCTGCCGTACCACATCAGGTAAGCGTCGTCGATTTTGATGACGGTGGGGTAGAAGAGATTGCCTTTCTCCCATGCCTGATCGAGTTTGATAACCGGGTCGGGAAAAACACGCCATCTGATACCGTCCAGGCTGTCGGCCTGGCGAATCATCCAGGGCTTGCCTGACACATCGGCGTACCACATTTGATACCGTCGGCCGATTTTGATGATCGAGGGCGCATACACCCCTTCCAGCAAAACAGGGGAAGGTTTCGACCAGGTAACGCCATCATGACTGCTCGCCTCGTGAAGGGTGTGCCGTCCGGATTTGTCGGTGAAATCGGTACTGCTGAACCACATCCGCAATTTGCCGTTATCGCGCAGCGTGCTTCCATCCGGATTGCGCAGGAGAGTGGGAGTGAGCACGGATTTCAGGTCTTTGCCAAATCGAAACACCGGGCTTCGAGAATCGCGGGTGAAGTTGCTTCCGTCAGTACTGCTTGACATGCCGAGCTGGAAAACTCGTTCAGCCACTGTGCCCGTCGAGCCGCAATGCCAGAGGGTGAACTTGCCGTTTTGCAGTGCGACCATTGG
>JABISG010000102.1 GCA_018699955.1 Planctomycetaceae bacterium | reverse complement strand
CGCCGATTCGGCCAGATGAGCCCATGTTCGATCAGCTTCAAGACTGATCCGAGGCAGGCCGAACAGAATTCGGCCCCAATTCTGTCCGCGAAACTCGTCGAAACGCGGACACACGGTTTAATCACCCATTTCGCGAATTGGTGTAGGCATTCTGGCGCGGCCGGTTTCACGCGAGACAACGAGACGTTAATCTCGCTTGTTCCTGTTCCGGCGAGGCACGCCTCCGCAGAATCGATCTGATTCACGAGGCGACTTCGCTGTGCCCGGCACGCGTAGTCGAAATGATATAGCCGCGATTCGGCTGCTCAGCCCAGCGCGCAGCGGATGGCGTGTCCGTGGTCAGTTAAGCGAAACCGTTCAGTGCGTTGGTCGATAACACTGCCACGTCCTCCAGCAATCCAGACAATTGTAACCTATTCGACGACGTATTCTTCATTCATTTGTTGTACGTCTGCATAAGCGATCGTGAATTATTTGCCATTCCTCTTTCGACAACGATTCCGGTTGTCGGTTCTTGAATTGTCCGTCGTACATCAATGCCGACCACGCGAACTGCACCGGTCCGTACTGAGCGAGTAGGGGAATCGACTGGCGGGCTCCATTCTCGCCCTCCACATCATTATCGAACATCACGCCGACTGGGACGCCGATTTCTCGCGCTTTGTCGCTGGCATGTTTGGCTTGCTCTCGTGTGATGATGTTGCTGCAAATGGCGAATGCGGGAACGCCTAATTTGCCGAGTGCGATGCGGTCGTTTGGTCCTTCGACGAGGAGCAACGATCCGATTTCATCGCGGATGTGTCGTTGCACTTCTTCGACGTTCCATTCGTGTTGGCCGTACAGTTCCAGGCCGCGATGAAAGCCTTTGACGAAATGAAACTTCGCCGGTTCTTTGCCGTTGCGGCCGTCGGAAACCCAATCGGCATGTCGCTGTTCAAATTGAAGATTGCGTCCAAACCACGTCAGCGGTTCTCCATTCTCGTTCAGATACCCGTAGACCCACATGCCCTGCAACGTGCCACCGCGGCGGTCGCCGCCGCTGCCGGGACGCGGCAGGTATCCGCAGCGATGTTCGCGGCAGACATCTTCCGTCAGAAACGGATGTTGCCGCACGTAGGCGGCAGCGTGCCGGTTCATGTTTTCGTCGGGTACGACGAGGAACCGTTCATCGAGACTGGTCAGTCCCCGCGCCCGTTCGTTTGGGGATTCTGCCAGCGGCAGGTTAATTTTCGGTTCCTCTTGGGCCGGTTCCTTGGCTGTTGGCTTTGATTTGACTGGTGCAGTATCAACATTCTCGCCCACCATTCGCCGCAGATCCTCACGGATCTCCTTGAACCTGTCTCCCTTCGGTTGCCGACCGTCACAGTTCGCGCCCGGCTTCAGCAGGTCGCACAGGGTGACCAGATTGCCGCCTTTTCCGCAACCGTATTGGTGACAGCGCCAGCGTTTGACCGGGCTGTTGGCATCGATGGCAATCGCGCGGTTTCCTGTTTCTTCCGACTTGCCGCAGTTGAGAAAGCATTGCGTGCGGATGTCTCTGCCGACTCGTTCCAACGGCTCCGGATCGACACCGTAGAAGCGGCACGCCGTTTCAATATCGACCCGCCCTTGCAGTTCATCAATTTGTACGAAGCTGGATTTCCGTTCGGACATCAAGTCGGTCTGGCAGTAAAGAAGTGGAAAGGATGCTACCCTCATTCAGAACCTATGACAAACAGAATACTTCGCTATCAACCAACACCGCGTGACACCGAATTGCTGCGTGCGATTGAATTGCTCTCTCCGACGTCAGCACAGATGCTCAAGTGGAGTGAGTGTTTTGAGAAGCCAATCAGGCCGTTTTTCCAGATTGGTGACCTGCGTCGCCGTTTGAGAAAACTCTCTGCCGCAGGCTTGGTGCGGCGATGGCGGCTCGCCATCGAAAGCCAAGGCACGACTCCCTGCTACTACAAGCTGACACTGCAAGGTCACCGGCTCTTGCATGGCAAGAACGCCGAACCGAGACGGTCGCGGGCCTTCTCACCCATCGGCGTTTCGCTGCATTCGCACACCAAAGCCCTTGCCGACTTCATTGTCCATACGAAGGTTGCCGCTCACAGGATCGGGGTCTCCTATGGCCTACCCCCGATCTTTGTACCACCCTCAGTGAGAGAATCGGGGTTCAGGTAACACGTTCTGTTCAACAGGGCGCAGCGTAGCGAAGTCCTGTT
>JABISG010000148.1 GCA_018699955.1 Planctomycetaceae bacterium | reverse complement strand
GCCTAACTCGCTGCACTGGCGACACGCCAGTGGCACCCGAATGAGAAATGACAAGACAGTAGGTGCAACATGAATCAACAGGATGAAAACGTGACTGCCGAAGCGGGTGGCCTTGGCCGCTGGCTGTTCTGGCGAGCGCTCGGCTCGACGCTTGCCGTCGTTGTCATCGCGTTACTTGGTAGTTCCATCATTTTTGTTGACGAAGCAGAGTTCGTCATCATCGAGCGGTTCGGCAATATTCGCGATGACGGCGGCGGAGTCTACGACCGCCCGGAAGACCGTGGATTGCACTTCAAGTTACCGTGGCCCATCGAAACCGTTCGGCGTTTCGATAGCCGTCTGCAGATTCTCGATCCGCCGGCGCGCGAAATACACACCAGGAAGAAACGCAATATCGTCGTCGATTCGTACATTTGCTGGCGGATCGCCGAGTCCCCCGCCGGTAGCAAAACTCCGGCTGCCGAGAAACCGGTGGTACGGTTTTTTCGGGCGATCATCAATATGGAACGCGCCCAAACCCGGCTGAACACGCGCATGTGGAGCATTCTTCCGGCTGAGATCGGAAAAATCACACTCCGCGACTTGCTGAATGCTGAGGATTCCGAATCGAGTCCGGATCCAGGTGAGATCGGTCTGCTCGAAAACGTTTCCACCGAATTTCGCAAACGTGTCATCCGGCAACGGGGAGAAGAGCAGACGCTGCAGGAACGATTCGGCATCGAGGTTGTCGATGTCCGAATCAAACGCGTTGCCTTGCCCGCCGGCAACCGGCAAGCCGTTTATGTTCGCATGCGGAGCGACCGCAAGAAGGAAACAAACAAGGAACGTTTCGAAGGCCTTGCGCAGAAACAGGTCATTGAAGGTCGCGCACAACGACAGTACGAGGAAATTCTGGCCCGCGCTCGCGCCGACGCTGAGCGAATCCGAGGCGACGGTGAAGCGAGTGCGCTGGAAACATTGAATTCGGCCTACGCAAAGGACCGCGAGTTCTACCAGGTCATGCGCACGCTCGAAAGCTATCGCAAGATTCTCAACGAACGAACCACGCTCGTTCTTTCCACTTCGAGTAACCTGATGAAACTGTTGACCGAAGGTGTGCCGGATGCCCCAGTTCTGGCACCGCAGCCACCCAAGTCGCCCGATGGCGAGAACCCCGATACGCCCAAAGCCGACGCGGAGGCGACGCCATGAAACGTTGGCTGACGATAATCCTACTGTTAGCCGGTCTCTATTCGGCCACGGGCTTCTACATCGTCAAGGGAAATGAAGAGGCCGTCGTTCGCCGGTTCGGTCGATTAGTGACCGATGACTCCGGCAAGGTCTGGCTGCCGGGCAGTGGACTGCATTTCGATCTCCCCTGGCCGTTGGCCGTTGTCGATCGCATCAACCGCAAAGAAGTCCGAACGCTCACCATCGGCACTGCCGAATTGGACGAGACGAGCGGCAATCTGGGCGACTTCTTGAGATCGGCCGAGTTGCTCGAACAGTCGCAGTTCCTCACTGGCGATAAGAACATTCTCAATCTGCAAATTACCATGCAGTACCGCATCTCCGACGAGAATCCGAACGACTTCCTGTTTCGCTCGAAGTCGCCGACAGAACATCTCAAGTTGTTGGCCGAGTCAGCCATTTCCGATCTGGTTGCCCGCAGCGGCGTTGATTTTGTTCACCCGCTGGGTTTGGTGGAGCTCCGCGAACTGTTAACACACCGAACGCGAGAGTTGGCTGCGCTGCACCGACTTGGGATCGACATCGATGAGGCCGCCATTAGTGCCGTGTATCCACCGCCGCAGGTCAAACAGGCTTTCCTCGATGTTTCCAACGCCCGCGCCGAGCGCGAGCAGTTGATCAACAGTGCGTTGGCGGTGTCGGAAGAACTGAAAGCCAAAGCCGACGCCGAAGCGTTTCAAATCCGAAACGATGCCGACATTGAACACCGCCGCGATGTTGAAGCGGCCCGTGGCAAAGCCGACCGTTTCCGCAAACTCATCGCCAGCATCGAAGCGGCCGACGACCCCGATGTGGCCCGCGGACTCACCATGCGGAGAATTTACATCGAAACATTGGAAGACATTCTGCAGTCAGTCAAAGGTAAGGTGTTCCTCGACTCGGGCGAAACGGTTGACCTCACCATTCTGCGGAACCCGAGAGAGTAGGCGCCGGAATCTCACAGAATGACCCTGACATTCGTGCCGGAAAGTTGAGCGTCGCGATTCGTCGTAGTAGGATGCATGTTCTTGCGGATTCATCTGTCTGCTTTGCCGTGCAAAACGGTATGATATATACGGTGTCGCGTTCCGAGTCACGCGGCAAGAATGTGGTCACCACGAACTCCGACGAGAACCTGTGAGTAAGACACCGGCCGACGATTTCAACAGCCTTTGGGATGCGCCACCTGATGTGAACGCGTTTTTGGCTGGTCGTCCCGGTGCGACTTCGCGCGAACGCGCCGATGTCGTCGCCGTCGATCTGTTCCGCCGCTGGCGCCTCGGCGCTCCGGCGATCCTCGAATCCTATTTCGAGAGCATCCCCGAAGTCGCCGACAATGTCGAATTGAAATTTGAACTGGTCCTGCGCGAGTTCGAATATCGGGGAATTTACGGTGAACCGCCCACCGTCGATGAATTCGTCGAGAGGTTTCCCGAGCTTGGTGATCGTCTCCTCCAGGAACTGGAGTGCAATCAGGACGAATCCATTGCGATTGCGGCGGCCGACTGTGGATCGGTCGATGCGACGATCATTGTTGGAGAAGCTTTGGATGTGACGTCGCTCAACGATACGGTGATCCCCGATTTTGAACTCGGCACAGTTCCGTTCCTTGCCAAGTGTGAGACTTTCGCTTCGTTGCCGACGACTGTGCTATCGATGATCGAGTCCAATATGTTCTGCCACAGTTTTGCTGCGGGAGAGACGGTCTTGAAGCAGGGCGAGCCGGGGACTTCGCTGCTGGTCATTCGCAGCGGAATTGTTGAAATCGCAACAGCGGACGAAGGGGGGCAGAGCCACTTTATTGGGCGCATCGGCACGGGGCAGGTGCTCGGTGAGATGTCGTTGCTGACCGAAGAGCCGCGCACTGCCAACGTCGTTGCGACAACCGATGTCGAAGTGCTCGTTCTACCGTCGGGAATCTTTCACGAGCTGGCCTCGTTGTACCCGAGCATCAGCGTGGTACTAACGCGATTATTTGCCACGCGGTTAGGCGGCGTGGGGCGAGATGTTCTGGCAGGCAAGACGTTCGGTGGCTATTGCTTCACACGTCACCTTGGGCAAGGAGGCATGGGGGTCGTTTACGAAGCGCAACATGTGGAGACGGACCGGCAGGTCGCGTTGAAAATGATGAGTCATCGGCTCGTCTACGATTCGGAAGCTCTGATGCAGTTTCAGCGCGAGGCCGACATCATTGAGACATTCGAGCATCCCAATATCGTGACGACCTACGGTCGTTTTGCGGCATTTCATACGTATTTCATCGCCATGCAATTCTGCGACGGCTTCACATTGGAAGACGTGGTGAACGCGATAGGGCCAATACCGGAACTTGAGTTTCGAAGAATCATTGGACAGGTCGCGGCCGCCCTCGCCCACGCGCACGCCCATAAAATCATTCACCGCGACGTCAAACCGGCCAACATCATGCTCAATCGAGATGGATCGGTCAAACTGATGGACTTCGGATTGGCCAAGCCAGTCGAAGACGAAATCGGTGGGGCAGCAGGATCCATCGTCGGCACGCCGCGTTACATGGCACCCGAGCAACTCGCCGGTTTTGAGGTGGGGAAAGAGGCAGACTATTTTGCCCTTGGTTGTGTCGCCTATAAGGCATTAACGGGGCAGACGTTATTTACCGGCGGCGGCGTGCGTGAAATCCGTCGCGAGCATCACCGCTACCAAATGCCCAATTTTCGAGAGGTCTGTCCTGGAATTAGCATTGCGACGAACTGGCTGCTCGAGCAGTGCCTCGAACGCGATTTGCGGCAGCGACGCCCGAACATTCAAAAGATTGCATCGTGGGCCTCGCCATTCGATCCCGCTCTGCTGACGGCGGTCGATGAAAAAGTCGCCAACGAGCTGACCAGCGAAGAGACGTACTTCGACTCGCTATAACCCAGAGAAAGATGAGGTGCGATCACCCTCTGGAGATTGTTGCTGCCACATGCACGTTGGCCTGAATGTGCGCCGGATTCAACCCGCCGATGACGATGCTGCCGACGTGCGGATTCCGTAGCACAAAGCCGATCGCCTCGTCGGGGGCAAGATGGCCCGCCGCCAATCCCTTCTTGACGACAACCCCCACTCCACGCGCCGCAGCCTCGGCGATGACTTCTTCGTGCGATCGGTCGTCGAGATGGTATTCGACCATGACGACGTCAGCCCATTCGAGTGACTGCCGCGTACCCTCAACCGTTTTGGCCGACATGGCAATCGCCCGAATTGTCCCCGCCTGTTTCAAGTCGCAAAGCGTAGCCACTGCGTCGGTGTGATTGAGAATGACGTCATCATCGCCGTTGGAGTGAATGAAAACGAGATCGAGCATTTCGCTGCCGAACAATCGCCGGCTGCGGTCGATGCTCTCGCGAACAGCGGCTGTCGAATAGTCGTATTGAGATTCCCCGTCCCGAAACGTCTCGCCGATCTTGGTTGAAAGCACAAATTCGGCGCGACGATGTGCGATCGACCGACCAATGCGTTCTTCACTCAAACCGTAGGCGGGGGCCGTGTCGATGTAGGTGATCCCCATATCGAGAACGGCGTTCAACAGCTTTTCGACATCGGCTTCCGTCGGCAAGTCGTACGGCGTGGGGTATTTAATTTTCTGGTTGCGGCCGATTTTGAACGCCCCAAACCCAATCGGGCTGACCTTCAGGCCGGTTTGCCCCAGCGTTTGAGCTTTCATCGTGCCAACCGGGTTTGAAGTGACTGACAATGTTATTGGGCTGGCAGTTAGAGGGGTTGTTCGTAGCGCAGTCCTACAATGTTAGGCGGCTCGATGAGTCTCATCTGTCTGTGCATCGAAGCGATGCCAATAGCTGCATGTCTCCCACGGTGGCGCGGCAACACTTGGACGCGGCCATTCGACCGGCAGTGCCGGCCTGTTGTTTTCAGAAGGAACGAGCAACGACGTGACGGCATCGACCAACTGCGGAACGAGCGCCAGCTTGGTTGGCCAGGCAGTGATCGTGTTGCCGTCGGTGAGAATTTGCACCTGTTCCGGTCTCCCGCCGTTGCGGGTCGATCCTTCCGCGCGATCGATCCGATAGGTCCCAAACTCCACATCACTCAGATCCACGCCGGGCAGCACGGCACGGAGTTCAGCGGCGGCGCGTTCGATCAGTTCTTGCGGTTCCATCAGAATTCCGTCTTCGGCAATTTGTCCGCCCACCTGCCAGATTGTCCGTCCTGCCGAATCGACGTCAGAAGTTACCGTGACCCGGGTGCGGGCGCCATCGACGCAATGCCCGTTCAACTCCGGCAGTGTACCTCGTAACATGACCATGTGCAGCGGACGTTTTTGCATGACCTCGGTATGTAACCCCGCGTGTCGGCGAAGTTGGGCGTTTCCTCCCCCAGCCGTGAAGATGAGTTGCGACGGTTGAAATTTCAGGCAGTTGTCGCCGGATGGATTATTGATCGTGACCGCCTGGACCTGACCCGGAGCATCGCAGTCGAACGAGAGGCCATCATTCGCATCGATTTGCAGGATGAAATCTTTGTTGCGGCTGGAGAGATTATCCAAAAACTCAGCTGGCGAGATCACTTGCTCATCGAGTCGCGCGACCGTTCCAGGGCAGCGACGCAGCACTTTCGGTCGCTGTTCGGTTGGCAATTCATTCGGTGCCACGCGCAGCCCGAATTTCGCACCAATCATTCCCAGTCGCGAACGAACCGAATCCGTTCGCCACAGATGACAGCAATCGCTGCGCAAACGCGTCGCCTGTAAATCCGGCTGCCGCTGACCGGCCAGACTGTCACGCCACACGCCGGGCATGTCACGAATTCCGGTGGCCGACGGCGTCAGCAATCCTTGCAGCGTGTACTTCAAACCGCCGTGAATGATGCCTTGCGAAGCGATCGTCTG
Organism: Planctomycetaceae bacterium; assembly: GCA_018699955.1. GTDB lineage: Bacteria > Planctomycetota > Planctomycetia > Planctomycetales > Planctomycetaceae > JABISG01. The sequence goes on along the minus strand of JABISG010000148.1, from coordinate 49,287 downwards.
TCCCTGGCCGAACTGACCTGCTTCGAGCAGCACGGCCGAATCGCCGCGCCGCAGCAACTCGTCCAACAGCCAGAGTCCGGCGGCTCCGCCACCGAAAATCAGCGAATCAACCTTCATCAAATCCGTCGCTCCGTCGTTTGGCTGTCAACCAGGAAAAACGGCGATTCCCTCTCGCCGAAAATCACTCACCGCAACTCAGTTTCTCGCTCCCCACTTTTTATCCGTTCGCACCAATTCGGGGAAGATGAATTCATTGTTTTAGCTGCAATATCGCTTCGACTTCAACAGCAATATTGCCGGGCAGCGATCCCATGCCGACGGCGCTGCGTGCGGCTCGGCCCGGTTCGCCGAAGACCTCGATCATCAATTCGCTGAAACCGTTGATGACCTGCGGGTGACGCCCAAAATCGGATGCGGCGTTCACCATTCCCAGCACTTTGACCACACGCTCGATGCGGTCGAGGCTGCCGAGTTGGGCTTTCAGCGTGGCAAGCATCGTCAAACCGACCTGCCGAGCAGCGTTGTTTCCGGCGGCTTCGTCTAAATCGCCCCCCACTTTTCCGGTAATCATCGAACCGTCGGGCAGCAACGGACCATGTCCGGAGACGTAAACCATGTCACCGACCTGCACGAGTGGATTGTAGACTCCGCCCGGTTTCGGAGCTTCGGGCAATTCCAGTTTGAGTTCCTCAATGCGGGCGTCAGCGCTCATGGTGTGTGGCTCCTGTTGTGATGAAACTTGGAATAAAACTCTCGGCGTATCTTACGTGGCCGCAGACATTCGTGGAGAGGGGATTATAGCCCTCGACGACGAATGAATCGACCGAGGGCCGATTGGCTGCACGCGGGAATCACAGAAAAACTGCATTTGTCCAACGGGTATGAAATTGCAATACGCAGGAACTTCCCTAGAATGAACGCGGATGCTTTGATGTGATTCTGCCGTTGAGAGGACTCCGTCAACTGCGATCCGACTTCATCCTGCAATCACTTCGTCCGCATTTGCCGAGGAGGCAAACACCATGCCTGAAGGCGTTGGAATTGGAACGATCATTCTCTTCGCGGTTGCTGCGCTCTTCGGGGTGATGGGCATCGTGTTCATTTTCCTCTTCGGCCGCTATTTCAAGCTGTGGTTACGCGGGTTTTCCTCCGGTGCAGGCATCGGCCCGTTGTCGCTGGTGTTCATGTCGCTGCGAAAGGTCAATCCCACCGTCATCATGGACGCGAAGATTCCCGCAGTGCAAGCTGGGCTGACGAGCGTTTCGACCGAAGCGTTGGAAGCCCACCTTCTGGCCGGTGGCAATGTGCGGTTGGTTGTGCGTGCTCTGATTGCCGCGCAGCGTGCAAAAATCGATCTCGACTGGAACACGGCGGCGGCCATCGATCTCGCCGGTCGAAATGTTCTGGAAGCGGTACAGACGAGCGTTCATCCTAAAGTTATCGACTGCCCCGATGTCAAACGGCACGGTCGCAATTCGCTCGACGGCGTTGCCAGAGACGGAATCCAACTCAAGGCTCGAGCCCGCGTCACCGTCCGCACGAACCTTTCACAGTTGATCGGTGGAGCAACCGAAGAGACGGTAATCGCGCGTGTCGGTGAAGGAATTGTCTCCGCAATCGGTTCGAGCGACACCCACCAGGAAGTTCTCGAAAGCCCGCTGTTGATCGCCAAGCAGGTTTTAGACAAAGGTCTCGATGCGCAGACGGCGTACGAGATTGTCTCGATTGACATTGCCGACATTGATGTTGGTGATAATATTGGTGCCCGTCTGCAGGCCGATCAGGCCGAAGCGGACATGCGAATTGCCCGGGCGCAGGCCGAAGAACGACGGGCCATGGCGATTGCCATCGAGCAGGAAATGTTGGCCAAAACGCAGGAGAATCAGGCCAAAGTTGTCCTCGCCGAAGCCGAAGTGCCGCAGGCAATGGCCCAGGCGTTTGAAAACGGCAGCCTGAGAGCAGCCGGCAACAACAGTTAACAAGACCGGGCAATTAGCCACCGCGACCATTCGGGCTTCTGTCGTGCGCAGCGATGATTCCATGAAAGGCAGTCAGTCTTTGTCCGGAAACACGAGCAATAAACTTGCCTCAGAAATGACGGGGAATTTGTCTCGTTGCAGCACGGTCGCTCGCACCGTCAGTTTCTTTTCACCCGTCGGCAATTTGTCTTTCAAAGGTGTCACGCGGATGATCGCTTCCGTTTGGTCGGCATCGACGGTCACTGGGTCGAATTGAAACGTGCCCTCAAGTTCGCTGCCTGGTTTCAATTCCAGTCTGGCCGATTCGGTCAGCTCTTGCGATCGGCTGATGGTCACCGGCACATCGAATGACTGCCCCGGCTGCAATTCCAATTCCTTCAAAGCAGTCGAAACCTTTAACAGAGCGCCGCCTGGCAGGAAGCCAATCCGCGTCTTCAAGCGGCTGACGCTATACCGCAGATTTCCTTTGGCATCTGCAACTTTCGCCACTCCGTTGACGACCATCCGCGACGTCCGCGTTGTTTCCAGCCATTCGGGAAGAAACACGGGATACAGAATCCGTTTGACGCCTGGCGGAACGACCATTTCCGGACCGCGAATTCCTTGCCGATGTCGCCCCTGTTTCGATGACATTTCCAGCACAATCTCACCGTTGAAGCCTTCGCTGCGTTCGATGAGAACTGGGCCGGGAAACGTCGATCCGCGGGGCCATTTGGTGACATCGTTCTTGCCTTCCGCATCGATTGAAAACGGCGGTTTGAGCGTGACCGCAACGAGGACCCGACCGGCAGAACGCGTCACCATTTTCCCATCGACGGTCGCGGAGCCACTCACGTTCACCATGCCGACGACAATCGCAGAACCGGTCATCGATATCAAATCGAGTTTGATAGTTTTCTTGCCGGCGGGAATCACTATCCCTTTTGCTGCTTCAACTCCGGCGGGTAATCCCGTCACTGAAATCGCGATCGCGTCTTTGAAGTTCCCGTGTCGTATTGCTGTCACCGTCAACTGCGCTTTCGCCTGACTGGGAATTGCCAACAGTTCCGGCACACTGAGATCAAACGAAACAACCGTCGGCTTCACAACCAGACGATACGTGGATGCGCGATTTCCGCTACGTCCCGATTTGTCTCCGATGAGGATTTCATAGTCGCCATCCGCGGGCACTTTGAACTCCAAGCGGGCATCGACGGTTCCCGGGACGTCGTCGATCGTACCTAACTGTTTGCCGTTCGCGTCGAAAATCGACACGCTCATATCCAAAGGAGAACCGATGCGGTCCGACTCGCAGGTGATCGACCACACATCGCCTTTCGTTCCGCTGACGGAGTAGCGGTCGCTGCCGTTTCGATCCTCAATTGTGCCGGTGACTGCCGCTGGAATTGGAAGCTGACGATTCATGATCGTGAGATCGGTCGGTTCAACACGTTCGGGCAGATTGCTGAAAAGGAAAGAAAATGGAGAAGCCGTTCCCCATGCGGTTTGCAGTGCATAGCGGAAACGCTCGCCAGTGGGTTCCGTGGGAAATGTGACGTCCGCTTTCACCGATTCGAGTTTCGCGCCGCCGGTGGCGACGCCGTAACCGATGAACTCAACGGCCTTCGTTTCGCCAGGGTTTCCCGCCGATGGAATGGCCGCCAGGATTCCTGGGCCTGGAATGATCTCCATTCGATAGACGAAAGCACGGTTGCCGCGAAAATCGACATCGAACACGCTCACGGTGAATTCGGTTCCACCGATTGCTGCAAACGTCAACAGTACGTCGCGGCCCGAAGTGTCGGCGGCATCGGCGATCAGTCGTCCATCACCGTCGCGCACTTCAACAACGGCATTCAATGGGGAGCCGATCGCCTGCGCAGCGACTCGGCAAGTGATTGGCCCCGTGTTCTCCGCGTGGAAGCGGTAGCGGTCCACTTCTTCGATGTTCTGAATCCGGCCGGAAATTGTTACCGGAACTGCAGACACTTCCTGCGGCGACTTGCGGTTTTGGATTTCGAGAATTTCGTTTTTCTCACCGACAACGAACCGCCCGCGCCCGGTGGCACCGTTGGCGTTGGCTGCCTGCCAATGGACGATGCCGGGGGGAAAATCAGGAGGCAATGTGAGCTTGGCGCGAGTTTCGCGGGGCAGCAGGAACGGACCCCGTCGAGCTTTTTTTCCAAACCAATAGGGGGGCTCCGGAACGATGACCGGTCCCGGTGGCGCGATGATCTCCAGTGTGATACGCGGATCGACGGCGAACACCTGCATGTCGGGCGTCCAGTCGTAGCCCCCCAGAACAACTTCGACCGTGCTTCCCGCAGCGCCGCCCGGCGGGTACATGTAACCCATTCCCGGAGCCAACTGCGCCGGGGCGTTTGTCGGCAAGAGCCCGATCCCCGCGATTAACAACACAGCAAACAACGGTCGCATCGCGAGTCTCCGAAATCGAAACATGCCAGTCGTCACACCAATGCGTCAATCAGTTTTCCGCCATCGGTGATCGGCACGGGACGGCCCAACGGTCCATAATAAATGCGTGTCGGATCGATGCCCATCAGCGTGTGGATCGTGAACAACAGGTCATTCACCCCGATCGGTTCTGTTGCCGGTGCCGCCGCTTGCTTATCGGTCGCGCCAATGATCTGTCCCGGTTTGGTTCCACCACCGGCAAAGATGACCGTCTGCGCCATCGACCAGTGATCGCGTCCTGCCTGGGCATTGATTCGCGGCGTACGCCCCATTTCGCCCATCATCACCACGAGTGTCTCGTCCAACAGGCCGCGTTCTTCGAGGTCGGTCACCAACGCACTGAAGGCGCGGTCGGCATACGGAATGAGATCGGTCTGCAGGCTGGGAAAGCAATTGAAGTGAACGTCCCAACCGGGCGCATCGACGCCAACAAATCGGCAGCCCGATTCAACCAGACGGCGGGCCAGCAAAGCGCATTGCCCGATTTGAGTCGAGCCGTATCGTTCCCGCACAGCGCGTGGTTCTGCGTGAATGTCGAACGCTTTTTTGGCGGCAGGTGACGTGATCAACCGATGCGCCTTCTCGTAATACGTGGACATGACGTCGGCACGTCCACGGCTGGCGTTTCGTTCCAGCTTCTCGATACCCGCCAATAGTTTCTGCCGTGTGCTGAGCCGCTTCTGCGATAAACCGGCAATAGGCCTAAGGTCTTTGACTTCAAAATCCGGCTGTGTGGGGTCGGCTTCGATTACAAAAGGCGCGTGCTCAGCGCCGTAGAAACCGGGCCCGCCACCCGCCATGGGATGCGGCAAATTGATGTAGGGCGGAATCTCACTTTTTGTGCCGAGCTCCCGCGACACGATCGAACCGACCGACGGATAGAACGCATTATTCGGTACGGGGTTATCGCCGTCGGCAAAATTGGCCCGCCGTCCGGTCATCACGTAGTGGTATCCGGTGGTGTGACCGTTGTCGCGGTGACTGTGGCTGCGGAGAATCGTGTACTTGTCGGCCATTTTCGCGCACAGCGGAAGCTGATTTGTGACTTGTGTGCCTGGCACGTTGGTGGCAATTGGAGAGAACGGGCCGCGAATTTCCGCTGGCGCCGCCGGCTTGGGGTCCCACATGTCCTGGTGCGGCGGTCCACCTTCCAGAAACAGAAAAATGCACGACTTGGCCTTCGCCGCCTGCTTCGTCGCCGCCTTGGCTTGCAACTGCAGCAACTGTGGTAACGCCAGTCCGCCCAACAGGCTGGTTGTCCCCAAACGCAGCGCATGCCTGCGGGAAACTCCATCGCAACACTGCCTGCGTCGTTGGCCGATTTGAACTTTCAACATCGTTCATCCTCAAACGATTCGGAGCGATTACACTCGTTGGTGGTCGTCTCAATGATTGTACACGAATTCCCGAGAGTTCAGCAGCGCCCATAACACATCTTCGGTTGCGGCGCGGCGATCAATGTCGTCACCGGTGAACGCTTCGAGCATCAACGTTTTCTCTTCCGCCCTTGGATAGCGTCCGAGAGTGCCAAGATACAACTCGTCGATAATTGAAGTCGGGGGAAGCTTTCTGCCGGCCAGTTGCCGTGCACGTCCGCGACGGTGCTGGATTTTCTGCATGATCTCCGGCGAGTTCAACAAGTGGAGCGCCTGGGCAATGCTCGGTTCGTTGCTGCGTTCGCATTCGCAAACTGAAGCACGCACCGGCCGACCGAAAATGCGAAAGAAATACGACGGCATGCGGTTGTCCCACACCTGCACCGCCCGATAACCTTGCGGCCAACCGTTGAATTTCTCCGGCACACCCGTGCTATAGCTGATTGCGTCGAGCAGCACTTCGGCGGGCAATGCCTTGTAGGCTGCATGAGAGAAATTCTGGTTGTCGTCTCGATTGGATGTGTTGCTGCGGGAACTCAACTGATAAACCCGCGAGTTCAGCAGCGTTCGCGTGAATGCTTTCAGATCGAAGTTCACGTCGTGAAGATGGTCGGCCAACGCCTTCAACAACGGTTCGTTGGTAGCGGGATTCGTGTCACGCATGTCGTCAATCGGCTCGACGACTCCACGACCCAGGTAGTGCGCCCAGAGTCGATTGGCAATCGACCGTGCGAAAAACGGATTGTCCCGGTCAACCATCCAGTCTGCCAGCAACTGCCGACGATCCGTCACGCCGTCGAAAATGGCCGGGGCCGCGCCCAACGCGCGTGCTGTCACCACTTCGCCTGATCGCGGATGCGGCAAGTCTCTTCCGCCTTGTGAAACGATTGCCTGACTGCCATCGGGCAGTTTCTTGAGCTTCACGCCGGTGAAGAACCCGGCTAGACCAACGTAATCGGTTTGGCTCCAGCGTTCCGAAGGATGGTGATGACACTGCGCACATTCAATGCGGACACCCAGCAGCAGTTGGCTGAACGAACGGCTCAATTCGTCCGGCTTGGTGATGGCCTTGTAGAAAGCTCCCGGCCCTTCGGCCAGCGTGCTGCCCTGTTGCGTTAATAACTGGCGGGCGAAACGATCGTACGGAACATTGTCGGCAAATTGCTTCCGCAACCAGCGCTGCATCGCGACGGTCCCCTGCGGCGTCACTTTGAGTTGATCTGCCCGTAGCAGATCCAGCCAATGCATTGTCCAGTAGTCGGCGTACTCGCTTCGCGCCAACAAGTTATCGATCAACTTGCTCCGCTTGTCGGCTGCTGTGTCCTTCAGGAACGCGCGGACCTCATCGGCATTTGGCAGCGTTCCCGTTGTGTCGAGAAAAGCACGCCGCATGAATTCCGCGTCGCTTGCCAAATCACTCGGCTCAATCCCCAGTCGCTGCAACTTGTCCCACACCAACTTGTCGATGAAATTGGTTTCCGGCGGCCGGGTAATTTTCACTCCCGGTCGCGGCAACGTGATCCGGCAGACGGCAACATGACCGAGATGCCGTACCAGAATCGCTGCTTCTCCGGGAATGTGACTTGCCTGAACCAGCCCGCGTTCATCCACCTCGGCGATGGAACCGGCATTTGATTCGAACTCGGTCTCTAAAGTCACACAGTGTCGACGTCCCGAAGAATCGATGGCGGTCACTCGCAATTGCTGCGACTCACCGCCGAACAGAATCTGTAGCTTCGGTTCCACTTCAATCGAGACGATGCGGCTCGACTCAGCATCTTGCGAATCGAATCTTGAACCTTCGGCAATCCACCGCACTAATCGTTGGTAGCGGGCGCTTCCTTTCACGAATTTTCGTCCGCCGCCGTGCGGCATCTCCGACGTTCCCTTCCGCAGCAGCAGGCTTCGTTCGGGAAATGCGGGCGAGATGCGGCGGCCGCGGCTTTCCTTTAACAACGCTGAGTGATCGGCAGCGGCATCGAAGCCAAAAATGCTCAAACGAAAACCGTTCTGGCCTTCCGCTTTCCCGTGACACCCACCCGAGTTGCAGCGCGACTTGGTCAAAATGGGAATCACTTCACTTTGAAACGAGACAGGTCGCGGCGATGTGAGCCCAGTCACCATAACCGGCACACGCATTTGTTCCTGGCGGAGAGAGACGACGACTTCCGTGCGGCCTTCCTTCAGCGGACGCAGAATCCCGCCCTGATCAACGACGGCAATGCGAGGATCGACAACACGATACGAAACCACGTCGGTCATGTCCCGTTCGGAGCCATCATCGCGCGGCCCGAACACCAGCAATTGTTGTGACGACTCGGGGCTATCCAGCGACACCTTCACCGGGCTGACACGGATCGCGGCGAGAACCGGAGTGTCGACCGCTGAAAGCGCGCCGACGAGGCAACTCAGCAAGACAAATCGGGCGCAGAGATTCCCACCTATCGAACGAGCGTTGGCTAAGCGGCGTGTGGTAGGTTGTCGAAGAATCACAGGTGAAATCACTGATCCTTGCAATAGTGGGAGCCTTTCGCTGTGGGAAGCAGTGAAGGTCCATGTTGAGTGGGAGCTGTGAGGCTTATCGCACTCTAGTTTACAGTATCGACCAACGCACGATCAAGATAAACAGTCTTTTATGCGATGAGCGGCAATTACTGGCTTCGTGCGATGGACTGCCATTTAATACAACAACCACATCTGACGGACAGGCTTGTCTCGGCGAGTGCGGTTGCCGGGGCCGTTCGGTATAATCAGAGGCGAAGAAGTTCTCTGGATGATTGATCCGTTCGAGGGAAGAACGCAGTGAAATCAACGACGCTGTCAAGACGACTCGGCCACCTCGGCTGTTGGATGCAAACGGCGGCTGTGTCTCGAAAACGATGCAGGATAAACCAGTCGATTGGTCGTGTCGTGGGCCGTTTGCTCGTGCTGACGATGATCGCAATATCGGCTTCCGCTGTTTCTGCGGCCGACGAACCATCGCTGTTTGTGACGAAAATCGCGCCGATTTTGCAGCGACGTTGTCTGAGTTGCCATAATGCCACGCAGCGTAAGGGCGGTTTCTCGCTGGCGACTGCAAGCACGGCGATGAAAGGCGGTGAGAGCGGTGAGGCCATCATTGCGGGCAAGCCGGATGAGAGTTTCCTGCTCGATCTGATTATCCCCACCGACGGCAAAGCGGAAATGCCGAAAGATTCCGATCCACTCATGACAGACGAAATTGCTGCGATTCGCAAGTGGGTCGCCACCGGCGCTAAATGGCCGATGAAGTTCACGATGAAACCGCCCGCGACCGCCGACCTCGACTGGTGGTCGCTCAAACCGCTTAAGCAACCACGTGTTCCCAAGCTCGATGCCACGACATCTAAGAAGTGGGTACGCACTCCGATCGACGCCTTCATCGCGAGCGGTCACCGCAAACACAAACTGACGCACTCCCCCGCAGCCGATCGCCGCACGCTCGTTCGCCGCGTCTATTACGACCTCGTCGGGTTGCCGCCCACGCCGCAGGAAGTCGAGAGCTTCATCAACAGCACCGATCCCAAGGCTTACGAAAACCTGGTCGATCTTCTGCTGGCATCGCCGCGTTATGGTGAGCGGTGGGCGCGGCATTGGCTCGATGTTGTTCATTACGCCGACACGCACGGGTACGACAAGGACAAGCTCCGCGAGAACACTTGGCCGTATCGCGACTACGTCATTCGTGCCTTCAATGAGGACAAGCCCTATTCCCGTTTTGTCCGCGAACAGATTGCCGGCGACGTGTTGTATCCCGGTACGCGCGACGGCAACGTCGCCGTTGGATTCATCGCATCCGGGCCGTGGGATTTCATCGGACATGCGGAAGTTCCCGAGACGAAACTCGACGGCAAAGTGGCCCGCAACCTCGATCGCGACGACATGGTGTGCACAACCATCAACGTCTTTAACAGCCTCACCGTGCAGTGTGCCCGCTGCCACAACCACAAATTTGATCCCGTCACCCAGGAGCACTACTACAGTCTGCAGGCCGTGTTCGCATCGATCGATCGTGCCGACCGCGAGTACGATGCCGATCCGCGTGTCGCCGTCCAACGAACTAAACTCACGCAGCGACAGATGCAACTGACAGCCCGCCAAGTCGAGCTCGAACGATCAATCCACAAACAGGCCGGACCCGAGTTGGCCAAACTTGATCGCCGCATCGAAGAAATCGCGAAGCGAAGCAAGTCAGAGAAGGTTCGTCCGGAGTTCGGCTACCACAGCGGCATCGATGCGAAACAGGACGTCGTAAAATGGGTCCAGGTTGATCTCGGCAGCGCAATGGAAATCGACAAAGTGATCATCGTCGGCTGCCACGATTCGTTCAACAACATCGGCGCGGGTTTCGGGTTCCCTGTGCGTTATCGGATTGAGTTGTCGGCCGATCCCACGTTCGCGAAAGACGTGATCGTGATTTCGGATCAGACGGCGGCCGACGTCACCAATCCGGGAGTGACACCAATCTCACTCGATGTCGTCCGGAAGAGTGGACGATATATTCGGGTCACCGCGACGAAGTTGGCCCCGCGTCAAAACGATTTCATTTTCGCGCTAGCCGAAATTACGGTGTTGACGCCCGCCGGCCTGAACGTGGCTCGCGGCAGGAAAGTCACTTCTCTCGACTCAATTCAAGCCCCAGTCCGCTGGCAGCGAAAGAATCTTGTCGATGGTTACTACTTCGGCAAAACAGCCAACTCCGACGACACGCCGGCAGTATTGAAGACGCTGCAGGCAATGCGGCGGGAGTTGCTGGAAAAGTCGGTAGCTACGTCTCTACGTGCTGAATCGATCCATGTTGTGCAGCTGCAGGCGAAGGTCGTGAAGGAATTGTCCCAACTGCCGCGCCCCAACCGCGTTTACGCCGGGACCGTTCATCACGGAAGCGGAAACTTTCGCGGTCGAGGCGGACTTGGTCCGCGACCGATTCACCTGTTGCTGCGCGGGGACATCAAGAATCCATCGTATGAGGTTTCGCCGGGCACATTGCCTATTGTCCCGGGGGCCTCGTGGAAGTTTCTGCTTTCCGAGACTCACAGCGAAGGTGACCGCCGCATTGCGTTGGCGAATTGGTTGACGTTGCCGGAACACCCGCTGACGTGGCGTTCGATTGTCAATCGAATCTGGCTGTATCATTTTGGGCGGGGAATTGTCGATTCGCCAAACGACTTCGGTCGCATGGGGCAGTTGCCCTCGCATCCGCAGTTACTCGATTGGTTGGCAGCCGAGTTTCGGGACGGCGGGAAGTGGATCGACTCGCCGCAATCGTTCAAATCGCTGCATCGGCTCATTGTCACCAGCGCGGTCTATCGACAATCGTCGAACGGCAATCCGCAGAACTCCGAGATCGATCGCAACAACCAATTTCTCTGGCGGATGAATCGCCGCAAGCTCGATGCCGAGTCGATCCGCGATACCGTGCTGACTCTCGCCGCCAAACTCAACGACAAAATGTACGGTCCCGGCTTCCGCGACTTCATTATCGAACATCCACAACACTCGCCACACTACCGCTACGACAAACACAATCCCGACGATCCGTTGACGCATCGCCGAGCGGTATATCGTTTCCTGGTGCGATCGCAGCAGCAGCCGTTCATGGAAACGCTTGATTGTGCCGACCCCTCGCAACGTGTGGCGAAACGGAATGAAACGCAGACTTCGCTGCAAGCTTTGGCACTGCTGAACAACAAGCTGATGCTGCGCATGGCTGAACACTTCGCGGCACGCCTTGCGAAGGAAGAGAAGACGTTGCCCGATCAAATCGCTCTCGCCTGTCGGCTTGCGCTGGGGCGATCGCCAACGGAATTTGAAAAACAAGAGTTACTCGCATTGGCTACCGATCACGGTATGGCCAACGTGTGCCGTGTCGTCTTTAATCTCAATGAATTCGTCTTTATTGAATAACAGGCAACGCTCGATGAACTTAACCGTTAATCGCAATCGCCGTCAGTTTCTTTGGGAAGCCGGTGGTGGTCTGGGCGGGATTGCCCTGGCCGGAATGCTGGCCGATGATGGGCTGTTGGCCGGAACCGAAGAAACGCCGCTGAAGACAACGACTGCACTTCATTTTTCCGCAAAGGCCAAGCGGGTCGTGCAGTTGTTCATGGCCGGTGCTGCCAGCCACGTTGACCTGTTTGATTACAAGCCATTGCTGGAAAAAAATCACGGCGAGAAATCCGATTTCGGTGAGCCGATCGAGGCATTTCAGAACGGGCTGGGGCCGTGGATGAAGTCGCCCTGGAAGTTTCAGCCCTACGGCCAATGCGGCAAACCACTCAGCGAAGTGGTCGCGCCGCTTGGCGACTGCGTCGATGACATGGCGTTCATTCACAACATGGTCGGCAAGACCGGAGTCCACAGTCAGGCGACTTATCTGCAGGCGACCGGATTTCAGCGGCCCGGCTTTCCCGGAATGGGAGCCTGGGTGAGTTACGGTCTGGGCAGCATGAACGAAAACCTGCCGACGTTCGTCGTCCTGCCCGATCATCGCGGCTTTGCTTCAAACGGCCCTAAAAACTGGGGCGCAGCTTTCCTGCCGGGTCAGCATCAAGGAACCATCATTCGTCCCGGCACCAAAACTCCCATCGTCGATTTGTTTCCGCAAGCACAGTACGTGACGGACAAGAGTGATAAACGTTCCCAGGACGTCTTGGCTCGGTTGAATCGCCGGCATCTCGATCAACATGCCGGCGACGATCGGCTGGAAGCGCGAATTCGCTCGTACGAGTTGGCCGCGAGAATGCAACTCGCCGCCCCCGATGCACTCGATATTTCCAAAGAGTCGAAACACACACTGAAAATGTACGGTTTGGATCACGGCCGGTCATCGTTCGGGGCTGAAATCAACCCGGTGGAAGAGGCAGATTACTTCGGTCGCAAATGCCTGGCGGCCCGCCGTCTGTTGGAACGCGGCGTCCGCTTCGTGCAAATCTGGTCGGGGAACGACAACGGCTTCCCCCGCCGAAACTGGGATTCACACGAAGATATCAAGCGTGATCACGGCCCGCTTGCGATGGGTATGGCCGTCGGTGCTTCAGCGCTTCTGAAAGACTTGAAGCAGCGCGGAATGCTTGAAGACACAATCGTACTCTGGACGACCGAGTTCGGCCGATTGCCTTCATCGCAAGGCTCAAAAGGCCGCGACCACAATCCGTTCGTCTTCAGCAATTGGTTGGCCGGCGGAGGAATCAAGGGCGGAACCACGCACGGCGAAAGCGATCAGTGGGGCTACAAACCACTCGACCGCGATCACCCCACAACCGTGTACGACGTGCATGCGACAATTCTTCGGCAATTAGGAATCGACCACAAACGACTCACCATGCGCCACGACGGCATCGACCGCCGCCTGACCGACGTTCATGGAAATGTGATTCGCGAGATCATCGGTTAGACACGGATTCATTGCTGAAGAGCCATCGAGTGTGCAAGACTCTTCATGTGGAACACGCAACCAGAAAACTGACACTTCAACCGGAGACAGCACCGTTATGACTCTTCCACATTTTATCGGATCGCTGCTGATGACCACCTTACTTGCAAACAGCCCGGCATCTGCCGGCCAGCTTCTGTATCTGGCATCGATTAAGGACAAAAACATTGTCGCCTACGCGGTCAATGCGGAGACCGGCGAACTGAAACAGAGATTCACAATTGACCTGCCCGGTAATCCCGGGCCGCTTGCGTTTTCGCCGGACGCGTCGTTTGTGTACGCCGCCATGACGGGGCTCGACGACAACAAGGCGGGCGTGGCAACGTTGAAGCGTGCCGAGAATGGTTCGCTGACTTTTGTTTCCAAGTCATACATTACCAGCCGCGCGCCGTACATTCGCGTCGACAAAACGGGCCACTTTCTGCTGGCGGCTCACTACGGCGCGGGCGACGTTACCGTTTATCGAATTCGCGACGGAATCTGCACTGGTGAACTGCTCGATCAGCGGGCAACCGCCAAGACGGCGCACTGCATCGAAATTGACCCATCGGGCCAGTTCGTTTTCGTGCCGCACACGTCACCCAATAAGGTGTTCCAGTTCCGGTTGAATCGCGACTCCGGAAAGCTGGCTCCCAACGATCCGCCCGCCGTGGACGGTCCCGATGTCGATCACAAGTATCACGAGCCGAGGCATTACGCCCACCATCCAAAACTGGACCTTGCTTACACATCGAATGAAAGCGGTGGCGGGATTTCAGCTTGGGCGTTCGATCCGAAAAGCGGCACGCTGAGCCGGCAGCAGACGCTCTCCACATTGCCAACAAACTATAAGGGCAAAAGTGCCGCCGCCGACATTCAACTGACGCCGGACGGACGCTTTGCCTACGTCTCAAATCGCGATGTCACCAAACGTGCCAAAGGCGAGCCGATGCGCGACTCGTTGGCGGCGGTGTCGCTGGACCCGAAGACCGGAAAAATGAAAATCATCGGCACGTTTCCCACCGCGCACCTGCCCCGGTCGTTCTGCATCGATCTGACCGGGCAGTATCTGTATTCCGCCGGACAAGGGGCCGCGACGCTCGTCGCCTATCGGATCGATCGGGAAAGCGGCGCATTGCAACAACTCGCCACCTACGAGACCGGCGGCGTGCCGATTTGGGTGATGTGCGGAAACGTTGAGTAACATTCCCCGCGTCACAAGTCACAAATAACAAAGACGGGCAACGCTGATTTGCGTTGCCCGTCTCTCTGTCCCGATTTGCTTTTCGGTTCTATTCTTTCTCGAAGGCAAACTTCTTCTTGCCCGCCTGTTTGCGGATCGATTCGATGATCGCGCCGTCGAGCGTGTCGTTTTGCTTCGATTCGCTTTCTTTGCGGCGCGCTTCAGCAATGTATGCTTTGCGTTGTTTGGAGATTTTGGCGATTTCGTTCTGGATGGCCGATCGTTCCTTTTGTTTTCCGGCGATGTATTCGTCGCGTTTTTTCGCGTCAAGCTTCTTGAGTTCCTCGGGCAGTTCCTCTTCCTTCACGTCCTTCAGTTTGACTTTGCCCGACGTGACGGCATCGACGAGATCGGCATTCGAGCGGTACTGTTTCTTGCCTTTGAAGCTGGCCCGCTCCGCCGCGGCCGCCGGTGCCGATTCTGCCGCCGCCTTGTCTTGTGACAGCTGCCGCTTTGCCAGTCTCTCGCGAATGGATCGTCTCCCGAAAAAGACAAAGGTGCCGTTTACCCTTCCACTCAACTCGGCCAGTTTCTTGTCGAACGGCGTTTTGATGGCGGCAACCTGACGGTTCTGGTCGATGCTGAGAAACGAGCCGTCGGCCAGCGAAGCGCCGTCCTGCCAGCCGGTGCGGATGCCTTCGGCCTGCGGTCCGCAGAAGATGGTGTTGACGGTGATCCCCTTGCCGATGGCAGCGCTGCATGCCTGCTTGTAATCGACGGTTCCCTGCGTAAAGGCTTCATTACCCGCGATGAAGATCAGCTTCAAATCGTCGTCGCCTTTGCTCCACTGCAGACCGCCTGTCGCGGCTTGAATCACCTGCCCACAGTACTCTTTCCCACCGTTGGTTTTCAATGCGAACAATTCCTCAGAGATTGCATCCAGGTCGTCGGTCAGCGAGACAATTTGCCGCAGGTATCCCTCGTCTTTCGGAATGCTGCTCTTGCCGTACTCGTACAGGGCGACTTGCAGTTGTGGGGTTTGGCCGTTCTGCTTTGCCGTTGCCAACTCGTTGACAATTTTCCAAAGCTGCGTGCGTGCCTGGTTGATCAGACCTTCCATGCTCCCGCTGGTGTCGAGCAGGATGGCCATTTGAATTTTTGGCGTGGTTGCCTCGGCGGGTTTCGGTGTCTCCTTTGCCGTCGGTTCGGCGGCGTGGACACCGCTTCCCACGAGGGACGCGGCTATTACGGTAAACATCGTCAAACAGGCGGGCAACGATTTCATCGGATTCTCTCCTTTGAGATACAGGTGACTGAGCATTTGCGATGCGCATTCCACAGAGTGGCGGCAAATTGACTGGCTGACCAACCAACGGAAATCCGTTGTTATAGTTCTACGCTTGGGCATTCACAGGGTGAAGACGTTGACAGCATGGAGGACGAACGAGATGGCAAATGGTTCCCGAAAAACGCCGTTTTCTCCGAGCGGAACCGTGTGTAACGGGCCTGTAACCAGCAGCGGCGTTCAGGGGATTTGGTTCACCCCACTTTTGTTTTTGAAGCCGACAATGTGTTGTTTCCTGAAAAAACAAAAGCCCCGGGAATCCAGCGGATTTCCGGGGCTTTGTTGAATTGATTTTGACTCCCAACTCACAGTTTCGGTGGGGGCGAGGGGGGCGGAGGTGCCGGCGTACCTGGCGGTCGTGGTGGCGGTGGAACCCAAAAACGCTCAGCGAATCTGACGCCGAATTGACGTTTTCGCTCCCACTCGGAACGCCGTGACCACGGCGAGCCGGGGTGCATTTCTTCGATCCTCGCCAGACGCTGCAGGCATTTTCGATGCGAGTCCTTCAGCGTTTCGGCTGTGAAATCAACGCCCAGGAACTTCGCGATTTGTTCGGCCTGTTTCGTCGTCGGCAAAAGAAGTTTCGGTTGCCCGTAGGCGACTGCCCACTGGTTGGACTTTGGGTCCTTGAATTTTCGCGTGGGGACCGATTGCGCGTATTGGTCGATTGCGATTGAATACTGTAACAGTCGAACCTGATAGGCGATCAGCTGCGCGTAGATGAGATCGTAGTTCGCGCGCCAACGCAACGATGCCTCGTTGTCGCGCAGCGTGCGCACCTGATCGAGCCGTTGTTGCGCTTTGACGAGGATGGTAAAAATCGTCATCACTTTCTTCCAGCGGTCGATCGCCGGCTGACGGTACTTCGCCGGGTTGCGGTCGAACCAACCACCGGGAACCTGCAATACTGCGGCGCGATTTGCTTCGTATGGGTTGAGTTGCACGATGACATCCCAGATCGCTTGACGGAATTTGCTGCGGTTTCGGCTTTCGGCATAGGCGCGGCGCGAATCGAGGTTGGGCAGGTACTCGCGCAGGTTGAGCATGTCGTTTTTTCGATTGTCCAGATCGTTCAAATCGGCTTCTTCATGTGGCAGTTGGAAAAAGATGCCGCCGGTGTCGCGGGCAATTCGGACCTGTTCATAGGGGCCGAATCCGCTCATGTGTGAATCCCGCCGTTTGCCGTATCCGTCGTATTGCAGTTGCTCGGCAAACGGAGTTTCCGGACCGCGATGTATTGGTAAGTAGTGGGTGTATCCCGTATCGGGATGAATCCATCGTTTGAACGCATACAACGATCCAAACACCGACTCGCGGCCGAGAATGTAGACGGGGGCTTTGACAATTTTGCATTGTTCGATGACCTCTTCGACCTTCCCGCCGTCATCTCCCGATTCGTCACTGACGACGACAATTACCAGCTTTCGCTTGCTGCGGGTCACACCTCGGTATTTGTTGACAGCCTGCTTGATCGCTTCACACATATTCTCCCGGCCGGTCCGGTCGATCGGGATTCTGTCGATGGCCGACATCACCACGCGTGGATCGGCGGTGGGTTTTGGCGTATGGATTGACCATCTTCCGCCAAAGCTGGTAATAGATGTTTCCAGTATGTCCTGGAGTTTTCTCTTGCGCCGTCCCGGCCCTGCCGCCGCTGGATCGGTCTCGACGACTTTTAATTCTTCGTAAACACGAAAAATGCGTTCCTTCAATTCCTGTTGATCGTCCTTCATGCTTTCCGACTCATCGAACAGCCAGACGACGGTCAACTTCTGACTCCGCATCATCCGAAGCAATTCGGCAGTCAGCCGGTCGAGTGCGGCACCATAGCCTGCGACGACGGCTCCGACTTCGCCGGTCACTGCCGCTTCGCCCAATTCCGTTGTCAGCGAATCAACACCCGGCAGACTGTCCATGACGGGGCGGACTGCAATATCCGGCTCCGCGATGACGTCGTTGATTTCGACCTTGGTCTGTTGCGACAGCGGTGCCTCTGAGCCACCAACATTTGTCGAGACACTGCCGGCGATGAAATTGACCGCTTCGGCAATTTCCTTCTGGTCGTCGAGTTCCTGCATGACTTCGTCGTAGTCGCGCTCGTCGTCCTCCATGACCGTCTCGATCACGAGGGCCTCATCGACCGCCGCCACGGCATAGGGAATCAGCCATAATGCGAAAATCGCGATCAGATGTATCGCAAGAGACACCAGAACCGTTGGAAGCTCTTTTCTCACTGCCATTCCCAAACGCCCTTCCCGCTCAGCGGATCGACGTGATACCAATGCGAATTTTGCAATGCGTGCTGTGAAGTGCCAGTCGCGAAACAGCAATCACGTTCACCCCCCAGAGAATCCAGGAAAGTGAAAGCCCCAGTCGAGCTTGAGGCGTGAGTCTGCCCGCGCGTTCATGGTAGCAGTTTGGTAACATACTGTCTATAAACAACTTGCGCATTCCGTGTGCGATTTCGCTGGTGGCGAATCAATGAGCGGACGCGTGACGCCATGCGTCTTTTCGTTTCTTGTTGGTTTTCTGTCGGCTGCTGGCTGTTATGGATTGAACAAATGCCCGGCACTTCCGCCGCGTCGAATCGGGACACGATGAAGCGGCTTCCTCGCGGTATTCAATTGGAAGCGGTTCGCGTCCACAACCTGCAGTCGATCGATTTGACGATCCCGCTGCGCAGCCTGATTGTGATCACCGGGGTCAGTGGGTCGGGGAAAAGCAGTCTGGCGTTCGACACGCTGTTTGCGGAAGGTCAGCGGCGTTACATCGAGAGCTTTTCGACATACGCCCGACAGTTTCTCGACCGGCTCGAAAAGCCCGACGCCGACCGAATCGATCACATCCCGCCGGCGATTGCTGTGCGGCAGAATTCGACGGCCGGGGGTGGCAAATCAACCGTGGCGACGGCGACGGAAATTCATGATTTCCTGCGGCTGCTGTTTGCGCGGACTGGTCAAATCGTTTGCCCCGGATGTGGCCGTTCGATTTACAGCGACACACCCCAGATCGCCTTTGAAACGATTTCACAATTCGCCGAAGGAACGCGTTTTCAAATTGGATTCCCGATTGTCACGCAGAAATCTGATTCTGACAATGCCGACATACTGACCGAATTAAAGCAGGCCGGATTCGCTCGTGCGATTCAGAATGACCGGACGATTGATCTGCGCGACGGCGAGTTGTCGCCCAATCCGGCGAATTCTGAAACCTGGGTTGTTGTCGATCGACTGACTGCAGGGTCGACGGGCCAGGAGCGAATTCTCGATAGCCTCGAAACCGCGTTTCAACATGGAGATGGCCGGAGTCTGGTTCTCGAATCGACCGACAGTCACCCCGCCGAAGACGACCGGAAACAAGTCACAATCGATGGTCGCGAATGGATTGTGCATCGGCTGAATCGCCAGTTGGCATGCGAACCGTGCGGGCGGGAATTCCAGCCGCCGGAACCGCGGCTGTTCAGTTTTAATTCGCCGCTGGGGGCCTGCCCGAAGTGCAGCGGTTTCGGTTCTGTTCCGGCGATCTCGTTCGATCGACTTGTCCCGGATCCGTCGTTGAGTCTCCGCGACGGAGCGATTGCCGCCTGGACCACGCCCGCCTATCGGCACGAGTTGGACGAATTGCTGGAACTCGCCGCTGACTATGAGATCCCGGTTGATGTACCGTTCTCCCAAATGCAGCCGGAACATCTGCGAATTATTCGCGATGGCGTCCCCGAAAGGGAATTCGGCGGGCTGCGCGGATTCTTCGATTGGCTTGAGCGACACAAATACAAGCTGTCGGTGCGTGTCTTCCTCAATCGCTGGCGCGTGTTTGAAACGTGTCCTGCATGCGACGGATACTGCTTGCAGCCCAACGCCTTGGCCGTTCGGCTCGGCGGAATTCACATTGCTGAACTCTGTCGCCGACCGCTCGAAGAAGTCAACGCGTTTTTCGACGAGCTGACTCGCACGCTTTCACCGAACGAGCAAAAAGTGACAGCAGCGATCACGGGCGAGGCGCGCGCCCGACTGCGCTATCTGACCGATGCGGGTCTCGGATACTTGTCGCTGGATCGTCCGGTGAGAACACTTTCCGGTGGCGAGTCGCGCCGCGTGGCATTGACCGCAGCGTTGGGATCCAGTCTGGTCAACACGCTCTACGTTCTCGACGAACCCTCGGCAGGACTGCATCCCCGCGATAACGAACGGGTAATCAGCGCAATCAAGCGGCTCCGCGATGCCGGCAATACGGTTGTCGTGGTCGAACATGACGAAGCATTTTTCCACGAAGCCGACGAGCTGATTGATATTGGACCGGGTGCCGGACGGGAAGGAGGACGCGTCGTCTTTCAGGGAATACCAACAGAGATCGGCGCTGTTGAGGAGTCGGTCACCGGAGCGTTTGTTTCGGGACGCCGGGCGATTGCCGTTCCGTCGCCTGAGAACCGCCGCAAGCCCGGTGCCGCCCGAATTCGCCTGGAGGGTGTAACACATCACAACCTGAATAATCTAATTGTTGAATTTCCGCTGGGACTGTTGTGCGTGGTGACGGGAGTCAGCGGCAGTGGCAAGAGTTCGCTCGTTCACGAGACATTGTATCCAGCGCTGTGTCGCCAACTGGGGCAGTCGTGCGATGTGGCTCAACCGGGAGATTGTGAACGCATTTCGGGATGTGACGACATCGATCAGGTGGTGCTTGTCGATCCGTCACCCGCTGGGCGCACGCGACGCAGTATTCCGGTCACGTATCTCAAAGCATTCGATGTCATCCGCGACGTTTTTGCGGAGACGCGCGAGGCACGAGTGCGAAACTTCACTGCCACCACTTTCAGCTTCAATGCGTCTCGCGGCGGCCGTTGTCTAAGTTGTCTCGGTAGCGGCACGGTTGATATCGACATGCAGTTCCTGGCCGACATTTCGATGACCTGCGCGGAATGCAACGGCCGCCGTTTTCGCCGCGAAGTGTTGGAAGTGAAGTACCGCGGTCGCAATATTGCCGACGTTCTCGACATGACCGTCCGCGAAGCCTTCACCTTCTTCCGTACACATCCGAAGTTGCTCAAGAAGTTGCGGTTCCTGAGCGAGGTCGGGCTGGATTATCTCCCGCTGGGTCAGCCGGCAACAACGCTGTCCGGCGGAGAGTTGCAGCGGTTGAAGCTGGCCGCCTTCCTGTCGGAAGGAGCGAAATCGCGAACGCTGTTTCTCATCGACGAGCCGACGACCGGCTTGCACGCCGCCGATGTCGAACGGCTGCTCGATTGTTTCGCCGGGCTGCTGGCGGTCGGACATTCGCTGATTGTGATCGAACACCAACTCGACGTCATCAAAACCGCCGACCATGTCATCGATCTCGGCCCCGAAGCGGGCGCAGCGGGAGGCAAGCTGGTTGTCGCCGGGACGCCGGAAGAGGTTGTTGGCACGACCGAATCCATCACGGGTCGTTACTTGCGTACAGTGAGAGTGGCGTCTGGATAAGAAAATACGTTAAAAACCGGGAAAAGTTGTAGACAAATCGTACCATTTCGGACATCAATAGAGATGGTGAGTACTGACAAACGAAATCAATTTCCCGTTCGCGTTCGACGCGCAGCGCTTGAGCTGGCGCGACAGGGTCCGTCTGCGCTGGATGGGCTGTACGATCTTACGTCGGCACGGCTGTTGCGCTACGCACTCACATTGACGCGAAATCACGAAGATGCAGAAGACGCGTTGCAAGCTGCAATGATCCGCATCACCGTCAAACCGCAGGCGTTGTCGCAGGCGAAATACCCTTGGGCGTATTTCTTGCGCATCGTTCGCAACGAAGCGATTACAGTTGTCCGTCGGCGAAAACCGGTGTCGCGGCTCTCGCCGCTCTCCGTACCCTCGATTGAGGCGGAGTTGGCGCTCGATGACGAAGAAGTGCGAAATCAAGTACGGCTTGCCGTGCGGCGATTGCCTCCTGCCCAAGGGGAAGTTGTTGTTCTGCGAATTTGGGAAGACATGACGTTTCTGGAAATCGCCACGGTCCTGAATCAATCACCGAATACAGTGGCCAGTCGGTTTCGTTACGCGTTGGAAAAGTTAACGAGAATGTTGCACTCGTTTGAAAACGAGCCGGCAGTCGGAAGTCGAAAATGAGCGAAGAGACAGGCATGAGAGATTGGGATTTAATCGACGAAGAGCTGATTCGCGGTGCGGCGGAACTTCCGCCGGCGTCGCGAAAACTCCGTCGTCGCATTTTGCGGGCGGCAAAGAAAGCCGAGCGACGTGGCCGAACGCGACGCCGCATTCTGCTCGCCGCTTCGCTGTTGCTGCCATTGGCTATTCTGGCGGGATGGTTGGGGGCGGGAAGCGATCCCAATGCGCCTTCCGCATCGGCGGCGACCAATCGCACGGAAGACGGCTCGCCCGAAGTCACGCTCCCCACCGCGGCCGATGCCTGGGGCCACGTCGATGCCTCACTCAGCGAACGGAAGAAAAACTCCCGAACGATTCGCTCGGCGCTCTATTGACGAGTTGTGCATCTTGAATGACGTCATTTCTCAACATTACCCGAATCCCATATGAAGAACCGCACCACGTCCGATTGGTGGTGTCTGCAGGCAACGGTTCGGTACAAGGCGAGTTCGAGATCTACGCAAATGCGGCAGACCTGAATGATGCTGCCGGAGCCCTCACTGGATTTCCGAAGACCGAGGACGATACATTTGTGTGGGAACTCGGATCCGAAGATGAACGGGATCGTTTCGCTTTCTACTTCCGGCTTCGCGTATTTCAATATTTTGTCGCTGGCGGTTGCGCGGTGGAATTGCGATTCAACAATAATCGATCACCACCCGATCAGCAGATCATCGAGTTCTGCATCGGAGCCCATCCAGCCGATCTTGACCGACTCGGTAGGTTGTTCAAGACGTTTGCCCGTTTGGAAGACCCGACAATGGAGTGGACAGTCCATTCCGGAACATGACAGTCGATACCTAACGCAGCGATCAACCGGACTCGGCACTGCTGATCGGCCGGTCACTCTCACTGTCGGCCCGCGTTGCTAACCACAACATAACCATCACCCGTCTGATTCCACACTCATCATGCAGCAACCACTCCGCGAACGCTTCCACCAGAACCTGCCGGCGCGGAAGTCATCCGATCCGGAGTATGTCAGCGAGTTAGTGGATGCGGTTCTCCGGAGTGCGCGCGAGGCGGCTGCCAGCGACGTTCATTTGCAGCCGACGGCCGAGCATCTTGAAATGAAATGGCGGATCGACGGCGTGTTGCAGCCGGTGGCCGAGTTCCCGTTGGAGTTGGCGACCAAAGTTGTCGCGCGGCTGAAGGTGCTGGCGGAACTGCTCACCTATCGCACTGACATTCCGCAAGAGGGGCGGTTGTGTGTTGCCGAAGACAATGTCGAAACGCGGATCAGCACGTTCCCGACTCTCTTTGGCGAAAAGGTGGTCGCGCGGTTGTTTGTCGGTTCGGGCAAATTTCGGCGGTTGGACGAATTGGGATTGGAGTCGGACGTTCTCGCGCAACTGCAGCGGTTGCTCGAACAAACCGGCGGCGTCATTTTGCTCACCGGTCCAGCAGGAAGCGGCAAGACAACCACCATTTATGCCGCCTTGCGAGAAATCGTAGACAAAACCGGAGGCAGCCGCAGTCTTGTAACATTGGAAGACCCAATTGAAGTTGTCGTGCCGGGGGTGGCGCAATCACAAGTCAACCCGGCTGTCGATTTCAACATGGCCACAGGCTTGCGATCGCAGTTGCGACAGGACCCGGAAGTGTTGATGGTGGGCGAGATTCGCGATCGTGAAACGGCCGAAACAGTTTTTCAAGCCTGCTTGACCGGTCACCTCGTGGTGACCACATTTCACGCAGGCAGCGCGGCAGCGGCTATCAGTCGATTGTGCGACATGGGAATTGAACCGTATCTCATTCGCAGCGGATTGTTGGCCGTCTTATGCCAACGACTGTTGAGAAAACTCTGTCACTGCGCGATTGTTTCCAACGAAGTTGATGCGCGAATGGGACTAAACGTGGAACAAGTCCGCCAGCCGGTCGGTTGCGATGACTGCGGCGGAACGGGATACAGCGGACGAATGTTATTGACGGAAATGTTGATTCCGGACGAAGCCGAATTGGGCCGTGCGATACTCGATCGCAGCGATGCGCGGCAACTTCACCAGCGAGCGGTCGAAGGCGGCATGGTCGAACAGTGGGAACGAGCACGGCAGGCAGTCGAACGCGGCGAGACGAGTCCGGCCGAGGTTTTCCGCGTTTTGGGTACACGAAATAGCGATTAAGGTTTCAGGATCGTACCGATGTCATCGTCAACTGAATCATCACCCGGCACACCGATTTCGCCTGAGCAGCTGATTGCGCTCAACGATGAAATCGCCGCGCTGATTCGGGCCGGCATTCCGCTTGAACTTGGACTGCGCGAATTGGGCGGCGATTCAAATGGCGGTCTCAGCCGCATCAGTTCGCTCCTTTCCGAACGCATGAGTCGTGGCGAATCGTTGCCAGAGGCGCTAGCTGCGGAGGGAAATCGCTTTCCCCGCGCTTATCGCGCGATTGTCGAGGCGGGGCTGAGAGCGGGCCGGTTGCCGGCCGCGCTGGAAGCGGTCTCTTCATTCACATGGGAAATGCTCGACTTCCGGCGGAAGCTCGGTCTGGCAGCATTGTATCCGCTAACCGTCTTCACGTTGGCATACGGCATGTTTCTGCTCTTTCTGGCCGAAATGGTCAGCCGTTATCAGTCGGCATACGAGACGTTTCGCATACCGCTCACCGGCCTGCTGCAGTTCTTTGTCACGATTCGAGACAGCATGGCAATGTGGGCCTGGGTTTTGCCCGTTGTCATCCTGTTTGCCATCTGCTGGCTGATGGTGGCGTTACGTGGCAGCGGTGGATTCAGCGCATTTCCATTTGTCGGTGTCAAGCATTATCGGTTCGCCATGTTTGCCGAGCTGCTGGCGATGCAGATCGAACATTCTATCACGCTGCCCGAGGGAATTGTGCTGTCGGCCGAGGCGACCGGGTCGCCTGCGATGAAGAAGTCGGCCCGGCTGCTGGCAGACCATGTCTCACAGGGAGGCAACATGACGTCACAGCCAGCCGTTGCCGGTGCGTTTCCACCGTTCTTGCGATGGTTGATGATCGATGGCGAACGGCAGGGAAAACTCAGCCACGCATTACGGTTGGCGGCCGATATGTATCGCCGCCGCGCGATCAACTCTCTCATCTGGTTCAAGACATTGTTCCCCGTACTTACCGGTATGTTCATCGGTGGCGGCATCGTGCTGCTGTATTCATTGGGATTACTCGTTCCATTTATCGAAATGCTCGACGGTCTCAGTACCGGTGATATGCATCCATTGAATTAGTTCTTCAAGTAGCAACTCCATGCCGCGTTTCCATTACAAAGCAATCGACTCCAACGGCGAATTGACGTCCGGCGAAATCGAAGCCGTCGATGTCGCTGGGGCGACTGCGCGATTAGAGGCGGATGGATTAAAAGTGGAGTCTGTCGAGCCGATTGACGTTTCGTCATTTGGTGACAGCGCAACTGAAGAAATCGACTCCGCCGGCCGCACGGTCGAGCGGATGAAAGTCCGCGACTTTCGTCGGTTGAGCGGGCAGTTGGGAGACCTCACCGAAGCGGGATTGCCACTGGTGCAGGGGTTGTCGGCATTGGCTGCGGAGCTACCTTCTTCGCGGTTCCGTCGGGGACTGCGTAGTATTGTCTCACGTTTACAGGCGGGCGGAGAACTTGGTTCGGTCTTGAAGAGCCACGGCGCGCCAGCCGATTTGCAGGCGTTGATCGCCGCCGGCGCGAAATCGGGACACACCGGCGAATTGCTCGGCCGCTATGCCGCTCAGGCACGTCAGGTGTCCGACATCAGATTTCGGGCTGCCATCGCGTTGGTCTATCCGTTGATCATTCTGTTGCTGCTGGGCGTAGTGCTGGTGGCGATCATGGTCGGGCTTGTCCCGTCGTTTCGTAAGATTTTCGAGGATTTCGGAACCGAGCTGCCGGCAATCACCAAGTTGGTGATCTCCACTTCGGATGTGTTGGTAAGTCACGGGATTTGGCTGTTCGGCGCGATGATATTTATGGTAAGTGCGATCTGGGTCGTGGTAGCCTTCGTTCTCGATAAGATGACGCGCCGCCGGATCATCTGCGCAATTCCCGTCCTCGGTCGCCTGCTGCGATTCAGTGCGCTAGCTCGGTTTTCGCATTTGCTGGCGATCCTGGTTGAAAACGGTGTGCCTCTTCCCGAAGCGCTGGTGCTTTCCGGCGACAGCGCAGGCGATGCCGAAATTCAAGCGGCCAGTTGGATGATGGCGTCCGATGTTGAGTCGGGCGAGCCGCTCGATCGTGCTGCCTACAATATGCCGGCCATGCCAGGCACGCTCGTCGAGTCAATGAAATGGCATGACAAACCCGATGTCTTCGCCGACACGCTTCGGGCTTTGACTGAAATGTACAAGTCGCGCGCCCATGCGCAAACCGGGCTGATCACCGTGCTGTGGCAACCCATCATCATGGTGACGATGGGGATATCGGTCGGGCTAATAGTGATCGCCCTGTTTATGCCGCTGATCAAACTTCTGAACGACCTGTCCTGATTGGAATAACTTTTCTCCGAACGAAGCTGATCGATGTCCTTTTTTTACCAATTCCTGATGATGTTCGACGTGCTGGGGTGGATGCACCGCGCACGTGCTGCGCGGCAGTCGGCTCTGCTGTCGGTGTTGGCGATTGCGACAGAAAAACAGTTGCCGTTGACGCCGATTCTCGACGCATTCGCCGACGACTCCCGCTTGGGATGGCGTCATCAGGTACACGACCTGTCGGATATGCTGCAAGCGGGAACGAGTTTGCCCGACGCGATTGAAGCGGTTCACGGACTGCTGCCGCCCGATGTCGTGATGGCTGCCCGCGTCGGTGCCGAATCCGGAACGTTGGCGGCAGCGCTGAAAATGGCAGCCGAACGGCTTGCCCCGCGAGACACGACGACCGTCTCTTCCCCCGCATCGATCGTCGTTTACCTGATGTTCGTCACGGTTGTCATGCTGGGCATCGTCGCCTTCATCATGGTTTATATCGTTCCGAAGTTTAAGCGGATCTTTGAAGATTTCGGCACCGAGTTGCCGTCAATGACGATTTTTGTCATCGACGCATCGCACTTCGCCGCAACTTACGGCTTGCTGCTGATCCCCTTCATCTTCGGTGTGGTGTGGGTTGCCATGGTTTATGCGGTTGCTGCCGGACGCCCAACAGTGCCGATGACCGGGCCGTTCAAACTGCTGACGATCATGATGCCACGGATCGCAACGGGTGGAGTGCTGCGCAGTTTGAGCATCGCGGTGGCAGCTGGTCGGCCGCTGATTGGCGCGCTTTCGACGATGGCCGGCGTGCATCCGGCGCCGGCAATCCGTCGGCGCATTGGCGACATCGCCGACGAGGTGGAACAGGGACACAACTGCTGGCAGGCAATGTTGGCTTCCGGCCTGATAAGCCGCCGCGAGACAGCGTTACTCTCGGCGGCCGAGCGGGCGGGGAATCTCGATTGGGCCTTGCGGCGCACCGCCGACAACGTCGATAGTCGCATCTCTTTCCGCTTCAATGCGCTGGTCGAGTTCGTGCGTCCGGTTCTGATGCTGCTCTATGCAGGAGTCGTCGGAACGGTTGTGGTCGGTTTGTTTATGCCGTTGGTCAAGCTTCTCAACGACCTGTCGTAGGGCAGGAACAAACAGAATGAATTGTCAAAACTTAAATCGAAAAACCAGGATCTGCGTGCGTCGCGGTACGACGACCGTTGAGGTCATCGTTGCTGGGATTCTGCTCGGAACGGTGATGAGCATCGCCGTTCCCGCCCTTGGCTGGGTCGCGCGGGAACGACGTGCTGCCGACCAGAGACAGCAGGCAACGTTGGAAGTTGAAAATCTGATGGAGCACATTGCCGCCCGCGGCTGGGACGAAATCACGCAAGAGACTGCGACGAAACTCACGCTGTCCGAACAGGTCTCGCAGCAACTGCGCGAATCGTCCTTGAGTTGCACGGTCGATACGAAACCCAATGAGCCGGACTCCAAGCGGATACACATCGAATTGGCATGGTCGAATCGAAAAGGCCAAACACTCGCCCCAGTGCGACTGACGACGTGGGTGTATCGCCTGGGGAGGCCGAAATGACAAATCGAAACGGGAAGCGGTCCCCCAAAACCAGCCGTCGGTGCGGCGCGACGTCGCTGATTGAAGTCATCGTGATGATGAGCGTCGGGATGGTGATATTGGGCATCGCGATGACAACAATTCATTTATTGTTGCGAGCTGAAAGGCATACCACACAGGCCGTCTGGCACAACACCACCATCACACGGCTGTCGCGCGTGTTGCGAGATGACGTACACGCCGTGCGCGAAGCTGCCGTTGAAGCCGACGACGATGACGGACCGGCAAACCTCGTTCTGACTGCCGACAATGATCGTCGCATTGTTTACACCATTGAAGAACACGAATTGAAACGAACTGAATCGATCGGCGAGACAGTCAAACGACGCAACTCGTTTTTCTTGCCGGTTGGTTCATCGCTTCAATTCGCGCAGGTCGCCGGGCCGCCGTCGGTGGTACGACTGGAGATTGAGCGGGCGACAATCGCCGGTGGTACGGCAAAGAAAACGAAATCATCGACCGACGAACCGACAGCCCGGCGGACGCTGACAATTGAATCAATCGTCGGTCGTGATCACCGTTTCGAGAGGGCCAACTGATATGAGGCACCATCGACCAGAAACGAACACCCAACAGGCTGTTGATCGTCGCCGTGGCTCGGTGATGGTTGCCGCGGCCGTTTGTTTGCTGTTGGCAACCGTGCTGTTGGCCTCGGCGCTGAAGCTATCGAGTACCGGTCGCAGACAAGTCCGTCGCCAACAGTTACAGCTGCAGGCAAAGTGGCTGGCTGAGGCCGGGTTGGAGCGGGCGGCGGCACGGTTGAATGTTGAGGCCGGTTATCAAGGGGAAACCTGGAAAATCGCAACCGACGATTTGGACGGCCGGCATGTCGGAGAGGTCCTTATCAAAGTTAGTCCAACGAAGGATGTTGAAGACTCACGGGTCGTCATTGTCGAAGCCCGTTATCCTGCGGGCGCAACACAATCGGCCACGAAAACTCGCCGGTCAATCATCCCAGTCGGAACGGAGTGACAAAACAATCAGGCAAGCGCGAGGGCGTAAGCCACGTGTTGCAACCAAACAGCGTTACGCAATATTGTTCCAACGAGGTGTCACAAGATGAAAACAACCAGAACAAATTCACGACGGATTATGGACCGGGATTTCGCCCGTCCTTCGCGCTGTGGATTCACGCTGATCGAACTGTTGGTCGTGATTGCGATCATTGCAATCCTCATTGCGCTGTTGCTGCCGGCGGTGCAACAGGCCCGGGAAGCGGCCAGGCGTTCATCGTGCAAGAATAACCTGATGCAACTCAGTCTGGCCTTGTTGAACTTCGATATGCAGTACGAACACCTGCCGTCGGGGACGATCAACGAGGCCGGCCCGATCCGCACCGAACCGATTGGGAATCACGCCAGTTGGATCGTCAATATCCTGCCCCACATCGATCAAGCGGTCGCGTTCCAGCAGTACGATTCGTCGGTCGGTGTGTACGATCC
This sequence comes from Planctomycetaceae bacterium, assembly GCA_018699955.1. Lineage (GTDB taxonomy): Bacteria > Planctomycetota > Planctomycetia > Planctomycetales > Planctomycetaceae > JABISG01. The sequence goes on along the minus strand of JABISG010000148.1, from coordinate 19,875 downwards.
GAAGAATGCGAAAGTCCGTGCGATAACCATCAGCGTGCTGAATTGTCCTTCCAGCCCCGCACCGTCCGTCAGCACAACCGCCGGGGGTGCGCTAGTGGGACAGACAACGTATGCCGGTTGCTACCACGACAGCGAAGTTCCCATCGACGTGAACAACAATGGCGTACTGTTCCTCAACAGCAAGATTCGGTTCGAGGACGTGACGGACGGCGTCTCGAACACGATCTTCATCGGCGAGAAATTCGCCGACGCCACCAGTCTCGGCTGGATGTCGGGGACGCGTGCCACTTTGAGGAATACCAGCAGCATCAACCTGAATCGGCCGGCCCAATTCGGGGGACCACCGCCAATTCCAGTCACCCCAGCGGAAGGTGAACCTGGCCAGGCACAGAATCCGCTGCTGCAGGTGGGGGGATTCGGCAGCTACCACGTTGGCGGCTGTCATTTCGCCCTTGGCGATGGTTCGGTCCGTTTCATCAGCGGGAACATCACCGCCGCCGTACTGATGCAACTCGGCAATCGGGCCGACGGTCAGTTGATGGGCGAGTTTTGAAAACGCTTACGGGTTGAGAGTCGATAGCTGAGAGTTCCGACCTGGCGGTCTGATTGCTATTAACTACTTTTCACCCGCCAGGGCTTCCGCGATGTTTTTTGCGTGGTCTCGAACGCGGCGGTAAGAATTCAGCGTCGAGGTGTACGCCAGATTGATGTACGGCGGCATCCGCTCTTCGCTGAGCGCCTCAAGATGTTCGTCGCGGAGCTTCTTCACCAGATGCGTCACCTCGGCCCCCATCGAGTTGGCCTTGGTAATCACCTCCGGCTGACGATCCCGCATACCCGAGTTGACCAGTTCGAGATAGGCGCTGACCATCTCGTGCAGCCGCATCACGTCTTGAAGATGCCGCGCATCGAGCTTGTGGCCCTGGTTCCTGAGTTTCAGGTGAAACTTCAGAATGCTGGTGATGTAATCGCTGATCGACTCGTATTCGTCGGCCATCCGCAACTGACGACGGCCTTCAGCCACAATTGTGTGCGGCACGTTGCCCGAGAGCAGGTTCGTCATGAAGGATGCGATTTCATCCTGCACGTTGTCGAGGACCTCTTCACGGTGAAACAGTTTTTTTCGAAGTTGTGGATCAGGTTCGTCCTGCCCGATCAATTCTTTCAGCCAACCCATCATCTTGCTGCAGCCTTCAGCCATTCGCAGCAGCTCCACTCGCGACTGCTCGATCGCAATCGCCGGCGTCTCCAACACGCGGAGATCGAGACTTGTCAGGTGCGGAGTCTCCTTGTGCGCCTTCTCGCGAACGGACCACTGCAGGAATCTGGCCATGAGTCCAACCAGCGGCAGGAACACAAGTGTGTTGATGACGTTGAATCCCGTGTGGGTGGCCGCGATCGCTTTCGTCACCTCGACATTGCCGGTTGCCGGATCGACGCCCCCCATCCAGGTCACAAATTGTTTGACGCAGGGGATGTACAGTTGGAACAACGCCGTAATCACCGCCACCCCAATCAGATTGAAGATCACGTGGAAATAGGCGGCCCGCTTGGCGTTCGTCGTCGCGCCCAGCGACGCGAGCAGCGCCGTGATTGTTGTGCCGATGTTCTCTCCAAGTACCAAAGCGGCGGCCGTTTCAAACGGAATCACGCCGATCTGTGCCAAGGTAATGGTGATCCCCAGCGTTGCCGAGGACGACTGCACGATGAATGTCAACACGCAGCCGACAGCGGCGCACTTCAATACGCCGGCATAGGTGTCGGCATAGGTGTCGGCGGAGAACGATGCAAAATAGGCTTCAAATTCCGGCAGGCTTTTGACCATGACAAAGCCGTCCTTCATCACCTCCAGACCGAGGAACACCAGTCCCAGTCCCATGCCGAACATCGAAATGAAGCGGATGCGATCGCTACGGGAAAACAGGTAGCCGAAAATGCAGATACCGGCGATCGGCAGTCCGTATTTGCCGATCTTTAGCGCAATCACCCAGCCGGTAATTGTGGTGCCGATGTTTGCTCCCATGATCACGCCGATTGCCTGCGAGAGCTGCATGAAACCACTGTTGACGAAGCCGACAACCATGACCGTGGTGATGGAACTTGACTGCACCACCGTTGTCGCAAATGCGCCGGCACCGATTGCCAGGAAGCGGTTGTCGGTTACGAAAGCAATCATCCGTCTCAAGCCATCGCCGGCAACTGCCTGCAAGCCGTCGGACATGCTCTTCATCCCAAACAGGAATATGCCCAGACCACCGATGACCGTCCATGTGAGCGTCCAGTAGTTCGCTTCCCACACGGTCGCAGTGAACTTGCTGCTGATGACGGCTCCTGCCTTGTCGGTTGCGTCAATAATGATCTCGGCTTTGCCGACTTTCTTCCAATCCAGTACCAATTCATTGCCTTCGATACTTGCCGCGACGTACTTCTCCTTTGTGTTGTGACTCACCGTCAGAATTGGAGATTCACCGTTCTCAGTCTCAAAGAGCGATTGCAGACTGATTCGCGTCTGAGGCGAACCGGAATATGCCTTCTGATCGGGAATCCATTTGACGATTCGCCGGCCTGTTGATTCCTCGCCGCTGCGATTCGGAGTGTCATCGGCGGCAACAGCCGTCTGTACGGCGTTGGTATCGGTGTTGGCGTCCGACTCTCCCGAGGCAATGCCACCCCTGCCGATTGCCACGGCAATCATCGCGCCCACGCACAGGCAGTAGAACAGGCGACGGCGTCCGTTCGGTGCTGATTTGCGACCTGCGAAGTCGTAATCCGGAGAACTGGAATTCATGGAAACTCTCGTGCGAAGGCCCGGAAGGGCAGTTGAAAATAAAAAGGAGGGTACGGAGCTTGATCGCTTGATAGCTGAACCGAGGAGTGACAGTCGGCCGCTGCTACGAAACGGCCCCACGCTGCGCCGCAATTCAGAGATGCCGGAAAAGTGGCCAGTCGTCAATCGACTCCCAATTAGCGTTTCGTGCCGAAGCGCCGGCATTCTGGCGAAATCGCCTCGCAGTCGCAACTCTCCTGACGCAATCGAAACGGCAGAATTTCAAACTGGATCACAGCTTGGTTGGCATTGCGGAAATTCGGTTGAAAAAATGTCAGGAACGGCGGCTGGAACGGCAGATGGCGAACACCGCCGCCCCGACCAGCGCGACCAATATGACCACATCGAGGGTGTAACTTGGTGCCGGGGCCAAATTGCCGGAGGCTTGCTCGCCCGCCTCGTTCTGCGCCCAAGCGATGGTTGCCGAGCCGACCGAGATCATCCCCACAATGGCCGCCCAGCCGGTCCGCATCAGACGAGATTTCCAACGTTCGTTCATCAAATCGACTTTCAATTCCGAGAAATCCGTCAATCGCTGCGACAATCGTCGAAACACCCTGCCCGGCTGAGTTGTCGGCCTAACCAGAATACCCATTCCACATCAGAAATGGAAAGGTGTTCTCGTGGTGGAGGGAATTGGCACATTGCCGAAACGGTCCGAACCAGCAATCCCCTGCTCTGCCGACATTCTGCCAGAGGAAGCAAAACAAATGCAAGCGATGCCTGTAGTTGGTTCGTTGGATGGAAGAGACCGCGGGACTGGCACAGGCACTGCCGTTTGCGGATGGCAACCTGAGACGATTTGACGACGGATTGCGCGGACAAGCAAAGCCGGAAACAGAAGTCGGACGGAAGCGAGCCGCAAAAAGTCGCAAAGAGACACAAAATGGAATTTCTGACTGTTGTGGATTCTTTGTGCCTTTTTGCGACTTTTTGCGGCCTTCCTCCGATCAACCGGTCGATCGGTGGTTCCGAAACGCTCTATTGGCTGTGATTTGTTACGCAATCACGGGGATTGCGGCGCTGGGCAGGCTGACGGTTTTCCAGCTTGGGGATCGCAACCGCATCTGCTCGGCGTAGTCGTCGGCCCATTCGGAATACTCATTCCCGCATAGAATTGAAAAGGTCTTTTCGTGGGCAGATGAGCTTGAAAAACTGCGGTAAGTTGCTTGAACCGCCAATGCGGCGGTCACCGTAGGCGACCATGCAGACAATCGGTGTTGTGTGACTGGCCGCATTGTAATGACTGGCTGCTTAATTCGCTTTGAATGACAGTGCAGATGCTATTGCGAGCGGTTCGGTCACAGAAGAATAGTTGCTGTCATCTTCGTAATGAATGTCGATCATGTAATCATCAACGAGAACCAGCAATGTCCAGCCTGCTTGGAATCTGCGGTCACGTCGATAAAACCCGTGCCAGTCAACTCGCATGAAGGTCAAGGAGTCGATTCGCTGAATGAGGATCTCGCTTTGTTTGAACTCATCATGTTTTCTTTGAGTTTTAGAGAGTGAGAATTTAAGAAATTCTTCAACAGGTGGATCATCGGGTGACCCTTGCCCCTTCATTACCGTAATCACCAATGCTGGGACAGAGCCATTTTCCCGCTTGCCTCCACCCCATCCGTATGTGTCCACGAGAAAGTTGCCGTTCTCTGAGTGGTCAAAAGAAAGCTTCCAACCGCTTGGAGGCTGGATACGGTATGGGGATGGGAAGCTCTTGTTAAGTTCGACGGGCGCTGCGAGCTGTTGATTGATCTCGGATGTTTCCACCCACTCTCGGCCAAATCGAGTTTCGGGAGCGTCGGTTCCACCACATCCTTCTGCAAAAAGGAATGCAGTCATCAGCATCCAGCGGCAGCATGTTGAATTCATTGAAGGACTCGATTACGAACAACTGTTACGGTGAGAGACATGCGTTATCGGTATCGGATCGCCCAACAAGGTTTTATGCGACAACCTGTCGCAATGAGAGGGATTCGCACCAAGATTTTGACTACAAAAATTCCGCAATCGGCTTTTTCAGTCGCCGAAACTCTGCGCTGGGTAGGCAGACCGTTTCCCAACTCGCAGATCGTTGACGCTGTTTCTCCCGATAATCACTCAGCCAGACGCCGTAGAACGCATATGTGCGGTTGCGGAACTCGAAGCAGGCATCGAACTGGTCGAGCCAATGCGGGTTGACCACGTCGTAAGCGAACACCAGTACCGCCCGGAAGTCGCCTCCGAAGACGTCTTCCCATTGCAGCAGGCTGTCGAGGTCGTCGCCCGTCGCCCAGTTTTCCCACTTGTGATTTTGTGACTCGCCGCCGGAAGGAAACCGGCGGCCTTTGACATCAACCAACAAATTCCGTTGCCGCGCCGAATAGACAATGAAGTCCATTGACTTCAGCGATGCCTGACTGAGCAAGGCTCTACGAGTCTCGTCCACCGCCACGTAGGGAGTCCGCACGTTTCTGAGATACTCCTCGAACGCGACATCGTAATGATTCGTCCGCTTGGCCATCGCCGACCTCCCCCGCAGAGTGTCATCCCCCCGCCCAGTGTACGGCTGATTCTAGTCAACCAGCGGCAATGAACGCAAACCCACCTGCCCTTTGGCTGTTTGTAGTGTCGCGCGAAGTTGTGAAGAACTGTTTCTTTTGACGCAAAGACGCGGAGATGCAAAGTGCCGCAAAGCGGGAAAAACTGGCGGCTCACCGAAGGCGTTGTCGTTCCCTGCGCAATTCTCGAAATGATGGACCACGAAAGACCGCCAACGTCTGTCCCATCACATGAGTCGTACCGTTTCAAGCAGATACTCCGGGAGAGTGATCAGGAAACCAGGAAGGCAGGAGAAAACGGCTTTCGTGAATTCCTGCTTTCCTGCATTCCTGATCATTCAATTCGTCAAAGCAATGAGAACAAGAACCACGGATTTCACGGATGGGCACGGATAAAACAGCTGCGGAAGTCCATTGGATCTGGAAACGGCCCCAAAGATTCTGAATGCAGATTCTGGCCTGGCCTATCCGTGTGATCCGTGGTCTCACATTTCTTTCTGTTGCGGTCTGAACATCGACCACAGCGCATCATGTGTCGGGGTCGAAGCGGTGCGTCGGCACGGGTCGGCCGGGGCGGAAGCTTTGTGTTTGTCGGTACTCGGCGGTCGCGCCGCGGCGGGCGCAGCACGCCGCAATCACACTCCGCACCGACTGTTCCAGCAGCACCGGATCGCAGGCGACGCGGGCGTTGACGATCAGGTCGAATTCGTTCACATCGCAATTCGAGGGCAGCGAAAGTTCCGGTTCGCTCTCACTACTGATCAGGTTAGCGACACCAAAAAAACCTTCCCATAGGCCGATGACTTTCAAGTGCGCCGTCTCGGCATCCTGCTCAGCCAGCTTTTCTCGCAATTCTCGCACCACTTCGAGCAGCAGTTCGTCGAGCGAAAACGTCTCCGGCGACGCGATCCGCACGCTGCTGTTCAGCCAGCCGAGTTCTGCTTCGCCTTCCGCGTAAATGTCGTAGTCGATGTCGAGCACGCGACGGCCGAAGTCACCTTCCTGCTCCAGCAGTTCAATCAGCGCATCGAAGCCGTCGCCGCTGCGAGCCGAGACGCGCAATATCGGCACATCGGGGTGGTGTTCGCCGACCAGTGCAACCAACTCGTCAACCTGTTTCTGTTCCAACTCATCGATGCGATTGATGAGAATCGCGTCGGCCTCTTCGAGTTGTTTCGTCAGTATGTAAGCCGCCTTCGGAGAAAAGCCGGCCCGTTTTTCGTTGCGGAGAATTCGCCGTCCGTGGCTCGGTTTGAGGATGACCGAATAAGGGGCGATGGTGAATTCGGCATCGAACAATCGCTTGATCGGCTGAATGACGGTGGCGACCAGATCGGTGCAACTGCCGACCGGTTCGGCCAGAATTATATCGGGACGCTCGTCGGCCGATAGCTGTTTCATCGTTTCCATTAATTCGTCGAAATTGCAACAGAAACAGGCCCCGGCCACTTCGCCGACGTCGAAACCCTGCCCGCGAAGCGTGTTGGTATCGACCAGATCGGTCGCCTGATCGTTGGTCACAATGCCGACGTTCAGTCCCTGGCCCTGATAATGGGCCGCCAATCGGCCGAGTGTCGTCGTCTTGCCGGCGCCGAGAAATCCGCCGACCATGATATAACGAATGCGATGCATGCTGAATTTCCAATATCGAAGAAAGACTCACCTGTCTTGTGTTGCTTCTGCCATCATGCTTGCTGCAAGCGATGCCCGGCGCCCCTTCCATTGTACTGAATGGGGAATGTGGACGCCCGCCACTCGCGGCCGAACGCCGAGGAATTGCCGTGCGATAGACTTGGGGACCACCCCATGTGCTACAATCACGGCGTGCTACAATCACGGCACGCTCTCGGTGTTGAAACGGTTTGGAACGACAGGTCTCATCGGAAAGAATTCGAATGCGACGACAACTGGCCAACTCGCGGTGGTGCGACCAGTTCGCAACGCGCAATGCGCGAGTTCTGATTTTCGGCGTCGTCTGTTTCACCGTATCGACTGTTTCCTGTCCCGCAGCCGATCCGCCACCTTCTGCTGCGACGAAAAAATCTGTCGCGGTTGCTTATCTGCGCGACGTGAAACCGATCTTCGCCCGCCGCTGTTTCACTTGCCACGGACCAATTCAGCAGAAATCGGGGCTGCGACTCGACACGGCGGCGGCCATGCTCAAGGGGGGAGAAAGCGGCCCGGCGATCACCGTCGGCAAACCGGACGACAGCGATCTGCTGTCATACGTTCGCCGCGATTCCGATTTCCGCATGCCGCCCGAAGGCGAAGGCACGCCGCTGACGCCCGAGGAAATAGACATCCTCACACGATGGATCGCAGACGGTGCGAAAGCGCCGGCCGATGAAAAACCGCTCGCCGATCCCCGCAACTATTGGTCGTATCAATTGCCGAAGCGGGCGGCGCTGCCGAAACCGAAAAACGCCCGATGGGCGCAACATCCCGTCGATCGGTTTATCGCTGCCCAACACGACGCACGCGGCCTTTCTCCCCGACCGCAAGCGCCACCGGCCGTCCTCTTGCGACGGTTGTATCTCGACCTGATTGGGTTGCCTCCCACCCGCGCCGAGCTTCACAGCTTCCTCGCCAATCCGTCGGAAGACAATTGGAAGAAGACCGTCGATGATTTGCTCAGTCGCCCAGAGTACGGGGAACGCTGGGGTCGGCATTGGATGGACGTTTGGCGGTACAGCGATTGGTACGGCAGTCGCGCGATCAACGAAATTCGCTACAGCCAACGGCACATCTGGCGGTGGCGCGACTGGATTGTCGAATCGCTCAACGAGGACAAAGGCTACGATCAATTGATCGTTGAGATGATCGCTGGCGACGAGTTGGCGCCCACCGATCCGAAGGTGTTGCGGGCCACCGGTTTTCTCGGCCGCAACTGGTACAAGTTCGACCGCAATGTCTGGATGTTTGAAACGGTCGAGCAGACAAGCCAGGCGTTTCTCGGGTTGACGCTCAAGTGCAGCCGCTGTCACGATCACAAATTCGATCCAATCGAGCAACAGGAATATTACCGGTTCCGCGCGTTCTTCGAACCGCATGACGTCCGTACCGATCGGCTGTCGTCAACAACCGGCACCGAAAAGGATGCGACGCTCGGCCAGGTTCTGAAGGAAGGCGTTGCCCGAGTGTTCGATAAGCAGCCCGACGTCCCGACCTACCGCTTCATTCGCGGCGATGCCCGCTATCCCGATAAGGAGAATCCGCTTGCCCCCGGCGTTCCCGCCGCACTTGGCAATGCTGACGTGAAGGTCGAAGCGATCAAGCTGCCGCCCGCAGCCTTCTACCCGGCACTGCGGCCAGAACTTGTCGAAGGGCAACTGGCCCAATCCTCGGACAAAGTGAAGGCGGCTGATGAGGCCATCGTTGCCACAAAGAAGAAGGTCAAAGCGGCGCAAACGAAGCTTGCTGCGGTGAAGCGAGCGACCACTGAGGAGAAGGCGACAGCGGAGCCTGATGTCTTTCTGGCCGACGATTTTGCGAAAGCCCGCCCCAAAATCTGGAAACCGATCAGCGGCCAATGGGTTTACGAGAACGGCCGCCTGATCGAAAAGCAAGTCACGTCGTTTGCCACGATGGTCACCTTCGCCAATCACCCTCGCGATTTTCGCGCACGCGTTCGCTATCGCGCATTAAAGCCCGGCAGCTATCGATCCATCGGATTCAGTTTCGACTACGTCAACGGCGGCCAATCGCAGGACGTTTACACTGCCACCGGCGATGCAAAACAGTCGATTCAGGCGTTTCATCGTGACGGCGGCACACAAGTCTACCCGAAAGCGGGCATCGTCCCGGTGCAACTGAAAGTGGGCGAAGAAGCAACAATCGAAGTCGCCGTCCGTGGTGGGAATCTCAAGATTCGTCTCAACGGCGAACTCAAACTCGATTATGCAATGCCCCTCGCCCGCCGAGACGGCAAGTTTGCCCTCTGGGTTCACAACGGATCGGCAGAGTTTCTCGAAGTCGAAATCCGCGGATTCGCCGAAACACCGGAGGAACTCGAACGCGTTGTTGCCACCGCCGTCGATCAGGTGGCCATCGAACAGGCGAAACGCAAGACCGCTGTGGCCGAGCATGCGGCGTTGATTGCGCGAATTGCTGCAGAACGGGCCAAGTACGCAGTGACGACCGATCCCCATGTCAAGGAACTGGCGATGGCAGCCAGCCGTGCCGAACGGCGAGTGCAGGTCACAATTGCCGAGCGAGAATTGTTGCAGGCCGAACAGTTGCTGGCGCAATCCGCTCCGGCGGTCGGCAGCAAACAACAGAAGCCGCCGGCCATTCTCAAACAACATGACGCCTCGGCAGCGAAACTTGCCGCCGCGCGTGCTGCTGTCGAGAAGCCCGACGGCAAATATGCCCCGCTCGGTGAACAGTTTCCCCGTGAGAGCACCGGGCGGCGGTTGGCGTTGGCGCGATGGATTGCCAACGAGAAGAACCCGCGAACCGCACGTATTGCCGTCAACCACATCTGGATGAGACACTTCGGTTCACCAATCGTTTCCACAGTCGCCAACTTCGGTTTGAACGGCCGAAAACCGACACATCCGGCGTTGCTCGATTGGCTGGCCGTCGAGCTGATGGAAAACGGTTGGAGCATGAAGCATCTGCATCGGCTGCTGGTGACGTCCCAGACGTATCGGATGGTTTCCTCTGACGGTGGACTCGACAACTCGAATCGTAAACTCGATAAAGAAAACGTCTACCTCTGGCGGATGAATTCCCGACGGATGGAAGCCGAAGTGGTCCGCGACAGTATTCTTGCAAGCACCGGCAGTCTCGACCGCACCCGTGGCGGCCCCGAAATCGACGAAAAGAAAGGGCAGGACGTTTTTCGCCGCAGCATGTACTTCCGCAATACGCCGAATGAAAAGATGCCGTTTCTGGAAATCTTCGACGTCGCCAATCCCAACGCCTGTTACCGGCGAATCGAAAGCGTTGTTCCACATCAGGCGCTGGCGCTCGGCAACAGCAGCCTGTCGCTTGGCCAATCGCGACTGTTGGCGGAAACTCTAACTAAGGAAGTTGGTGAGAAAGCCGAACAATATACGAACCGGAAGTTTATCACCACTGCCTTCGAGCAAATCTTGAGCCGCCCGCCAGCGCAATCAGAAATTGCCGCGTGCGAAGCGTTCCTCACCAAACACGCGGCATTGGTGAAGCAACAAAAGCAAGAAACGTTCCCGGCATCTGGAAAAGGCGTACGGGCCGCATCGAGCGATCCACATCAACGTGCACGCGAAAACCTCGTCCACGTTTTGTTCAGTCACAACGACTTTGTCACGATTCGCTGAGATTGTTTTATGAATCCTACATCTCACAGCTGCGGCCGCATCAATCGTCGTAATTTCCTTGCCGATAGCGGTATGGGCTTTACGGGGTTGGCGCTCGGGGCGATGTTGAACCGGGACGGAGTTGCACGCGCCGAGGAATCGGCCACTTGGTCGCTGCCGAACGGCACGCCGCAATTCGCGCCGAAGGCGAAAAGCGTCATCTGGTACTTCATGCTGGGCGGCACCAGCCACATGGAGAGCTTCGATCCCAAGCCGATGCTGAACAAGTTCGCCGGGAAGTCGATCGATACCTCGCCGTTCAAGTCGGCGATTCTCGATTCGCCGTTTTATCGCAAAAACGTCCGCGACTTCTCCGGCGTACCGCGGAAACTGATGGGAACGCTGTACCCGCTGCAAGTTGGTTATCGCAAACGCGGAGAAAGCGGCATCGAAGTCAGCGACTGGTGGCCGCACGTCGGCGATTGTATCGATGACATTTCCGTCATCCGTTCGACCTGGACCACCGACAACGACCACGCTGCCCAACTGCAGTTTCACACCGGCCGGCACATCTTCGACGGTTTCTATCCATCGATCGGCTCGTGGGTGCATTATGGACTTGGCTCGTTGAGCGATAACCTGCCGCAATTTGTGGTGATGGGAACGCCGCCGGGCGATTGCTGCGGCGGTGTCGGCGCGCACGATGGCAGTTATCTCGGCCCCGAGCATTCCGGCGTTCGCATGAGCGTCAACCCGTCGAATCCGCTGCCATTCGGAACGCCGGGCAATACGGTTTCCGTCGAGGAACGCCGCAGTCAACTCGATTTACTGGCGGAGCTGAACACCATCGCCGGCGTCGAGTATCCCGATGATGCCGCGATGCGTGCCCGCATCAAGTCATACGAACTCGCCTTCAACATGCAGATGGCCGTTCCGGAGGTCGTCAAACTCAGCGACGAAACGGCAGCGACGCAGGAACTGTACGGGTTGAACGATGCGGCGACGCGAACCGTCGGCCGGCAAAGTCTGGTCGCCCGCCGATTGGTTGAGCGCGGCGTGCGGTTCGTGCAGATTTACGACAACGGCTGGGACGCGCACAGCAAGCTCAAACAAAATCACTCAACGCGCACCAAGGCGGTCGACCAACCGATTGGCGGCTTGCTCAAAGACCTCAAACAGCGAGGGTTGCTCGATGAAACGCTGGTGGTGTGGGGAACCGAATTCGGTCGCACGCCCGGTTCCGAACGCGCCGACGGTCGCGACCATCACCCCTACGGTTTTTCGGTCTGGATGGCGGGCGGCGGCATCAAAGGAGGCGTCGCCCACGGCGCGACCGATGAAGTCGGCTTCCACGCCGTCGAAGACCGCCACTACGTCACCGACCTGCACGCCACCGTCCTGCACCAACTCGGCCTCGACCCCCACAAACTCGAAGTCCCCGGCCAAAAACGGCTGGAAATTGATTTCGGTGAGCCGATCAAGCAGGTGATTGCGTAAGGTTGTTAGGGGATGTGCTGCGGTCAACCGACGATTCGGGAACTCCGATGATTTCGCCTGCAACGTGACGGTATACACACGGTTACTGCAAACGTCGCAACTGAGTTGTCCAGCCCAAGAAAAGAGGCTCGACAGCAAGTTTTGGGCAAACTTTTTCTGCAATATCGACAAATTGTTTCGCGAGCCCCAATATCAGATCCTTGACATCTGATTTGGACATTTCGCCGTCCGGCGGATTGGGCAGCCAGTCCGTCAGCGATGTGCATTGAATCGTGTAACGGTTTTCGCAAGGTAGAAACTTCAGATAGCGTTCAACTCCTTGTTCAAAAAAATCCAAGTCAAATGGTTCATCGTGTTTAATTGCAGATATTGCATCTGGAATCTGACCGAGTACTACAGCGAGGTCGGTCCGCACATCAACCGGCCAGGCATCCTGACCGAATCCTGATACGACGAAATCCACTAGATCCGCGTCATGAATGACATCGCAAATGTCACATATGACAGATAGAGCGTCATCCAGTTCTTCTGAATAGCGTCTTCCACCCAATTCATTTTGTGGCAGCTGGTGCAACTGTCGAGCGAACAGCGACATCCTCAACATTGTGGCATGCTCCCCGCAGAGAGAAGAGTCGGAATTGATCACGGTTGTCTCTCACCGCGCAAATGCGTGTCGAGGAACTCATAAGCTCGTTCTCGCGCGGCCGCTGGGAAGTCGTGCTTCGATTCTGGGTAGACCGCCTGTAGCGCTTCGGGGCGGCCAAACAGTTGGTAGATCGGTGCGGCCGATTGCATCACGTCGCGTACACCGCTGACGTCAAAGTCGCTGTCGCGGGTTGCGGCGGATGAGAGGAATGCGCGCGGAGCAAAAGCGGCGACAATCTCGCTGAAGTCGAACGGCAGACGGTCGGCATCGTTCTTGTAAACCGATGCAATCCGCGGCATGTAGCGCGGGCCGGTCCAACTTGGTACGTCGTCCTTGTGGAACCGTGAGAATCCGCAACTGGAGACAATTGCTTTTAAACGTGGCTCGAAGGCGGCGGTGAACATGGCGTTGTGTCCGCCGAGGGAATGCCCGATGACACCGATTCGTTCGCCGTCCACTTCGGGCAGCGACTGCAGCAGATCGACCGCGCGGATGTTATCCCAAATCGCCTTCATGCTGCCGCTGTTGTACTCGGGGTTTGCGGCGAAGTCGTATTTGTGTTCGCCCAATGATGGGTAGTCGGGGGCAAGCACCACGTAACCTCGCTCGGCCAGTTCCCGCGCGTAATGCATGTTTTTTGAACCGGTCAGTCCAACCGGTTCGTCCTTGCCCGCCTGCACCGTCTGGTGCAGACAAAGCACGGCCGCCAGTTTCTTCTTTTCGTCACCAGCAGGAACAAACAACCAAGCCGGCACACGATCGTACGGGTCGCTTTGAAAACTGATCTTTCGCCACGTCAACTCGCCGATGCGTCGCTCCTCGATTGTCTTCACATCAAGCGGCACCCGCGTGGTTGCAGCGGGCAGGCGCCCCATCACCAATTGCAAATTGTCGAGAATGTGTTGCCGACGTACCGCCCAATCGGCGGGAGCTTGCACGGTATGTTTCCCGCCTTCACTGTCGAGGCGATACGTCAGGTCTTGATGCTCTGGATACGAAATCGGTTTCTGCGTTGGCTCGAAGCGGCCAACGGGAAAGCCGTCTCTGTAAGAAATCACAAACTGCCCGTGTGTTGTGCGGTAGCGGATTTCGTCTTTGTGATCGAAGTCAGTCGGCCCGCGGCGGCGAATCGCCATTGGACTGTCGGTCGCGAGATACTTGCCTGCCACGCGAAACACAATCTCCGTGCGGTTGCCCAGCGAATGTCCCGTGCTTGTGAAGACTTTCCCGTCCAGATCGGCGTTGGTGAGAAAATGCGGTTCGACGTCGAACCTGGCCTTCTTCATGTTGGCCACCATCTCACGCGCATCGGCAAACGGGCAGGTGGTATCTTCGCTGCCATGCACGACGACAATGTTGCAGGTCGTTTTCTGCCGTTTCATTGCGGCGAGATGCTGCGGATGACCGACGAAACGAATCTCCTGTTCGTCGCTGCTCAAATAATTCCTGCTATTGGGATCGCGGCTCCAGCGTGCATTCAAACCCGTTCCGCCTGGCAAGTTGAAAGCAATATCGTGACTCAGTTTCTTCATGCCGCACATGTCAATCACACAGGCGAACGTGCGGGGGGCGAGTTTGTTCGCCATCAGCGTGACGTTGCCGCCACCCGAACCGCCGGTTGCAAAGATGCGACTGCTGTCGTACGGCAGTCCGCGTTGTTTCAACTCATGACCGACAAACCACAACGCCCGCAGTGCGTCGAGTGACTGCAGGTAACCACAGTCATACGGTTCGGGATCTTCAACTGACGCCTTGCGACCGCTTTGCAGGTAATTGACACAGATGGCGATGACGTTCAAACGCTCGGCCAGCGCAGAGGGACTGGCGGTGCCGGCGCAATCGGTGCCACCCCAATTGTGCAGTGTGAGCATCAGCCCGGTTTTGTCGGTCACGTTGAGCAGTTTGCCGCCGGGGTAGTGAATCCGAATCCGCACACGACGCGGCCCCGGTTTCTGCGGCCATGACTGCGCCGGTATCTCGACCGCCGCATTGACGGTCGGCAGCGCGGGCCAGGTTTCCGCAGCGAGCAAGGGGGAGCCAAATAAGCCGGCAGAAATGGCCGTTGCCACGACTCCTAACAACGCAACGATTCGACGGATCATCAATTCTCCTTTTGCGGCGGCATCCCGCTGCCAATCACCGAGGCATTACGACAACGACTTGACGATTGCATCGGGTTGGGCCGATTCGGAAACTCGCAGTTGGCCTGCGGTGCGTTCGAGTTTGAACGCGGCCCGCGTGTAGCTGAAGTTCTGCTCCAATGCATCGGCCGACAATGCACGAGCGTCACCCGTCACACCACCAGCGATGACTAATCGTTTCGGAGCACAGAGTGATGCCAGATGGGCGACGTCACCAACGTCGCGCAGAATGCCGGGGGCGAGAATTCCCATTCGTTGCTTTTCATATGGCTTGTCGCTGACGTAGCTCGCCAAGCCGCCGACGGTTGCAACGCGATTGATCCGCCGCTCAAGCGCGGCGCTGCATAAGGCCACTAGCGACGCCGGCCCGATGCCGATGACCGCAGTCGTCTTCGGAAGGCCGCCGGCATGTTCGCCGAGCGCGTCGAGTAGCCGACTGACATCCCACACCCATTGCCCCAACAGCGGGCGTCCAATCCACATCGACCATTCGGCCGTGTTGTGATCGGGTGCGCGGGAGATCGTGTCGCCCGGCTGAGCGGTCCCGCCGGTTGCCCGCAAGTCGGCCGTTACAAGGTCCCAACCTTTGTCGGTCAATTCCGTTGCAAGTTTCGTGTCTGCCGCCTTGCGTCCGTTACCCAGGTCGAGCAGCAATGCCAACCCTTGCGTTGTTCCTTTGGCCGGCCTTCGATTTGCCAGGACGGTGATTCCGGATTCCGGTTGGAACTCAATGCTGACTTCACCACTTGCCGTGCGAGATGTTTTTACCGTCATCGGTGTGCGTTTCGGCAGTCCGCCTAGGATTCGCGGAAGCGATTCGCGCATCAACATCTGGTCGGTTTCCCATTGTTCTGCGTGACGAGGAATCGCACGCTGCTTGAGCAGTCGCCGTCCCTCGGCGGCGGCGAACATCGGCAGCGTGACAAAGCTGTCTGGGCGCGAATCGCCGGGGAAGCAGCGCAGCGCTTCGGCCTCTTCGGTTTTGATATCGGGTTCGGTGATCGGCGTGCCGTCCCCTTCCCCTTTCAGATGGCGCGTCATCCAGCCGTACATGGCTTCACGCATGGGGCGACTGTAATCGTGATTCGACTCAAAGATCGCATGTCGTGCGTGATCTTCCTTTCCGTACAACTGGAAAACCTTGGTCGCAGCCGCAAGCGATTTCTTTGCTTCACCGACCGAGAACTGAAAGCCATCGCGGGTGGCGTTGACGAGCATCAGCCCGCGCGGGGCAACCAGTGACAACACACCGGCTTCTTCCGTATAAGAAAGAGCCGACGGCGTGACTTCACACATGCAACACGCCGCCCCAAGATACGCCTGGTAGGTACCCACCGAGCAAACGGGGACAACACACTTCAATCGTTCATCGATCGCACCGACGTACATCGTTTGGTTGCCGCCGCCGCTGGCGCCGGTCACGCCAATTTGTTCGGCATTCACTTCCGGCCGCGACTGTAAGTAGTCAACGGCCCGCATGTTGTCGTACACCTGCAGGCCGGCGAGAGTGAGACCGCTTGGCCAAAGTGTCGATGCTACCATCTCGCCATGATATTCGCCCAACGGCTTATTGATGCCGCGTTCGCCGGCACCGAATGCATCGACCATCAACACGAAGAAGCCCAGCTTTGCCAGCCCGATACAACGCGATTGAACGACGGGTTCCTGCTTCGCCTTTCGCCAATGACCATGCACACTCAACACGGCGGCGCGGCGACCATTGCCGTCGGGAATGTAGGCGTTGGCGGTCATCAACACGCCGGGACGAGTTTGCAGCGTGAGCTTCTGGACCCGATAGCCGTCGCGTTTGAGTTCGCCCAGGACGCGCGGCTCCAGCGGACAGGCATCTTTTGGAAAGCCTCCCCAGGATCGGATCAACTTTTTCCGCAACTCAAGCCGCTGTGCTTGCCATGCTTCGAACGACGGCGGCGGTGCGTCATCGGCCCGCATTGTGAGAGCCTGTTGCTGCACGAACGACAAGAATTCGTGGGAACGATCGACTGGCTTGGCGGCTTGCGACATCGTTGGATCTCCTGGTGAATGAGTTCACCCGAGTATAAACGCGGGTAACACAATTCGCCACGAGGACCAACTCGCACGGCAACGTGGACGTGCCGCAGTGAGCGATCACCCGTCCTGCGTCAGCCCCAGAATCTTCAGGCTGTCGCGATGAATCAACGCCTCTATCTCATCTATGTTTAACCGTGGCAATGCGGTTCCTTCCAATTGGGCGTTCAACTTTCGCAGACCGTCGATTGAGGCGTCGATGGTGGTGAAGGGGTAATCGCTGCCGAAGAGCAACTTGTCCCACACGCCGTATTCCTGCACGAGCATCAGCGCATGGTACAACTGAAACGGTCGGTAGTGCAGCGCGCTGACGTCGGCGTACACGTTGGGATGTTTGCGGATGGTGACGACGCATTCCGGTTCGTACGGATGACTGAGATGTGCCATGATGATCTTCACCTCAGGAAACCGTGTGGCAACCCGATCGAGGTGGCGCGGCAACGTGCATTCCAGTGGCGCTTGCGCAATGAACGTGGTGCCGGTATGTAACAAGACCGGAAGTGATCGCTCGGTGGCGTACTCCCAGAGCGGATCGAGCCGTTCGTCATCGGGTCGAAAGCCGGCATACATCGAGAGCAGCTTGATTCCCTTCAGGCCGAGTTCTTCGTGTCCGTCTCGCAGTTCGTTTTCCCATCCGTTCTGTGTGGGATCGACCGACAGGAAGCCGATGAGCTTGTCGGGATGCGCTGCGACGTAATCCGCCACATAGCGGTCATCGACCCATAAGCCGCTTAGCTTCGCCTTGCCTCCGAAGACGATCGTGCAGGTCACATCGGTTGCCGCTGCGTGGTACTCTTCGTATCGCACGGTGAGATCAACTTCCACGCCGGCCCGAGCGCGCCTGGCCTGGTTCCGGAAGTCGTCGGTAAAATGCAGCGGGTACTCCCAAGTGTGGCTATGGACATCGACGATCACAATTGTTTCCCCTGCGAGTTGACTGCGCGGAAGGTTTCGATAACAACAATCAGTTTAGCTTCGTGACAGAAATGACAATAGCTGCGATACAACGTTCCGCAGACGTCTGCGATGCACCCGATCGCAGCTGGGGAGATCAATGATGAAACGCGTTCCGGCCGAGCCGCTCAACTACGAATTCAGTCGGCACCTCGAACCCCGCGCAGAAGTCGAACCGGGTGAGACGATTGTCGTCGAAGCGGAAGACGCGCTCTCCGGGCAGATTCGCACGAACGATGACCGTCGCGACAAAACAAAAATGCCGTACAGCAATCCCGTCGCCGGTCCGATTTTTTTGAAAGGCGCAAAGCCGGGCGATTCGATCGCCGTGACGATTCACGACATCGTTCCTCGTGACGGACAGTGCGCGACTTATACGGGGCACCCGAAACGGTTGTGCGAATGGCTGGGGACCGATGTGCCTCACGGCGCGCACGTCTGCCCGATTGAAAACGGCGTGATTCGTTTCAGCGACAAGATCACAATCCCTTATGCCCCCATGCTGGGCTGTATTGGAACTGCGCCGGATTGGGGCGTCCCCACCACCGGACCCGCCGGTCCTCACGGTGGAAACATGGACCTCATTGAAGTCTGCCCCGGCAACACGGTGTTTCTTCCCGTTTTTGTCGAAGGAGCCTATCTGTTTCTGGGAGACGCGCATGCGGCGATGGGACACGGGGAACTTTCCGCAACCGGGCTGGAAATGGCGTCGGAAACGACGGTCACCGTCGATCTGATTGCAGGGAAGCGTATCGAAGGCCCACGCATCGAGTCACCAACCGAAATCGTCACCGTCGCCACCGGCAGCCCGATGGAACGCGCGATCGCCGAAGCGTATTCGCGGCTCATTTTGTGGATGGAAGAGGACTTCGGCTGGAATCGGTGGAAAGCTTACGACATCCTGACGCACGTGGGCCGTATTTCGGTCGGCTATTACGGCTGCGGCACCGTCGGCACGAAGATTGAGAAGTGTTATGCCGAGACCGCGCTCGGTTAGCCGTGACGCGTCCGACTAGATGATTTCGCTCGTTCAAATTGTTCTTTCAATAGACTATTTCTGGGTGCCACTGGCGTGTCGCCAGTGCAACGCGGTGAACACTGGCGACACGCCAGTGGCACCCAACCCGTCGGTCGAGATGTGACGCGCCACAGGGAAGTTCAACATGCTGATTGGGTACGTCAGTGACGAAAACTACGTTGCGCTTGCCGATGCGCAGTTGGAGTTCGAGAACGGCTCCTGTTCGCTTGCGGTCAATTCACGTGGCAGCGGTGCAGTTCATGCCGACATCGAACCGGGCCGTTACGACGTTGTGTTGTCGAAGCCCGGTTTCACCGCCAAGCGAATGGAGATCGACGTTGAGGAAGGAAAGCCGTATCAATTCCGGCTATTGTCCGATCAGATGTACGGGTTCATGTGGCCCAAGTGGACTCGCGCGGGAGAGACAGCGGAATACTGCGTGCATTCAACGGAAGAGTTTCGCCTGGAACTGTGGCGGTACGGTTGGAAGAAAGAATTCGTTCGCAGTTTGGGGTGGTGCAGCGAACACGGCCCGCGCGCAATGGCGCAGATTACGCCGGACGACGATTTCACACAGACCGGAGTCCAGTGGAATCGCACTGGTCATACACTCGAATATCAGAAACATGCCGTCGTCGCGCCCGAGCAGTCGGGGCTGTATTTCATGCATGCGACCACGCGCAGCGGTGAGTTTATTTCGTTTCCATGGATTGTCATGCCTGATAAGCCGGATGCGAACGTAGCGATCTTGACTTCGAGCATCACGTCGAATGCTTACAACAGCTTTGGCGGGCGCAGCAACTACTTCAATCAGGACGGACTGCCATCGCGACCGGTGGTGAACTCTCGGCAGGATTTGACGCGATACACCGAACCCGGTACCTGGCCGTTTGAAGAAACCGG
>JABISG010000147.1 GCA_018699955.1 Planctomycetaceae bacterium | reverse complement strand
TTGGACTACGAGACCCCCGCCGCATATGCGGCCCGTTCTGTTCAACAGGACTTCGCTACGCTGCGCCCTGTTGAACAGAACGTGTTACCTGAACCCCGATTCTCTCACTGAGGGTGGTACAAAGATCGGGGGTAGGCCACAATTCGCGTGCGCCTGATTCACCGCGTACTGGACGACCTCGTCCTTGTTGGTCGAAACCGTCGGTTCGGCCATGACCTCTTTCAGTTCCCTGGGAACGCTGGCCGTTCTTTCTGCATTCAAATTGAGCTCAAAATCGGGCTCGGGTGCGAACTCGGGTACAGGCTCGCTGACTTGTCTGATCCCCCGCGATGGCTGGCGGGGATCGTCTCGATCATCTGATCGAGCCAGATTCAGCAACACAGTCACAAGCACAACGGCCAGCGTGGAGACGCACGCCATTCCAATTCGGCGCCTGGATTTGTTCAACTTACGGAAATAGTGAGACATTGTCGGTCCTCGGTCATGGTCACTGTCACTGTCGAACAGAACGCGCAGCGAAATCATCCCGCTGGCAGGCTCGGCACCTTTTCGTTCAGGATCGGCCGGGGATAACAGTTAATCCAGTCAAACCACCGATCCGCATTATCATTTCCATGATGCCTGTCCGGATAGGTAGTCTATTGAGGATTGGCCGTTCCGTTTGTACGCACTGTGGTGACGATGTCGCCCGACTGCGCTGGTTCTTCCGCGCCGCGAACAGCCAACCGGAGGTGTCAAACTTTGCCGATTATTCGGATTATTCCGATTCTGCGGCCGCCATTGTTCGCTGTTTCCGATCGTTCAAGTCGGCCTGCGCAGGTGACACAACGGGATGTCGCGCGGTCGTTTCGACGAGGCGGATGCAACTGCTTCGCTTAGCCAGCGGGCCTGCCCGCCGTTTGATGCACACGTTCGGCAAGCGTGCGGCGAAATGAAATGAGATTCATCCCACAACTTTGCGGTGCAGCTCAGGCGTTGGTTATTGTGGGATCGCCAGCTTCCGGTCGCAAAGAAGCGGCGTCGTTCGACACACCATCATCAACCGACTCTGCCACGCCCCGCCACATTTGTTGCAGCACCCTCAGGTCAGCCAGGAACAGCAGAGGCAACCCGCCAAACAGCGCGACGAGCATTATCAGTTCGTTATTAGTCGGCCCCACGATTAAGGCGACCACGCCAATGATGACGATGTTGGCGACAAGCGTCGGGAAACAAACAACGTCGAAGAATGCCAACCTGAGTCCGGAGAGGCGACCGCGCGAATTGCAAATATCGCGGATTGCCAGGTATCCCAGAATGGTCGTGCCAAACGGCGCGATCGCCGCCGGGATTCCGATGAGAATTGCAAACAGCATGCCCCAGGTCTGCAGCCAGACAACGTCGCCCGAATCTGCCGATGCCACTGCCCAAGCGGAGGGTTGCGTTTCGAATTGCTGCATGCCAATCGGGCGGCCTTCAGCATCCCTCTGCATGTCACCAGAGTCGGTCTCTATGTGAAAGTTCTTGCCAATTCGTTCAAGGTTGCGTCGATTTATCGCACGCCGTTCCTGTGCGTGGCCTTCCTGGACAATGAACGCGGTGGGAACGATAACGACAAAGAAAAACGCCGCCCAACAAACGCCAACAAACGCCTTGCGGGAGAAGCGTCGCTTGGACGACTTTGAGGCACTCTGTTTGCCATCATCGCCGCCACCCAGCAGAGGTTGCAGTTGCTGCCCTTCCGCCTTCAGCTTCTTGATGTCGCCACCACTAACCCATCCGCCCAGCGTGCGGACCGACCAGTCGCAACTGACGAGCAACTCATCGGAATTGCCAGCCGTTGTTCGCACCGTCAGCGTCGTATGAAAATCCTGAATTTTCATCGACCACAACCCACCCATCGGTTGCCCGCGTTCAAAGATCCACACATCTGCCTGCTCGTCGATGAGTTGATAACCCAGCCCGGAGAAATGAAAGATCACGCGAGAACCGATTTCCTCGCCATCGGGAATCGCAAATCGCACGTTGGCCAGCGGCGTGCCAATGTCGCGTTGATGGACTTCGGACTCAGCAGATGCCGACGAGACCTTTCGCCACGCACTGCGAAGAATGAGCGTATCGACAATTACACACAGAACCGCCGCAGTCCCAATCGTCACGGAACCACCACCCCACATTGCTGCGTATACCAGCCCATAAATCAACACATCCAGCAGGAAGATCGGAAACAACGCGGC
Source organism: Planctomycetaceae bacterium (assembly GCA_018699955.1). Taxonomy (GTDB): domain Bacteria; phylum Planctomycetota; class Planctomycetia; order Planctomycetales; family Planctomycetaceae; genus JABISG01. The sequence goes on along the minus strand of JABISG010000147.1, from coordinate 301,807 downwards.
ATCGAAGAAAGCCAGTCCAAACCCCGTCAGTTTTCCGTTGGAACGACGAATGTCCCCCAGAGCCATGATGCCAAGAACTGTCGTCGCGATCGCCGCCAACAGAGCAGGCAGCCCGACGAGCGCGAATGCCACGAACGCTATCATCCCGCCTGCTGTCTTCATCACAAACAGCCATGGTACGACGGCGAGCGGCGCCAGACACGCGCCGACAATTGCCTTGCCGGAGGTGCGAGCGGCCGGCGATTTGACCGAATCCGAGCGTTTGGGTTTCTCCGAAACCGAACGCAGCGCAACGCGAAAATCCAACGCTGCCGTCATGATCAACCCGACAACAATCCACATCAACAAATACGGACCGTTGAGAATCCGAGTGATTAGTGATGATTCACTGATCGTGACGGGGGGCCGGCCTTCAATGGATATGCTCGATTCGGCAGCATGAAGCAACGGTTGCACGGCGAGCGTTCCATCACCGAAACCTGCGATAAAGCTGCCACAACTTACCAGGACCACCACACCGAGTACCGCCGCGACAATCGGCCGCCAGATCGGCATAGGCCGGAGAGTCGCGGTCGCCAACAGGAACAGCGTCAGCGATATCAGTGAGAAGCAGGCGGCCATTCCATGCGGCCAACTGAATCCTGCAGCTGAAAACCAAATGCCGGGGACGCCGACGGGGCTGTTTTTCAGCTCACCCCACGGAAAAAACGACACATAGATTCCCGCTGCACAGAGAAGGCAGCCCCAGAACGTGCTGTTGAGAAGAAGCCGCAATAGTAGCCGCAGAAGAGAATTCGTCGTTTGCAGCTCGCGGATGGCAAAAGCCGCACGCACCTCGTGACGACTGAGTTCGATCAATGCCCACATCCCAACCGGCTGACCAACCATCGAAGCCAATAGCGCCGGCCGCAATCGTTCCAGGGAGAGTGCATGCCAGCCGCCGCGGATCACGATCCCCGCAAGGACGATCGCCAAAGCGGATAACACGAAAAAAAACGCAGCGCTGGTGGGACTGTACGGGTAACTTGTCAGCATTCCCCAGCCAAGACCGAAAAAAGGAACTGATGCCCCCAACATGAAGACGCCCCAAACCATCAAGGCAATGCTCGGATTTCGAACCGCTCGCCGTGCTACTTCTCGATCGGCTGGCGATTGTTGAGGCGATAGCGATAGGTGGGATTCATTGGCCGGCTGTCGCCGAAACCGATTCACCACGCCGGCGACCTGGTTTTCCAAAATAGTCGAAAGACCGGGATTCGGAATCGGAGCGTGCTGTTCGCCCCCGGCTTGTGAAATTGCCGAATACTGTTCCAACACAATCGACTCGATGTCGAGACGGATTTCGCTGGCGCGTTGATAGCGTTGGTCCGGGTCACTGGCCAGTGCGAGGTGGACAATGTCGTCGAAACGCACATCGATGGCCGCCTTAATCGACGGTGGTTCAAATCGCCCCATCGGCAACGCGCCCGTCAGCATTTCGTAAAAGACAACTCCCAGCGAAAAAATGTCGGCCCTGTGATCGACCGAATGCGATCCGGCCATCTGCTCAGGTGCCATATACCGCGGCGTCCCCATCACCTGATGCGTTCCGGTCAGCGTGAAGTCATCGGGCGACTGGGCAACAAGTTTCGCGAGGCCGAAATCGGCGATCTTCACCCGCCCGCGGCGATCGACGAGAACGTTCTCCGGCTTGATATCCCGATGCACGACACCTTCATCGTGCGCAAATTGTAACCCCTCGCAAATCTGCGGAATAATTGCCAGCGTTTGATCAGATTCGAGGCCGCCAGAGAGGATCATCTGCCGCAGATTGGCACCATCGACGTACTCCATCAGAAAATAATACAACGTGCGCGACGTGGCGTTTTCGTCATCCGGATCGGAAAGGATCACCTCTCCAAAGTCGTGGACGGCAACAATATTGGGATGATTGAGCCGCGCCAACGTGCGGGCTTCCCGGTTGAATCGTTCGGCGAATGCCTCGTCTTCAGCCGTTTCCGGACGAATGATTTTCAGCGCGACAAACCGATCGAGCTTTGTTTGCCGTGCCTTGTAGACGGCACCCATCCCACCGTGACCGAGCGACTCCAGAATCTCCAGTTGCGGAAAGTGTGGGGCCAGCGACTCGGGTTCCGGCGGGACAAACACCCCCGGCGGGGTTGAGGTGGGGGCAAATGCGCTCCCGACCGGCGACTCGGCCGAATCTTCTGGGTTACCGAGCGCTGCGAGCATCAAACACTTCGGGCAGATACCGGACGGGGCATTACCCGGCAGTTCGGCACTACACTTCGGACAGGTCATTGTGTCAGCCATCTGTGGAACTCCTCAGTTCATCTCGACACTCCTTCTGACGGAAATCGAGGAGATGGTGACATCGTTTTTTCTTGTTTTTCATAACTGCAAGATGGCAAACAGATTCCGGATTTCGTCATCGACCTCGTTCGGTCCCTGGACGGTCTGTGCGATTTCTTCACGAAGCAGTTCCCGGTATCGCCGGCGCATGCGGGAACCGGCCTGTTTGGCGGCTGCTTCGGTCATGTTCAGCTTCTCGGCGGCTTGTGCGTATGTGGTACCGGCGTGGTCGCCGATGATGAAACCCTTCAGTTCGTGAAACTGCTGCGATTTGCCGTCGCCATCGAATTCCTTCTCCATTCGTTGCATGATTTGGCCAAGCAGCGTGATCGCCCATTGTTGATCGTAGAATTGTTCGGCGGTCAGTCCGGATTCCGGCTCGATGCGGATACTCGAATCGGCCGCGTCGAAGTCCAGCGAGATGGGAGCACGTCCGCCGCCGCGCTTCTGCGCCTTTGCCTTCTCCCACTGCTTGGAGAGAAAATGTTTGAACGCGGTCAACAGAAATGCACGAAATCGTCCGCGATCTGGAGTTGCCGTGCCGACGTAATTCTTCTCCAGCAATTCTACAAAGAAGGCCTGCGTGAGATCCTGCGCCTCGCTCACATCCGGCACTCGGCGGCGCACGTAGGCATACAAGGGGTACCAATACGCCTCACACAACGATTCCAGTGCCTGCGTCGAATTCGGTGATGAATCGCGCCCCGCAGAAATCACAATGCTCCAACGCGTTGTTGCAAACGCATTGTTTTGTCGAATCGGTACATCGGATTGGCTGCTGGAGTTCATAGCGAACATTGTATGCCCTCGCATGCGGAGAAACAGCGCCCCGTGCGCAAACGATTCCGGAAAATGCGACGGTCACTCCCCGAACCGGCTCATCCGGTTTCCAATTTCTGCCAGATCGAGCAACTTAATTTGAACAACACACGTTTCCAATTGCGTTGATATACTTGGAAGATCGCCCGTTGGACAGATTTAGAATCCGCCTAACCACGGCGTAATTATTGCCCCAACAAATAATCAGGACTCTGGATGCGAATCGTTCGTTTATTGCGTTCAATGGCTCCGCGAGAAGTGGGACGGATCGATCTCGCGTTGGCGCGCGGGATTTTTCTGGCCGCGGCATTCATTGTGATCCTGCCAACGGCAGTGATGCACGGTGGAAAACTGGCAGCCGTCGTGCCGCTGGGGTGGATTCTCAGCTGGCAATTGATGGTGTCGAGCCTGTTTCTGGTGTTCGCTCTCGCAGGGCGATTGGGCGGAGATTCGGTGGGGGACTTCAGTTCCGGCCTGCTGGATCTCCTTCTTATGTCGGGACTCAAGCCCTGGCGTTGGGTGGTCGTGCGGGTTGTCCAAATCTGGACGGGGTTCGCTTCCGTCTGGATCGTGCGGTTGCCGTTGCTGATCTTTCTGCTTGCATTCGGCGGTGTCCGTCTCAATCAGCTTCTGGTCGTCGAATCACTATTGCTTATGGCATTTCTGATGCTCTCCAGTTTTGCGTTGAATGCATCGTTCAAGGCCAAGTCACGACAACAGGTGTGGGCACGAGTGATGTTGCCGATGCTGGCATGCGAATTCCTGCTACACGCGCCGCGCATTGCGACGGGGATTCTCAGTTCGTACTACGGGCTGGCGTTGCCATCAACTCTGTCCAATTGGATCGAAACCGCCGCATCGACATCGCTGACGTCCCGCCTGCTCGCAGCGATGAGCGGTCCACTCGAATTGACAGAATGTGTGCCGACATTTGCTCTGTATGCCGTTTTCTCTGCGTGCACTCTTTGGCGCTTTCATCAACATTTGATTGCCGCAACGCAAGGTCGAGTCCGCGTACGGGCGACGGATCAGACGAGACAAGCGGAACAGCAGCAGGGACCGCGGCGCGCGAGCCGACGCTGCTGGGACGATGCACTCGCCTGGCAGGCCTACTGCGTTCACAGTTACGGCAGCCCAGTGGTGAAGATCAAGTGTGCCGTCTACACGCTGTTGACGCTTGCGATGCTGCTTTCCATTCCGTTTGGCTATCAGATTCCGATGTTCGTTGTCGCCGCCGCGACCTGTTTGGTTGTGATGGTGATGACTGTTGGCAAGCCGAGTGACTGCCTCACACGGGAGATACGCGATCAGACGATGCCAACACTGTTGCTAACACCGAACAGCATCACCGATTATTATTTGGGCTGGAGGCGAGGAGCCCTGTGGCTGATCTGGCCGGATATCACACTCGCGGTGGTTCTCGCATTGGCCGCCTTTTCGCTCGACCCAATCGCGCCGCCGATTGTGGTGTCGATTGCGATTGCCTTTCTGTTCGCCGGACCATTCATGATGCTTTCGCCGCTGGTGCCGGTCACGTTCAGCGGTATTGCGACCGGCCTGGGGTTAACTTTCATCTTCGTGGTGATTGTCGGCATTTGCATTGCCATCGGAGCACTGACTCACCCAGTCTTCGTTCCTTTGATTCTCGTTCCGCTGGCGAGCTTGTTTAACTACATCATTCGGCAACATGTGTTACCGTACTGGATGGAGCGGAAGATTGCTTCGATTATCTGAGACACGTGATCCCACGGGGCGCAGCCCGTGGGCTTTGCGGTGGCGGATTTCAACGTTTGCATAGAAAGTTCAATCATGAAACGACAACTTGTTTTAGTGGCCTGTGCGTTCTTTGTGGTCTTGGGAATTTGCGTTCGAGTTGACGCGGCCGATGATGCGAAGCCCAACGTTTTATTCCTGATTTGCGACGACCTGAATTGCGATCTGGCGTGTTACGGTCATCCGTTGGTGAAATCGCCGAACATCGATCGGCTGGCGAAACGCGGCGTGCGGTTTTCGCATGCGTATTGCCAATATCCGCTGTGCGGACCGAGCCGGGCATCGTTCATGGCGGGGCTGTATCCCGACCAGACACTGATTCGCCGCAACGCGATTTACATTCGCGAACATTTGCCCAACGTGCAGACGATGTCGCAAATGTTTCGCCGCAACGGATATTTTGCGACGCGGATTGGAAAGATCTATCACTACAACGTGCCGAAGCACATCGGCACCAGCGGCCACGATGATCCGTATTCGTGGGATGCGACGATCAATCCCCGTGGGCGCGACAAGACCGATGAGGATTTGATTTTCAGCCTGCGTCCGGGGAGTTTCGGCGGAACGTTAAGTTGGCTGGCGGCCGACGGAACGGATGAAGAGCAAACCGACGGCATCGCGGCAACCGCAGCCGCGCAACTGCTGAAGCAACACGCGAAAGAGAAGACGCCGTTCTTCCTGGCCGTCGGCCTGTTCCGCCCGCACACTCCCTATGTCGCGCCGAAAAAGTATTTCGAGATGTATCCGCGAGAGCGGATCGTTGTGCCGACGGTGCCGAAAGGCTATCTCGCCACGCTGCCGAAACCGGCGCAGCAATCGTTGTTGCGGAAGAAGGATCAGGTGAACCTGCCGGATGAATTATCGCGGCAGGCGATCCAGGCGTACTACGCATCCATCACATTTGCCGATGCGCAGGTGGGGCGAATTCTGGACGCACTCGATGAAACCGGGCTGGCGAAGAATACGGTTGTGGTGTTTACGTCGGATCACGGTTATCACATGGGCGAACACGGTTACTGGCAAAAGACGACTTTGTTCGAGAACGCCGCGCGAGTGCCGCTGATTATCGCCGCACCGGGAATGACGGCCGGCGGCAAGACTGTTTCGGCACCGGCGGAGATGGTCGATTTCTATCCCACACTGGCGGAACTCTGCGGACTGACCGCGCCGGCTTCTCTGCCGGGCGTGAGTTTGGCAGAAACATTGAACGATGCGGAAGCAAGACCACGGGATTCGGCCTTCACCCAATATGGCAGCGGTTACAGTATTCGGACCGACCGCTACCGCTACACCGAATGGGGCGAGAACGGAAAAGACGGAGCCGAACTGTACGATCACCAATCGGATTCGGCAGAGATGGTCAACCTCGCCAGGCGTGCTGCGAACGCTGAGACGGTGGCGCGATTATCGAAAGTGCTGCGGCAACGGATTACATATGCTGGAAAACCACCCAAGGGAATCAAACAGATTCGATTTGAAAACCGTCGCCGCGTGCGGTGAGGGGTGCGATGCGCGGGGTGCGCTAAACCGCAAGCGATGGTTGAATATTTCCGCAGATTGATGCGCCGGGGTGTCATTCCGGCGCATCGAGATTACTATGAGGACATGAAGCGACACATCAATTTGACTTGACCAGTTCCCTTCTGAAACTGTCGGCGGCGGCGACGCATGATGCTCGCTCGTGATCGTCGATGGAATTCTCCGATTCTCGCATGACCGGCGTTCTTTTTCCGGGTCGCCTTGCGCGCTGCGCATTGAAGACCGATTGGAACGCGATTGAGCAAAGGAGTTTTCTGTCATCATGAGTGGCATGAACGGGTCAACCACATCGCAGTCGCAGACGGGATTGCGATCGTTTGCGCAAAGTGTTCGGCGGTCTGTGGCGGTGTCGAGTCTGTTTCATCGACGCATGCTCTGGATATGGCCGGTTTTTGCCGCCGTTCTGCTGGTGCTTGTCGGCTGGTTCATCCGCAACGTGGTTGAACAGGCACTGAAGGACAACATGTCCGGACATCTGCAGGCGCTACTGAATGCCGATGTGACGGCGTTGAATGACTGGCTGGAATCGCGGGAGGCCGATGCCGACACGGTCGCGTCGGATCCGGAGATTCAAAGTGCCGTGGTCGGTTTGGTAGCACTCGGAAGCAAAAAGGAGACCGATACCGCAGCGCTGCTGCAATCTCCCCACATGAAGCAGCTACGGGAGACTTTACGCCCGTGGCTTGAGGGACGCGGATATATCGGCTTTGCCGTCTTGAACGACAAGGGCCGAATTCTGGCGGCGGGAAGGGACGATCCGATTGGCAAGGGGAATCTGCCGCTGCAATCCGGCCTGATGGAAACCGTGTTCAAGCAGAGCCGAACGACGATCACGCGGCCGATTAAGAGTCTGTTTCCCTACGTGACGGAATCCGGTGAATTTCAGGTTCAACGGCCGGTCATGTATGCACTCGCACCAGTCGTCGATGAGCAGGGGAAGGTGATCGCGGCGCTGGGGCTGGGAATTCCGCCCGAGCGCGATTTCACACGGATTCTGTCGGCTGCGAGAGCGGGCAAATCGGGCGAGACGTATGCGTTTGATTCCAATGGGCTGTTGTTATCGCAAAGCCGGTTCGACGACGAACTGAGCCAGTTGGGATTATTGCCGTTCGCTGAGAACGCGACCTCGATTCTGAACCTGCAAATTCGCGATCCAGAGGCAAATCTGACGGAGGGCAACCAAGCGGCGCTTCCCCCCGCGAAACGTCCGCTCACGCGGATGGCGGCAGCTGCTGTCGAAGGCGAACAGGGAATCGACGTGAACGGTTACCGGGACTATCGCGGCGTGCCGGTCATTGGTGCGTGGACGTGGTTGGACAAATATGGCATGGGAGTGACCACCGAGCAGGATGTCGCCGAAGCATACCGCCCGCTGTACCTGTTGCGGTATGCATTCTGGACGTTGTTCGGATTGCTGGCAGCCGCTGCTGTGGCGATCTTTGTTTTCACCATATTCGTTGCACGGCTGGAACGCGACGCCCGACGGTCGGCCCTTGACGCGCAGCAACTGGGGCAGTACTCGCTGGAAGAAAAAATTGGCGCGGGAGGCATGGGGGTTGTCTATCGCGGTCGTCATGCCATGTTGCAACGTCCGACGGCAATCAAACTGCTCGATCCCGACAAGACAACCGCGTCGGCGGTCGCGCGATTCGAACGTGAAGTTCGCCTGACCAGCCAACTCAATCACCCTAACACGATCGCCGTTTTCGATTTCGGACGAACACCAGAGGGTTTGTTCTACTACGCGATGGAATACCTGGACGGGATGGCGCTCGACGAGTTGGTTGCCCACGATGGCCCGCAGCCGGAAGCCCGCGTGGTTCATATTCTGCAACAGGTCTGTGCGTCGCTGAAGGAGGCGCACGGCATCGGGCTGATTCACCGCGACATCAAACCGGCAAACATTATGCTCTGCCAACGGGGCGGAATCGCAGATTTTGTGAAGGTACTCGATTTTGGTTTGGTGAAAGCCCTCGATTCCGATCAGCAAGCAGCGCTGACGGCTGCCGACTCGATGACCGGCACGCCGTTGTACCTCTCGCCGGAAGGGATCGAGCAGCCCGACACGGTTGATGCCCGCTCCGACGTGTACGCGCTGGGGGCCGTTGGCTACTTCCTGCTGACAGGCAAACCACCGTTTGAGGGCGCGAGCGTAATTGAGATCTGCATGCAACACGTAAAGACGATACCGGTTCGCCCTTCAGAACGGTGTTCTCTCAACATTTCCGAAAAGCTGGAGGACATCCTGCTGGCCTGCCTGGCAAAAAAACCGGAGGAACGCCCACGAAGCATGTCCGAATTGCGGGACGCACTGATAGATTGCGAGCTAAACGGCAATTGGACGTCGGAGACAGCCGACGCCTGGTGGGCTGACAACGGCAGCACGATCACCACCGAAAAACCGCCGCAAAACGGGAACTACGACTCGCACGCGCAAACGCTGATCGGCGATTCCCAGCCGCACGCCGATGAGGCGTGACAAGCTGGGCATCCCGATTCAACGCCGAAGCCCGCTTGGTCGGCTACAGCAACGATTCCAGAATGTCGGCCAGAATTACGAGATCGCCGTACAATAATTCCTGACTGTCCGGATCGATGACCCAATCGTTCCGTGGATTTCCGCCGAACGATCCATCGGTCTTCGGCAGCAGATCATTTTCGATTCTTAAGATCGTGACCCGAATCAGAAAGTCGGCTATCCGTGGATCCTCTGCACGGTCGATGAACCGAAGCAATCGAATAATGACCGTCATTTTTCGCTGCAAGGGACGTCGAAGTCGCCGATTCCTGAGATCCTCATCGGGAATGGAATCTCTGCTGAGCGTGTTATCGCGAATGAAGGTCGCGAGGCCTTCGAGCGTCGAGATTCCCCCATCCAGTGGCCGAGGGTCGTCACCATCATCAATGCCATCAGCATCACTGTCGGCAAGCAGCGGATCGGTTCCCAGAATTGCCTCTTCGGCATCGGTAAGGCCATCGTTGTCGTCGTCCAGATCGGCGTTGTCACCAATGCCGTCACCATCGGAATCGGTGTCCTCGGTGGGGTCGAAGGGGAAATCATCCGATTCATCGGGGACACCATCGCCGTCGCTATCGATGGGACCACAGTCAATATCCGTGGTCCAGGGGAGAAACAATCCGGCGCCAATGCTGAAATTTGCACCGACATTAATCGAGTGTTCACCCGGGGCAATCGTACCTGCCGGAAGCGTCACCGTCAGCCAGGTGCTGACACTGTTGGCGGCAATTTGGAAGTCGGCGACAGTCTGAATGCTATCATCCAGATCGGCTTCCTGCGGCGGGGGAAACAGGGTGCCATCAAGCCTGTACGCGACGTTATCAATTATGATGTCGCGCGAGTTGGCCGGAATGGAAAGGCTTTCACCCACTATGAAAGTGACGCCCCCATCCTCCGTGCAATGGAACGCGACAATGCGAACGGAAGCATCGGCCATGGTGGGCGGATGCAGAACGAATCCAGCGAGACAGATGACAGTCAGAAGCGAAGAACGATAGTGGCCTAACATGTGACACCTCACTTAGAAATGAACGACTTACAAAACGAGTGACATAGATGTGAATCTCGAGGGCGGCTCTCGTTCGAACGAACGACAGGGAATCTCATACCGACCAGCGGCACGCGGGAGTGAATCGCACAAACGACACAATCCCGCCATTCCACCCACTCCCCTTAATCAATCGAAGATCGTACAAGAAAACGGACACAGAAACCAGAAATTTTACCGACCCCACTAAGTGTTTTCACCTTCCCCAGATTATTCACGAGAGTCCCTGCGTCAAATTTCTGCAGCAATAAGTGATGACAATCACCTCACCCCAAAGGCTGCAAAACTGATTTCCAAGCCGGTCATAGTGCACGGATGACACGGTAAGCCGTCGTACAAAGACCCTGAACAATGCGGATTACGTTGAGCTTCGAGGATTGTGTAGGCCGCGATACCGGAAAACGGTTGGTTTCCAGAATGGGCAGTGAGGCCGTGGTGGAAATTGTTTCTGGTCGCGGGTAGTATCGGACGCTCTTCGCTCGGCAGGCTGACGGCGGATATGTCGTCGGTTACGGTCTGTTTTCTACGGAAGGAACGGTTTCGCAAACCGAGGAGCAGTGATGCTCGCCCCCGACCGCCGAACGAAATTGATCAAACACAACAGAGAAATCCTTCCGCAGGAGGCACGTAACAGCATGGCGACGAAGCAGACCGAAACGACAGACAGCGAAGAACAAATCATCACGCGGGCGCAGTCGGCAGTCAGCCAGTGCAACTGGGTTGTCGGTGAATGCGCGGCAGCGTGGACCGAAAAATACGCGAAGGGGCGTACCGACGCCGACTTCGCCGCACTGGTTGGTTTGAGTGCCGATCAGGTGTATCAACGACGGCGTGTGGCCGAGACATTTGGCGACGTCCGCGAGACTTATTCATCGCTGAAATGGTCTCACTTTTATGTCGCATTGAAGTGGGACGATTCGCCGGAATGCCTGCAATGGGCCGAAGAAAACGAGGCGACCGTCGCCGAGATGAAAGCATGGCGGCGAGCGCTCAAGGGCGAAGACCTGACGACCGAGGCGGAATTCGACGATTGGAGTGGCGATCCCGGCGTGGCGTTTGTGCCGACCGAAGCCAGCCCCGTTCTCGATCCCGATTCGTTTGACGGTTCCGGCGAAGGCGGGTCGCGTGGATCGGCTGCCGATTCACCGGAGTTGGTCTCAGCGGTTGCTCGCGATGCAGACGGCGGAACCGGTGGCGGCGATTATTCACCCTATCGGCAAGGCGCAGCCAGTCCACCGCCGAAGGAATCGGGCGGAGTGACAGCAGTCGTCGAGAAACCTCTGTTGTCGGCCGAGCAAATGCTAAAGCGGGCGGTAACCACACTGGAACGGATCAACAAAGCGCTGACGGAAGAGATGCTTCAAGAGATCAAGAAGCAGCCACAGAAAAAGCGGGACCGTCTGGTCAAAGTGGTTGGAGAAATCAGTTCGAAGACCGCGAAGTTGATGTAACGTCGATAGTGGGCGAGCGGGGGGCGTAAGCCCCCTGATTCGCGAATCCCCTGCAGGCTCATCCAGATTTTGAGTAATTTCTGTCGCGTTTTGTCGGAATCGGCTATGCTGGTGGGGATGAAAGTCTCCCCGCCAAAAGCAATCGGCGGGCTTTGCGAGTTCGTTGAAGTGTCTGGCGAGGCAAACCCATGTCCAGCGAATCTGGATATCAGTCAGAGAATCGGCCGGTCGCGGTTCAAGGTCAGGCGCGGTCTGCCAACGGATGGCTGATTCTCATTCTGTTGATAGTATTCGGGGTTCTCGTGTTTCGGATGGCGGGTGGACTGCCATCGCCGCTGCACGACCCCAAGGCCGAACCGCACGAGGTCGTACCGCGCGACGACCTGCCGACTGGCGAACAGACCCAGATTTCCTTGTTCCGAGATGCCTCGCCTTCGGTCGTCTACATCACAACGTTAAAGATTGAACGCAACCGCTTCAGCAGAAATCTGATGGAGATTCCGCAGGGAACCGGCAGCGGATTCGTGTGGGACGACACCGGCAATATCGTCACCAATTTCCATGTGATTCGGGAAGCCGAAGTCGCGCGGGTGACGCTGGCAGACAATTCAACTTACGACGCAGTCATTGTTGGCGTGGCACCGGACAAGGATTTAGCCGTGCTGAAAATTGACGCACCGGCGGAGCGGTTGAAGCCGCTCAGGGTGGGGACGTCGGCGGATTTGCAAGTTGGGCAAAATGTGCTGGCAATCGGCAGTCCGTTCCAACTCGACCAGACCCTGACCACCGGTGTGATCAGCGGTCTGGGGCGCGAAATCCAATCGGTAACGCGCCGCCCGATTCAAGGCGTCATTCAAACCGACGCCGCCATCAACCCCGGAAATTCCGGCGGTCCCCTGCTCGACAGCGCGGGTCGACTGATCGGAATCAACACGGCCATTTACAGCCCGTCGGGAGCGTATGCGGGCATCGGTTTTGCAGTTCCCGTCGATACAGTCAATCGCATTGTGCCGCAACTCATTCGTCACGGCAAAGTGGAACGACCGGGGATGGGTATCGAACCGTTCGACGGCAGCGTCGTGCAGCGATTGCTCTATCTGGAAATATTGTCGGAAACAGGAGTGCTGGTAAAAAACGTGTCGCCTGATAGCGCAGCCGAACGTTCGGGCATGTTGCCGACGCGCACGATCCAGACGGACAAGGGACCGGAAGATCAGCTGGGTGATCTGATTGTGTCAATTGAAGGAAAGACGATTGCGAGTAACAATGACCTGCACAAAGCATTGGACGGTCGAAAAGTAGGCGATGAAATCTCAATCGACGTGATTCGCAACGGGAAAAAGGTCAACCTGTCGCTGACGTTACAGGAGTTGAAGTAGATGAGATTCCACCAGACGACGCTTGTTTGTCTCACAGTTGTCGCGAATCTGTTTGGAGCAACCATGTCGCAGGCCGACGAGAATACCGAAGCTGCGAAGAAAGAACGGTCAGCCCTGCTCGACACCGTCTGGAAGCAACTTGAATCCGGCGATTCGTGGCAAGCAGCTGCCGCGGTGGAATCGCAGGGGAAGCCACTCCACGTCGCGGGGCTTTATTCCAACCTGTTGCGCGATCTTTATTTCAAGAAACACGACATACCGCGAATGATCCTGATGGGGCAGGCGGGCATTCGCTTTTGCCTGTCAGCGTCGGTGGCATCCGGGAAGAACGGGACCGCAGATGACGCAACCCAACTGAAAGGATTGGCCAAGGAGATTTCGTACAATCTTTCAGTCAACACCTGGCCGGCATGGGAGGACGAAGGGATCGTAATCACGCGGTCTGATCAGCGGATCGGCCTCGATGCGGCGCGACTCAATCTCCGATTGGCCGGAGAATTGAAACGCAGCCCCGACAAGGTCGGCGCCGCCTATTGGCTGCTCGGCGTACACGAGATTGCGCTCGGCGAATTCGACAAAGCCATCAAGCATTTGCAGCAGGCCACCGAGAAGCACCGGACGGCGAAACAACCCGATTTCGAGCAAATGTGCCTCGGTTACGTGGCCATCGCACAACTCGGCAAGAATCCCAATGACACCGTGGCGCGGAAACAATTGGACGATGCCGTCGCCGCGCTCAAAAAACTCGACACAGAAGACACAAAGTTCTTCGCCGGGCAGTTGAAGTCGGTCAACGCGTTCTTCGCCAAGTAGGTTCGTAGTGGCCGCATTCGTGCGGTTCGAGTACTTCCTTGTGCGCTTACTGCAGCGATTCTTGCAGACGATTCTGCAGGTCGCTGCTTAGCGATGACAACGGGACGTTGGCTTTCTTCAGTTGCCGCACGATCCGCTTGTCGAGTGACAATGTCGCATCGGTTTCGGGATCCGGATCGAATCCGTTCTTTGCCAGGTCGGCATGCCAATCCTGCAGGACGGCCGTAGCGACTTGATCTGGAATGCCCGTCAGTTCGTCTTCAATGACATCGGTGATGGCAGCCGACGCTCCCGGCCCGGCGCGAAACTTTGCGACAATCTGACCGATAAGAAGCTCCCGCTCTGCTGTCCCGGAATCATTGTTGGTTGTCGGCATCTCGATCTCGAATGGGGGCGATTCGAAATCAAACGGCGGCGCCTCGAAGTCGTCCACCGGTTTGCCGTTTTTCCAGACGTCGGCAATGTCATACAGACGCCCGAAGTCGGCAGAACGAATGTTGTTCAATAGCTCGCCACGGTCCTTGGGCGAGGTATTCTTCAAAGCATTCTTCAGCAGCATTCCAACAGCAGCCAAATTCTCGGCCGATTCGCCACGAACCGCTTTCAGCAGGTTATCGATGACAGTTGCACCGTCGGCTTGACCGGCGTTGGCATGATCATCACCCGAATGATTTGCTTGATCGTCGTCATCGTGGGCGTGCTGCAGGTCGAGGCCGTCGTGATCGAGTTGGTGGATGTACGGTTCGAGAACGTCGTGCAACTCTTCGGGCATGACCGGATGCAGCCGATCCATAATGATCGCTGCCGCGTGTCCGCTGTAGGAGTTCATGATCGTCTCACGGTAACCGGCTGAAATCGTGACGACAAAGAACGTCCCCACCAGACAGATGATCAAGCCCTTCACCGCGCCGAACAGAAAGCCGAGATGCCGGTCGTACTCCTTGAACTTCATCTTCTCGATCCACTTGTGCATTATCCGGGCCACGCCGAAGGCAGCGAACGAGAGAACGACGTACAGAATCAGCATCGCCACCCAACGGTTCAGCGGCGGATCGAGTGCCAGCATGGGCGCGATAAAGACCGAGCCGGTTTCGGAAAAGGCGAAACAGAGGACAATCGAGCCGATGACCGCCAACTGCCAGACGATGCCCTTGATGGCACCGCGAATCGCAGCAATCGCGAGGATGACGAGTACAATAATGTCGAATGTTGGCAGCATGGGGTTCCCACCTTCTGTCCGCGGCGAATCGAAGTCGCAAAAACAAGGCGGGAGTATAGCGAACAGACGTGGATCGCCGGAATAGCAGGTTTTGGGTCTCCCGGCTTCGCCTTGACTAAAACTCTTTCCGGCTATCGACCAGCAGCGTCACGGGGCCGTCGTTGGTGAGTTCGACGTCCATGTGTTGTTGGAAACGGCCGGTTTCGACTTCGATGCCCTGCCCCTTCACTTCGGCGATGAAGCTGCGGTAGAGTTCGTCGGCTTGCTCGGGCCGGGCGGCGCGGATGAAACTGGGACGGCGGCCTTTGCGGCAATCGCCCATTAGTGTGAATTGGCTGACCACCAGCATCTTCCCGCCAACATCGGCGAGCGAGCGGTTCATCTTGCCGTCATCGTCTTCAAACAGACGCAAGCCGGCAATCTTGCCGGCCAGATAAATCACGTCGTCCTCGGTATCGTCGTCGGCCACGCCGAGCAGAACGAGGAAGCCGCGACCGATTTGGCCGGTGACTTCACCCGCGACGGTGACGGAGGCGTTGGAAACTCGTTGAATGACTGCACGCATGGGATGAATTGAATATCTGATTGTTGACGTTTGTCCCACGGGGCGCTGCCCGTGGGCTTTGATTACCATTTGCCGGCGCGGCGCTCGCGGGACGGGAGGACTTCGAGGCAGGTTGTCCACCAGCCGGTGCGGATTGTGTTGATGAACTCCTCGGGGAGACCTTCGTCTTGCATTTCCTGGGCGAGCCGTTCGTGGTTGTATGCGAGGGGGATGAATTCGATTTGGATGGGGGTGTTGTTCACCGTGGAATCCCACGGGGCGCTGCCCGTGGGCTTTGGCAGGTCATTTCCGGTGCGGATGATTGTGTACCAGACGTTTGTGCTGCCGTCGTTTTCGGGGCGACCCAAAACACCGACGTTGACGAAGCGGCGACCTTCGCTGAGTTCGCGTTGCCAGTGAATACCGGTATGGGTTGCCAGCACGACGTCGGCATTGTGATCGCGTGCGAGCTTGTCGAGAAAGTGCGTGCTGGTGGTCGAATCCCACAGGAATTCATTCGTCTGCCTGGGACTGCCGTGACACAGTAGAAACCGAATACCATCGACTTCCAACCGCAACTCGGTCAGCAGATCACGCATCCAACGGCGGTTTTCCGGTGCCGTGTTGCGGTAGGTGTATTCGTAACTGATCTGGGCGAAGTGATTGTCGCGGGGGTCGGTGTATCCGCATTGGCAATCGTCGAGGTCATTGCCGATGCTGTCATCGTAATTCCCCTGGATGCAGACAACGCCCGCCTCTTTCAGAAGGGGGAAGACACGGTCGGGATGCGGGCCGAAGGCACCGAGATCGCCGAGGCAATAAAAATCATCAACTCCGCGCGCACGGGCATCGGCAATCGCAGCTTCCAGCGCGAGATAGTTGTTGTAGATGCCGCCGAAGATCGCGAGTTTCATTGGGGATTCGTTTGTCGATGGCGCGGCTAAACGGTGTCATGTTGTTGATGATTTTGCAGCAGAGAGGTTGGTGCAGATGGCCCCGTATTGGTAGCAGGTGTAACACGCGCCGTGGCTCAATGGGAAATCGACTGCGGCGGCTTCAAGTGTTTCACCAAGACGGGCATCGGGGGCATCGAGCAGAATGGGACAGACATAGACGCCACGATCGGTGACCACGCGACTGTGGTTACAAATGAGTTGGCTTTCGTCAAACTCCTGCATCATTTCGGGGGTGATGCGGTCGTGTTGTCCGTAACCCTCGCTGCGGTCGGCCTCGGCTCCAATTTGCAATCGCGGCAGCACCTTCAGGCGCGGTCGGTCACAGCTCTGTTCCTTCAATACGCCGCGAAACTCTTCCAGAATGCGCTCGTCTTCGGAAAGATCCCAGGTGCGGGCCATCGTAATGATGGGTAGAAAACCGTGCTCGACGAGTAACCGCACGCCCTTCATTGCCCGCTCGAATGTTCGCGGGCCACGGATGGGATCGTTCGTTGCGGGTGTTGGTCCGTCGATGGAAACCCGGAATTCGAGCGAGTAACTGCCCCGCTGCTCCGCATCGCGCAGCCGACTCAGCCATTCGGCTTTGAGTACGGTGCCATTGGTGAGCACGGTGACCGGCCCGTATTCGAGCGTCCGCTCCAGAATGGGAACGATTTCGCGATTGAGGAACGGCTCGCCTCCGGTGAAGTAGTATTCTTTGACTCCCCAGCGAATCGATTCTTCCAGTGACTTCGCGACAGTTTCCAGCGAGAGATAACTAAACGAATCGTTGTGCGGGCTGCAACTGATGAAACAGTGCGTGCACTCGAGATTGCAGAGCGTACCCGAAACCTGAAACCACAGTTCATCGAGCGAACGCAGTTCGACGTGGGGAACGTTGCCAGATGTTGGAAGAGATGACATGGGAATGCGAACCAATGGACCCCACGGGGCGCGGCCCGTGGGCTTTGTCGATCAGGGTTATGGACCGATCAGGGTGAAGGCGTCGGTGATTTGTTGCAGGCCGATTTGGATTAGAAAACGGCTGTCGCGACCATAACTTTTCGCGCCGAGGATGAACAGTCCCGGTTCAGGGTTTTGCAGCGCCTGTGGGCCGTGGCTCGACTGCACGGTGCAGTCGGCCGACGTGTCGCCCAACAATGCGGCCGCCAGTTTCATCGGCGCCGATGAAGCATAGCACTCGTGAACCTGCAACTCTTCGTAGAGACGACGGTCGGGACGGTACCCGACGTTTGCGATGATGCGATCGACAGTCAATTCTTCTTCAACGGTTGCATTCTCCTGGCGGTCGTGCAATTCGAGGCAGACCGTTTGCCGTGCATCTGGCTCGCGTGCTTCCCGCTGAATTCGTCTCACTAATCGCCCCGGCAACCATTCGACGGGGCCGGCCTCAGCCATCGCCAGCTGGTTGGCGGCATCGCACAACCGGGCGCGCTCGACGAGCGAATCGCCTTCGATGCTCGTGATTGGCGGCGTGCGATTCGATCGAGTCCCCCAGATAACACGTGTTGCCGGATCGGCTTCGGCCAATTCGGCCAGCGCGACGACGGCCGTTGCCGCCGAGTAACCGCTGCCGACAACAAGCGTTGTCTTCCCGATGAAACGCTCACGATCTGCGCCTGCAACATCGGGTAGGAGATAGTCCGTTGCGAGCAGCGCCTGCCGTTCGCCGACGCAGGGCATACCGCCGGCCCCAACCCAATTGTGATTTCCAAACGTACCGCTGCAATCGAGAACGACATCGGCCAACCGCGTTCGCTCGCCGTAATCGCCGCTGAGCAACAACCGGAACGGATCGTCGCCGCGCGCGGCATCGCCGATCAAATCGCCCTTCCAGTGGTGTGACCGCCCGAGCGAATCCACGCGAACTTGCTCGTGAATGCGGCCGGCCAATGCCGGCAGTTCGCTGAGCGGTCGCAGGTATTGCCGGGCGAATTGACGACCGCTCAGCAGGGCGTCGTCGGTCGGTAAAGCACACGCATCGGGTCCTGTTGTGAGTGCTTCGCGGCCCCACGACGATGCGTTCATGCCGAACGGGCTGAACAGTTTGACGTGACCCCAGCGGGAGACGTTGGCCGCCACCGTTCCGCGTTCGTAAACCTGCGCATCATATCCTGCCTGCACGGCATACAGAGCCGCTTCCAGACCAATCGGGCCGGCACCGACGATGGCAATCCGTTTTCTTTCGCTGGCCACGGCGTTCCTCGTGTCGAGACCGTCCTGCAACGTTCAACGGGTGCAGGCGAATGGTTCGCAGGAGATGCTTGATTCTTCGCCCAGAATCAATTCCCGCATCACCGTAGCGGTGGCTGGTGACATCTGCAAGCCGGAGCGAAAATGCCCGGCGGCAATGAACAGGTTCGCTGTTTCCGGCACGCGATCCAGGTAGGGTAAACCATCGGCCGAACTGGGTCGCAGCCCCGACCAACAGCGTTCCACCGTGGCGTCTTTGAGGCAGGGAACGACGCGGGTGGCCAACTGCAACAGGCCGGTCACACCGGCAGCCGTGTTGACTTTGTTGAAGCCGGCCCGTTCTTCGGTCGAGCCGATGAGAATGCGGCCGTCGGGTCTCGGCACGAGATAACGCGGGCCGATTTCAATGATGTGCCGAAACGGGAGCGGCTGCGTCTTCAGCAGGACAATCTGTCCGCGAATCGGTTCGATGGCCATCGAGATTCCGATCACGTCCATCAGCCGGCTCGACCAGGCGCCGGCGGCGACGCAGAATGCGTCGGCATTGTGAAGCGAGTCGGGAGTTCGGGCGGCAACAATACGTTCGCCCTTTCGCTCGAAACCGACGACCGGGCTGCCGGTGTTCATTTCGACGCCGCGGGCGGCGCAACCGGCAACAAGCGCTCTGAGGTGACGGGGATTGCGGACCTGACACAACTGTGGCAGGCGATAGGCTGAGGACACATCGGGATTGAGTGCCGGCTCCAGTTCGGCCATCCGGTCAGAAGAAAGCGATTCAACCTGGACGCCTTCGGCATTCCAGGCGGCGATCTCATCACCCTGACCTCCAGTTTCGTCGCCGAAATCGATGGCGATTCCACCGCATTCGCGAAATCCGTTATCGATACCGGTGGTCTCAAGCAGTTGACGACTCCAGAGCGGCCAGAGTCGATGACTTTCGGCCCTCAATTTCGCGTGGGATGTGGCTGCCCCCTCAGGATTTCCGGGAGGTAACATGCCGGCTCCCGCCCATGAGGCTTCGCGGCCGAAGTCGCCTTGTTCCAGAATGCGGACGCTAACCCCGTTGCCTGCCAACTCGTAGGCGATCGCCAATCCGACGACTCCACCTCCGATGACCACGACTTCTGCCATTTCGACACTGCCT
The DNA here is from genome assembly GCA_018699955.1 of Planctomycetaceae bacterium. Classification (GTDB taxonomy): domain Bacteria; phylum Planctomycetota; class Planctomycetia; order Planctomycetales; family Planctomycetaceae; genus JABISG01. The sequence continues at coordinate 282,059 of JABISG010000147.1, read as the reverse complement.
CACGAACCCTATTGCTCAAATGGTCGATCTCACAACAATCGACGCCACGGGGCGCGGCCCGTGGGCTTTGGTGTGACGACGGAAATTATAGCGTTCCTGTATCGACTTCACACGGGCTGGCGAATTGGTCATGGCATAAAAAAACGCACGAGAAGGCCAAACAGCCTTCTCGTGCGAAACTTGATTCTCTTTGACTTGACCACCCCGTAAAGGCACGGCAGATCATTTCTTGAAACTACGAATGAAGGCCCCCGCAACGGCTTTTTGATCGGCCTGATAGGTGGCCTTCATGGCTGCGGTGACATTGTTGCCCCCCTGCAGCGAGCGGACGAAGCCGTCGAATTTGGGAATGCCGCCTTGTTTTGTCATGAATTCCACCAACGCATGGCCGACGGCACCAACAGCGGACGGCGAAAAGGTGCCGTCGTTGAAAATGTCGTCTGGTTTGGCCAAAGAAGCCAACATGGCGGGTACGCGGGTTCGCATTTCTTTGACGTGCAGGTTCTCGGAATCCTGTTTGGCTGCCAAATAGACACCGGTTCCTCTCACAACCCATTCGGGTACGTTACCCCCGGCTCGCTTCAGAAATGCACCGGTGATGTGATCGATGACGTTGAACTTCATGCCGGCATTTTCCGCCGTCACGTCATCTCCGACATCCTGCACGACCACGTAAGCATCGTCCATCGCCGTGCTGACGAGAGAATGGCCGACCATCTCTGCCGGAATCTGCTGCCGGTTGTTATTGACGACGTTGAATTCTTCATAGCCGAATCGGTCCTTGATAACAAAGATTGTCAGCCGACCTTTCCAGACGCGATCCCCCTTCACTCGAAACATGGACCGCAACTGCTTGACGTGCTCTTCCGCCCAGCCGTAGACGACCTGCATGCGTTCGGCACCGGCGTTTCCGTAGACGAGGACTTCCTTGCCTTCGACGTACTGTGGCCGGTCTTTGGAGAATGCGGCGTCCCACTGATCGTTACTGCGTTTGAGGCGATGTTGCTCGAACTCTTCCGGAGTGAGTTTCGCCAGTCGCTCAGCCGTCAGGTCCGCTTCGGTTGGGACGAGCCTTCGCAACGGAGCTTTGGGGTCGAGGCCCTTGTCCAGCTTGCAACCTTCTTCAATCCACGTCTTCAATTTGGTGTGATTGGTTCTTGTGATTCGCGCCTGTCCCTGCGGCATGCGTTTGTCGCCCGGTTGAGGCGTGCCGACGCGCTGCCACAAAATGCTGCCGTCAAGATTTCCGGGCAGCAGAACGCGGCCGCTGTTGCCGCCTTTCATCATGTCTTCGAAAGTGACGAGCGAAAGTCCGCCGCGGGGATCGTTGCCGCCGTGACATCGTCCACACAAGTTGACGACGAATGGTGCCACATCTTTGATGAAGGAGACCGTCTCTTTTCCCGTTGCAGTCGGAATTGGCGTGTCGGGCTTGTCGGCGGCGGGTGCCTGACCAATTGGTGCATTGCGGTCGGTGCCGTCAAACGGTGCTCCGAGTACAATCCAACGCTGAATGAGCATGGCTTCTGCAGCCGGAAGCGCGGCAGCACCGCGCGGCATTCGTCGATTTCCCTGGGCAAACAGACGCTGATACAACAGACTCTTGGCGGGATTGCCGGGAACGATGGGAACGCCGCTTCGACCGCCTTTGGCCAGTTTCGTAAACGTGTCGAATTGCAATTGGCCGCTCGCGCGGTTGACGTGACAGTTGCCGCAACGGTTCTTGAGAATGGGAGCAATTTGCTTTGTGAAACTGATCGCCGGGCCGGCTGCTTTGCCCGGCCGCCCCTTCTTGCCGCTCTTGGCTCGATCCAGAAGATCACGCTGCATTTCGATCCGTCGTTTCACCAGCACAATGGCACGATCCTTGTCGTTGCCTTTGGCAAGTTTCTCAACTGTCGCCGCAATTGCCGAGAGTGACTTGTCGGCTTCGTCGTATTTTTTACGGCGGATCAGCGACGAAAGCTTCCGAATCTCGCGATTGACTTTGCCTAACTCTTTTCGTTGGGCGGAGGTCAAGGCCGCGCGACTTGGGACGACGGACACCGTCAATGATGCGACTCCAACGAGCCCCGCGAGAACCAGGATTGTTGCTCTCATGGAAACGTAACCTTCTGAAGTTGGGCCAGGAGTGATGATGTTATGCCCGCGGGGTGGGGGACGAGGCAAACTCGCCCAAGCTCAGCAACGTGAACACAATTCCAAGTGTCCAGTCGGCTGAAAACCACATCTTTAGTATATGACCTATCAAAAGTCATTAAAAGGCACGTCTTGTGGCGCCCCGGCGAATTGCCGAAAACGCCGCCGACAATGCACTGAAGCACCTGCGAGGAAGTCGGTCTGGCAGGCGCCACACCGAAAGTCTAACCCACGAAATCGGAATGCGGTTCGTTGGAATCGTCAAAATTGGGGACATTTTTCAACATTTGGGGCTACTCAAAAATCGACCGCAACGAGCCGGTGTCCCGCGTTGTTGTCGTGGAATGCTCGACATATACTCAAAGTGTTACGAAGTTGCTGCCCCATGTAAACGTCTTCCCCCCTTTTTCTAAATCGGTTTTCGATGCCGGAACTCGCAGAATTGCTGGATCAAAAACGGGAACGGCTGCTGAGCCTGTTGGCCGGCTATGGCCGGGTGGCGGTCGCCTTTTCTGCCGGCATCGATAGTACGCTCGTCGCCAAGGCGGCTCAACTTGCGTGCGGCGAAAAGGCGGTTGCCGTCACTGCCGACAGCCTGAGTTTGGCCGACGGCGAACGAGATGAGGCAGAACGGCTGGCCGAGATGATCGGTATTCGGCACCGTGTCGTCAATACTGAGGAATTCACGCGTCCGGATTACGTCAAAAATGCTCACGATCGTTGCTATTTCTGCAAGACCGAGTTGTACACGCAACTGGCAGGCTTGTCGGCCGAACTCGATGTGGACGTTATCGTCAACGGCGCGAATGTTGACGACCTCGGCGATTATCGCCCCGGCATGCAGGCCGCGCGGGAAAACGATGTGCGCAGTCCGCTCATCGAGGCCGAATTCACCAAGTCCGATGTGCGGGAATTGGCCCGCTTTTGGGAGATTCCCGTCTGGGATAAACCGGCCGCCCCCTGTCTGGCAAGTCGCATTGCCTACGGCGTGGAGGTAACCCCCGAGCGAGTCCGCCGCGTCGATGAAGCCGAGCAGTTTCTGCGCAATGAACTGGGAATCCGTGAATTGCGCGTTCGTCACGAAGCCAACGATTTGGCCCGCGTTGAAGTTCCCATCGATCAGGTCCCGCTGCTGTTGGACCCGGTGATGCGACAACGCGTGACCGACCGGCTCAAGTCGCTGGGGTTTCGATCCGTCACCGTCGATCTGGAAGGATTCCGCTCGGGCAGCATGAACGCCATCGTGCCGCTGGAAACCCTCGCCGCATGGACGAACGATGCGACACGCGGAAGTTAACTGACACCGCATCCGCCAGTTCGACTAGAAGCGGTAGTAGCGAAAGTCGCTGACGACCACTTCATCGACGACGTCTTCGCCAATGAGTTTGTTGACTCTCGACCGGATCTTCCCACGAAACACTTCGAGGTTGGGATCATTCAGCTCTTCGTCGGTGGCGCTGCGTGTGGCAGTGTCGATTGTGGCGTGCAGCCGACCTCGATACTGGCCGAACACATCTTCCACGCGCTCCGTCTGGTCGCCATTCTGCACCATCACCGAAGCATCGAATTGCAGGATATGAACATTGGACTTTCCCGGAGCGGCCGTTAGTTGCTGCATCGTCGTCATGGTGACCTGGAATTGTCCCAATTCGACCTCGTTGTGACTCGAAGCAACCACTTTCGGTTCCTGCTTCTTCTTGGGCTGCTTTACCAGCGGTTGCGCACCGCCGGACAGCCGCAGAATCATCAGGCCGACGAGCACAAAACTCATGCCGATGATGCCGACCGTCATGAGGAGTTCGCTGACTTGTTGCCGATCAAAATCAGATCGGACGGTGCGGACGAACTCCCGCATGCGAAGGAAATCCATGGCTGTCACTCTTGCGCAGTCGGAATGAACGAAGGCCGTGCGAGGCGACTGAGTCACCGTGAACACCGCAGGCAATTCGCTATCCCTATACGCTCAATCGGAGTTCCCTGACGCGAATCCGCAGTGTTTCACGCAGTCCCCACGGAAAAAAACGCTGATTACGTTCTCGGCGAGGCGGAGATTATGCGGGTTGGGTGGGTGATTCCGACTCCGATCTCATTCGGTACCGGGAACGAGAAATTTCTGAGCAAAGTCGCGAATTTCCCGCCGCACGCGTTCGGCGAGATCGACATCTGCTGCATCAGCCAGCACGCGCAGAATCCATTCGCCGACGCGTTTCATGTCATCTTCGCCCATGCCGCGAGTTGTGAGGGCGGCTGTGCCGATGCGGATTCCGCTGGGATCGAGCGGCTTGCGTTGATCGTAGGGAATCATGTTCTTGTTGACGGTGATGCCCGCACGATCGAGGGCTTCCTCGGCAATCTTTCCGGTTAAGCCGATCGTCGTGACGTCGGCGAGCATCAGATGGTTGTCGGTTCCGCCACTGGCCAGATTGACTCCGCCGGAAATTAGAACTTCGGCGAGAACCTTTGCGTTGGCAACAACCTGCTCTGCGTATTGCTTGAACTCAGGCTGCAAGGCTTCACGGAAACAGACCGCCTTGGCAGCCACAATATGCATCAACGGCCCGCCCTGCATGCCGGGAAAGACGGTGCGATCGAGGGCGCGGGCGTTTTCATTTTTGGTCAGCACGAAACCCGAGCGCGGCCCGCGGAGCGTTTTGTGCGATGTTGACGTCACATAATCGGCCACCGGCACGGGGTTATTGTGAACGCCACCCGCCACCAGACCAGCGTAGTGTGCCATATCGACCATGAGTTTCGCGCCGACGTCTTGCGCGATCTCGGCAAACTTGGCATGATCGATTTCGCGTGGATAGGCGCTCGCGCCGGCGACAATCAGCTTCGGCTTATGCTCGCGCGCCAGACTGGCCGCCTGATCGTAATCGATGCGGTGATCGGACTCTCGCACTCCGTAATGAACGACGTTGTAAAGTTGTCCGGAGAAATTCAGATGCATGCCGTGCGTCAGGTGCCCACCGTGCGCGAGGTCCATCGCCAGCATTGTGTCGCCGGGCTTCAACTCGGTGAAATAGACGGCCATGTTCGCCTGAGAACCAGCGTGCGGCTGCACGTTGGCGTGTTCGGCACCGAAGAGTTCGCAAACCCGGTTGCGTGCCAGCGTCTCAGCTTCATCGACAAACTCGCAACCGCCGTAATACCGTCGGCCCGGATAGCCTTCGGCATACTTGTTGGTGAGTACCGTCCCCGCCGCTTCGATGACGGCAGCGCTGGTGTAGTTTTCCGACGCGATGAGTTCCAACCCGTCCTTCTGACGGCCGATTTCACGCTGAATGGAGGCCCACGTCTCGGGATCGGACTGTTGTAACGACGACATAGTTTGAATTCCTGAATGGTGATCGCAGCACAATCGCCACGGCTGTTGATTGGCAATGCACCGAACTTATAGTGATCGCAATACCGAATTGCTACCCAATTGAACGCGGTGTCGGTATGCTGGCGGAAGAACGGTCAAATGATGGTAAAAATCGTGTCAGCCGTGTTCCAAAAACCGATTGCGGCCGCACGGACGGGGTTGAGTTGACGATGTCAGAGTTAAGCGACGAACGCAACATTCCCAATCTGGAAACCGGTTCTCCCTGCCTGCAGGGCGAATGCGTGGCGTTTACCGGAATCCTCGCGTCGATGACCCACCGACAGGCGTTTGAGCTGGTCGAAGAGCATGGCGGCGGACCGACCACACACGTCAACCGTCAAACGACAATGCTCGTCATTGGCGAAGAGGGCTGGCCGCTGGAAGCCGACGGTCGGCCTTCACAAAAACTGCTGCGAGCCGATGAACATCGACGTCAGGGACAGGAAATCCGGTTTCTGCGGGAATCGGAGTGGCTGCATTTGCTGGGGCTGGAAGAAAGCCGCCGCGAAGTCCACCGGTTGTACACGCCGGCCATGTTGTCGCAGTTGCTCGATGTGCCGGTCGGCGTCATTCGCAGCTGGGAGCGAGCCGGTCTCGTTCGCGCTGCCTGCCGCATTTATCGGCTGCCATACTTCAACTTCCAGGAGATGACCTGTGCGCGGCGGATTGCCGAGTTGATTTCGGCAGGTGTTTCGCGAAAGGCGATTCAGGCCGGCCTGAAGAAACTGCGAACGACGATGTCGGACGTCGATTCTCCACTGGCGCAGCTCGACATGATCGCTCGCGGCTCGCAATTGCTTTATCGTGACGACAACGGACTGGTGGAATCGACCAGTGGGCAACGATGCTTCGACTTCGAAGCGACCGATTCAGATGCTGCCGACATCGACGAAGATCCTGACGCTGCCTCGCTGTCGATTGAATTGGCCGATTTGCCACCGCGTGTGCCGCTTGTTGCGTCGCCTCCACCGGACTGGTTTATCGAAGGTTGCCGGCTGCTGGACGATGGCGATCTCGATGCGGCCACTGAGTCGTTTCGACTATTCCTCATGCAGCACCCGGGCGATGCCGAGGCGAACTTTTTTCTGGCGGAGGTCCTGTTTCGTCAAGACAATCGCGACGGTGCAATCGAGCGGTATTATGCCGCGGTCGAAGCGGATCACGAATACATTGAAGCCTGGACGCAACTGGGGTGCCTGCTCGCCGACGCGAATCAGGCCGAATCGGCACTCGCGGCACTCGACATCGCCTTGACCGTGCATCCGGACTACCCCGATGCCCACCTGCATAAAGCGGAGTTACTTCACCAGAACGGCGACGATGAGCAAGCGGTAACCCACTGGCAGGCGTACCTGCAATACGACAGCCGCGGACCGTGGGCGCAGCAGGCGAGACAGCGACTGCAGTCGCTCGACTGTGAAGAAACGGCCTTGAATCTGGAAACTTCCCACAAGTCCCCGTTTCTGCGAGTCGAAGATTGAAAGAGGGGAGTTGGAGTTAGGAATAGGGAAAAATTGAGCAAGAGAGGGAAGAAATTTCTGCATACAGATTTTTCTGTAGCATTCATTCCTGCATCTCCATCTCATCGCCCCCTTTCCTCACGCTACCCCGGTCTGCCAATTCGCGTTTGCTGTTTACGGTTCGGGCGGTACAATCGCTGATTCCGATGGCAACAAGTCGCAAGAATTGCGAACGGTTGCGCCAGTCACCTTGAAACGACAACTTTTGTGGTTGCTTTATGCCGTCCATTCAACACACAAGAACCCGAGGTCTGCGCGCCCGCCAACGGCTGGGAAAATACCGGATCGAGCGAAAACTGGCTTTCGGCGGCTTCGCGACGGTCTACCAGGCGATGGATACGATTGAGGGAATTCGCGTCGCGCTGAAGATTCCGCATGCAGACATCGTCGATAGTGACGTTCTCCGCGAGTTTCGGCAGGAAGTGCGCCTGACCGCGAGCCTGGATCACCCGAACATTCTGCCACTGAAAAATGCGTCATTCATCGACGACCACTTCGTGATCGCTTTTCCGCTGGGCATCAAGGCGATGGACGAACGGTTTCGCCACCGAATGTCGCTGGAAACGAAGATCACCTTCGCCCGGCAAATGGTCGATGCGGTCGCATATGCACATCGGCACCGCATTATCCATTGCGATATCAAGCCGGAAAACTTTATCCTGTTCGCAGACAACAGGGTGCGACTGACTGATTTCGGCATTGCGAAGATCGCTTACGACCGCACGGTTAAGGCGTCGGGTTCGGGGACAATCGGTTACATCGCACCAGAACAGGCGATGGGGAAACCGTCGTTGCGTTCCGATGTCTTTTCGCTGGGCCTTGTGCTTTACCGAATGTTTACAGGACAATTGCCCGAGTGGCCATTCCAATGGCCGATGGCGGGCCACGAGCGACTAAAAGGCAAAGTTCATCCGAGATTGATCGCATTGATTCGCAAGGCGATCGACGTGAACCCGCGAAAGCGGTTTCGCGATGGCGGCCAGTTGCAGGAAACGTTTGACGAGATCGAAGGATTGGTGCTGCGTCATTCGGCGTTGAAACGCAAGGGACAGCGGGCAGCAAATAAGAGACGACGAACGACACGGCGGAACTAAGACGCCTGGCGTGGCTGTTTGTCGAGGAAATGGATTTCCAGCGATGAATGGACTCGCAATGAAGACGTCGGCTTTGTATTGCCGTCGCGACATGGACGGGGTTGATCTGCACCGCTTCGTTGGCGGGACGGCTGCGGTCTTCACGACGCGCAGCCCGGAAAAAGAAACCCCGAACGAAGACGCGGCTGCCGTCATCTTCAACGATGAACGCTCCGGTGCCCTGCTTGTCGCCGACGGTCTCGGCGGATTACGCAGCGGTGAACTCGCGTCGCAAACAGTCGTCGATTCACTGAATTCCGCGCTGGAGCATAGCACCGGCGAGAACGGCTCGCTACGAACTGGAATTCTCGACGGCATTGAAGAGGGAAACCGCCGACTGTGTGAGATGGCCATAGGAGCAGCAACAACGCTCGCCATCGTCGAACTCCGCCAGCGAACGGTTCGGCCGTTTCACATTGGCGATACGGTCATTCTGATCATCGGACAACGCGGCAAGATCAAACTGCAAACCATCTCGCATTCGCCGATTGGATTCGCGGTGGAATCGGGCCTGCTCGACGAAGTCGATGCGATTCACCACGAGGACCGGCACCTGGTCTCCAATGTGGTTGGAACGCCGGAAATGCGGATCGAAATCGGATCGGAAATCGAACTGGCTGCCCGCGATACGCTTCTGATCGCCAGCGATGGTCTGCTGGACAACCTGCAGGTTGACGAAATCGTTGATCGCGTCCGCGTCGGCCCATTGCAGCGCGCCGTCGCACGATTGGCGAAGGACGCCGGCCAACGAATGCGGAACGGAGACGCCAATTCAATCCACCCGTCCAAGCCCGACGACCTGACAATTGTCGCCTTTCGGCCGACGTCACAGGCGGGCGAGTTTTAGGCGTTCGATCCCTCGGGCCGCAGCCCAAGGGCTTTCAGGCGTGACATCAACAATCTGAGAGTACGCCGGGTCAATGGGTGGAACTGTAAGTCCACCAAGCAACAAGACTCATCGCGAGGACGGTGTAAAGGAAAAACAGAGACAACATCTTGCCTATCGCGCTGCCCACCTCAGTGTCGTCGGCGTCGAACTGCTTGATTTCCTCGTCGCTGAACAACGGCTTGCTTTCCTCAACCGAAGCAACCGCCGTCGCGGTCCCCTCGGCAACCGGCGCGGTCGAACCATCTTCAGTGTAGACATCTTCAGGCGGTGTGCCGGCCGATTCCTGTTCCGACATGGTTGCGGTGTCCTCAACTTTTCTTCTGTGGGTAATGGGCTTTTGACGGGCTGACATTCTGACGGAATCACGGTCAAATGTCGAGGCAAATTGCGGTTAGCCACGACGCGCAGTCCACGCAACGGAGCGCTCCGCTGCGCAAAGGCTTCGCGTCGCGGCTAACCGGGTGACTTCAACAGTTCGAGCAACAGATTGTTTCCGGGATATGGATGGCCGCGGTGCTGCGTGAAACCCTCGCCATACCGCACGCCAATTTCCTCGCCGCGCAATGCACTCCAGCGTTCACTGCGATCCAGATACTCGTCGATGCCGTGCTGCTTGCGAAGCCATGCGCGTTGGCTGTCGTGGCATGCAAGCATTTGCCGCTTCAGGTCGAAGGTCGAAGAAACATCAACGATGAACTCCGGTTGGACCGGGTTTCCGTAATAGTCGGTGCCTTCGATGGCATCGACGTAAAACAGATGCGGAATGCGTTCGCAGGGCGGTGATGGCGCTGATGCACCGGTGGAGTAGTTGGGAATGGGAGCGGTGAAACAGGCGTCGCGAACGAGGCGGCTGGTTGCTTCGTGGTCGCACATGTAGTCGGTCGGCGGCGCGGTGATGATCAAATCGGGCCGTACCCGCCGCACCGCTTCGGTAACCCGGCGGCGGCTGTCGTTATCGACGATGATCGACAAATCGTGAAATCCGAGGCAATCGTACTCCGCGCCCAGCAAGTCGGCCGCCGCTTGGGCTTCGTCGCGACGGATTTTCGCGATTTCATCCGGCCCAAGTTCCGCGCTACCGCAGTCGCCGGCTGTCATAGTGATCAGTGTGACAGGACACCCCAACCCGCGCAACCGAGCCAACGCACCTGCACATTGGAACTCAATATCGTCAGGATGGGCGTGAATCGCCAGAATTCGGGGCAATTGGGTGGAATCGGCCATTGTAATTCTCGGCGTAGACCGGTTTGATAGAGGTAGATATTTGCCGCAACGAGATCAACAGCGCCACCAGCCCGCAGCGCAAGCAAGGGTTTGGGCGTCTTTGCCGATCAATTCCCACTAATGCGCGCGGCGCGCTGGACAATGTCGATCGCACGAGGATTCGTTTCGCAACGAGTCAATCTACAACAGCAATACCGAACTTCTAACGGATTTTCAACAAGCGATGATTACAGAAACGGCTCAAAAAACGCAGACGTCCCCCGCAGGAAGTTTCCTGAGATTGACCAAAGTGCCAACGCTGGTGTTTAAAAACGCCCGCCAGGTTGACCGCCACGTTGCGTTGGTCGTCGAAAGTTTGATTCGCGAACGCTCGTCCGCCGGATTGCCGACGGTCCTCGGATTGCCCACCGGATCGACTCCCATCGGCGTCTATCGAGAATTGATTCGACTGCACGAAGAGGAAGACCTCGATTTCTCGCGCGTCATCACATTCAACATCGACGAGTATTGGCCGATCGAGCCGAATGCCATTCAGAGTTACAACCGCTGGATGCACGAGACGTTTTTCGATCACGTGAACATTCCCAAAGAGAATATTCACATTCCCGACGGAACTTTGCCGTTGGAGAAAATGACCGAATACTGCGACGAGTACGAACGAGAGATCGAACGTGCCGGCGGAATCGATCTGCAACTTCTCGGTATCGGCCGAACGGGACACATTGGGTTCAACGAGCCAGGCACATCTCGCAACAGCTTGACCCGGCTGGTGACGCTCGACCCGGTGACCCGCCAGGATGCGGCAAGCGACTTCTTCTGCGAAGAAAACGTGCCGCTGCAAGCCATTACGATGGGTATTTCAACTTTGTTGTCTGCACGAAAGGTGATGCTGATCGCCCTCGGCGAACACAAGGCTCCAATCGTCCGACGGGCGGCCGAAGAGGAAGTCACCGAAGAGATCACGGCAAGCTTCCTGCAAACGCACCCGAATGCCATTCTTGCGGTCGATCAGGCCGCTGCCGCCGAAATGACGGCAGTGAAGACACCCTGGCTGGCCGACAACGTGAACTGGACAGCGGAGTCTGAAAAACGAGCCGTTCTATGGCTCTCTCAGCAGACAGAAAAACCGTTGCTCAAGCTTGAGACTGCCGATTTCATGGAGCATTCGCTCTACAGCCTGATCCGCCAGCGCGGTCCAATTGACGCAATTCGCCAACGCGTGTTCGACGAACTTTCGGCTACCATCTGCACGAAACCGGGTGGCGACACACCGCAGAAAATCATCGTGTTCAGCCCGCATCCCGATGACGACGTCATCTCGATGGGCGGCACGCTCATCACTTTGGCCGAACAAGGCCACGACGTTCACATCGCCTACATGACCAGCGGCAACATTGCCGTCTTCGATCACGATGCGTTGCGCCACCTGGATTACGTCAGTCGATTCCACGAGATTTTCGGCCTCTGTAGCGAGTCCGGCGAGAGTCTCGAGCAGCAACTGCGAAACGACATGGCGAACAAACCGCCCGGCGAACCCGATTCTGAGCGGGTGTTGAACATCAAAGGATTGATTCGCGAAACCGAAGCGCAGGCGGCGGCGGAAACGGCCGGCGTACCGCGAGAAAAACTGCACTTTCTCGACATGCCGTTTTACCGCACGGGACTGGTGACCAAGAACGACATCGGCGACGAAGATGTCGCAATTGTTGCCGACCTGCTGGAAAAGGTGAACCCCGGTCAGATTTATGTCGCCGGCGACCTCTCCGACCCGCACGGCACACATCGCGTGTGTGCTCAGGCAATCTTGGAGGCACTCCCTATCGTTCGTGCACAGCAGGTTGACCCCGACGTCTGGCTGTACCGCGGGGCGTGGCAAGAGTTCGAGCCGCACGAGATCGAGCGTGTAGTTCCGCTCAGCCCCGAGGTGGCTCTGCGGAAGAAGATGGCAATCTTCAAGCACGAATCGCAAAAGGACGCCGCACTGTTTCCAGGTACCGACCAGCGCGAATTCTGGTTAAGGGCAGAAGAACGAACGAAAAACACCGCACGCACGTTCAATGCACTGGGACTGCCGGAGTTCTTCGCACTGGAAGGCTTTGTCCTGTCGTCGGATCAACTCTGACATTCCCAAAGCCCACGGACTGCGGTCCGTGGGATTGAGTAACGTATTTTTCTTAACAGAGCGGCAAAATCCGCCGCTTCGTCTTCCCTTAATAGCCGACTTGACATACAACTCAGCCCGTTTGCCCCCCGGCGCTTCACGGAAGAGGCCGGGCGAACGTCTGTTCGAGTGGCTGGTTGTCAGTGCCTGATGCTCTCAAAGGATGGAGAGATCATGAGCCGTGAACGATTGATTTTGTCTTGTGTCGTAGGTTCGCTCCTCTTGCCGGTTCTCGCCGGGTGCGGCAACTCGTCGCCTTCCGAGGACGGGGCAAATGTCGGAGCGCCCGAATTTGGCAGCGGTTCCTCGATGCTGGACCCACAGCAGGAAAACGATGGAGGCGGCCGACGTGGGCTGCCCGCCGTATCGATCCCTGCAGCTCGGAAGCGTGAACAAGCCACTAACGACGCAAACCAGCTTGAAAAAGGTAGCCCGGAGTGGCTGATCGCAGAGGTTGCCCGTCTCCGCGTCCGCCCAGCTCCCGATACCGATGATCCGGCAAGGCTCAGCAGCAATCGCCGCTGGAAAAACGAGCGAATCATCGAGCGCGCACAAGAAGCGATCGCATTAACCCATTCCGATCCCGCCAGCGAAGACCTGTTCAATACTGCTGTTGGACACCTGCTGGAATCTCGGCTCGAACTCGCATTACAGGCCGGAGCGATCCAATCGGAATCCGAACAGAAGCATGTGCAAGAACTGTACGACGATGCGGAATCACTCTATGACCGAGACCCAAAATCCAAAGCGGCAGCCGAAGCCGCCTTTGTTCGTGCTCGCTTTGCAAACATCAGCGCCGACCGTTTCGCTGCTGAAGAACCACGCTGGCTGGTTGAATTTTCGCGGCAGGCCCGCCTCTTCGCGGAGAATTTCCCCCAGGAGAACGAACGAGCGATTCAATTGCTCGACGCGGCAGGCCGCAGCTGCGAACTGCACCACATCCGCAATGAAGCCGTCAACTGCTACACGCTTCTGAACAAAGACTTCCCCAAGACACCACAGGGGAAACAGGCAACGGCCGTTCTCCGCCGCCTGAAATTAGACGGAGAACGCCTCGAAAGCTTTGCCGGCCCTACCATCGACGGGGGCTATACCCGCATCGACGACTTTCGCGGTCGAATTGTTGTTGTTGCCTTCTGGGCTTCACATTCCCGCCGGTCTGTCGAGCAACTCCCTGGGCTGTTGTCGCTGGCCGCAAAATGGGGAAAATCGCGTGTCACCGTCCTTGGCGTCAATCTCGACGACGACCAAGCCGCGGCCGAGCGGTTCATTGACGCAAACGCAATTCAGCAGCCCACAATTTTCTGGCCTGAAAAGAATCGCCGCAACTGGATGAACCCGATCGTGCAATACTATGGTGTGCGAGATATCCCACTTTACTGGCTGATTGACGCCGATGGAGTGGTGGTTAACACGTTGCTGGGTTCCGACGAACTGGAACAGGAAGTTGGCAAATTACTAAAGAGAAGGTAACGTCGGCCCGGCCCTGAGTCTGTCGTAACGACAGCGGCTCAACCCCTGCGATCTCACTCTCACAAATTGAAATCACCCTCACCGGCAGCCATTTGGTTGCCGGTGTTTTTTTTGCGACGCATGTTTTATGGAAAACATCATTTTTTTCGACAATTCCTGACGAACCATGAACAAATGCGGTCTTCAGGCTTGTATTCTAGACAGTCGTATATTAGCATTTCTCTCGAGTCTGAAAGTTGTATTCCTTATTGAACGCCTGTTGTTCAATCAACTTGCGGGAGGCTGGGTGACATGTTCCCACCGATAGGCTGGGATCCTGAACACTGACAATTGTCCAAGTTCAACTTGCTCAACCCTCAGTTTCCCAGCACCACACTCAAGCCATCTCAAGCTATTGGAGTTCATCATGAAGGTTGAAAACGCCAAGCCCCCGCTCACCGCTCGTCAGCGTGAGATCTACGAGTTCCTGAAAGACAAGATTGTGAACCGTGGATATGGTCCCACGGTTCGCGAAATTGGCAACCAGTTCGGCATTCGCTCGCCCAACGGTGTCATGTGTCACCTGAAGGCACTGGAGAAGAAAGGACTGATCACACGCGAATCGCACATGTCGCGAGCGATCCAGTTGACCGAACCGCTGCGCGGCTCGACCAGCCTTCCGTTGGCCGGCCAAATTGCTGCCGGTGTTCCGGTTCTCGCTGAAGAGCAGACCGAAGAGGTCGATTTTGCAGAACTGTTCGGCGACGGTGGGCAGTTCTGCCTGAAAGTCAAAGGCGAATCGATGATCGATGATCAAATCGCCGACGGTGACTACGTGGTCGTTCGCAAGCAGGAAACGGCTCGCGACGGCGAAATCGTTGTCGCCTTGGTCGACAAGCAAGAAGCAACGCTCAAGCGATTCTACCGCGAAAAGAATCGGTACAAGCTCGTACCGGCCAACTCCAACATGCGCCCGATTTACTCGAACGACGTGGAAGTACTCGGCGTCGTCACCGGTGTCGTCCGCAAATACTAAAGCTGGCCCAACAACACCCTCTCCCCACGGGAGAGGGTTGGGGTGAGGTGGCACTTCGCGAGGTACCCCTCACCAAATGGCGGGAACCTTCAGAACGCTGGCTGCAGCGAATAAAACAGGCGGGAAACGCCTGCTAACCGGCAGCCAATCTCGCCTGATCCTGATTGAGCTTGTTGTACAGCGTTTTCAACGCGATCGCGAGTTCAGCGGCAGCTTGTGGCTTGTCACCATCGTGACGGTCGAGCACGTGGTAGATGTACTCCATCTCGATTTCCCGCAGCGTACGCGGCTTTGATCGGCCCGCAATCGAAAAGCTTCCGCGTGATTCGCCCTGCCGACGACTGAGGCTGCTGGGCAAATCGTCCGGAGCAATCGTGCCACCACCGGAAAGTATGGCGGCGTGTTCCAACGCGTTGGCCAGCTCGCGCACATTGCCGGTCCAGTCGTGACTCAGCAGAAGTTCGACCGTGTCGGCCGCGAGAATATCCTCAGGCACATCACACCGCTTCAAATGGCGGGCAATGAGGAATCTCGACAACTCCGGAATGTCCTCTTTTCGTTCGCGCAGAGGCGGCAGATGGATTTCAAACGTGTTGACCCGATAAAACAGGTCTTCACGAAATGTCTCCTCGTTGACCATTTGCTGCAGATCGCGATTGGTTGCAGAGACAATGCGAACATCAACGTGAAATGGTTCGTTCTCGCCAACCCGGCGAACCTCTCCAGATTCCAGAAATCTCAGCAGCTTAACCTGCATCGTCTTGTTGAGTTCCCCAAGCTCATCGAGAAACAGGGTTCCACCGTGTGCAACTTCAAACAGCCCCTTGCGAGCAGTTTCGGCTCCCGTGAACGCTCCTTTGCGGTGTCCAAAGAATTCGCTCTCAACGAGATTCTCCGGCAGCGCACCGCAATTGACCGCAACAAACGGCGCGTTGGCCCGAGAACTTTGATCGTGAATTCGCCGCGCGACAAGCTCTTTCCCCGTGCCGGTTTCACCCAGAACAATCACGGCCGCATCGGTCGGAGCAACCTTGTCGATCATTGTCTTAACACGAGACATTGCCGGCCCGTCGCCAACAAGGTCAGGGGAGCCTTCGACGGCCTGCAGCCGGCTCTCCAGTGCGAGTGCCTTGTTTGTCAAAGCCCGCTTTTCGCCAACGCGCTGTAGCACGTTGGCAATTTCAAACAGCTGGCAAGGCTTGGGCAGGAAGTCGTACGCCCCCTTGCGAAGCGCCTGGATCGCCTCGTCCATGCTGCCGTGGCCGGTGCTGATAATCACTTCCGTCTCGGGGGAGACTTCTTTCAGATGATCGAACACGTCCCAACCGCTCAGGCCGGGCATTTTCAGATCAACGATTGCCACGTCGAAGGTCTGTTTCTTGACCGCATCAAGGGCCGCCTGTCCGTCTTCACAGATGACAACCTTGTGGCCCATCCTAGGCAACTCGGCCTGCATGACCTTGCGAATGACCGTATTATCATCGACGAACAAAACCTGAAGACTGTGCTGTGTTGGTGAACTCAACAGAACCACTCCCTGGTCGAAACGCAGACGTCCTTGTCCGCTGGATCCTATGGGCTGTCGGCAATCGAGATTATCAGAGAAAAATCGTGTAACAAGATGGCATGAAGCTGGTTGCGGCGAATCATTGTTGTAAAAATCAGCAGCACTGCTGAAGGGATCCGGTTGATAACAGAATTTACAATCTCTGGCAATTGGATTCCCGAAGAGAATTTCGATGGCATGCAAAACGAACACTCTCAGCGTCTCGTTTTGACGGGATGCCCTCAAAATGGGAGGCCCTGGCAGTGCCTGAAACGCTCCGGTTCAAGCGGCCGCCTGGGAATGAGGGACGCTTCGGGGAATGTGCAAGCGAAAGGTGCTGCCGCAACCGGGACCGTCGCTGGTGACTTCGACCGTCCCTCCGTGATCGCTGATAATTCGATGACTGATGGCCATTCCCAACCCGGTACCGCGGCCGTCCTGGCGTCGCGTAAAAAATGGCTCAAAGATGTTTTCAATCACCTCTGGCGTCATTCCGCAACCGTCATCCTGGAAGGTCAAGATTGCGTGATCGACCTGCTCGGTGACATCGATATTGAGCGTCCCCCCGCTTTGCATCGCTTCCAGTGAATTGGCGACAAGATTCAGCACAACCTGCTTGATCTCCGACGCGTTGACTTCTGCCATACAAGCCTCTGTGTGAGAAAACTCAATGTGGCGGTCCTGAAACTGACTCATCGGCCGCACCATCAGCAACACGTCGGAAATTATCTGCGTTAAGTTGTTGGACGAACGAACACCGTCGTCACCGCGGGCAAAATCAAGCAGACGAGCAGTAATTTCGCGGCAGCGGAAGGCCTCGCTGTGAATCATTTCCAGATATTCTTTGACATTCTCCACTTCAGCCGGATCTGCATCGGCGCACAGTTCTTGCCAGCGATACTGAATCGACTCGGTCGCCATGGCGATTGCTGACAGCGGATTGTTGATTTCGTGGCCGACTCCGGCCGCCAACAGTCCAATCCCCGCCAATCGTTCCGAGCGAAGCAGTTGTTTCGTGCGTTCTCGAACTTGTCGGTCAAGATCGCAGTTGGTCTGCTGAAAGCGGTCGGTCATGCGATTGAACGATTCGGCCAATTCGGCCATTTCATCGTTGGTTTGCAGATCGAGACGATAGTCGAAATCGCCTTGAGCGACGCGTGACGCCCCTTGATGCAATCTCGACAACGGGGAGAAAATCCCCGTGTATCCGTAACTCACCAAGCTAAAAAACAGGATCGCCACAAGGGCGCTGGTCCCGCCCACCCAGACAAAGCGGGTGTGATATGCGCTGCGTGCAGCCAGCAATGTCTGCTTCAAACCGAGTTGCGAATCGGGCATACGGTGGGCGAGAAGCTGCAAGTACCCCAATTCGCGGAGCATGCGTTCGGTAGTGGCGGCGACCTGTTTTTCGTCGTTGAGATCTGCCCCGATCTCCTTCAACTTCTCGAGCCTCAGCCCAACCTGGGCCAGCAGTTGGTATGTGATCGGCCGCTGGTCACGAACACCCGGTGCGGGTGGTAGATCATCGAGTTTTCCTGTAAAAATCTGGACTTCCCGCTCCACGGTCTTCATTTGGCGCTTAAACTCCTGCCCCCGATACTGAGGCGCTGTGCGCAACAGCGGATCGTACAGCAGTCCGAATGCGGCGGTGAGATCGGAACGTCGCGGAACGCGGTCGATCTTCAGTGTCAGCCCACGGACCGTTTCGCGGTAAGACAACAGGCCGGAGATGGCACTGAGCGACAGCGTCACCAGCATCACCAGCACCAATGAAAGTCCGAAGACCATTTTCCGCCGAATGGTGCGGGTGAATAGCACGGTGGTCGATCTCCCTATCGTGGCCACATCGCGGCAGCGGTTTTTCCGTCTCCGACGGAAGCGGGAAAAGTGTATCACCTGCCCGGTCGCAGTGACAACCCCGCGCCTTGAGACAGCGAGAACGGGGCTCCTGAATACCGAACAAGGAGCCTTGAAGAAACGACTTCCCCGGAACGCGATGACACCAACAACAAAGAATCAGACGAGCGTCATTCGCCGTTCTTGGATTTGCCCCACTTGGCTTCGCGATGCATTTGTTTGCGGCACTCGTGCAGCCCCACCATCAGCGTATCGACGGCTCTTGCATAGTGCGTGAAGGAGAGGGGAAAATCGCGGGCCGCGTATGCGGTCTTGGCCTGCGTGTAGACATTTTCGTGACGACTCCAGTCGATCACCCAACTCTCAGCCGAGGCGGTCCGCTGCAACTCCGCCTCAACGGCGGCGAGATGCCCCAGGAATTTCTTGGTAAGACGTGCTGAAGCCGTGGCGTACGGACTCCACAAAACCGTCTCAGCCGAAGAGATCGAAATGGACGGCGTCCGCAGTCGGCGAAAAAAGACGAACATCATTATTGAAAGAACGACTGCGCTGGCGGCTATTGATGCAATCCCCTCCGACTGATGCCGAAACAGCAACAAGACCACGCCTAGGACGAACAGCACGGCGATGGCCCAGAATCCCGCAAGCCACAACCAGCCTCGCTTCTGCTCCATCACCCGCTGCTGTTGCTCATCACCCATGAGCACTTCATCCGGGACATCACCCACCCGAGCGACCACAACCGTAATGTTATCCGATCCGCCCCGCAGGTTGGCGAGGTTCACCATCAGCCGACAAGCCTCCTCGGGTGGTAATTCGCGGGCAATTGTTCCAATTTCCGCATCGTTGAGATGACCTGTCAGGCCATCGGTACACAGCACGAACACGTCATCGGGCAACACCTCAAACGGCCCTTCAATATCCACTTTGACGACTGGTTCGGGTCCCAGCGAACGTGTGATGACGTGCCTGGGTTCGCGGAGCAGAATCTCCTCGCGGCTCACTTTGTTCTCGCGCAATAACTCCCACTGCAGGCTGTGATCGAACGTCAGTTGATCAATCCGGTCGCCGCGAACGCGGTAAACACGGCTGTCACCCACGTGGCCGATTGTTGCACCATCGGGACCGAGCACCAGCGACGCGCACGTGGTCCCCATTCGCTGAAAGTCTTTGTTCTGCGTTCCACGGTCGTTGATGGTTTTATTGGTGACTTCGATCGCCTCTTTGAGAGCGGACTGAACGTCTTTATCGCGCGACTTGAAGAACGTTTGAGGCAATGTGTCGGCGGCAAGTTTGCTGGCAAGTTCGCCTGCCGCGTGTCCCCCCATACCATCGGCGACGAGCAAGACGTGTCCGTGCTGCTGCCAGATTTCGGGGTCAGCACAAAGCTGAACAATCGCAGCGTCCTCATTATTCTGGCGACGAAAACCGATATCGCTGAGCGAGCCGTATTTGATTACTTGCTCCCAGCGCATCAACACACCTGAATCGAGAATGATTGAGTTAACGGTTTACGTTGCTCGGCGGAGGCGGGACTTGAACTCCATCGTTTCATCATACTCGTGTTGAAAACAATGGGCAAAGGAATCAGCCCATCTCGCAGAACAAAAGAGCGGCGATGAGGCAATTTACGCAAATGGGGGGCGTGAATTTGCTCTTGGCGTTCCAATAAGCTGCCGATACAATCCCGCCCCGCGTTGGACCCCCTCGACACGGATCGTGATTGGCCAATTCCTTGCCTCTTGCTTTCGTGCCATGTCGTTGTCGCACAGACGGTCATTCGATCTATGCCCGCTTCCCCTTGGAATGTCGCCACAGGCGGTCGTTCGCTCATCGCCCTGCTTGCTCTCGTGCTGGTCGCAGGGCTGAGCGGTTGTGGCTCAGTCCACCGCCGCATGACGATCAACTCCGATCCCCCGGGCGCTCTGGTGCTGATCGACGGCGAGGAAAAAGGTTACACGCCGGCGCAAATCGATTTCACGTATTACGGAACGCGGGAAATTACGCTGATTAAAGATGGCTACGAAACGGTCACCAGTATGCAGCGGGTCAAAACGCCCTGGTACCAGGTTGTGCCGCTCGATTTCTTCTCCGACAATCTGCTGCCGTTCAAAGTGACCAATCGGCACAATTTCACCTACCCACTCAAGCCGCAGGTGATTGTGGGGACGCAGGAGTTGATCGATCGCGCGAATGACCTGCGTCGGGAAACCCGCGACGGTCAGTAAGCGAATCAGGTCACCGTGGAAAGCCGGTCGTTGATCCGCCACGACGACTTTGCCGCAGCGGAGTCTCGGATGGCGGTTCTTTGATTCCCGAACTCCCCTTAATCGCTCCGCTCACGCCGATTAGTTCCGGATGCCGTGCCACCTTGTCGCTGAAGATTCTCAGGTCTTTGACCACCGGCTGCAGATTCTTCAGCAGAATTGCCAGCGAGGCTGCCGAGCGATTCATGTTCTCGTACAGTTCCGGATCGCCGGCGAGTTTCTTAATCGTTCCGTCGCCGTCGTTCACCAGGTGAGCGAACTGGTTCAACTCGCCGGACAGTGATTCGAGATTCGACATGGTGCCATCAAGTTTGGTGACGATGGATGCGCTGCGTTTGGCAAGCGGGCCGGTCACGTCCTTCAGGTTTTCGAGGTTCTCATCAGCCGTCTCGACCGCCGATTTCACTGCCGAAATCGTCTGGTGCGTCTCTTCGATCATTTTCGGCATCGCCGCCAGTGTCTTTCGCAGGTTTTCCTGATTCTGCGGATCACCGACAATCTTGTTGGCATTCGCCAATGTCTGGTTGGCCGTCTTCATCGTCAACGTGAACTGCTCCAGCGACTCGGCCGCACGTTCGACGACGTCGTCGAGGTTCCCTCGATTCGTCTCGACGAGGTTGTTGATGTTCTTCCCAACGCGTTCCCACTCGCGGCTGGTCGAGTCAAATGAGTCGAGCGTTCCGTTCAACTTGCCTTCCAGCCGACGGACGATCTCCATCGGCCCTTCGGGACTGGCGCCTTCAATCGTCGCCCCCGGTTGAATGACCCGCCGGCTTCTGCCCGGCGTGAATTCGATGGCGGCATCGCCGAGCAAACTGCGGGTGAGCAACGGCTGCGCGTCGGCCCGCAAACGATAGTGTTCCTTAATCTGGACAATGGCCGTGACTCCACCGCGTTGGTCGTCGAACGTCACCTCCTGCACGGAGCCGATTGCGATCCCGCTTTTTCTGACGGGCGTCGACGGGTAGAGTCCGGGGGCGGATTCGAAGTGAATCGCGATTGTATATTGCGGTTCCAACAACGACTTCAAAGCGCCAAACTTGAAAACCATTACGCCGGTTAACGCAACCGCCACGATGGAGAACATGCCGACACGAAATTGAAGTTGACGCTCAGTCATTGCGGTTCAAACCTCTAACAACCATCGACCAAAGAAGTGGTGAGAAAAAACACGTCTCGATGCAAACTTTGTTTCTTGTCTCTTGTCTCGTCACAAACTGAGTGCCATTTCCTGAATGCGTTCGCCGGCCTGGCCGCGAACAAACGTAGTGACGCGAGGGTCTGTCGATGCCAGGGCTTCTTCATAGGTTCCTGAAAATACGATCTGTGGTTCGTCATTCTTGAGCCGCGAGAGCGGGTAGAACATGATGACCCGGTCGGCGACTTTCTCCACCGTTCGCATGTCATGAGTGACCACGATGCTGGTGACCGGCCGACGCGCGCGGGTCTGCAATATCAACTCGTTGATCACATCGCTCATAATGGGATCCAGCCCGGTGGTCGGCTCATCGTACAGCATCACATCGGGCGAGAGGGCCAGTGCCCGCGCCAATCCGACACGTTTTTTCATGCCGCCGGAGAGTTCCGCCGGTTTGCGGCTGCAAATTGATTCAGTCAGCCCCACCTCTTTCAGCCGCTCGTAAACAATTTCGCGAATGCGTTCTTCCGGCATTCTTGTGTTCTGTTTGAGGGCGAAGGCGACGTTTTCGTACACCGTCAGGCTGTCGAATAATGCTGCCCCCTGAAACAGGTACCCAAATTGCAGACGTTCGCGCGTGAGTTCCGCATCGCTGCGACTCTTGACCGGCCGACCCGACCAGAAGACTTCGCCGCGGCTTGGTTCGAGCAGCGACATCATCAGTTTCATCGTCACGCTCTTTCCACAGCCACTCTCGCCAATTAACGCCAATGTCTCGTTCGGCTCGACCTCGATGGAGATATCGCGCAGCACTGGCTGCGTTTCAAACTTCTTCCACACGTGTTTCAACGCGATGGAGGGCGGGTTGTTGGTTTCGGGCGGGGTGGGCATGGGTTTGGCTGCTAGTCTTTTTTCACAACACACATTCACCGCAATGCACTGGTGACACGCCAGTGGCACCCGCGCGGTGTCGCGTAACTCACATTCAAAGCAGGGGAACCGAAGCGGGCCAAACGGTGTAGTAGACCGCGTTGAGAAAGACGCCGAGGAAAAAGTCGAGCACCAGAATTGCAACAAACGACAAGACAAACGATTCCGTCGCTGCCCGGCCGACACCCTCGGCACCGGCTCCGCAGTGGAAGCCGCGATGACAGGCAACCAACGCGATCGATGCTCCGAAAAAGACACTCTTGAACAATCCGCTGAGAACGTCGAATGCCGTCACATACGTTTCGGCATGATGCCAATAATGGAAGCTGTTGATGCCCAGAACCTGTGTGCTGATAAACCAACCGCCCACAATCCCCATGCAGTCCGCAACGGCGGTTAATAGCGGGATGAGAAGAAAACAGGCGAGGAATCGCGGCACAACCAGGTAGTGAATGGGATTGGCTCCCAACGCTGTCAACGCGTCGATCTGCTCGGTTACGCGCATGGTTCCCAGTTCGGCGGCCATCCGGCTACCAACACGGCCGGCAAGCATCGTCGCCGCCAGCACCGGCCCGAGTTCTTTCACCAACGAAACGTTGATCACCGCACCGAGTCGCGTTTCCAGATGCATCAGCCGAAACTGGTCGTATGCCTGAACGGCGAGCACCATGCCGATAAATCCGCCGGTGATCATCACCACCGGCAAACTGAGTACGCCGATGTTGTACATCGACGGCAACAACACCGACCGCTTGGGCAATCCACGTCCAATCCAAACCACCAGTTGCAGCGCGAACAAAGTGAGATTCCCCACCGATTCGACGGCCGCAAGCAACGACCGGCCGATCACGTGAATGAATGTGTCTCGAGGTTGTGAAAGTTGGTGGGAAGCCATTTGTTCGGCGCAATTTCACCAACGGAAACGCGATGCCCAGCCAGACGACGGATTTTCGTCCAATGGCAGAACCATATCGTTACCGCAGCAGGGTTTTTGAATGTGAGAGAGATCGGCGGGTCATCGAGGCGCGATTGCTGTACGACCGAATGGTCTTTCGAGATATGGGTGGTGAGAGTCCACCCGCTCGAATTGGCCGAAGCATAGCGAAAACCCCCACTCCGAGCGAGACCATTGTGGCACAGATGACGTGGTTTGTTTTCAACGCAACGATGCGAAGGAGCGCGGAGATTCGCAAAGAAAAATAGGAGCCCCGCCACGAAAACCGACAAAATCTTCTTGATTACCTCCCTTGCCCTGTCTGTCGTGTTAGAATTGAATTCCAGCAAATAACCCGTAAAACGACCAATCCCGCGAGAACACCTAAATCGCCGGATCGTCCTTTCTTCAACTTTTCACTCATTCGGTCACTCAGACGAGTCGGGAGGAATCAGGAATGCGTAAGTTCATCGTGCTGGCTATGTTGCCAATGTTTTTAGGCGGGCTGATGCAGGCCAACGCCCAGGACAAGGCAGAAAAGCGAACCGCGGCCGAAGAAAAGGCTATCGCCGCCGTTCGGCAATTGGGCGGCCACGTGCTCGACGTTGCCCAAAGCGACAAGCGACTGGAAGTGGCCTATCACCTGGCCGACGGCAAAGTCACCGGAACGCACCTCGCGCCGCTGAAGGATCTGAAAGGCTCGCTGACGCTGCTGAATCTGCGTGGCACGGCGATTACCGATGCCGATCTCGCACAACTGAAAGACCTGTCGGCGCTGACGCGATTGCATCTGGAGAAGACGGCAATCACCGATGCAGGGCTTGTCCACCTGAAAGGACTGGCGAATCTCGAGTACCTGAATCTGTACGGGACCCAAGTCACCGATGCCGGACTGGACCAACTGGTTGGGCTGAAGAAACTGAAGAAGCTGTATATCTGGCAGTCGAAAGTGACAATTGCCGGCGTTGCAAAAACTCAGAAAGCGCTGACCGGTTTGCAGATTATTCCCGACCTCGTGGCAGATAAGAAGAAGGAAGAGGCACGAGTGATTGCATTGGCCGCAGCGACGAAAGAAGCCGAAGCGTTGAAGCCGAAGGCGGCCGCCAGCAAGACCGCAGCCGATGCTGAAACGAAGAAGTCGGCCGCCGCAGCAACGGCAGCAGCAGCGGCCAAGAAGGCGTCCGACGCCGAAGCCAAGAAAGCAGCAGCAGCGGCGACGGCGGCAGCGGCAGCCAAGAAACAGGCTGACGCAACAAAGAAGGCATACGATGCAGCTGCGAAGGCCGCAGCAGCAGCCAAGGCCAAGGCCGATGCAGCAACAAAAGCATCGGCCGCCGCGGCGAAGCAGCTTGCAGATGCGCAAGCGAAAATCGTCGCCGCCGGTGGGACGGTGAAGAAGTAGCGAATTCCTGGAGATGACGATATTCTTGACCCGGCTTCAAGTGATTGAAGCCGGGTTTATTTTTCGCACGGCCGAGAAACACAGCGGGAGCCACCGATGGTCCGATTCTGTTGCTTCATCATGACAATTGCCTTGCCGCTGCTTTTTGCGGCCGGAGAGTTATCGGCCGAGACGGCGTTGACCGTCAAGGTGACCGACTCGGCCACGCAACGCGTGCTGCCGGTCCGCGTTTATCTCCAATCGGCCGACGGCAGCTTGTTGCACGTTCGCTCGACTTCACCCAAGGGGTCGGCGGTCGAGTACAACAAGCAGCGAGGAACCGACAGTATCGAGATTCACACAACGGTTTCCGCGCATCCCTTTACGGCCGATCTCACGCCGGGCAAATACAGACTCACCATTGAACGCGGCAAAGAATATCTGCCAGTCACCAGAACGGTAGAGATGGGCGATGAACCGGTGGATGTTTCGATTAAGTTACGGCGATGGATCAACTTGGCAAGTCGTGGCTGGTTTTCGGGCGACACGCACGTGCATCGGTCGGTGGCAGAGTTGCCGAACGCGCAGACGGCTGAAGACCTGAATGTTGCGCTGCCGCTGACGCATTGGGTGACGAAAGGTTACACGCCGCCAACCGGCGGAAATAAGAACAGCGACGACAAATTGCCGGCGCGGTTGATCGAAGTTGACAAGACGCACGTCATCTACCCGTTGAACACCGAATACGAAATTTTCACCATCAACGGCAAACGGCACACGCTGGGAGCCGTGTTTATTCTCAATCACAAAAAGCCGTTCAAGCTGGGTGCTCCACCGGTTGGTCCGATTGCCGCCGAAGCCCGCCGACAAGGTGGCCTGCTCGAACTGGATAAGCACTCCTGGCCGTGGTCGATGATGCTGGTGCCGGTGATGAACGTTGACCTGTTTGAACTTTCGAACAACCACGTCTGGCGGACGAACTTTCACTTCCGTGGGTTTGTGGCTGGCACGAAACCACGTGACTTCAAACTCGCCGACCCGAAGAACGGCTTCAGCGAACGGGAGTGGGTCGACTTTGGATTCCAGACGTATTACACGCTGCTCGATTGTGGTTTCCACATGCGGCCGACGGCGGGGACGGCGTCGGGCGTGCATCCGGTACCACTCGGATTCGGCCGCGTTTACGTGCAACTGGAAGACGGGTTCAACTATGAAGACTGGATGCGCGGGCTGAACGCGGGCCGCAGTTTTGTGACGACAGGGCCGATGTTGTTCGCCCATTTCAACGGCAAACCGCCGGGACATCACTTCGGCGGGAAGAAGGCGAAGGAAAACAAAACTTGTCGCGTGACGGGAACGGCCGAGAGTGGTTTTCCACTGTCACGACTTGAAATTGTGAAGAACGGCGAAGTGGTCCAGTCCGTCAAACCGCAAAGCGCCAAAACCAAAGCCGGCGGCTACCGCACGACGTTCGACGTGAAAGTGCCGTTGGATGGAACCTCGTGGGTGGCAGTCCGTTGTTACGAACAGCGACCGAACGGCCGCGAACGCTTCGCACACACTGCCCCGGTGCATTTCGACGTCCCAGACAAACCACTGCATCCGCGCCGGGCAGCGATTGAATATCTGATTGGACGAATGAAAGAAGAACTTGTTCGCAGCAAGGACACATTGCGGCCGGATGAGCTGGAAGAGTATCGACAGGCCCTGCGGGTTTATGAGAAGATTGCCGCCGATGGGGTTCGCTAAACCGCAAACGGTGGCTGGGATTTTTGTCGATGGTTGTAGATTTGAACGTGCTATCGCCCGAATCGTGCAACGATTGCGGCCTTTGCTGCGAAGGAATCGGGTCGCCGGTTTTGTGGTACACGTCGAGTCACGAAACGATGGCGGGGCATCCGTTTCGGCCGGAGGGGTTGCCGGCGGAGTTGGCAGCGGAAATTGATGCGGCGTTTGGCGGGCTGTTTCGCGGGCAGGAGCCGCAGGAGAGTTGCTTGTGGTACGACGCCGAGCGGCGGTGCTGTCGGCATTATGAATGGCGACCGCAGGTTTGCCGCGATTACGAGCTGGGCGGGAGAGCTTGCCTTGAACGGCGGGAAATTGAACGGGATTCCCGCGCTGATTAGAGCAGTTCCGGGATCGGTTCGCCGCTGCTGAGAATGGGAACGGGGCGTCCTGCGCGGTTGTGGAAGGCGTGGTGAGTGTCGATGCCGAAACGGTGATACAGCGTCGCGAGCAAACAATTGCTGTCCATAATCCGCTCGACTGGTTCTTCCGCCTTCGAGTTAGTCGCGCCGATGACCTGCCCCATTTTCAATCCGCCGCCGGCCAGAAAGATGCTCATCGCCCGCGGCCAGTGGTCGCGGCCCGGACGATTGCTGACATCCTGATTACGGATGCGCGGCGTGCGACCGAACTCACCACAAAAGATGAACAGCACGCGTTTGTTGAGTCCGCGTGCGTAAATATCTTCGACCAATGCCGAGACCGATTGATCGAACGATGGCAATTTTTCGCGGTAGGCGTTGAAGATGTGGGAGTTGACCGAGTGGTCGTCCCAGTTGCTGGTGCGGCCTGTTTCCTTCTTCAGTCGGAACGTGGCCTGACACTGCACGAACCGCACACCTGCTTCCACCAGACGACGGCAGGTGAGCAAACTCTTGCCCCAATGCGTATCGCCATAACGCCGCCGGGTGGTTTCGCCTTCCAAATCGAGGTCAAATGCATCGCGTGTGCGGGTGCTGGAGAGCATGGCGACGGCCCGCTGCTGGAACGAATCCATCGCCGACATCATTCCCGATGAGTCGATGGAACCGGGCAGCAAATCGAGCGTTTTGAGCAGACCCTGCCTGCGGTTCAGCGAGACGATCCCCTCTGGAGTGATTGTGAGATTATCGCCAGTGCCGGGAAGTTTGTAGATCGCCTTTGGATTGTAGGTGTTGGCACCGCTGGCCGAACTTGGGTTGGGATTGGGCATGTAGGCTTCAAAAGCCGGGCCGAGATATGCCGGCCCGCCACCGTACAGCGGCGTGTTGCCCATGAACAACGGAACGCCACCGGCGGATGCGCCGAGCTGCTTTGCGACAATCGAACCAATCGTCGGGTACTCGCTGCGCTTGAGGTTGGCCGCGATGGAGGGATAACCGCTGAGAAAACGATGCGATCCACCGGAATGCTCGGCCCGCTCGTGATGCAGACTGCGCAGCAGTGTGAACTTCTCACCTAGCTGCGAGATTTGCGGCAACAGTTCGGTAATTTCCATGCCCGGCACCGTCGTCTGGATGGGACGAAACGGCCCACGGTACTCGGCCGGCGCTTCGGGCTTCAAATCGAACAGGTCGATGTGACTCGGGCCGCCGTTGGCCCAGAAGAGGATGACGGAGAAGTCGTCGTTCGCCGCCCCGCCCTGTTCTTCGGCAGCGAGCAGCTGCGCGAGGTTAGGCGGCAGTCCACTCGCCAGCGCACCGAGACTCAGGCCGCCAATTTTCAGCCAACTGCGGCGATTGATGGGGCCGGGACAGATTGCGTTATTGTTTTTATGCGTCATGGGGGTTCGCTAAACCGCAGGCGGTGTTCGGTTTTGTTTTGAAGCAACCTACTTCTTCTTTTTCTTGGCTGCGGCTGCGGCTGCTTGTTGTTCTGATTCAGTTTTTGGTCCGAGATTGTAAATGCGGACGGTCTTGTCATAGAACGCGGCGGCGACCCGTAAGCCATCGGGATGCAGCGCGACGTCGTAGGCGACGTTGGGAAGTTTAAAATCGAAGAACGATTTATCCTGTCCCGGCTTCCAGAACCACATAGCGCCGCCGGAACCGCCACCGGCACCAATGATAAAATCGCCCGACGGATGAAACCGCACGCCCCAACAGGCACCGCGGAAATTCTTGGCCGGCTTAAAGACATTCAGCCGCTTGCCGGTTTTCCAGTCGAATAGAACGGCGGTTGGAATTCCCACGCCGGCAAAGGCGTTGGTAACGCCACTGATTCCGGAAACAACCAGCGACTCACCACCGGGGCTGAAGTCCAGACCGCGAATGCCGCCGCAATCGGCCTTGAACGTCTTGTCATACTTGGTCAGCACACTGCAATCGAAATCACGGACGTGCTTCCACGTTCCGACTTCCCATTGTTTCAGCACACCCATCAAATCTCCGGAAACGAGGTGCGTGCCGTTGGGATGAAAGGCCACGTTGTAAACGTGTCGGGCGTGGCCGGACAGTTCGGCCACCAGTTTCCCATCGTCGGACGACCAGATGCGAACCATGTTGTCGTTGCCGCCGGTTGCAACAAAACGCCCATCGGGACTGACGGCAACGGCCCGGACGAATCCTTTGTGCGCGTCAACATTCTTCAGCGGTGTCGGTTTCTCATCACCCGCGTTCCACCAGATCAACTGGCCTTCATACGCGCCGGTTAACAGGCGGCGGCCATCGGGATGAAAAGCGAAGCGTCGAATCCAACTGCGGTGTCCTGCCAATTCGGCGGTGGCTCCGGTCACCAGATCCGCGCGATGCAGTTGATTATCCTGCGCTCCGAAAAACAGGTTCTCACCGTCGAGGCTGATGCGGCAGGAGAGAACCGGGCGGGTGTGTTTGTAGGTTTCGACAAGCCGCACCAGTTTTGGATCGGCTTTAGGGACCGCCTTCTCGTAGAGAGTCAACCGTTCTACCGTCGCAATAAACTTGCGCACGACGGGCTTGGCCGCCACGTCAGCAGCGGCTTCCGCAGCGGTTAACGGCTTCAATGCTGCTGTGGCTACGGCGACCTGTTTGTCGGCCGCCGTCTTACCGGCCGTTGCTTTCTTCGTCCGGGCAGTCGTTTCTGTGACTTGCTGCGCGGCTGCTTTTGCAGCGGCAGTTGATGTCTCGAATTGCTGTTTGGCAGCGGCGACGGCCTTCTGTGCAGCGGCGTTGTCGGCATCGGCCTGCTGTTTGACTTCCTGGGCTTGTTTCTTCTGAGCCTCGGCATCTGGCGTGGATGGGGTCTTCGCCTCATTGCCGGCGGCATCCTTGGCCTGTTTGGCTGTCTCGGTGGCTTTCTGATTTGCGACATCGAGCGCTTGTTTTACAGTGGCGAGCGCTTTATCGGCCGCCGTCTTCTTAGCCATTGCCTGCTTCAGAGCGGCGTTGGTATCGGCGATCGCTTTTGCGGCAGCGGCCTGTACCGCCTTGGCCTGTTCGAGTTTCTGTTTGGCGGAAGCCGTCTGCTTCGACGCAATATCGACTTTGCCTAACAACGTGTCGGCCAATTCACTTAGCCGCACGAGATCACGACGAGCAAACAATGCCGCAGCCGAGTCGGCCGACGATTTCACCGCTGCGGGATTGGCGGCAGTGCGCGGCATTGGCGCGACGACAGCTTTTTTGGCCAATACCGGCTTTGACGGCGGATCGGCAGCGGCAGTCGCGCTTGCGAAGATTGCGGTGCAGATGGCCGCCATTGACAGCGTGTTGCGATTGATCATAGTTGGCTCGTTGACCGAAATGCGTTTCGACCCCACGGGCAGCGGCCCGTGGGCTTTGTTGGCCACGTGGACAATCTGACAGACGTCAAGCAAGGATTTCCTTGATTGGTTCGGTGTCGTCGGTGGCTTTTGCAAAGGGGCGATCGCGGAAGTAAAACGGTTCGGTCGGATCGAGACCGACCGCTCGGTAATATGTGTGGAACAGGTGGCCGCCATTGACTTCTCGGTCGATGACCTTCGTGCCGTTGGCGTTTGTTTTGCCGGAGACAGCACCACCCTGCACACCGGCGCCACCAAGCGCGACCGACCAGGCGGTTCCCCAATGATCGCGGCCGAGCCGCTGATTGATTCGCGGCGTGCGGCCGAATTCGCACATCACAATAATCAACGTGTGTTCGAGCAATCCGCGGTCGTAGATGTCGGAAACGAACGTGGCGAACGGCTTGTCGAATTCGCCGAGTTGCTCGATGTGGAAGTTGAAATTTTCCGAATGCGAATCGTAGTTGGAATGCGTCACCTTGGTAAACGTCACGCCGCTTTCCACGAGTTTTCGCGCCATCAGACATTGTCGGCCGAATGGGTGCTTGCCATACTTGGCAACTTCCGCGTCGCTGAAAGTGCTGAAGTCGAAGATGTCTTTGCGGCCCATCAGATTGGCCGCCTGATCGAACGACGAATTGTAGACTTCGGTTTCGGCCTGCCGACGACCGCGAGCAAAACGGTCGCTGAGGCTTTTGCGAATCCGACGACGGCGAAGATCACCTTCTGCGGAGAGCGAAGCATGCCGGTTGAGATTCGACGGCGGCTTGCCTTCGGCCAATGTCAACGGCACATGTCGAGGACCGAGAAACGATGCTTCCTTTGCACCTCCGCCCCGACCCACACAAATGTATCCGGGCAGCGGACTATCTGGAGGACTCAGCAGCGATGAGAAGGCCGAACCGAGGTAGGGAAAATCGAACCCCGGCGTTTGCCGATGTCCGGTCTGCATGATGTAGGCGCCCTTGCCGTGGTTGTTTTCCTTCGTGTTCACGCCGCGGACCAACGCCAGATGATGCATTTGCTTGGCGGTGTGCGGCAGCAACTCGCAAATGTGGACGCCCGGTGCCGACGTTTCGATGGTGTTGAACGGGCCACCGTTGTCGGTATTGGGTTTCGGATCCCAAGTTTCCAACTGGCTGACGCCGCCCGACAACCAGAAGACGACGACCTGCTTTTGTTTGCGTTCGAGTTCCTTCGCGGCTTGCGCGTGAACCATGCCGCCGAATCCAAGCGTGCCGAGTGCTCCGCCGGCTCCCTGGAGAAACGAGCGGCGGGAGACGTGTTCTGCTGAATTGCAAGCGGATTGGCGTTTCATGGTTTGATCTCCGTATGTGATTCTGCTGCCTGTTGAACTTCGACGTTACCAGGGGGTTTACACCCCCCGCTCGCCAGTCAGTGGTTGAAGCGGAATTCGGCGGACGTGATGAACGCCCATGTGAGTTCCTGCAATGCTTCGATTCGTTTCTTGTCAGTCAGACCCGTCAGATATTGTTCCACTTCTTTTGTCTCTTCCTCTGTTGGCCGCCGTGAGAAGGCACTGAGGAACAACTCATCTGCGATTGCGGCCGGATTGTCGGTCGGCAACTTTGCCGCCCGATCAACGAGATTTCCTGCTTTTTGATTAACGAGACCTGTGGACCTGGGATCGTTGGAGAGAAACAAAACCTGATTGACGCGAGAATCAAAATCGCGGGGCAACTCGCCGGCGGGATCGGCAAACAGTTTTACGATGATGTTGCTCAAACCGGTCAGCCGCTGATGCAGTGCTGCTTCGGTTAGTTTCTTACCGAGCGACTTCCTTTGAACGTCGGCCTCGCCGGTCGCCTGAAGAATGGCTGCCGCCAGTTGCGTTGGCAAAAGCGGTTTCATAATCGCCTGCGCGAAGGCCGCTTCCGGGACTTCGACAGCCGCTGCAATTGCCGCCGGTTCGCGGCGGCTTGATCGCTGGTAGGTGTTCGACAGTGTCAACTCACCCAACAACCACCGCACGTCGAATTTGTGCGCGATGAATTCGTCGGTCAGATGATCCAGCAGTTCCGGGTGCGACGGGGGGTTTTTGCTGTGGTCAAAATCGATCGGATGCACCAAACCGCGGCCCATAAACATTGCCCAGAAGCGGTTCACCGCGGTGCGTGCGAAGCGGCGGTTCTCAGCCGAGCCGATTGCCTCGTCAATCAAACCACGACGGCTGTACTTGGGGACCGGACGAACATTCTTCGCCGGCTTAACGATGTACAGTTCCTCTTTCTTCATCGCCGGATCGGGAATCGGTTGGCCGTCGATCACACGGGGCGGAGTCGTGCTGTCTTTCTTGGAGTCGGCAAACACCGATTTGAATTTGACTTCGCCGTCGGCCTTCTCGGCGAACACGACTTTCTTCAGCTTGGGATCTTTGAAGTTGTAACTACGAACCAGAAAGGCGGAGATTCCGTAGTAGTGCGATTGCAGGTAGTCGTCGACTTCGGGGTGATCGTGGCATTGGGCGCATTCGAGATTGCGGCCGAGAAACACCCGGGCGATGTCCTGGGTGATGGAATTGGTTTCGCCGTTGCGGTCGAGATAAAAGCGGGCCGGTCCGCGATTTTTGGGATCGGTGCCGTCGGCACTGAGAATCTCAGCGACCAGTTGATTCCACGGTTTGTTCTCGGCGAACGACTTTTGCAGAAAAGTTTGCCATTCGGCCGCCGAGACGTTTTTGGCAGGCAGACGACGCATCAGAATCACATCGAACGTCTGCTGCATGTGCCGCGCGTATTCGGGACTGGCAAGCAGTTGTTCGATCAGTTTTTGCCGCTTGCCGGGGTCGGTATCTTCGAGGAATTGCAGTGCCTGCTCGCGTGTGGGAATGGTACCGGTGAGATCGAGTGAAACCCGCCGCAGAAATTCGTCATCAGCCGCCAATGGTGCAGCGATCTTCTCGAACTCCGGCGTCTTGGCGACGATGTGCGAATCGATCTGCTGATGCAACGGCACGTCATCGGCACCCACCACCAAACCGGGAACCAGCAACGCCACGACCGCCCAACAGGCAGACCATGCAATTCGCGGCCTCATGTAAGAAATCCTTCGGCCCATCGTTTCCCAATCCTGATTGTCGATGCACGCCCGAAGAAATTCATCGGACGCTCACTGCAAGGCGGGTCAACGGAGTGCAAGCCGCATTGTGAAAGGCGACAACACTCACGAGATTCTGCAAAAGGTAGGTAGTTCTTTATCGGTTATTGTGACCGACGGAGATAACATCGTCAAGGGGCAAGCGGCGGCTCGGACTGCGCAAGTTGCCTGACCGTTACAGGTTCCGGTGAATTGAGGGATGTCCTGCTGCGACGTGTGAGTAGTTAGTCAGTCTTCAATATTGCTCAGCATGCGGATGATGTGTCGTGCGAGATTCTTCTTGATCTCGCGGTGACGTGGCACGGGCTGCGAGACGCCGGTCGCTGGATTGCGGTACCAGTCGTGCTTCCCGCCGTGCCGAACCAAAACACAGCCGAAACCTTCGACGGTCCTGATGAGATCGGCCCGCTTCATGAGACGGTCAGATCCTCAACCTTTCGCGCCCCCTGAATCAGCCCCGCTGACAGATCGGCATGAAGATCCTTTAGGTGCTCTTCCAGATCATCCCGGCTATCCCCCTGCGTTCGATAATCGGGATACTCCTGCAAATAGCCGATCCACACATCCTCTTCCTGCCACACGACGATCTTGACTGTTTGCATGGTTCTTCTCGCTTTTGGGATCGGACGTGTTTTCTGACGTCACCAAATTATACCGTTCTGAGCAGCGGTGTGCAGGAATCGTTGAGCTTGGGATCGCTGCGAGGCCAAGCGTACAGAGTGGTCAACCGCCTGTTACCTCTTCAACCGCACCGCGCAACGCATCAACAATCTGATCAATCTGCGCGTCCGTTGTCACAATTGGCGGGGCCAGACAGTAGACGTCGCCGCGCAGGCGGCTGAAGAGGCCGCGTTGTTGGGCGGCTTGGTGGATTTTGGCGCCGATCTTTTCTTCCGGCGCGAATTCTTCTTTCGTTGATTTGTCTTTGACAATTTCGACGGCGCACATCATTCCCAAGCCGCGAACGTCGCCGACGTTCTTGTGGTCGGCTAATGCGTTCTTCAGGCCATCGAGCAGGCGGGTTCCCTTCTCGGCAGCTTGGGCGGGGAAATCTTCTTTCTCGATGATGTCGAGGTTTGCCAACGCGACGGCGCAGCCGACCGGGTGGGCGCTGTAGGTGTAAGCGTGCATCCAGACGGAATCGCCGCTGTCGAGGACGGCGGCAACGTCGTCGTTCACGCCGATGCCGCCCAGCGGGAAGTATCCCGAGGTGATCGCCTTGGCGTATTGGATCATGTCCGGCTCGACGCCCCAGTGCGTCAGGCCGAACATTTTTCCGGTGCGGCCGAACCCGGTGATGACTTCGTCGGCAACCATCAGCACGTCGTATTTTGTGCAGATCTCCCGGATGCGGGGCCAATAATCGTCGGGCGGGACAATCACGCCGCCCGCTCCCTGCACCGGTTCGGCCAGGAACATGCCAACCGTGTCGGCCCCTTCCCGGAGAATCGCTTTCTCCAACTCATTGGCGGCCGCAACACCGGGACTTTCACCGGCCGGGGCTTCGTAGCGGTACGGGTAATGCGACGGAATATGAAGGAAGCCCGGCACGCGCGGCTCGAACATGGGCCAATAACCCTTGATGCCGGTCGCGCTCATCGCCGCCAATGTGACGCCGTGATAACCCCAATCGAGCGAGATGACCTTCGTTTTTTCGGGTTGGCCTTTGAGACGCCAGTAATAACGGGCGGTCTTGAAGTTCGACTCGCTCGATTCGCCGCCGCCGGATGTAAAGAAGAAGCGGTTGATCGAGGGATACGTCATGCCGGCGATGCGTTCGGCCAGCGCGATGGCCGGCTCGTTCGAGCTGCCGGCATAGCCCGAGCAATATCCCAGCGTGTCCATTTGGCTCGCTGCGGCTGCACCGAGTTCTTTTCGCCCATGCCCGGCGACGACGTTCCACAGCCCCGAAAGCCCGTCGATGTACTCGCCACCGTCGGCGTCAGTCATCACGGCCCCTTCGCCCTTCACCCAGATATGCGAATTCTGCTCGTGCGCCTGGCGATTGTGCAGCGGATGAATGAGGTGAGAGAGATCGCGGGCAAGAAGTTCGGCTTTCGAGGCGGGCATGGGGGTTCTCCGTAGTGTGGGATATTGGCAATTTTCAAAGTATACAGATCGGTGCGGGGAATGCGATGATGGGGCGTTCGCGCGAGCGCTCCGCTGCGCAAAGGCTTCGCGTCGCGGCTAACCGGGTAAAATTTGCTCGTCGGGCTGGTTATCGTGACACGGTCGCGCTGCTATAATTTCTCTCGACTCTAGACACTCGACTCTCGACTCTTTTGTAAAGGCGGCAAATCGTGGCACCTCACGGGGTTGTTTTAGCGTACAGCGGCGGACTGGATACATCGGTTATTCTGGGCTGGCTGCAGGATGAAGGATACGACGTGCATTGCGTGTACGTCGATTTGGGGCAGCCGTGCGAAGACCGGGCGGCCATTATGAAAAAGGCCGAGGACAACGGGGCGGTTTCCTCGCGTATTGTCGATGTGCAGGAAGAACTCTGCCGCGACTTTGCCTTCCCGGTGCTGCAATGGCAGGCAAAGTACGAATCGATTTACCTGTTGGGAACGTCGATCGCGCGGCCGTTGATTTCCAAAGCCTGCCTGCAGGTGGCCCGTGAAGTCAACGCGGTTGCCTACGCACATGGGGCGACCGGCAAAGGAAACGACCAATGCCGCTTTCAACTCGCCGCCGAGGCACTGGAGCCGACGGTAGAAATGATCGCGCCGTGGCGAATCCCCCGCTTCCGCGAGAAGTTCCCCGGGCGAACTGAGATGATCGCCTACTGCGAATAAAAAGGCATTCCGGTCAAAGCGACCGTCGCCCAACCGTACAGTTCCGACGAAAATTGTCTGCACATCAGTTATGAAGCGGGTCAGTTGGAAGACCTCACCGTTAACGGCGTCGAGATCGTCGAATTCGGTATGGGCGTCTCGCCGCAGGCAGCGCCGGACGAAACCGAAGTTGTCACAATCGGGTTCGAGTCGGGTGTGCCGGTCAGTTTGAACGGACAGAAACGATCCGCGCTGGAAATGGTGCAGGAATTGAACGACATCGGCGGACGCAACGGCGTCGGCCGCATCGACATGGTCGAGAATCGATTCGTCGGCATGAAAAGCCGCGGCGTGTACGAAGCGCCGGGAATGACGATACTATACGACGCCCACTTGGCGATGGAACAATTAACAATCGACCGCGACCTGCTGCACCTGCGCGATCGGATGTCACCGGAAGTTGCGGAAATGGTTTATTACGGTTTCTGGTACAACCCGAAGATGGACGCGCTGCTGGCATTCAACCGCGAAGCGCAACGGCCGGTCACCGGTGAAGTCACGCTCGGCTTGTACAAGGGCAACATTTCCGTACAGAGCCGCACCAGTCCCAACAGTCTATACGATGCCGAAGTGGCGAGTATGGAAGGAGGCGGCTCGTACAATCAGGACGATGCCGAAGGCTTCCTGCGAATCATGGGTTTGCCCGGCCGCGTTCAAGGCCGCGTCAACCAACGACCGTATTGACGATCGCAACTTAGCCCCCGGTGAACACACCGGCGGCAGCACGCAAAGTTCAGTTGCTAGGCAAGTACGGACGCCCCCTTTTGATAATTGTGCGCTGGCCCGCCGTGTATTCACGACGGGCTAATTACTCCAGCGACGGTTCGATTCATGCCCGGACGCACATTAGCCATCGGCGACATTCACGGTTGCGACTTTGCGTTGGAAACGTTGCTGCAGAACGTCCAACCGGTCGCAGACGACACCGTCGTCGTACTGGGTGATGTTGTTGATCGCGGTCCGGACACCAGACGCGCAATCGATCTGCTATTGGAATTATGCAAGACCTGCGAACTGAAATTCATCCTGGGCAATCACGAGGAGATGATGCTCAAGGCGTACCACACGGGTGAGTGGATGCGCGAGTGGTTAACGTTTGGGGGAGAAGAGACGCTGGCATCGTATGGAGGCAGTTTCGCCGATGTGCTGCCGGAACATTTCGACTTTCTCGCCTCGGGATTGAACTACTGGGAAACGGAGACTGAGATTTTCGTTCATGCCACCCTCGATTCCGGTGTACCACCTGATTTACAGACACGGGAGTGTTTGCGGTGGGAACGACTGCAAGGTGACGAACCACCGCATGATTCCGGTCGAACGGTCATCTGCGGGCACACGTCGCAACGATCCGGGAAGCCGTTGGTTTTCGATGGCTGGATCTGCATCGACACCTGGGTGTACGGCGACGGATGGCTGACCTGTCTGGACACGTCGGCCGAGCTTGTTTACCGGTCGAAGCAGGATGGAAGTTACGAAGGTCCGGTAGCGTTGGAGCATTTGGTGTCGGATTGATGGAACCTGCAACACTCCTTCGGGTTTCCACCTTATTGTGCGCGGGTCTTCCGACGCCGCACTCAGCCGCACCACAGACCTACAGTGAGTTTCACGAGACCTGCGACCACAACGGTGGCACAGTCAGTAGACCGTGCCACAACGACGGGTCAGAAGACTGTGCCACAACAACGGCGCGAGCCGTCATTCCCGCGCAGGCGGGCAGCCAGCAGTAAGGTCATTCCCGCGCAGGCGGGAATCCAGCGAGCCGGCAACTAACGCAACACGACCTGCGACACACCCACGTCGCTCCAACACGCACGGCATGCTCTTCCGCGAGCCGACTGGATTCCCGCCTGCGCGGGAATGACGTGTTGCAGATTGGATGCGTCAACCTTCATTGGATGCGTCAAAGTACTGGATGCGTCCGGGTTCAGCTTGTTCCCAAGTTCCACAGGGAATCGCATGACTGATGAAAGCCAACCCACCTGTGGCAGTTGGTACGAAAAACGCAAACGCGTCGCGTCGCTGCTAACCGTGTTTCTGGTCATCTGACGGCGGCCTGATTGTTGACGTCGTTGTTGTCGTTCGTCAAACTGAACGGCAGATGTTGATGTGTCTGCGTACTTTCATGCAACAGGGTGCAAATTCCATGGCAAGATTTTCGTTGAAGTTGTCGGCGGCCGTTTTCGGATGCCTCGTTTTGCTCATCTCGCAAGCTGCCGTGCAGGCCGACAATTGGTGGCAATGGCGCGGACCGGCCGGCAACGGCATTTCGACCGAGAAAAACATCGCCACCGAATGGAGCCGCACGAAGAATGTTGCCTGGCGACTGAAACTTCCCGGTTCGGCAGGGGCAACGCCGGCAGTTTGGGGCGAACGCATCTTTCTCACATCGGTTGACGGAAACGATCTCGTCCTGCTGTGCGTCAGCACCAAGGGCAAGCAGCTATGGCGGCAAGTGGTTGGTACGGGCAATCGCACCGTCCGCAACGACGAAGGCAACATGGCCTCGCCATCGCCAACAACCGACGGCAAACACGTGTGGGCGACAATGTCGACCGGCGACATGGGCTGCTACACCGTGGACGGCAAACAGGTCTGGAAACTCGATCTGCAAAAGCGATACGGCCGATTCAACATCGCCTTCGGCATGTCTTCGACGCCGGTGCTCGATGACGGACGGCTGTTCCTGCAGTTGATTCACGGCGACGGAAAAGCCGAAACGCAAGAGGCACTGGTTGTCGCTATCGATGCGTTGACCGGCGACGAAATCTGGAAGCAGGATCGAGTGACCGCCGCCACCAACGAAAACGAACACTCCTATGCGTCGCCAGTCATCTACGATGATGGCAAACAACGATATTTGATTACGCACGGGGCCGATTACACCATTGGGCATCGCCTCAGCGACGGAACGGAAATCTGGCGGTTGGGCGGATTGAACCCACAGGACGATCCCAATCGCGGCTACCACCGCACGCTGCGGTTCGTTTCTTCACCCGTCGCGCACGAAGGCATGATCATCGTTCCGACGGCCAAGAAATACCCGACATTTGCCATTCCCGGCAACCTGAAAGGCAATCATGTGGCCGCCGGCAAAACACTGTTGTGGACCCTTCCACAAACTCCCGACGTACCGACGCCGTTGATTCACAAAGGCTTGGCCTATTTGTGCATGGCGAACGGAAACCTGCACTGCCTGGAAGCCAAAACCGGAAAACAGCTTTACGAATCGCGGACGCATCGCAATCGGCATCGCGGATCACCCGTGTATGCCGACGGACACATTTACCTCACATCGCGCGACGGCATCGTGTCGGTTGTTAAGGTAGGACGCGAGTTCAAACTCGTGGCGCAGAACGATCTCGAAGAATCGTTGGCCGCGTCGCCGGCCATCTCCGGCGGCACACTGTACCTGCGGAGCTACGACGCCCTGTGGGCGATTCGCGGGAAATAATGCAGGTTGGTGTCCCACGGGCGGTGGCCCGTGGGCTTTGCGGCGATGAAAATGCGAGCGAATACGCCTGCGGTGCGCGCCCCTCTCGGCATTTCTGAAACTCCTCTT
Source organism: Planctomycetaceae bacterium (assembly GCA_018699955.1). GTDB lineage: Bacteria > Planctomycetota > Planctomycetia > Planctomycetales > Planctomycetaceae > JABISG01. Next base: position 242,069 of record JABISG010000147.1, on the reverse strand, counting down.
GAGTCGAATTTGCGATTCCGCTATTAATTCCGCTCTGACCTCTCTCCACAGTCTCCACCGCTACCAATCTCACCCATTGCCAATTCGCACGGTCGAATGTCGTCGGCTGCCGGTCTGGTTTCGTGTGCTCGAAACCACCTGCGCAGCTGGTGATGCTTCGCAGGAGGATTTTACGATGCGCCTGTTCGTCGCCGGACTGTTGTTGCTGGGCGTTGCTGCCAATGCCAATGCAGACCAAACCCGCAAATTCCCCTACGAAGCGGTCGTCGATGCCGACAGCGTGTTCGTACATAGTGGGCCGGGCAAGAAGTACTATGCCACCAGTCGAATGAGCCAAAGCGAACATGTAATCGTCCACCGCCACGATCCGGGCGGGTGGTATATGATTTCCCCACCAGCGGGCAGTTTCAGTTGGATTCGCGCCGATGCCGTCGAGCACGTCAGCCGTCGCCGCGGCGTGTTGACCGACAACAACGTCGTCGTCCGTGTCGGCAGTTCACTGGACGACTCGCGCGACGTCTTTCAATCGCGGCTCTCCAAGGGTAGCCGGGTTGAAATCATTGGCGAGCAGGTTGTTCGCACTCAAAGCGGTCCGATCCGCATGTTGAAAATCACGCCGCCCAAGGGCGAGTGGCGTTGGATCCCCGGACAGGCGGTCACGCCAGTCGGCCAAAACGCCCGCCGTCAACGCGACAACGATCCCTACAGCATTCCCTCACATGCGAGAGACCACCGACAACGGCAGCCAGCCGCCGGCGTTCCTTCCCGATCGAACGACTATGACGGACCGGTGCTCAAACGTCAGCCGGATGATCGCAATTCCACAGGAGAATTCATCGAGCGGCCGATCCGTCGGTCGATCAACGAGAATGCCATTCGACGCAGCGGACCGATTTCCGAGGAGGTCCTTCGCGACCGAACCCGACTGCAGCAATTGGACACGGCATTTCGCACGATCATCCAGCACGAGACTGGCGAGTGGAACTTTTCTGAGCTGCGACACGGTTACGTTGATTTGCAGAAGTCGGCTTCGCATCCGGCGCTGGCGAGCCAAATCGATCTGCGGCTCGCATCACTTGCACGTTACGAGGAAATCAAAGCCAACTACGACGGGTTCATCCAGTTGACCGCCGAGGTCGGCCGCCGCGATGCCCAGTTGATGGCGTTGCAGGAAGAACAGTTGAACGCCACCGCAGCACAAACTGAAACACAGCCGGCCACCTTCACGCAGGAAACCGTTCCTGCCGCAAGTGCCTCTTCGCAGCAGCCGCAGTTCGCCGCCCCTGTGCCGCAACCGGAGGAGATCCAATACTCATCATCGCCGACACCACAGCAGCCGCCATTGCCCGCGCAATCCAGCAGCGAAACACTCACGCAGGTGATTCCCGGTCCTGCCGCGACATTTCAGCAGCCGACACCGGCAACACCGACATCGATAACGACCGACTCGCTTGCTCCGCCAATTCCCGCCGAGCCGCAGGCACAAAGCCTGCCGAGGTTGAAGGGGGCGGGCATCATTCAACGGGCAATCAGCCAGAATCCCAAGGCACCGCGTCACGTGCTGTTGGCACCGAACGGACAGATTCTTGCCTATCTTCAAGGAGCGGCCGGCGTCAGCCTCGATCAGCATCTCGGCAAGCAGATGGGCATCGAAGGACTACGCCTGCACCGCCCCGAACTGCAGATGAACGTCTTCCTGGTCCAAAGCCTCGAACCGGTCAAGCTGCGGTAAGCGAAATGATGAATTCAGATTGACGAATTATGAATAGCAACCTGGCGGGCTTGCTCGCCGAGTTGTTTTCCGTTCATCATTCATCGTTCCCATTCATCGTTTGTTACGACATCGATTCGCCCAGCGGTACGGTTGGCTCATCGACTTCCTGCGGGTCATCGCCGCCGACCAGCCGGAACCATCGGCAGTACGCCAACAGTAGCAGCAGCACCAGGATTGCTGGCGCGCCGAAGAAAATCTGGTAGTTCGTCACGCCGTTGGCGCCGGTGCACCACTGGCCCATTTTTCCGGCCAGCAGAAAGCCAACTGGCATCGCGATGCCCATCGTGATGAAGGCGAACAGATTCTGTGCGCTGGCCCGCACGTCGCTGGGGCATTGAGAATCAACGTAGAGCTGAATGACGATGATCAGGAACACGTGGCAAATGCCGTGAAGACTGATGCCGGTCAGCAGGATCCACTCCGGCAGATCCATCGCGAAAGCTGCATACCGCACCAACCACGCCGCCATTCCAATCGCAAACGTCGTCTTCATCCCCAGTCGCTTCAAACACAGCGGCAACAGCAGCAGCGCGGGGAATTCGGATATCTGACCAATCGTCATCACCGCCGGCACCCAGTGACTGGTGAATTGACGTTGCTCCAACATGTTCGGCACAGCGTACGAATAGAACGGCACAACCACGGCCAGCAAAAAGCTGACGGCAATCAACACCGAGAAAGTCGGGTCGCGAAACATGTTCAAAGTTCGCAGCGGCGCAACGGCCCCCTTGGTACTTCGAGCCGGAGGTGTGGCGGGCAGAAAGACACAGAAACTGCTGAGCGAAAATGACAGCAGCGCAGCAATGCGGAAGCAGTCGGAACTGGAGGGGGCCGCAACCCACCCCAATGTGGCCCGCAAGTTCACCAGTTGAACTTCCCATTCCGGAAACGTCTCGATCGCCCACCGATTGGCATCGTCGCGTCCCAGCCAAAGCGATAACGCCAACCCCGAACACACCCAGCCAACGGTTCCCCAAATGCGAACCTTGCCGAACTGTTTATCCGGGTCGGGTAAATGCCGGAACGACAACGAACTGGCCAGCGGGATCGTCGGCAAATAGGCAGCGGCATACAAACCGATGAGCGCCATCAGCGCGCCGAAATGCTGGCCCGTTTCGGCGTGCAGTTTGGTGACGAAAGGAATCAGCAGCAGCGTCACCCCGCCAACGAAATGCGCGATCGACAGATACTTTTCGGTTGCAAGCCAGCGGTCACAAATTTGACCGACGACGAAAGGAGCAATCCACAACCCGACCGCCGAGACGGCCATCAGCATTCCCAAATCGGTCTTGGAAAGCCCCTGCTCGGTGAAGTAAAGCGGCAGGTAGGTCAGAATCGCCCCGGTGATGCCCCACTGCAGAGCCCACATGGCCGACAGCCGCCATCGCAATCGCCAATTCAACCGGGCCGACATGGACGGGAACCTTATTTCACTGACATCTCACATCTCAAAGCCCACGGGCCGCCGCCCGTGGAACCGAAACGGCCGACACGCCCCGCAAGCGGGGCGGCTAAATCGCCGATCCTGACAGATTCATTCTATCAGGAATTGCGAGGCGTGCGCTACTTGATTGTCGCAGGTCGTCGGCAAGGCCTGGATGGCTGCGACTAGAACAACAAGACAAATGCCAGCAGGCAAACGACGACTCCCACACAGGGTACCGTCCAGAACAGCCGCCAATTCGTCTCCTTAATGGTTTCGCCCGTCTCCGGATCGGTCCGTTCGGTGGTCGCCCAGTGATTCAGCCAACCCGAAGCCTCACTGCCGATCCACATACCCAGCCCATATGTCAGCACGGCGAACAACGCCTGTCCGCTCGCCTGAATCGCCTTGGGAGCCGTGTTTTCGACGTGAATGAAACCAGCAGCAAAGAAAAAGTCAAAGCAGATTCCATGCAACGCAATTCCGGCAAGCACAAGCACAAATGGACGCCCGGCGGCGAACAACGCATACCGAACTCCCCAAGCCGCCATGCCGGCAATGAGAACCCATCGCATGCCCATCTCTTTCAGGAACCACCCGAGAGTAAACATGAAGCCGATCTCGACGATCTGACCGATGCTCATCAACGGACCGATGTTCTCCGACTTCACGCCGGAATTGCTTTCGAGGTAGATCGCGGTAAAGCTGAAGTAGAATGCCAGCGCAATCGTGATGAAGAATGAAACGCCGAAAAAGACGGCGAATGACGGGTCGTTCAACAACTCGAACGCCTGCAGGAACGGAATCTCGCCTTCCTTTGCTGTGGGGGGCGTATGCGGCAGCATGAATGAAAAGATCCCCAACACCAACGACAACGCTGCAGCAATCAGAATCGGACGATTATTGACCGGCTCCCCCGGCTTCAAGACAAACTTGAGCGACAACCCGGCCAGAATCCACCCAATTGTTCCCAGCACCCGAACGGTGGGAAAATCTCGCGCCGCATCGGGGACATGCGCAAACACGATGGAATTCACAATCGCCAACGTCGGAGAAAAAACGATGGCGTACAACAATGCGACGACGAAAAACATTCCCGGCTTGCGAATTCGCGTCATCCAGAGCAGCAGTCCGGCCCCCAGCAGATGGGAGACTGCCATAACGTGTTCGCTGGCAAAGTAGCGATCAGCAATCGTACCTACAAACATCGGGGCGATCACCGACCCAATGGGAATGGTCGCGTAGATGCGGCCGATGTTCTGCCGAGAGAAACCCAGTGAATCCAGGTAATTGCCCAAGATGACCCACCACGCTCCCCAGATTGCAAACTCCAGGAAATGCATCGTCGAGAGTGGAATTCGCAAACCCCACTCCAATGCAGGCTTGGCGGCCCCTTCGGCGGCGAATAGCAACAGTTGATCCACGGCGCAACTCCTCGGCGATGTATGCCAATCTCAGTCTGATTTGTTTTGAGAATTCGAGAGAAACAAGAATGATTGAGTCCCCGGAACACCGATCATGCCCGCTCTGAGCAAGTCAAACAAGTGTGCGGCGGCATCACCCGCAAAAAACCTGCATGGAATCGTCCAAAAGACCGCATCGATCCCCCATTTTCGCACGCACATAGCTGCGACTCAACGAGTCGCAGCTATGTGCCGTTGTTGCTCATCTGGACCGACATTCCGTGAACCACTACCATCCCCGGCGTCTTTCCGCTGCCGCGACTCTCAATCTCGACGTGTTTTCACATGGAAACCAGCCTGCATCGACAACTCAAGACGCTCTACTCCAGCAGTACGGCGGAGCAGGAAGTGACCGTCGATGGTTACCGCATTGATGCAGTGCGCGACGGCCAATTGGTGGAGATTCAGTACGGCTCGCTGGGCGCGATTCGCGAGAAGATTCGCGAACTGGTCAAAAACCATGACGTACTCGTCGTCAAACCGCTGGCAGCCCGCAAATATCTGGTGAATAAAACCAAGCGCGGCGGCCGCGTAAAGTCAGCCCGCTACAGTCCGACGAAGCAGACCTTTCACGCTCTGTTCGACGACCTGGTCCACTTCGTCGAAGTCTTTCCGCATCCTCGGCTGACAATTGAAGCCGTGTTAACCGAACAGGAAGAGCACCGTGTGCCGGCCAAAAAACGTCGGCGACGCAGCAAAGGGTACCGCGTGGAAGACCGCAAGCTGACATCGCTGGGTAAACGCCTGCGGCTGGCAACCGTCGGCGATCTGCTTTCCATGCTGTCGCCGCAATTGCCAACCCCCTTCACCACCGCCGACATCGCTCGGACGTCGGAAATTCCACGCTGGCTGGCACAAAAAATGGCCTATTGCCTACGAAAGACCGAAGCCGCTCGAACGGTCGGCAAACAAGGCAACGCCCTGCTTTATTGCGGCGCGGGCGAGTTGGTTCCGTTGGAAGGCACACCGGTCGAGGCGGCTTGATTGCGACTTCGGATGTTGACCGAAAGCAGAGAACATGAATGCCTGACACGCTGGATATTACCCGATCAAGGGGCTGGCACTGACCAGTTCATCCCTGATCGCCCGTTGACAATATCGACTGAGGCAGTAGGATGAACACCCATTGCACTTGTGATTCGAGGCATTGCGCACACGGTGGTCGAGGAAAGCTCGACCTGTTGCGTATCGAACTCGCCGCGAGTGAAACCGGTGAATTCTCAGGATATCATTCGACGGGAATTTCCCGGAGATTGAAGACCTTTCACTTTTTGGAGTTGATCTGACGAGCTGATGGCAGGTGCAAAAAAACCAGTGGTTGAACAACGCGGCAGCGTGACCGTGGTCTTGCTGGGGCCTGATTTCGAGAATGTGGATGAAGCTGTTCTGGAAGACGCTTCGTCCGTGATTCTCGAGGTTTCTCAGACTGCCAATCCGCCGCTGGTCGTCGTCGATCTTTCCCACACAAAATTCTTCGGCTCGGCTTTTATCGAGACACTGTTTCGTGCATGGAACCGGCTGAACGCGGAAGAGGGAGGGCGGTTCTGCATCAGCGGTCTGACCCCCTACTGCCGCGAGGTGATCGAAGTGACGCATCTCGACCGACTGTGGACGCTGTCCGATACCGTAGACGAAGCGGTCGCCACGCTCAGCGCAGAGAACGACTGAGCTTTCGGTCATCCGCCGACTGAAAGATCGCTGACGCTTCGAGTGCGTACTCGCAAACGTCGTCCCCTTGGTGCGAACCTACCAGCGCCAAAAGTCCGTCGGCGGCGTCAGTCTATCTCGCCCAGCGAGATTGCGGCGGCGTGCGCCCCACCAACTTCTGCGATGACAAAGTCATCGTCACGGTCAATTTGAAAGCTGACATTGGGACCGTCGATATCAACAACTGTGACAGTGCGATTTCCCAAACAGAGAACGTCGCCAACCGACACGTCGAATTCGAATTGATTCACTGCAAGTCTCCGTGCAGATCAAACGCGATAAACAGCGCGCATGCAAGAGAGGCATACGGCGAGCCGCTGTTTGCGAAAGGGCGAACTATAACAACTCCAATGAAAAGCAGCAAACAAAAATCTCGTGCCAATCGAATGAAAAATATCTCGGTTGCGCCGCAGCGAAAAATGGATACAATCCATTAATGCAACTGAGTGATTCTTGACTGCGGGAATGCCTGTAGTTGACTGCTAAAATTGATCCAGCGCGAGAAATGCACCAGTGGTGGGCGAAACTGCAAGCATTGTTGGGTGCCACAGTAGTCAACTCCCAACCAAGTGATTCTGTAACGGGCGAAGAACGATGCAACCGCTGGTGTTTGAACCAATTCTGAAGCGTATTCGCTGGGGCGGACGGCGGTTGGGTTCGGTGCTGGGAAAACCGATCGGCAAGCATGCCGACTATGCCGAGAGCTGGGAGATTGCCGACCACGGCGACGACCAGAGCATTGTTTCAGTGGGAGATTTCCTGAACTGGACGCTGAGGCAGTTAGTCGAAAACAAATCGCATGAACTGTTTGGTGCCGAACGAATCTGCAAACAATTTCCTTTGCTCATCAAATTTCTCGACGCGCACGATCGGCTCAGCTTGCAGGTCCACCCGGACGACGAATTGGCCGTAAAGTACGATCCGCAGGAGAACGGAAAAACTGAAGCGTGGGTCATTATTGAAGCAGAACCAGGCAGCCGATTGTATGCCGGCCTGAAAGAGGGTGTGGGCCGCGATGAATTGGATTCGGCTTTACAAGCCGGAACAGCAGAAGACCTGTTGCATTCGTTCACAGTGACCGCCGGCGATTGCGTGTTCATACCGGCGGGTACGGTACATGCCATCGGCGAGGGAATCCTGCTGGCCGAGATCCAACAGATGAGCGACATCACCTTTCGACTATTCGATTGGGGCCGACTGGGAAGCGACGGCGAACCGCGCGAACTGCATATTGAAGACGGATTGGCCGCGACAGATTTTACACGGGGATCAGTATCGCCGATCTCGCCGCGAACCATCGCCGAAGATGACGGACACCGATTGGAAGAACTTGTGCGGGGCGAATACTTTGTGATTCATCGCCACACGCTGAAGAACAGGGCGACTGCATCTGTTTCACCCGACAATCGGTTTCACGTGCTGATGGTGGTGGACGGCGCGGTGACGTTGAATTGCGCGGGAGAGACAATGACATTGGATCGCGGGAGAACCGCGTTGGTGCCGGCGGAATGCGACGGTGAGGTGCAGTTCGCGGCGCACGACGGTGCGGTAGTTATCGACAGTTTTCTGCCGTGAAAAGCGCCGACGGAGCGCTCCGCTGCGCAAAGCCTCCGCGTCGCGGCTAGCCCCGGTCATAGAAGCCTGAAGCGCAAGCGAAGGATGATTCCAGGGCGATGCCAGCAAGCTCCTTCGCTTGCGCTTCAGGCTTTTATGCGCATTGAAAATCAGAACTGCCGCAGAAAGCGGACGTCGTTTTCGTAGAAGCGACGGATGTCGTTGATTTGGTGCCGCTTCATACAGAACCGCTCGATGCCGAGTCCGAAGGCAAAACCGGAAACCTCTTCGGGATCGTAGCCGACGGCTGCGAGAACATTGGGATCGACCATGCCCGCACCGCCGAGTTCGACCCATCCGCTCTCATCCCAGAGGACATCGACCTCAACAGACGGCTCGGTGAAAGGGAAGAACGACGGCCGAAACCGTAACGGAACATCGTGGCCGAGATAAGCACTGGCGAACATTGTCAGCACGGTTTTGAGCTGGGCCATGGTGACATCTTTGGCGACCATCAGACCTTCCATCTGATGGAACATGCACGAATGCGTCGCATCCATCGTGTCGGGCCGGTAAACGCGACCAAGTGAAACGATGCGGACGGGCGGTTCCGTCTGCTCCATCACCCGAATTTGCACATTCGAGGTTTGACTGCGAAGCAGCCGCGGCGCGGGGCCGCCGTTTGCTGCCGGATTGCTTTTCTCTGCGACGGCGAGATAGAAATTCTCAAGCGGGTCGCGAGCCGGATGTTCGGGCGGAATGTTGAGCGCGACGAAGTTGTGGTGCTCGTCTTCAATCTCCGGCCCTTCGGCGACCGAGAATCCGAACCGGCCGATGATGTCTTTGAATTCCGCGATCGTCTGAATCAGCGGATGCCGACGGCCGAATTCAACAGGCGAACCGGGCAGCGTGACATCGAGACCGGCAGCTTCGGCTTTCGGCGCGGTGAGATTCTCTTTTCGAGCATCGAGCGCCGCGGTGACGTCGTTCTTGATTTCGTTGAAGCGCTTGCCGAGCAGAGGCTTCTGCTGTTTCTCGGCCTTGCCAACAAGCGACTGTAAATCGCGGAGCCGGCCTTTGCTTTTGCCGAGGTATTCGACGCGGACGGCTTCGAGCGCCGCGGAATCATCGGCGGCTGCGATTGCAGTGAGTGCAGTCTGCTCGAACTGGTCGAAGGCGGCGATGGGGTCCATGGAATAGCTTTCAGCTTTCGGCCGTCAGCTTCGAGTGGCTTGCCCTGGCAGTGGGCGACACGCCAGTGGCACCCGACCAATACCCCAACGGCCCCCACACAGGGGAATAAGACACGGGAAACACGGCCTCACCCCAACCCTCTCCCGACGGGAGAGGGTGATCGGTTAGTTAGGCGGCGTTCTGGCTGACCGCTGCGAAAATCTCGTCGAAGATGAGCGGATCGGAGATCGCCAACTCACTAAGAGTCTTGCGGTTCAGCAGAATGTCGGACTGACTGAGCGCGTGGATGAAGGTGGAATAATGCATTCCGCGCTGCCGACAGGCTGCCGACAGCCGGGTGATCCACAGCTTCCGAAATTCGCGTTTGCGGGTGCGACGATCGCGATACGAATACGCACGGGAGCGAACGACGGTCTCTTTGACGGTCCGCAACAACTTGCTGCGACCACCGAAATTCCCCCGTGCCTCTTTGAACAGCCGAGCCTTTTTCCGACGGCGGGCTGGTCCGATTCGAACTCTCATGGGGTTCTCTGATCCTTGGAGTTTTAAGGTCCGCGAAACCGCAAGCGGCTATTTTGACGCGGTTCGTTGAATTCTTCTTTAAGCACCGGGACGGAGAGCATCAGCGATTTTCTTCGCCTCGGTCCCCACAACCACGTTGTCGCCACGCAGCTGCATGCGGCGTTTGGCCGTCTTATGACTAAGACGGTGTCCACGGAACGCCTTGCGGTGCTTGACTTTACCCGAAGCGGTGACTTTGAACCGCTTCTTCATTCCCTTGTGGGTCTTCTGCTTTGGCATAGTGTATGACCGTAACGGTAACTGCGCGGCGGCTAGTTAAGGAAAGCGAGATTATAGCGGGCAAGCGTGTGGTCTTGCCACCGAAGGGGACGAAAATTTTGGAGATTCATCCCACGGCCCCCTCAAACTGCAACCCACGTTGGAAGCTGGGGAAGTTTGGGGCGTCGATTTCTGCTGAATCAGACCTTCGGAGCAAGGATGGTGGACATGGTTCGTCCGCTGTCCATGCTCGGGGGTTTCTCCACTTTGGCGATGTCCTCGAGCAGCAGGATAATTTCCTTCAGCATTTCGCGCCCGCGATCGTGGTGAGCATTTTCGCGGCCACGAAAGATGACGTTGATCTTCACCTTGTCCTTCTGACCGAGAAAGTTTCGCGCCCGTTTGACTTTGAAATCAATATCGTGTGCACCGGTCTTGGGCCGCAGACGAATTTCCTTGACGTGCGTGTGCTTCGACTTGGAACTTTCGCGGCGTTTCTTCTGCTCATACTTGAATTTGCCGTAATCCATAATTCGGCAAACAGGCGGCTTGGCTTCGGGGGCAACTTCGACGAGGTCGAGGCCCGCTTCGATAGCAACCTGCTGAGCTTCTTCCGTGGGCATCACGCCCAACATTTCCCCTTCATGGTCAACCACACGAACCGGCGAAATGCGGACCTGTTCGTTCACCCTGTGCGTTGCGTCGATTGCAGCAATCCTCTTTTGAAGAAACAAAACGGCCTGCCATCCACGGACGGACAGGCAAAGTCAACACCGCCGCAAATCCAAGCGGCGGAATCGGAACGTGACATTAGATTACTTCTAACGCCGAAAACCCGACGCGTCAAGAAGTTACCGCGAAAACTGTGGTGCATTGGTGATGATTTGCCAATGCTGTCGAAATGGCCAAAAGCGAGTCGCAACAGTTCCCGGTTCAGTTTGCGGCCCTGGCAGGATGTTTCGACACACTCTCATAGGTAATTACTCGCTGGTCGATTCGCCGCCAACGATACCACACACGTGGATCGAATATTTCCAGGCGGTCCCCCGGTTCTGCAATCGCCTGAAAATGCGCTTCATATAAACGGTGGATCTGCGGAACCGGTACCTTGAGTTGCGGGCGTGTATCGACGAATTCCGCTTGGCCGTCGGCGTGCCGAATCCAGGCGACGGGAGCGTGATTGGAATAGAGCACGTGACACAAATAGGTATCGAGAAGACCGGGATAGTAGGCGAACGGCCCAATGAGGATGAATGCAACCGCACCGCGGGACACGAGTTTCAATCGACGAAAATCGAGTTTGAGTTCCCCTTTCCAACTTCCAATCATCACCTGACCCGCAACGGCGAGCGCCAGATTCCACGCCCAGACCGCTTCATCCCACTGAAGACCGAAGATCAAAATGCACACGATCCCCAGATGCAAAGCGTAGGCAAGCCGGACGGCATACGCCCTCATCGTCGGCAGCAGCGCCATCACGGCGAGCGAAATTTCCGAGACTGCGATGACCAGCCCGACAAAAGTCGACAGCGCCGGCGATGCCCCCGGGAAGAAAGACGTCACCAGCCAATGGGCGTCGCCCGAGTAAAAACCGGGGCAAAGCAACTTATGGAATCCGGCAAAAAACCAGAGGGCAATCAAATGGGCACGGCAAATTAACCGTGCCGTTCGCGACGGCAGCGTTCCCCACAGCAAAATCGCCTGCGAGATGAATTCGGGCTGCAGACGCATTTGGTCCAACGACATCGCAGCCAACAGCATCGCCGAATGCAAAATGATTCCCAGACGCGGCCGAAACAAAATCACCGCCAGCGACGCCAGCAGCAGCAAGCCAAAGCTGATTGGCGGGCCGTTCCAAACCGGAAGCATGGGCGGCGACGTGCGAACGTTCCACAGCGGCCACGTGGTGAGAATCGTCGCCGACTGAGTGGCAACGAGCAGCCAGCGAAAAATAACGAACAGGTTTCGTCGGTTGGCAAAGGTGGGGTCCATACTGGTGAAGCCCAGAAAATGAAGGCGGCCGTCGGGAAGCCACCTATATAGGACGGAAGGCGGGTTGGCTTCAAGACAGAATTGAACGGCCAGGCCGGGTCCAACCTGTTCGTATTGACCGAAACTGGGGCGTCTGATACAGGGCGCGGCCACTAAGAACACGGCAACAATTGGGACAAGCTCATATGACCGAATCTCCACAATCTGCCGAGTCCATGCAGCGACGAAACTCCTTCTTGCCGTTTCGCCGAAAACTCTGTTACGCAGCATTCGTCTGCGCAACGGTCTTGCTCGCAATCGAAGCAGCGGCAAGACTTGTTTCTTCAGACGCGGAAGTCCAAACCCGGTTTGCGCAAATCGAACAGGTGTTGATTCACTTGGGAAGCGATCCCGGCGAGATCATGTTCGAGGCCGACCCCGAACGCTTCTGGCGATTGAAACCATCACTGCAACTCTCCACAAAAACAGACAAGCGGTGGAGCGGAATGATTGCCAACTCCCGCGGATTCCGAAATCGCGAGTTCTCGTTGAAGAAGCCGGCCGGAACCTATCGGATCGTTTGCATTGGCGACAGTACGACGTTTGGGTTTGGCGTCGATTGCGATGAGGCTTGGCCGCATCGGCTCGAAGGGTTATTGAATGCCAGCAGCAGCGGCAGTCGCATCGAAGTCATCAATGCGGGCGTTCCCGGATACACTTCGTATCAGGGACTGCAATACGCCAAACAACTACTGCCCGCATTGCAGCCGGATCTGGTCGTCGTCACCTTCGGCAACAACGACGGCTGGTGCTGGGACAACCACACCGACCGCGAATTCGCCCGAAGCCGACGTGATCGTGCCGGAGTGCCGTTGTTGCGTTCCAGCCGCGCAATGCAACTGGGGACTTTGTGGTATCAAAATCGACTTAAAAACTCCTCTCGTCCCGATCATCGCTGGGCCGACGATGTCTGGTCCTACCGAACCGAACCCGATTGGACTCCGCGAGTCCCGGTGAACGAATTCGCCGAAAACCTGAGCGAGATCGCCCTGCTCTGCCATCGAGCCGGCACCAAAATCGCTCTGGTCCAATGGCCCGACCGCATTCAACTCGGCGGAACCCCAACACCGAGGCAACATTATTTGGACGCCATCGAGAGGGTGTGCGCCGACCAGGCAATTCCGCGCGCGAATGTGGTCACCGCGTTCATGGTACGACCGTCAGAGACCCGCGCAATGTACCTGCCGGACGATAACATCCACGTCGATGCGGCCGGCAACCGAATCGTGGCGCGCGCGGTTGCGAATGTAATCGGGAACGCGATTCAGGTAACGCAGCCGCTGGGCAATTGAAGACAATCAGTCTTTGTGCCGATTGCTAAGCTCGCGGAGGTATTGGGCGTATTTGTGCGCGATCTGCCGTTTGCCCCCAAGACGGCGGTAGAGGGTACACATGGAAATCCGGGCGAGTCGGTTGAACTCGCCACCGGTGGGAATGTGGCCCAGCCGAGTTGCCACGCGATGATACTCCGCGAGGAGGTCGTCGTCTGAGAAGTGCGGCGGACGGCGCTGCTCCGGATTCAAACCTGCCCGACGGCGAAGCTCCGCAAAGCCCCCGAAATGTCCGGTGACCGCCTTCTGCGAAATGCCGGTCGCCCGGGTGAAGTCAACTCCGGTAATTCGCTCGCCCTGCTCTTCCACAAGCTGCTTGAGCGCGTCGAGGATTTGCTCGTCAGTGTACGCCCCCCATCCCCGGCGTTTGCCGTGCGCTGGCAAACCGGCCGCTTTGCGAAAATCACTCCAACGACCGAACTGCCGAACAATCAGTCGATACCCCACCCCCGTCGCTTCACGAAATTCCGCAAGCGAAATGTCTTCCGTCTTCACCTCGGCAAGTTGTTGAAGCTTGCGAATCAATGCCTCGCGCAGCGGATTTTCAAGCGTAAGCCGCGGGTCAAACCGGGGATCCGGCAGAAGGGATTCGAGGTCGAGCGGAATGAGTGGCGGGAGAGGTTGCATGCACCTATTGGGCGGTGGTTGCGCTACGGGTGCGGAGGAAGGGTTGGTTGTTCGAGTAGTTTCCAGATTGCAGATGGGGACGGGAGGGCTTGGGCAGAGGCACGCTGACGCCCGGTTTGCCAAGTTTCCAGCCGCTGATTTCCGTCCCCCGTGCGTCGCGGCGAAATGATCGAAAATGGAATGGTTCCGGTCAACCGTTACAGAACTGATAACGTGCGCCACAAATCCATTTGGCGGAATAACGCGACATTCATTCAAAGGATTTGTAGTGGATGATTCGACAATGACAGTGCGTACCGGTGAACAACGCCATCGCAGATTCAACGGAGCCAACTGTGAACACAAACGATAAGATAATGCTGAATGTCACAATCGCCTTGCTTATAACAATTGGGCATTCCGGATGTAGCATCGTACCGTTGACTCTTGGCAAAGTGGATAGTACGAAATCATCGATCCTGTATGCAAATCAACGAATTGCTGATTCGCTGAAGGGACTGCATACGGCTACGCAAGAGGAGTGCGAGGCGGCGCAAATCGCAAATGCCGAAGAAAGTAGCCGCCAGGAGGAACGCCGTGTGGCTCATCTGCATGCGCTGCGGAGCGAGCGATACCGTGCCAGAGACGAACTTCAAGAATCGGTCAAAGAGACATTGCGATCTGACTTGAATCTGGCGATGTATCAACAATTGCAGTTGGGAGAAATGACAGTTGATGCGGACGAAGTCAGCCGCATAGCTCTGCAACGTAAGGATGATCTTGCGACAAGGTGAAAGCAGTGGGCGGAAATTGAAAAGATCCGAGAGGAAGTTTACAACAAGGAAGTCAAAAGGCAGATGTCACAACTCAAGGAGGCATACTCGGCCGGAACGACCGCCGACTGTGGTCGAATCAAGGTTCCATGTCCCCCGAAAATTGAGCCTTATAAGTCACTTCCAGAACCGCAATTGCAACCGTTGCGGATGGCTGAAATCCCCGTGACCATGAAGCTCCGCGTCAACTTGGGCGTTGGAAGCCCGAGTTTGCGGACGGCAAACATTCTCCGAACCGAGCCGGTTCGTGAATGCCCTCAGCCCTGTCAGACGGAGTGCGAATCCTGCGCCCCGGGCAGTTGCGTGCATTCCGCTCCAAGTGGCAACGCTCAGGTCGAAGCCTATGCCGCGCCACCGCCGCCGGCACCAGGAGCGGAAGCACCTGACGTCGACGAGGAAGGCATCGACCCCGACCTGACGGACGTCTTTCGCTAGAGCCCTTTATGCAGGCCAGATTTGGCGTATGCGTTGGCGATCCTCAGCTTGAGGAGAAATAACACCCGCGTTGTAGTATGGGAACATCAACTGACCTCGAGTGTTAGTGTGTTCTAGCCCGAGCATGTGGCCAAGTTCGTGCGTTAGAACCTGTGACATCAAGGTGCCCGGATACTGCGACGATGCTACCCACGTTTCGTCGTTATCGAGCCACACTCCGAGTTGCCGTGCCGTATCGCCTGGCGGACCAAGATGTGCCTCGCCGAGCGTTCCACCTTCCCCGTCTGGGCGTTCAATCCCAGTGGAAATGATGACGTTCGCCTCAGATCGCGAAACGCGTTCTACCGGAATACTCGAATTACTGACGGCTCGCCATACCTCGAAGGCAGTTTCGAGAATCCCCAGTGCGCTCCCCCCCCGTGACATTTGGAAGATCGTGTACGAAATATAGCACCTCTTTCCCTCTGGATGAAAGGCGGAGCAGATCAAAGAAGTCGTTGGTGGGGTGATTGGGGCAGCGAGGGACGGAACGCATAAATCTCAGCGTCCGTCGCCCCAGCATGCCATCAACCACAAGCCCCCCCGTCAGTTGCTGCAACCCTTCAATTCTCTCGACGACATCACGCACGTCGCCCAAATCTGGTTGCAGGTCACCGTAGGCTTGCATGTGATTCAGCCCCAGATTGATGTCATCTGCACAGATCACAAATTGTTCCTTCCCCGCGAAGCCCTCGTCCGCCTGGTAGAATTGCACCAGTTCTTTTGCCATTTCGTTCATCGTCAGGAAGTCCTCTCATCAAAGCGGGGGAAGTCAGTCTGAGATGGAATCGGAAGTTTACTCAAGATTGGTTAGTCGTCATCGTAGTCGTCAGAGTAACTGTAGCGTCTGGTTGAACGATAGTAGAATTGACCCGCTGTGGACCGTTGACGCGACTGGAACAATTGCGAGTACGCCTCGTTGAAAACTCTTGTCTGTTGTGAAAATATCAGGTTGTCGAAGATCTTTCCGAAAATGCGTATCGCGATCTCGTTGAGTAACCCCTTTGCCGTATCAGCAACGTCGCCGTCCGTTTTAGTAGGACTATTCCCAGCAACAACATCCAACTTATCTTTGATCCGATCAAGCTCCTCTTCCAGACGTTTCGTTGATGTTCCCACCGATCTTCTCAAATACACCAACAGCTCATTTGTTTTACTGTCCCAATCTTCTTTGTACCGCGCCGCGTGGTTCTTCCAGTCTTCATCCTTGGCACGTTCTTTAAAGACGTCTTTGAATTCCTTGTCCAACTGATCGATCGAATCCTTGGCAACCGTGATGTTCTTACGAAGAGCAGCAAGCACTTTGAGGAGTCGCTTGGCTGTCTCTCGCTTGGTCTGGTCTTTAATATTTCCTTTGTCAAGAACTGACTTCAACTCGTCCTCGGTAATTTTTTCTCCAGCAACGCCTCCATCCGCCGGGGGCTTTGCGGTTCCGACTTCGAATGATTTCTCTATCGTGAAGGTTTTCTTTTCGGACTTGATTGACAGGGGCGGTCCTTCAATAAAGACCGCGACCTCTCCTTCCAAGGCGAGCTTGACTTTGTAAGTTCCCGGTTCCGTTTTCTTTATCAACAAGCTATCGCTCGTTGAATCCTTAACAGCGATTTGTAGCGAATCGCCAAATGTCACAGACCATGTGTATTTCGGCGACGAAATCCCTTTTGCATCGACTTTGCAGAGCAGAGACTCTCCCGCTGGAATCTTCGATGATCCGACGATCTCAAGGCTCACGTCCACGTTCTTAAGAAGTGGCGGGTCTGCCGGGGTGATCGTGAGTGGTTTGTCAGCGGCAAGAACGGCCCCTGAGACAACCAGGAACAGTGTCGCAAGCAGGTAACTTCTGTAGCGCATAGGGACTCTCCTCTGTTCGGGTTCTCACCTGAATGAAACGGCACTCACTCGACACAGATCGCGAAAATAGCAAGGAACGGGAAGATAGGCAAGCGTGCAGGCATACTGATTGCCACAATGCCCGGGAGTTTTTGCACGAGTTCTCGCCAGGTGAGGTCTGCTGCGGTGGAATCGGGCGGTTCTTGATGATCCGATCCCGCGTGTCTGGCGACGTTGCCGGGGTCTTCGCCAATAGTCCGGGCGAAATTCCGACATCGCCGGGTGCCACCAGCCGGCGTGTTGTCCGCCAGTGCCGAACGTTGTGCCAACCTGATTCCGGAAGACAGTCTCGCTCCGAGATGAACGACGCCTCCGCACTCAACGCGGGTGGACGAGCCCCCGCGGCACCAGGCGTTATACGACACGGCCCGCTTGTGAGACGTGGTTTCTCGATGTGGCGGGCGCGTTAGAAGTCACGGCCCGCGAGCGGGGAGGCTAAATGATGCTCGTCATTCAGCGCTGAAGATAAACCCATCCGGGGCGGCGTCGATTTTTATTGTGGCGCCTTCGCTAAAATTGCCGGCGAGGATTTCGTTGGCGAGGGTGTTTTGCAAGCGTTGTTGGATGACGCGTTTCAACGGTCGCGCACCATAGACCGGATCGTAGCTTTCACTGGCTAACAGGTCGCGGGCGTTGTCGGTGACTTCGAGTTTGTAGCCGTTGTTCTCCAGTTGCTCGGCGAGCCGTGTGAGTTGCAGATCGACGATCTGCCGGATCTCGGCTTTCCCGAGTGGATGAAAGACGATGACGTCATCGACGCGGTTGAGGAATTCGGGGAGGAACTCGCTGCGCAGCGCGTCCATCACGCCGTCGCGGATCTCCTCTTCGCGATCCTGACCGGCCAAATCGACGATATGATGGCTGCCGATGTTGGATGTCATGATGACAATAGTATTGGAGAAATCGACGGTGCGGCCCTGCCCGTCGGTCAGCCGACCGTCGTCCAAAAGTTGCAACAAGACGTTAAAGACGTCGCGGTGAGCCTTTTCGATTTCATCGAGCAGCAACACGCAATACGGGTTACGGCGGACCGCTTCGGTGAGCCGGCCCCCTTCTTCGTAGCCGACGTAACCGGGCGGCGCACCGATGAGACGGGCAACGGAATGCCGTTCCATGAACTCGCTCATGTCGATACGAACCATGCTGCGTTCGTCGTCGAAAAGAAACTCAGCCAGCGCTTTGGAGAGTTCGGTTTTGCCGACGCCGGTAGGGCCTAAGAAGATGAACGAACCGATGGGGCGATTCTGGTCCTGCAAACCGGAACGAGCGCGACGGACGGCATTGGAAACGGCCGAGACCGCTTCGGTCTGGTTGATCATTCGCTGATGAATGCCGTCTTCCATGTGAATGAGCTTTTCGCGTTCGGCTTGCATCATCCGGGCAACGGGGATGCCGGTCCACAGGCTGACAACCTTGGCGATATCTTCCTCGGTGACCTCTTCGCGAAGCAGTCGCGGTTGCTCCGACTCGTCGGCATCGTCCGCAGCAGATCGCTGTTCAAGTCCCGCGAGGTTTCCTTCGGCGGTCTGCAATTGCTGTTGGACTTCCTGGGCGCGGATGTAGTCGTCGTTCTGGTTGGTCCGACGCGCTTGTGCGAACGCCTGATCGTACTCGGTGCGAAGCCGGTCGATTTCTTCGTGCAACGGCTGCCGCCTGCCGAGCGAGGCCTGTTCCAATTCCCAACGTGCTTTGAGCGCGTTGACTTCTTCTTCGTGATCGGCGATTTGTCGCTTGAGGTCTTCGAGCCGCTGTTGGCTGTCGGCACTTTTTTCCTTGGCCAATGCGGCCGCTTCAATTTGCATACGGGTGAGGTTACGGGTGGCCTCATCGACTTCGGCTGGCATCGAGTCGATTTCCATGCGAAGCCGACTGGCCGCTTCGTCGATGAGATCGATCGCCTTGTCCGGGAGAAAGCGTTCGCCGATGTAACGGTCACTCAGCGTCGCGGCGGCAATCAGCGAGTCGTCGGTGATTTTGACACCGTGATGCGATTCGTAGCGTTCTTTCAGACCGCGAAGAATGGAGATGGTGTCTTCGACATTTGGTTCCTGAACAACGACCGGTTGGAAACGGCGTTCAAGCGCAGGATCTTTTTCGACGTGTTTGCGGTATTCGTCGAGAGTGGTGGCACCGATGCAGTGTAGTTCGCCACGAGCGAGCGCAGGCTTCAAGAGGTTCGATGCATCCATCGCCCCTTCGGCAGCACCGGCCCCAACAACGGTGTGCATTTCGTCGATGAAGAGAATGACGCTGCCTTCGGCTTCCTGGACTTCACGCAGGACGGCCTTGAGACGGTCCTCGAATTCGCCCCGATACTTGGCCCCGGCGACAAGGGCGCCCATGTCGAGCGCGATGACGCTTTTATTCTTGAGACTTTGTGGAACATCTTCCTTGACGATGCGATGGGCGAGACCTTCGACGATCGCGGTCTTGCCGACGCCGGCTTCACCGATGAGGACGGGGTTGTTCTTTCGTCGCCGCGAAAGAATTTGAGCGACGCGGCGAATTTCGGTGTCGCGTCCGATGACCGGATCGATCTTCCCCTTGCGGGCGAGTTCGACGAGATCGTGTCCGTAGCGCTGCAGAGCCTGGTATTTGTCTTCGGGGTTCTGGTCGGTGATGGTTTGACCTCCGCGAATGGATTTCAAAGCAGTGAGCACATCCTCTTCTTCGACACCGGCCAGTTCAAGCAACCGCTTCGCTTGGTCGTCGATGTGCGTGAGCGCGAGAAGCAGGTGTTCGGTCGAGACGAACTCGTCCTGCATGCGGTCGGCTTGTTGCTGCGAGTTTTCAAGCACCTGCATGAAGGCCGGCGAAGCGGAGACCTGGATTCCGCCACCGGAAACCTTCGGCAGCCGGCCCAATTCGCTGTCGATGGTGGAGCGAAGTTGATTGACGTTAGCGCCAATCTTGTCGAGCAACGGACGGATAACGCCCTGCTCTTCCCCCAAGAGTGATTGCAGCAAATGCAGAGCGGCTAATTCAGAGTGGCCGCTGTCCTGTGCGGTTTGCTGTGCGCGCTGGACGGCTTCCTGAGCTTTGACGGTCAGTTTATCGAGGCGAAACGACATGGCGCTCCTCCGAGAAGTGATTGCGCAACGATAGCGCTAGTGGTGGTGGGACGTGGTCGAACTGATTCGGTCTAGCGTCCGGTCGAGGTGATGTGTGTTTTGGGTCCGCTAAACCGCAAGCAATTGATGATGTGCTATTAAGTAACCGTGCGCCCGCGCAATTGCGCGGGCGCCGGGAAGAGCGATTATTCTTTGGTCTCGAATTCCGCGTCAATGACCTCTTCGTCACCGGAGGCATCCGACTCGGCTTCGGGCGAACTGCCTTCGCCGCCCGCGGCTTCCGCTTGTTGGGCGGCTTCATACATGTGCTTGGAGAGAGCGTGGGTTGCCTGCTCCAACTCGGCGAGAGAACTCGCGATGGCATCCATGTCGTCGGCACCAAGCGCCGCATTCACCTTCTCGATGGAACTCTCGATCACGGTCTTCGACTCGTCGTCCAATTTGTCGGCGTGCTCCGTCATCAGCTTTTCGGTGTCGTACACGAGCCGCGAGGCGTTGTTTTTTGCCTCGGCCAATTCACGTTTCTTCTTGTCTTCCTCGGCATGCGACTCGGCGTCCTGTTGCATCGAATCGATTTCCGATTCGGAGAGGCCGCTCGATTCCTCGATGCGAACCGTCTGCTCCTTGCCCGAAGCGACGTCTTTGGCCGTCACGCTGAGGATGCCGTTGACGTCGATGTCGAAGGCCACTTCGATTTGCGGAAGACCGCGCGGTGCCGGCGGAATGCCTTCCAAATTGAACTGGCCGAGCAAACGGTTGTCGCTCGCCATTTGGCGCTCGCCCTGGAACACGCGGACGGTAACGGCCGTCTGGTTGTCAGCTGCTGTGGAGAACGTTTCCTTCTTGGTGGTCGGAATCGTGGTATTTCGCTCGACCAGTTTGGTCATAATTCCGCCTTCGGTCTCGATGCCAAGCGACAGAGGCGTGACGTCGAGCAGGACAACATCCTTAACGTCGCCAGCGATGATGCCGCCCTGAATGGCTGCACCGGCCGAGACGACTTCGTCGGGGTTAACGCCTTTGTGCGGCTCTTGGCCGCCGAACATTTGCTTGACAAATTCCTGCACCTTGGGGACGCGGGTCGAACCACCGACGAGAACAACCTCATCGATTTGGCTGGGGTTGAGTTTCGCATCTTTCAGTGCGTTCTGCACCGGCTTACGGCATCGCTCGACCAACGAGTCGATGAGCTTCTCGAACTCTGCCCGTGTCACCGACATCTGCAGGTGCTTGGCACCGCTGGCATCGGCCGTGATGAAAGGCAGGTTGATGTCGGTGGTTTGTGAACTGGAAAGTTCTTTCTTTGCCTTTTCCGCCGCTTCGCGCAGACGCTGCAGGGCCATGGCATCATCCCGCAGGTCGATGCCTTGTTCTTTCTTGAAACTGTCGGCAATGAAGTTGATGAGCACTTCGTCGAAGTCGTCGCCACCCAGGTGCGTGTCGCCGTTGGTGCTGAGAACTTCGACGAGTTCGTCGCCCACTTCGAGAATCGAGACGTCGAATGTTCCGCCGCCGAGGTCGAAGACGGCGATCTTTTCTTCGCGTTTTTTGTCCATTCCGTACGCCAACGCGGCGGCGGTCGGCTCGTTAATAATTCGAGCCACTTCCAGCCCGGCAATCTGGCCGGCGTCTTTGGTCGCCTGCCGTTGGGCATCGTTAAAGTATGCCGGCACCGTGATGACAGCCTTGTTGACTGTATGGCCAAGGTAGCTTTCGGCCGCTTCTTTGAGCTTTCGCAAAATCAGCGCGGAGATTTCCGGCGGCGTGTATTCCTTGTCCTGCACTTTGACTTTGACGTAGTCGGACGGACCGCCAACGATTTCGTAAGGGACGATTTTCTCCTCGGCTGCCACTTCGCTGTGACGCCGCCCCATGAATCGCTTGATGGAGTAGATGGTGTTGGTCGGATTGGTGACCGCCTGCCGTTTGGCCGGCTCGCCGACGAGGGTCTCCCCTTTGTCGGTGAAAGCGACGACGCTGGCCGTAATCCGGTTACCTTCCAGGTTGGCAATGACTTTCGCCTCGCCCCCTTCCATCACCGAAACGACGGAGTTGGTGGTTCCCAAATCAATGCCAATGACTTTTTCGCCTGTGACCGCCATCCGCTCTCTCCTGTTACCTGTTTTGTATACTGTCCCGCCTGTCGCGGGGGGGTGAAACTATAGCAAACTCGCTTTGACCGATTCCCCCCTCGACAGCAGACACGTTTGGCTCGATGCTGAATTAGGGTACAACCCCCAAAAAAGCAAACTGTGTGCCAAATGGTCTCTAGAATACCATCCGAACATAAATCGTTTATGGGTCGATGGATACAAACAATGGAAGCAATCGGTTCCAGCACCCCACCAGGACAAAACTGCCAGTTTGGCACCTACCCGGTTCCGTTCCCCAGACGCCAGGAGTGTCAATTTGGCAGCCGAGTTACGGCACCCCATAATGATGTCGCGGCTGAAAGATTGGCCGTTCCGGACACCACTGGCTCACGCGACACGAGGTAGAGTGCGCAAAGTCTTGCGGTTGCGGCAAGCAACGGCCTCCGGCATGATCCGACGGACACTGCACCTGCTTGACACCGTATTCTTGGAGCAGTACAACATCCAACTCTGTTTGGCGACGAAACTTGCAGAATTCCACCAATGGTTGTCCCGGCAGCCAGGTCTGTTTTTTCCACGCCAGATGAACGAAAACCCGCCCGAAGGGTTTTCCATAAGCCATTGTCAGTTAACAACTTTCAACATAGAACGACACAACAACCTACTGTGCTGGAACAAAGTCCCCCGCGTGAAGATGTTCTAAGGCACCCCGAGACCGCCTGAAGGGCTCCAATGGCAAAAAAACGCACCAAGAAGAGTGCCGCATCATCCAAGAAGGTGGTTCGCAAGAAGAAGGTCGTGCGCAAGACGGCGAGCAAAGGCAAGGGGACGCGAAGCCAAGCCAAGAAAACGGCGTCATCCAAAACGTCGAAAAAAAAGAGTGCCTCCAAATCGACGCGCGCCGGCAAGAAGCCCCCAGCCAAGAAAACCGTCAAAAAGGCGGTCCCGCGCAGTCGTAAGGCATCGCGCGAGTCGGAAATTAAGCAACTCGACCGCAGTATTTTGAGGCTCATCAACAAACGGGCCAACTTGACGACAAAGCAGCTTGAAGCACGCAAGCAGGCCAAGGCTCCGCTGTTCGAACCGCAGGTCGAAGATGCGTTGTGGGCCGAATTGGGCGATGCCAATCGCGGTCCGCTGCCCAACCACGCCGTCCGCGGTGTCTTTCGGGAAATCCTGAGTGCAGCCCGCCAGAACGTCAAACAGATTCGCATTGCCTATCTTGGGCCGGCATTCAGCTTCACCCATCTGGCAGCCATCGAACGGTTCGGCGAATGGTCCGATCTCGTCCCTGTCAGCACAATTGCTGCCGTTTTCGAGGAAGTAAATCGCGGACACGCGGAGTATGGGTTGGTCCCCATCGAAAACAGCACCGATGGCCGGGTTGTCGATACGCTGCACATGTTTACGCGGCTACCGCTGCGAATTTGTGGCGAAGTGCTGATGAGCGTACACCACAATTTGCTGGCCCGCTGCCAACGCAGCGAGGTCACCGAGGTCTACAGCAAGCCGCAGGCGCTTTCGCAATGTCGCGACTGGCTGGGCCGCAACATGCCGCAAGCCAGGCATATCGAGGTCACAAGCACTTCGACGGCAGCCCAATTGGCCCGAGACAAACAGGGGGCGGCAGCCGTCGCCAGCAGGCAGGCTGCCGTCGAATACGACTTGCAGATCATTGCTGAAAAGATCGAAGATAACGCCAACAACGTGACCCGATTCGCTGTGATTGGACACGACACCAACAAATCGACCGGGAAAGACCGCACAGCATTGCTACTGCAAGTGCCTCACAAACCGGGGGCCCTGTCCGACGCACTGGGGATTTTCAAAAAGAACAAGATCAATCTCACGTGGATCGAGTCCTTCCCCATTCGCGGACCGCAGGGCGGTTACCTATTCTTCCTCGATTTCGAAGGCCACGAAAAGGAAGCACGCGTCGCCCGAACCCTGCAGCAATTGGCCGTCGGCGCAGTCGCATTGAACGTGCTCGGCTCGTTCCCGCAGAGTGAGCCACTCGATTAGGAAACCGAGAGCCAATTTCGCCCCACTGACTTCGCGAGACGAAACAACCCCGCCTGCGGTTTAGCGGAGGTTGAGGCTCCCATCGCTTCAGTCGCGCACTTCCCCTCAATCCGGATACACAGACAATGAGACGCTATTTCATCGCCGGCAACTGGAAAATGAACCTCACACGGGCAGCCGCTGAGGCTCTCGCAACTGATCTTGTCGCAGCAATGCCGGCAGGCGACAGCCCGGTCGATGTCCTCGTGGCCCCCGCATCGCCCTACCTGCTGCCCGTCGCAAGCGTGACCGCCGGCAGCCACGTTGAGTTGGGTGCACAAGACGCATACTTTGAATCCGCAGGCGCGTTCACCGGCGAAGTCTCGGTCGAAATGCTGCTCGATGTCGGCTGCACTCAGGTGATTCTGGGACACAGCGAACGCCGTCACGTGCTGGGTGAAACCGACGAATTCACCGGAAAGAAGGTCGAAGCTGCCTTGGCCGGAGGCCTCAAGGTCATTCTCTGCGTTGGGGAATTGCTGAGCGAACGCGAAGCGGAAGAGACCGATTCGGTCCTCGATCGGCAAATGGCAGGTGGGCTGAAAAATGTCGATGAACGGGCGATGGAGAACGTCGTCATCGCCTACGAACCGGTCTGGGCAATTGGCACGGGAAAGACGGCCTCACCCGATCAGGCAGAATCGGCCCACGATCACCTTCGCAAATGGCTCGCCAATCGCTATAATTCCGAAGTGGCCGACCGGACAAGGATTCTGTACGGAGGCAGTGTCAAACCGGAAAACGCAAGCGAATTGTTGGGACAGCCGAACGTCGATGGCGCACTGGTTGGCGGTGCCAGCCTGAAAGCCGACCTGTTCAACGCGATTATCGAGGCCGCCGTCGAGTTAGCGGGCAGCTAGTACGACAACTCAACACGCATCAGCACCAGCTAAGAGGTCAGAAGGTATGTTGTCAATCATTCTCGCAATTCTGTTGACGGTTGTCAGCGTCCTGCTCATGTTTGTCATTTTGCTCCAGCGAGGCCGCGGTGGTGGCTTGGCGGGCGCATTGGGCGGAGCGGGCGGTCAGAGTGCATTCGGCACCAAGGCGGGCGACGTCTTCACAAAGATTACCATCGGTCTGGCCCTCATTTGGGTTGTCCTGGCGGGAGGCACCGGCATGCAGATGTATGCAGATTCCTCCGGACGGTTTCCCGGCGGCGACAAGGCTCCATCATCAGTCAGCAAGTCTGCAGACGACGCGGATGCTGACGGCGAAGGCGGCGGACTCATCATCCCACCGAGTGAGGGAACGACGCCAGGTGGCGACACCGCTTCCAAGGACACGACCACCGAAGGCACAACACCGAGTGGCGACGACGCTTCCACCAACACGGACGACAAGTCACCGGACGATTCAGAAGAGAAGAAGCCCACTGACGACGGCAGTAGTGAATAACTTCATTACGTAGGCACTTGGCCAAGACGAAATATCAACGTTCGCGGTGCGTTGCCGATTTCGCACACAAGTTGCGGCCCATCTTTGCAGAGCAGAAAGACACAGACGTGCTGTTAAGCATGACCGGGTTCGGCGATGCCCGAACACAGACCGAGCGATCGAGCATCGCCATCGAAGTTCGATCGGTCAATAACCGCTACCTCAAGATTTCCTCGCGAATTCCCGACGCGTATGCCGCCGTCGAAAGTGACATCGAAAAGGTCATTCGCAGCACAATCACCCGGGGAACGGTGAACGTCACACTGCGCGTCAAGCGTCTGCACGGCGGACAGGAATTTCGGCTCGACCACGATGTCCTTTCCAACTACTGGCAGCAGATGAATGAACTCGCCAGTTCGATGCATCTGGCAATGCCCTCGCATCTGGGCGATCTGCTGCAGTTGCCGGGAATTGTCAGCGAAGCCGAAACCGAATCGAGGGATTCCTCACAGGATTGGCCCGCCATCAAAGCGGCGCTCATCGAAGCACTGGAAAAGCTATGTGCCTTTCGCAAAACGGAAGGCGAAGCCATGCAGCGCGATCTGCAAGCCAACGCCGCCGTGATTGCAGAGCAGTTGGGTCAGGTCGCCGAACAGGCACCAGAGGTCGTCGCCGAGTATCGCAGCAAGCTGCTCGATAGGGTTCGCGAAATGCTCGACAGCGCAAGCGGCACCGTCGAAGACTCGCATCTGCTGCGAGAAGTCAGTATCTTTGCTGATAAGTGCGACATTAACGAAGAAATCACGCGGCTGCGATCGCACCTCGAACAATTCGAGGCGTTTCTCCAGCCGCAAAAGTCGCAAGGGCGCAAACTGGAATTCCTGTCGCAGGAAATTTTCCGCGAAGTGAACACCATCGGCTCGAAGGCAAACGACGTCACAATCGCCCACGCAGTGGTCGAAATGAAAGCCGCAGTCGAAAAACTGCGAGAAGTCCTGCAAAACGTAGAATAAGAAGCAAAGCCCACAAGTTGCACCCCGTGGGAACAGAATCGCTTGGAGAAGTCAGTGTCGGAAACCCAACAACCGGGCATTCTGGTGCTGTCGGGACCAGCCGGTAGCGGAAAAACAACGGTCGTCAATCGCCTGTTGAGTGTGTCACCCGCTAAACTAATGAAGTGTATTTCGGCGACGACGCGGCCGCCGCGGCCGGAAGAAGTTAATAGCAGCGATTACTATTTTCTCTCAACCGAGGAATTCGAACAGCGACGCGAGCGAGGGGAATTCCTGGAGTGCGCGGAAGTTCATAAATCAGGAAATTGGTACGGCACGCTCAAATCGGAGATCGAACGTGCCCGCAACGAGAACGCCTGGGCATTTCTGGAAATCGACGTCGAGGGAGCCTTGAATGTCATGCAAGCCTACCCGCAGGCGGTGACAATCTTCCTGACAACTCCGAATCCAGACGACTACGAACGGCGGCTCCGTGAGCGGAATACAGAATCCGAGGAAGTGATCCAAAAGAGACTGCAAACCGCCCGCGAAGAATTGAAACATGCTGATCGTTATCGGTTCTGCATCGTCAACGACGAACTGGCCCGAACGATTGATGAGATCAACGACATTTTGAAATCTGAAGAGGACGTAAGCTAATGCTCGATGCATTCCAGGAAGAAGAAATTGTCAACAAGGTCGGCGGACGCTTTCAACTCACCTCGTTGATTCAAAAGCGACTGGTGGCACTCAACCGCGGTGCCCGCCCGTTGGTCGAACTGCCGACGAACAACACCATGGTCATCGTTGTTGAAGAGATCATGCAGGACAAGATTTTCCTCGACGCAACGGGACAGGTTGCCCTCGCCCCGGAGGAAGCCCCCGACCTCGAAACGTTGTTGGGAGACGCCGGCCCCGACGTGGGCGACGTTTAAAACCATTCCAATCATCGCTTGCGGTTTCTCGATCCCAAGATCCAACGATGACCGCCCGACATGCAAGGCCGTGAAATCATCCTCGGCGTAAGCGGCGGAATCGCCGCTTACAAGTCCGCCGACCTGGCCAGCAAACTGGTTCAGGCCGGCGCGGTCGTTAGCGTGGTGATGACCGCGTCGGCCGAGAAATTCATCGGCCCCGCCACGTTCGAGGCACTCACCAACCGCCCCGTGCATCGCCACATGTTCCAACCGCAGGAACATCACCAGGGCGAACACATCGGCTTGGCACGTCGCGGGGAACTCTTCATCGTCGCGCCGGCCACCGCCAACACGCTGGCAAAATTTGCCCACGGTCTGGCCGACGACCTGCTCTCAACGCTCGCGTTGAGTTTCACCGGCCCCACCCTGCTCGCCCCGGCGATGAACACCGAGATGTGGAACAAACCGTCCGTCCAACGCAACATCGCCACCCTGCAAGACGACGGCTACCACATCATCCAACCCGCCGCCGGCTGGCTAAGCTGCGGCCAAACCGGAGCCGGCCGCATGGCCGAACCGGCGGAACTCCTGAAGCACATCAACGATACCCTGACACCTAAGAAGTAAATAACGCCATCCAAAGCCCGCGGGATCAATCTCTCAACCATCACACCACGCCCATGCGCATCCTAATCACCGCCGGTCCCACTCGTGAATACCTCGACGACGTGCGCTACATCTCGAACGCCAGTAGCGGGCGCATGGGGTACGCCATTGCTGCGGCGATTCGGGAGAGTGGACATGAAGCCGTGCTTGTCAGCGGGCCGGTCGATCTCGCCGCCCCCACCGGTTGTGAATTGCATCCGGTCGAAACGACGGCCGACATGCGTGACGCCTGTGTGAAGCTGTTTCCCGATTGTGACGGCGTGATTGCCGCCGCGGCGGTTTGCGATTACAAACCGCGCAGCCGCATCGTCGGCAAAATCGCCAAGACCGGCGATCCCATCGCGATCGAGATGATCGAAACCGACGACGTGCTGGCGGAAATCGGTGGCGGGAAAGATGGCCGTTGGGTTGTCGGCTTTGCACTGGAAGCCGAGAACCCCCGTGAGAATGCGCTGCAGAAGCTGCGGGCCAAGAACTGCGACTACATCGTCCTGAACAGCCCCGAGGCCATCGGTTCGGATTCCAACAGCGTCGAGTTGATCGATGCCACCGGCAGCGCTGCCGCCACATGGTCCGGCAGCAAACAGGAAGTCGCCCGCGCGCTGATCCAGTGGATCGAAACGCACCTCGCAGGCGAGCGGCCGGTGTAAACCGGCCGGTGTGTTGCGCAATCACCCCCGCAAAACCGCTCCACGCCTTCCATCCGGCCCCGTGTTGCCAAAAAGCAACAACCGATGATGCTTTTTCCCGACACGCTGCAGAATCTGTGATAGGGTTAGGATGACGGCTTCTGAATGACCCGCCTTGCGCACACATCTGTGCGAAACACCAAGCCAACCAAACTTATTCAACTCCCCAACTGACCTGCCACCCTGACTGAATCTTCAGCAGATTCGGCACAACCGGCATGTCAAACGCAATCCTTGCGCGCACGCGACACCCAACTCATGATCGATCACAAACGACTCATCACCGACGTCACTGCTCTCGCCCTGCTCGCGGTGACGGTATTCGTCGCTCTGAGTCTGGCCAGTTACGATCCGGCCGATCCGCCCGGCAGTGCCACCTTCCCCGCACGCGAAACAGTTGCCAACCTCTGCGGCCCGATCGGCGCACAGCTCTCGCATTTTCTGCACACCGTCATCGGTTGCGGTTCTTACTTCCTCGTACTCAGCTTGATTACGCTGGATGCGAAACTCTTCACTCGCCGGCCGGTGGGCGGTCCCGTTGTTCGCACATTCGGCCTGCTGCTGGCGGTCACCGGCTTGTGCAGTGCCTTCAGCTTACTTGCTCCCGGCCTGGGTCACGGACCGGTTGTCGGCAGCGGTGGATATGTTGGAGCCACAGCGGTTGCCATCCTCGCACAACATTGCTCAATCGCCGGCACACTCATTCTCGCCACAACAACGTTCGCCGCCGGCATTTTGATCGCCGATGAAACGTTTCTGTTCCGCGCCTCCCTCGGCATCCTCAAGCTTCCGCTGCGCATCGTCCGGCGAATCGTCTGGCCAGTCTCAAGCACCACCGAATTGTCAGACGACCTCGCGTCCACCGATGTGATCGGCGACGAAGCAAACATCGACAGTTGGGAAGATGACGTCGATGAATCAATTGAGACGGAAATCGAATCGATTGCCGCCGATGAGCCAACTCCGAAGCCGCACATTCGCGAACCGTTCAAGGTGAACCCGCCGGCCACCGTCCGCTCGCTCCGCGATC
Source organism: Planctomycetaceae bacterium (assembly GCA_018699955.1). GTDB lineage: Bacteria > Planctomycetota > Planctomycetia > Planctomycetales > Planctomycetaceae > JABISG01. The sequence continues at coordinate 212,113 of JABISG010000147.1, read as the reverse complement.
GCATCATGTCGCGTCTCGACGCCGGTTCCCGCGAGACATCCCCCGATGAATACGAACTGCCCGATCTCGAATTGCTCGAAGAGGCCGAAGACTTTCCTTACGAGTTGCTCGCCAAGAACGCCCAGGTCGCCGCACAAACACTCGAAAAAACCTTCGCCGAATTCGGGCTGAACATCCACGTCTGCGAAGTCGATACCGGGCCGGTCATCACGCAGTACGAACTCGAACTCGAAGCGGGTTTGCGACTGAACAAGGTCACCGCGTTAGCCGACGATCTCGCCATCGCGTTGCGTGTCCCCTCCGTTCGTATCGTTGCTCCGATTCCCGGAAAGAACACCGTTGGCGTCGAAGTTCCCAACGAAAAGCAGGTGATGGTTCGCCTCCGCGAGCTGATCGAAAGCTGCCCGAAGGAAGCCGAAGAGAACCGGATTCCGATCTTCATGGGCAAGGATGTCAGCGGACGTCCGCTCGTCGTCGATATGACCCGCATGCCGCACCTGCTGATCGCCGGCCGCACCGGCACCGGCAAAAGCGTTTGCCTGAATACACTCATTCTCTCCATACTGATGACCCGCAGCCCCGAGCAGGTCAAGATGATTATGATCGATCCCAAGATGGTCGAACTCAGCCCGTACAAGCGCGTGCCGCACCTCATGCACCCGGTCATCACCGACATGAAAAAGGCCGAAGCCGTCCTCGCGTGGGCCGTCGAAAAGATGGAAGAGCGCTACGACCTGCTCGCCCGTTGTGGCGTGCGGCATCTCGATGGTTTCAACAAGCTCAGCCGGGAAAAAGTACTCGAGCGACTCAACATCGATCCCGACTCCGATGAAGCCGACACGATCCCCGAAAAAATGCCCTACATCGTGATCATCGCCGACGAGATGGCCGACATGATGATGACGTCCGGCAAAGACGTCGAGGGTCACATCATCCGTCTCGCGCAGAAATCGCGAGCCGTCGGCATTCACCTGGTGCTTGCCACACAGAAACCAACCGTCGATGTCATCACCGGGCTGATCAAGTCGAACCTGCCCGCTCGCATTTCATTCCAGGTTGCCAGCCGCACCGACAGCCGCGTCGTCCTCGACGAAAATGGAGCCGACCGCCTGCTGGGCAACGGCGACATGCTGTACCTCGCGCCGGGAACCAGCAACATCACCCGAGCACAAGGTGCCTTCGTCGGCGACGACGAAATCAACGGCGTCATCGATTTCTTCTCCGATCAGGAACCACAGTACAACACCGAACTCACCCAACTCAGCACATCGAGCAGCAGTGCCGACGGCGACATCGACGACATGCGAAAACGCGACGACCTGTACGAACAGGCCATCGAAATCGTTATCCGCGAAGGCCGTGGCAGTGTCTCCCTGCTGCAACGCGCATTGGGCATTGGTTATGGTCGCGGCGCACGGCTCATCGACTACATGGCCGAAGACGGCATCGTCGGCGATTACAACGGCTCCCAGGCCCGCGAAGTGCTCTACTCCCCCGAAGAATGGGCCGCCTTCCGCGACGGCGTCGAGTCCCCCGCACGCCAACCCGCCCTCGCCTGATTCGCCCCGCGTGATCCAAGCGCAAAGCCGCCGGGCCGCGTCCCGGCGAAACCGCTGTGCGCGTTTTTTCCGAACTCCGTTTGACGCGCACCCGCCCTGCTCGTATATTTGCGTATTCACACGCAAAACGAGAAACCTCATGATCACCGCCCCGTTCGTCTCAACTCCAATAGTCGCCAACCCCGCCATCGGTGTGGGCATCGCTATTATTATTGAGACTCCCCAAAGGGAGCGGACCTGAGGTACGGCAGACATTTGCCAACATATTCAAAACCCTCAGGTCACCCGGCCTGAGGGTTTTTTGTTTAGCTGTCAGCTTTCAGCCAGAAGCCAACGCGAGAAAACAGACAACAAACCAAACACGACCCGGACCACAACCATGCGCATCGAAACCTACGACACCACCCTTCGCGACGGTAGCCAGGGCGAGGGTGTTAACTTCTCGCTTCAGGACAAACTGGCCATCACTGCCAAGCTGGACGAACTGGGCTTCGATCTGATCGAAGGCGGATATCCGCTTTCGAATCAGAAGGACGAAGAATATTTCCAGCGGGTGGCCGACATGGATCTGAAGCACGCCAAGGTCGCCGCCTTCGGCATGACCCGCCGCAAGGGAATTGCTGCCGAAGATGACATCGGCATGCAGGCGCTGCGAGATTCCCTCGCCCCGGTCTGCACCGTTGTCGGCAAGACGTGGGACTTGCACGTCACCGAAGTGCTGCGGGTCGATCTCGAAGAGAATCTGGCAATGATCCGCGATTCCGTTGCGTTTCTCGTCGCCGAAGGGCGACGAGTTGTTTACGACGCCGAACACTTTTTCGACGGCCTGCACGACAACCCCGATTACACCCTGTCCACTCTGCAAGCAGCACAGGAAGCCGGCGCACAGATCGCCGTCCTCTGCGACACCAACGGCGGCCGACTCCCCGAACACATTGTCGCCGGCATTGAGGTTGCACAGAAAACGCTTTCCATCCCCATCGGCATCCATTGCCACAACGATAGCGACGTCGCCACCGCCAACACATTGGCTGCCGTCGAACAGGGCGCGGTTCACGTCCAAGGCACCATCAACGGCATCGGTGAACGCTGCGGCAATGCCGACCTGATCACAGTCTGTGCAAACCTCGCCCTCAAATGTGGCCACGAATTGCTGACGGAGAACGGCGTTCAGCATCTCACCGAACTCTCTCGCTACGTCTACGAAATTGCCAACATGAACTTCCGCCCCGGCCAACCGTACGTTGGCAACAGCGCGTTCGCCCACAAAGGGGGCATGCACGTTCATGCGGTCAATCGCATCAGCCAAAGCTACGAACACATCGACCCCGAGGCAGTCGGAAACGAACGCCGCGTTCTCGTTAGCGAACTCTCCGGCCGCTCGAACATCGTCGCCAAGACGACTCAGTTCAAATTGCAGCACGACAACGAACTGATGGCGAACATCCTCGCCCGCGTGCAGGAACTCGAAGCCGAAGGCTACCAATTTGAAGCAGCCGAAGCGTCATTTGACCTGCTCGTGAAGAAAGTCGCTGGTACCTACCAACAGCGATTCGAGCGAATGCACTACCGCGTCAATGTCGAGACGACCGAAGGCGACGAACCAATCACCGAGGCGACCATCAAACTCAAGGTCAACAATCACACCGAACACGTCGTCGCCGAAGGCGATGGCCCGGTCAACGCGCTCGACTCCGCTTTACGAAAGGCACTCACCCCGGCGCATCCGTCATTGGCCCGTATGCATCTGGTCGATTACAAGGTCCGCGTGATCAACTCCACAGAAGGCACCGCCGCCCGCGTCCGTGTTGTCATCGAAAGTGCCGACCAACACGACGTCTGGAGTACGGTCGGCGTCAGCGAAAACATCATCGAAGCCAGCTGGCTCGCCCTGCTCGACAGCGTCGAATACAAGCTCTACAAAGACGAAGGCGAACTCGGCAACGGCACAGAAATCGCCGGCACGTAAGCCAATTCGCGATCCAAAGCCGCGGGGCTGCGTCCCCACGGGGCCACGAATAGACCATTCCGTCATCATTCGCTATCCTTGCGGCACCAATAGAAATTCGCCAATCGTCAATAGAAAACAGCCCATCCCAATGCCCACCGAACTTCCCAAGCAGTACGACCCACAATCCGCTCAGGCCCGCTGGTATCCCTTTTGGGAACAGCACGGTTTCTTCAATGCCGACCCCGAGCCGGGCAAGCCGACGCACACGATTATGATCCCGCTGCCCAACGTTACGGGCGCACTGCACATGGGACACGCGCTCAACGGCACGCTGCAGGATCTCATCACGCGTTGGAAACGAATGCAGGGCTTTTCCGCGCTGTGGATGCCCGGCACCGATCACGCCGGCATCGCCACGCAGGCGGTTGTCGAACGCCGCATGCGCGAAGAGGAAGGCCTCACCCGCCACGACGTTGGCCGCGAAGAACTCGTCGAACGCATCTGGAAATGGAAAGACGAATACGAGAAGCGAATTCTCAGCCAGATGAAACAAATGGGCGCCAGTTGCGACTGGCGACGCACCCGCTTCACCCTCGACGAACTCTGCTCCAAAGCGGTCCGCCGCACCTTTTTCAAACTGTTCAAAGACAACCTCATCTACCGAGGCAAACGGCTCGTCAACTGGGACACCTTCCTGCAAACCGCCGTCGCCAATGATGAAGTCTACGAAGAAGAAGTCGATGGCCACTTCTGGACCTTCAATTACCCCGTTCTCGGTGACGACGGCCAACCGACCGGCGCGAAGATTTCCTTCTCCACCACGCGACCGGAAACCATGCTGGGCGATACCGCCGTCTGCGTTCATCCGTCCGATGATCGCTACAAGGATATTATCGGCAAGAACGTCCAGGTTCCGCTCAACGGCCGCGCCATTCCGATCATCGCCGACGCCCTGCTTGCCGACCCGGAAAAAGGCACCGGTGCGGTCAAAGTCACACCCGCTCACGACCCCAACGACTACGCCTGTGGCCAACGCAACAACCTGGGCATCATCAACATCCTCAATCCCGACGGCACCGTCAACGACGCGGTCGAGAACGACAAGTACGTCGGCAAAGACCGCTACGAAGTTCGCAAACTGGTCATCGCCGACATGGACGCGCTCGGCCATTACGAAGGCGTCGAAGACCGCAAGATCCCCATCAAACACAGCGACCGTTCCAAGAGTCCGGTCGAACCATACCTGTCGGACCAATGGTTCGTCAAAATGGACACGCTCGCCCAATCGGCAATGGACGCCGTCGATGACGGCCGCGTCAAGTTTTTCCCCAATCGTTATGCCAAGACGTATCTGGATTGGCTCGGCGAAAAACGCGACTGGTGCATCAGCCGCCAACTCTGGTGGGGACACCGGATACCGGTTTGGAGACTTCGAGAAGGTGATGGGATTCCGTTGGGTCGAGAACTCGGACTGTGGCTGGAAACGGCAGCACAGCTTGTCGAGTCAGATCAGGCGGCGGTTTTCGTCTGTGGGACACTACTGGAAGTTACCGATTCAAAATGGTCACTCGCGATCGACGTCGAAGAGGAAGTTGAAGGCGATGAGTGCGACGACATTCTCGTCTGCGTCAATTCTTCAGAAGACGAGGAAACAATCGTGGGACTCCTCGAAGCCGCTGGCTTCGAGCAAGACCCCGATGTCCTCGATACTTGGTTCAGTTCCGCGCTGTGGCCGCATGCGACGTTGGGTTGGCCGGATGAGGCCCAGAATCCGCCGTTGGACGAAACTGAAGTTGCGAAACAAACTGAACTCAATCAGGAGACTGACGCCCCCCGCTCGCCGGAGACGAACGAAGTTCTCGACGCGTTTTATCCCGGTTCGGTTCTCATCACGTCGCGTGACATCATCACGCTGTGGGTCGCGCGGATGGTTTTGACCGGGCTGTACAACATGGGCGACATTCCCTTTGGGCATGTTCACGTTCACCCGAAGATTCTCGACGGTTACGGGCAGACAATGTCGAAGTCGAAGGGCAACGGCGTCAATCCGCTCGATTTGATCGAGAAGTACGGCACCGACGCCATCCGGTTTACCATCGCTTCCTTCGCCGGTGAAACACAGGACGTCCGCCTGCCGATTGGCTACGAATGCCCGCATTGTGAAACCGTCATTCCGCAGACGGTCAAACATCAAAATGCGAAACCGGTCGATGGCAAGAAGCCGACCGTCAAATGTTCCAAGTGCAATAAGGAATCGCAGTTTTCCAGCGCGAACTTTGACCCCGATGAAGGTGTCGCCGTCGCTCGCACGGTCAGCGAGCGGTTCGAGTACGGCCGTAACTTCTGCAACAAATTGTGGAACGCCTCGCGGTTCGCGATGATGAACCTCGAAGGATACACGCCCGGTGAAGTCGGCGAAGACGATTTGACACTGGAAGACCGCTGGATTCTCAGTCGGCTGTCGCGCGTCACGGCTGAGATGACCGAACTATTGGGCCGTTACCAGTTCGATGCCGCCACGCGAATTCTTCGGGACTTCACCTGGAGCGAGTTTTGCGATTGGTACGTCGAAATGCTCAAGCCGCGTTTTCGCGATGACGCGCTTCGTCCTGCCGCGCAGCGGATGTTGGTCAGCGTTCTCGATACGTTGCTGCGTTTGCTGCAGCCGTTTACGCCGTTTATCTGTGAGGAACTTTGGCAACGGTTGGGGGAATTCGCGCCAGACAGAAACCCGGTTTTTTCAAACAAACGGGTTTCTACCGAAGGGACTCCCGCCGAAAGCATCATGATCGCGACTTGGCCCGAACTTTCCATCGACTGGCAAGACGCGGAACTCGAAAGCCGCTTTGGACGTTTGCAGGAAACGGTTGCTGCCCTGCGAAACATTCGCGCCCAATACAGTATTGGCCCGAAAACGGGGATCGACATCCACGTCCACTGCGCCGCCGAGATTGCCGACGACCTGAAGCAGGTTGCCTCACAGTTCGATAACCTCGCCAAGGCGACGCTCATCACTGCCGGTCCCGACATCAAACGCCCCCCCGCTTCCGCCGGCTTCACGCTCGCCGACTGCGACGGCTTCATCCCGCTCGAAGGCATCATCGACCTGGAAGCTGAACGCGCCCGTCAGCAGGAAGAAGGCGACAAGGTTCGTGGCCACATTGCCGGGCATGAAAAGAAACTCGCGAACGAGAACTTCGTCAGCCGCGCACCGGCGGAAGTCGTCGCCGACGTCCGCGCAACTCTTGACGGCCTCAAGAATAAACTAGCCGCCATCGACTCAATGATCGCCGATTTGGGTGGTGATTGACACGATTGGAGTGATTCGTCAAGCCGACGGGCCGCGTCCCGTCGGAATGCGAAGCCACAAGCAAGAAGGCTGCTTGTATCTCAAATTCCTGCGTGCCTATAATCGCGGTAGCGGTCGGTGTTCGACCTTCATCAGTTTCATCCACTAATCATCATCCCATCCTGGAGGCTGCCCCGTGTATGTCCGCATGGAGTTGTCCCGAATAATTATCAGCGAGATCAACGATCAGCAGGTGATTTACCTGCGCGAGGTCGATGGCGAGCGGATGTTTCCCATTCTCATCGGAATCTTCGAGGCCACCAGCATCGACCGTCGAGTCAAAGGCGAAGTTCAGCCGCGACCATTAACGCACGACCTGTTGAAAAACGCCATCGAAGAACTCGGCGGCGAAGTGGAAGACATCGTCATCAACAATCTGATGGACCACACTTACTATGCGGTCATTCGGGTCCGGCAGGGTGAAGAGCTGATCGAAATCGACAGCCGCCCCAGCGACGCGATTGCGTTGGCCGTCCACTATTCGCCGACGTTGCCGATCTTCGTCGAAGAGGGAGTTCTGGAAGAGGTCGCCTGAGACGATTGACAATTGTTTATCGACGATTGTTGACAAGCCGCGACCAGTGGTCACGCCGAATGCGACCTCCGCGCTCGATTCAACAACGTTTTACGATTCGACCTCCGCGCCGATTTCAGTGCGCTCCATTGCAAGTGCGACGCATGCATTTCGTCGCGCCTCGAACACGCGATCGATCCACGATTTCGCCAAGAAGTAAAATGCAACGCCCAACATGTTCGCGATTGGCGTCGATACAAAAGAGGCCGAGAAGCTCGCTGCAACAGCCGCCATTGGGACAAGCGATGCGTACCACCACAACGCCCCGGTCGCTATCTGCGCCAACCCGTGTGATAAGATCGTGTCCCGCTCCAGCGTTTCCAACTGCTGCAACGCATCATCGGACATCACCACTGTGGGTGCGGGCAATCCGTAGACGTCCAAGGTTCTGACTTGTGAATCCGCCGCCGACTCCAGCAATCGCACGCGGGGTGGGTCGATCCCCATTTTCGCCGATAGTTGTCGCACCCGTGCGAGAAACTCTTCATCACGGACGATCGGCAATCGTCTTGCGCCGCCGCGAACTCGCGGTTTCGACGTGAGATACCGGCTCACCCCTACGGCACTCACCATGGTCAAACCCATGTGGAACCAGAAACCAGTCTCCGCCGAATAGGGTGGCAACAGCGAGACCACCCAGATGAAAAGCGGCAGCGTTGCCAACGTCGCTGCCGTCATCGAAACCACCCACAGCCGCCCCGCAGTCCCCTGACCTTCCCGACTCTGACGGTACCCCACGACCAGAAAGATCCCCATCAGCATCGGCCAGACCGCAACCGCCATTGCCAACTCGGCCAACATTCGCAACTGGTTCTGATCAATCAATGTCCACCCCGATTCTCAATATCGAACATTCTCCTGCCAAGCGGCAAGAAGATCATACCAACTCATCGGAATGACGTCGCAGACTGATATTGCACAAAAAACGCTCCCGACCGAAATCGGTCGAGAGCGTTGGATTCAATGACGGGCCAGACTGCGCCTCTTGTGTTGTTTCCGCCTGAACTATTCGTCGGCATCGCCGGCAGATGCTGATTTCAGCGATTCAGGTGGCAGTTGCGTTAATTGCCGGGGAACCGTGTCGAGTGGAACAGCGGGGCCACTGGCACGTGTGCCGACGCCGCGCGGACTCAGCGGTGATCGACGAGCCGGGGAAAAGAGTCGCTTCGGTGAAGCCGCTGGTGCCACCGATTTCTGCGGCATCACGGAAGTGCGTGCCGGCTTCGTTCGCGGCGCGTCTTCGTTCCGAATTGAAATCGGACGCGTTTCGATGCGACGAGCGCGATTGGATTTTGGGGCAACTTTCTGGGGGATTCGTAACGCCAACCCCAACCGCAAGTCGTTCGGACTTCGCAGTTGGTCGCGGTTTGCTTTGTAAATCTCGCCAAATCTCGCACTGCTGCCCAAGTAGCGCTGCGCCAATTCGGACAACGTATCTCCCTTTTGTACCCGGTGGATGACAAAACCGTCCTTTGTTATCGTTGAAATTTTCGGCATCGAAACCGGCTGTGTCTTCGTGTTGTTGGTTCGTTCGACTGCCTCTTCGACCGGCTCCCATGCCGCATTCTCACGCGGAATCGGGATGCCTCCCACCGTCGAGGCGCGGGTGTCAATCGGATTCGGTGGCCCGCCGGCTCCCGGCAAATCAGGATTCCCATTTTCCGACCTCAGGAAATCCGGAGCGCCCCACGGATCGGAAGCTGACGACCGCGAGACATTTCTTGCCGACGTCCGTCGATCTCTTTCCACCCCCGTCAGGTACGGTACGACGGGATTCTCTGAAATCTGTGCGTCAAGTTTGTCCGGGTCCGACAATCCCGGCGGCGACAATCGCGAGTCGCCTTCATTGCGGAAGAAGAAGGCGCCGACAATTCCCATGAGCAGAATTCCGAGGGCGAGGCCCAGCCGTTTGTCGCGTTGCATAATCGAGGCTCCTCATCCAACAGCGCGGTGCCGAATGGCGGCGAAATGTCGGATGGAATTTTTGGCAGTGGACACTGCCATTAGATGTGTCGACCTCCCTGAGCGAATGCACCGATCCGCGCGGACCGGGGTTCCGTTCAATCGTGACATCGGAACGAGAGTCCCGGTGAATTCATCTATAGAAAGATAAACTCGGCAAACCGCGGCGACTGCATCGTCTGCATCGCATTTGACGCGATGGTACCGGCTTTAACGCGATCACTTGAAATGCATGAATCGGCCGCACCAACTGGTACGGCCAGTGGGGTAGTGCCGATTATGTGTCGGTTCATCGCTCAATCCCACGGGGCGCGGCCCGTGGGCTTTGGGATCGCGACGCTTTAACGGGGAGCCAGCAGTAGCATTCCGAGCGGGGGCAGAGTGATCGAGATGCTCTGTTGCTTTCCGTGCGATTCGATCGGCTCGCTGTAGATGCCGCCGTCGTTGCCCATGTTGGTGCCGCCGTAAATCGCGGCGTCGCTGTTCAGCAGTTCCTGCCAGAATCCCTGCTGAGACACACCAATGCGATAGTTCTCCCGGGGTACCGGCGTGAAATTGCAGATCGCGATGGCGGTGTGCTCCGATCCACGATCGGTCCGCTCAAATGCGAACACACTGTTCTGCCAGTCGTCGCATTGAATCCACGCAAAGCCATCGGCCTCGAAATCATTCGCGTACAACGCAGGCAACGTCTTGTACAAGCGGTTCCAATCGCCGACGTACCGCCGCAAACTATCGTGATACTTGTGGCCGAACAATGCCCAGTCCAGTTCCGTATCGTGGTTCCATTCGGTCCACTGACCGAACTCGCCCCCCATAAACAGCAGCTTCTTTCCAGGCATGGCGTACTGGTAACCGAACAACAGCCGCAGGTTGGCGAATTGCTGCCAGTAATCGCCCGGCATCTGTGAAAGCAGCGACCGCTTTCCGTGAACGACTTCATCGTGCGACAATGGCAGAACGAAGTTTTCCGTGAATGCGTAAATCATGCGAAAAGAAAGTTCGCCCTGGTGATGCGACCGGTGGATCGGTTCATTCTGCATATATCGCAGCGTGTCGTTCATCCAGCCCATGTCCCACTTCATGCTGAAGCCGAGGCCGCCGGCATACACTGGATGTGATACGCCGCCCCACGACGTCGATTCCTCGGCGATCGTCAGCACGCCGGGAAACTTGCCGTGAAGATCAACGTTCATCTGCTTTAAGAACTCGATCGCTTCCAGATTCTCGCGACCGCCATCTTTGTTGGGAATCCACTCGCCGTCTTCGCGTGAGTAATCCAGATACAACATCGAGGCAACTGCATCGACGCGAATTCCGTCCACGTGATATTGCTCAAGCCAGAAGCGTGCACTCGACAGCAGGAAGTCGCAGACTTCGCCGCGACCGAAATTGAAGATGAGTGTTCCCCAATCGGGGTGAAAACCTTGCCGCGGATCCTCGTGTTCGTACAGCGCTGTCCCGTCGAAACGGCCCAGAGAATGTGCGTCGGTGGGAAAATGAGCGGGAACCCAGTCGATCAAAATGCCAATGCCCGATTGATGGCAATAGTCCACAAACTCCATGAAGTCGTGCGGCGATCCAAAACGACTCGTCGGCGCAAAATAACCGGTCGCCTGATAACCCCACGACCCGTCGAAGGGAAACTCGGTGATCGGCATCAACTGCAGGTGCGTGTAACCCATCTCGTGCGCATAGTCGACCAGCATTTTGGCCAACTCGCGGTAACTGAAATACTGACGCCCATCGGTCGGGCGTTTCCACGAGCCGAGATGAACCTCGTACACCGCAATCGGTTGTTCAAGCCAGTTGGTTGTCTCACGACGCTTCAGCCAATCGCCGTCGCTCCACGCGTACCCCGAGAGGTCGTACACAATCGACGCGGTTTTTGGCGGATGCTCGGTGGCAAAGGCGACTGGGTCGGATTTTTCCAGCAACGCGCCGTCGCGCGTTTTGATCCCGTACTTGTAGCCGGCTCCATGCCCCATGCCTGCGATGAATCCGCTCCACACGCCGGAGTCGCTTCCGTGCAACTTGTCGCTGCCCGGCGTCCAGCCGTTGGCGTCGCACAAAACCGACACTTCTTCAGCATTCGGTGCCCAAACGGCAAACCGTGTCCCGGCGATGCCGTCGCGAGTTTCAGCGTGAGCTCCCTGCAAATGATACATGAATCGATCAGCTCTCTCTCGGTAAACACTTCTGTCACAACACCCGCGATTTCCAGTAAGACATACGTCGTGGATCGCGTCGAGTCCTAAATCCCCCGGCTGTGTCCCAATTGCTCCCACGAATGAACACCAGCACCATCTGGGGAAGGCCCGCTCACTCCAGCGTATTCTGTCGCGCGTCAGGGCGACAATCAGTCATTCCGACCGGTGAAATCGCCCTTCGATTCAACTCGACATTCGATGAACCGGTCTTGAGCGGCATTTCAGTGTCGCCCATGCCCGATGAGGATTTACGCGTTCGTCGAGTGAGTACAACCGCGCGGCAGGGCAAGCGTAACGGCTGCGCCGGTTACAACGTTTGAATCGTATCAACCGGCCAGAACGGTCGCAATGGCCGAAAACCGCTACCAAACGCCGAATTGCGGCTCCTACTGAGTTCCCCTCACCTACAATGTGGACACACTCCGTTCCGCCCGACAACCTGCGGAACCGGATATGTTGGCTGTGAAATCTCCCGCTTCGGCAAAGCACTTAGCATGCGACTCCTGGTACTGACACTCGGACCGCCGATCATCGTCGCCGTCTCCTATTGTCTGACGATGCTCGATGGCGACAAGCCCACGAAGCCGGAACTGCGCGCGGCCGGATCGACGATTACCGATAGACCTGCTCTGACCGCAACAACATCGGCTCAACTAAACTCCCGTTGTCAGGAAGAAGCCGCCTCGGTCAAACAACGGATCGACAGCGATTGTCAAATGATTGTCCGGCCGCCGTATATTCTCGCCGGCGACTTCGACGTCGATCAACTCGAACGATACCACCGCCTGTTGGTTGTGCCGATAGCGTGCGCGTTATCGACCGACTACTTCGACACCGCGCCGGTCGAACCGATCACGATCCTCTTTTTCTCCGGTGACCAAACGTTTCGAGAACATGCACGCCGGCTCGACCAACGGTCGGCCATGCACGAGTACGGGTATTATCATCGCGCCGACCGCCGCATTGTTATCAATGCAGCAACCGGGAACGGTACGTTGGCGCACGAATTGACCCATGCCCTGGCCCGCGTCGATTTCCCTCACATCCCACCGTGGTTCGATGAAGGTCTGGCTGCCCTGCACGAGCAGTGCGAGTTCTCCGACGACGGGCTGCGTCTCAACGGAATGTCGAATTGGAGACTCAACGTTTTACGCGATGCTATTCAGCATTCGAGGCTCCATTCAATCGAGACGCTCATGTCGAAGCCGGCTATTTCACCCGAGCGGGCTGATATCGATTACGCCCACGCGCGGTACTTCTGCTTGTACCTGCAGAGTCGACGGTTGTTATCGCCGTTTTATCGCAAGTTCCGGCAGGCCGCCGCCATCGATCCGACCGGTATCGACACGCTCCGCGAATTGCTGCAGACTGATTCGCTCAAAACCACCGACAAGAACTTTCGGCGTTGGGTACTCGGTCTGGAAACCCGCACATCGACACCGCCGCAATAGCGCAAATCCGCAACCAAAGCCCACGGGCTGCGACCCGTGGAATCTCCAACTCGCGCGTTCTCACACCGACCGCTTCTGCTGTTGACGACGCAATTTGCTGAAGAGATGTGCGTAACGTCCCTGAGACTTCGGCTCGGACGCGTCGATGCGTTCGTCTGAGAGTTGCGTTTTCTCAGGCGCAACCGGCGTCTCCGGTTGAACGACGTCGTACTCCGTCGGCGTGTCCGCGTCCACACCTCCCATGACATGGTCGTCGGTCAAATCGACGAATCCGGCACTCTCCTGCACGCCGGTCTCCAGATCCGCCCACTCGGTTTCATCGAGTGAAAGCGGCGGCCCGACAACCGTCTCGGAAATCGACATCGCCGACTCACCGTCCCACGCACGGTCGTCGCTTAACACCTGACTGATGAGCGGTTCGATCACATCGAGCACTTGCTCCGGTGTGTGTGCAGCGGTCAGATCATTTCTGAAGTCTTCGGATTCCGGCGCCAATTCCGACTCGGTCTCTGCGTCTGCCGTTGCAGTTTGATTGACGGCAACCGGCACCGTTTCCTGCGGCGAGGTCTCCGTCTCGTCTTTCACAACCGTCGCAGCAAAGGGACTTCCAACCGACAATCCCGCGTCCAACCTCGCATAACGGTCAACAACAACTTCCTCCTCAACAAGGGCTCCGACTTCCTCGATCACAGAACTGTGGACGGTTGCCGCCGGCATCATCGGCGGACAAGGACGCACCGCTTCCAAACTTTCAACTGCTTCGGTTTCATCCTGCAACATCTCAATCGACTCACTTACCGATTCGATCGTGTCGATCGCCGTCATCGGTTCCAGCGCGTCGTGCTCGTCATCGGCCGGTTCTTCCTCGATAGACTCCATCGCCCCAACTTCCAGCACCGCAGCAGCCGGCTCAGCGATTTGTGTGGCCTGTTCCTCACTCTCGCCCGTGATTGACGCACCAACTTCGATCGACGCGCCGACCTCGACCGATGCCGTTTCTCCAACTTCGACCACGTTCTCGCCGACTTCGATCTCACTCTCACCGACTTCCATCACGCTCTCGCCGACTTCGATTACGTTGCCGGCACTCGAAGCATCCGTTGCGAAATTCTCAAAACTGTCATCGCCCGGAAACTCTTCCCATTTCGTTTCCGAATCGACCGCGTCCGTCTCCGGCTCGCTGTCCGGTTCGGCGTGCGCGGCGACGTTTGACGCCGGTGCCGGTTCGTTCCAATGCAAGGGCAATTGCTTCAGATCTTCCAACGCCTCGCGAACCGTCGCCTCGCTAACCGGTCGCTCGTCGGCCACATAGGACAGCAACAACGAGTGATCGCAAAGTTGATTGAGACAGCGCGGCAATCCGTCCGAAGCATGGGTGATGACCGACATCGCCTCGTACCCGATCACATCCTCAAGATCGGCACCCGCCCATTGCAGTCGATGGGCAACATACATCGCCGACTCTTCCCGCGTCATCGATTCAAGCGTGACCTGACAACCAACCCGTTGATTCAGCGCAGCCAGATCGGGGTCAATCAGTTTCTCTTCCAGCTCGAGTTGTCCGCTCAACACGACGTGAATCAACGGCGTGCCGTCGAGGTCGATGTTGGCAACAGTTCGCAACTCGTCCAGCAGTTGATTTCCTAGCAGGTGCGCCTCATCAACCACCAGCAGCACGGCTTCCTTCTCCGGGCGAATCTCCGTCGCCGCCGTCTTCATCTCCAACCGCAATTCCTGTTCCGCCATCCGCATATACGGATGCCCCAGCTCATACAGGATGGCCTGCAGCAGCGATCGGCGTGTTGGAAAGTTGGAATTCGCCAGGAAGACGGTCGCAAATCGATCGCGTAAATCGACAATCAACTTCCGACACAGTAACGTCTTCCCCGTCCCCGCGGGTGCCGAAAGAATACCGAATCCCTTGCCTCCTTCGATGCAAAGCCGCAGCCCGACCAGCGCGTTGTCGGCCGACTCGAACGGCACGAAGCAGTCGGGATCGGGCGTCGCAAGAAATGGCCGGCGTAACAGACCAAAATGCGTTTCGTACATTCGCTGCTGTCCAATTGAAAAGGGGAACTCGGACAAAACGGTTGGCTCACCCGTTCGGCTCTCGCGTCCATCGCAAGAACGGGACATCGCAAAAATGAGGCCGCCGGTATGGCTGTTGGGAGAAGATCGCACGGTGCGGCCGCAGGACGAGGCTGTTCCATTTTCATCGAACCGTAGCAACACCGTTCTTTAGAACAACCGGCGCAATCCTGACGTTCATCGCAATCGAGATTTGGTCGAACCCCGTCGTGGCGGAAGGTGTCATGCTGGCAAGGAGTTACGACGTGGAGCGAATCAGACATCTGTGATTATTGAGGCCGCGTTTCCACCATTTCGGTAACGAAAAACACCCCGTCGATTCTCAATTGCCGCAGCTCGCGCACCGGGGAGATTCGATTGCGTCAACCGACTCATACCAAACAGGCTGACTCGCATTGAGGCCAGAAATGACCGAACCACACAAAGACCGCCATGTCACCACCTGCCCATGCAAAAAACTGACGACATAACCCGTTTGATGATAGCTAGTTACAAACAACCTTCAGCCACCACTTTTCCCTCGACTCAAGCCGGGGTAGAATTACACTGTGCCGCGAAAACTCGCGACAGGCAATTTCTGCCTCAAGTTGGACGAACATGTCAGAAGCATCAATCTCTTTTGCAAATCACGATGACATCCGCACGCTGTTTGGCACGCGAGACCAACATCTGCGTCAGGTCCGCGAAACGGTTGGCGTCGATGTCGTGCTACGAGACGACGAAGTCTGTCTGCACGGCAGCGACGAGCAGATCGAACGCGCTCTGGAAATCTTTTCCGAGCTGAGAGCCATCATCGAGACCAAAGGGCGGCTGCACGACGCCGACGTTCAAGAGGCGTTGACGCGCGATGCCGCGAAAAGTCTGGCGGTTGTCGAATCGACGGTCGGCAGTGTCTCCTCGCCCGCCGATGACGGTGCGGCTGCGATCGAGACACCTCCCTTCGATTCCGGCCCATCGATCGATTTGTTCGAGAAAGCCAAGAAGGTTCTGCCCCGCTCGCCGGGACAGGCGGAATATATCCGCGCGATTCGGCAGAACGATCTTGTCTTTTGCTCTGGTCCCGCAGGCTGCGGAAAAACGTATCTCGCCGTCGCCATGGCAATCAATGCCCTGCGGACCGAACGCGTCCGCAAAATCGTTCTGGTGCGGCCGGCCGTCGAAGCGGGCGAACGGCTCGGTTTTCTGCCCGGCGACATGTTCGCAAAGGTGAATCCATACCTGCGGCCATTGCTCGATGCACTGAATGACCATGTTGGCTTCGAGCAAGCCAAACGCTACATGGACAACGATGTGATCGAAGTTGTGCCGTTGGCCTTCATGCGGGGCAGAACGTTAAACCAGACGTTCATGATTCTCGACGAAGCGCAGAACACCACCGTGACACAGATGAAGATGTTTCTGACGCGGATGGGCATCGAATCGAAAATCGTCGTCGCCGGCGATACCACGCAGCTCGACCTCCCCGATGACGTCACCTGCGGTCTCATCGATGCCATTGAACGGCTCGACAACGTAAAAGGCGTAGCAACCGTTTCACTCGCCCCTTGCGATATCGTCCGCCACCGGCTGGTACGCGACGTCGTGCGGGCCTACGATTCGGACACGCCTGACAAGAAGAACGCGCGATAAAGCCCACGGGCCGCGGCCCGTGGGATATCACACCCGAAGGCCATTCGACAGTTGCACCTTGCATCTGTCTCTCATATCTGATCTTAATGTTGGAGGGTTTCCCGCCCGATAAACCGGCGACTGCACGCGATTAAACGTTTTGTCACCACTCCAGGCGGGATTGAACCACAACCCACTCAACCTCATGCCAATCTTCGGCCAAAAGAAATCCAGAACCGCGCGCGCCGCAACCATCCGCGATACGTCATCGTATCTCGTGCGGTTGCAGGAATCGCTGCGCGATCGCCGGGTTATCGTCCGCCTGTTGCTGTGCCTGGTTGCGATGGCGGCGCTGCTGTTTGCAGTCGAAAGCTGGAAACCCGCCTTCCCGTATCGACTCGGCGAGCACGCCGAACATGGCATCCTGGCGAAGACTGATTTCAGCCGCGTCAACCGCCTGCGCACCAACGAAGCAATTCGCGACACGGTCGCCGCCGTTCATCCCATCTTCCGCCGAGTTCCCGATGCGCTGGCCGATCTGCCCGCCCGGTTACGTCGCGACCTCAGAAACGTCGCACAGGCAGAAACCCTCAACGACGTGCCGCAGGAAACGCGAGTCGCCTTCGGGTTGGCCGAGTCGACTGCCGACGACGCCAAGACGGAGAACCTCGAAAGCGAATTCGCCACAATCAAGGCGGCTGTCTCCGTCGGCGAAGGAGCCGGAAACCGCATCGATGATATGGTTGAAGACTTCCGCCTCTTCATTCAGCCGCTTGAACAAAGCGGCTCCGGAACGGTTGATCGCAATGAACTCGAATTGAACGACATTCCGCTGGACCGCACGATAGCGATTGTTGATGCCAACGATCCCAAGCAGCGTGAAATCATCACCGCATCGGGAGCCTTGCTCACCGAAGCCATCGAAGATGGCGGCCTCCTCGATGCATCTTGGGGGACTTACCCGAAACTCGCCTCGATTCGCCCTCAACTCGGCGTTTGGATCGTCCGCCAAAACCCGGCCACGCTCAAGTATGACGATCCCGCCACACTGGATTCACGGAGCCTCGCACAGCAACAGGTGGCAGAGGTGAGGGACAATTACAGCAAAGGGCAATTGTTGGTCCCGCCCGGAGACCGCATCGATGAAGAACGACTCGCCATTCTGTTAGCCCAATACGAACAACTCGAATCCAACGTCACATTCCAACAACACGTCCAGCGCGTCGCGATCATCTTGTTGCTCGTGCTGGTGTTGATGGTGTTGAACGGCTACTACATCGTTCGCTACGAGTCTCATCTCATCGCCAGTGCCGCACGCTTCAGTGTCTTTCTCACTGTTGTCGTTGCCGCAGTTTTTCTGGGACGTCTGTTGTCGTTCGATCCCTGGCGAGCTGAAATTATCCCGCTTACCGCCACCGTCATGGTCTTTGCCATTGCCTACAATCAGGTGTTGGCCACGCTCGCCGGGTTCACGCTTTCGCTGGTCATCACACTCTCGACCGGTGGGGATCTGGGACACTTCGTCGTGCTGATGAGCGTTTCCGCCACGGCCGTCATTCCGCTGACACGCGTCCCGTCTCGTTCGACCATCATCAAAGTCGGTTTCCTCGCCGGGGCAACGTTCTTCGTCGTCACCTGGGGAACCCGCATTGTGGCCAGCCAGACGTTAACCGACGTCTGGAATGACTTCGACTCCCTCAAATCCAGCCTCAAGGGCGCAGGCTGGTGTGTCGCTGCCGGCTACCTCGTCGCCGGCAGCCTGCCGTTTATCGAGTCCACGTTCGGCGTCGTCACCAACATCAGTCTGCTCGAAATGAGCGACGTTTCCCATCCGCTGCTGCAGCAACTCGTCCAACGAGCGCCCGGCACGTACAACCATTCCATGGCCGTTGCCACCATTGGAGAAACGGCCGCCGATCGCATTGGCGCCAACGGACTGCTCGTCCGCGTCGGCGCGTATTTCCACGACATCGGCAAGATGCTCAAGCCGGATTACTTTATCGAAAACATGTCGGAAGGGGCCGAAAGCCGGCACGAACATCTCGCACCCGCCATGAGTACGCTGATTATCATCGGGCACGTCAAAGACGGTACCGACCTCGGCGCGCAACACAATCTGCCTCAAACTCTCATCGATTTCATCGAACAGCACCACGGCACAACACTCGTCGAATATTTCTACAACGAAGCAACCAAGAAGGCCATTCAACAGCCCGACCACAAGACCGATGCCGAAGAATCGTCGTTTCGCTATCCCGGACCCAAACCGCAAACGCGCGAATCCGGAGTGATGATGCTCGCCGACGCCGTCGAGAGCGCCACGCGAACGCTCGACGAACCGACCCCCAAACGAATTGAAAACCTCGTCGAACGACTCACCATGAAGCGACTGCTCGACGGACAATTGGACGAAAGTTCTTTGACGCTTACCGAAATTAAAACTATTCAAGATTCGCTCACCAAGTCGCTCATCGGCATTTACCACGGACGGATCAAGTACCCCGAACAACGAACGGCATAACAACACCCAATCCCGCTTGCGGTTTAGCGGATCGAACGCGCCAACTCCATGTACAACATCGACATCGCAAATCAACAGTCTCTGCTCGAAGTCGATGAGACTCTACTGCACGATGTCATCACCAAAACGCTTTCCGCCGAACAAGCGATCGGTGCCGAAGTCAGTGTCGCGTTGGTCGATGACGTTACGATTCACCAAGTCAACAAACGCCACCTCCAACACGACTACCCCACCGACGTGATTAGCTTTCTGTTCGACTGTGAATTCGAAGGCGAAACGTCAGAGTCACCCGACAATGATACACGGCCCCCGATTCCCCGCGGTCACGGAAAGCGAATCGATGGCGAAATCGTCGTTAGCACGGAAACGGCATTGGAAAGAGCGGACGAGTGTGGTTTCAGCCCTACCCAGGAGCTTGTGTTATACGTTGTGCATGGCCTGCTACATCTACTGGGATACGATGATACGAACGACGTCGAAACCGAATTGATGCGATCCCGGGAACGGGCGATTCTTCAGTTGTGCGACATCTCTCCCGGAGTAGATTCGTGACACAGTCTCTCACCCTCTGGCTGACAGGTCTGATGTTTACGGTTGATTTTCTACTGATATTGGCCGCCTGCAGTCTGCGCGGTTTTTCGCGAAGCCGACTCGATGAGGCCTGCTCTCGACTCAATCGCCAGTTCCGTTTCGGCTCGATTCTCAAGAAACGCAAAGACGCTCTACTGGCACTTGAATGGCTGATCGTTCTCGTCACGCTCGCGGCAACCGTGCTGCTGGTCGGCCTGAGAAACCCTTCGTGGCAGACTTTGCCTGCTGGAGCAACTTCCTGGCTTTGGATTTCCGCTGAAGCATTGCTCCTCGCGGGGACCTATCTAGCCATTCTATTTGTCCTGCCGTGGTGCACTGCCCGAATTTTCGGCGAGGGTTTTCTCTGCCGATCGTGGCCCCTCATTGACTTGCTGATCAAAATCAGCCGGCCGGTTCTCGCCGTCCTCACACAAATCGACAAATTCACGCATCGGCTCAGCGGGCGAGAACAGGAAAGCGCAAAAAACGGTTTCCCCATGACAGAGGAAATCCGCGCAGTTGTCGATGAAGGACAACGCGAAGGGATGCTGGAATCGGCCGCCAGCACCATGATTCGTCGCGTGATGGAATTGCAGACGGAAGACTCTGCCAACGTCATGACGCCCCGAACCGATATGTTCTGTATCTCGGCCGATTCCACGCTGGAAGTGGCCCGCCGACAACTGCTCGATGCCGGACACACACGCGTGCCGGTCATCGGCAAATCGACCGACGACATTGTCGGCATTCTCTACGCCAAAGACCTGCTCAAGTACCTCGATTCCGCCAACGGCACCTCGGTCGGCCTGCGAGATATCGTCAAGGAGCCATTCTACGTCCCGGAAACAATTGGCATCGACACGCTGCTTGAAAACATGAAGCGAGAACACGTCCACATGGCGATTGTGCTCGATGAATACGGCGGCGTCGCCGGCCTCGTGACCATGGAAGACATCCTCGAAGAAATCGTCGGTGAAATCGCCGACGAGTACGACACCGAAGAAGAAGCCGGTATCAAGATGCTGGAACACAACATCATCGAAGTCGATGCTCGGGTTCACATTGACGACTTGAACGAGCAGTTCAGCTTCGACCTGCCCGAGGACGAAGACTACGACACCATCGGCGGCTTCGTGTTCACTCAACTGGCCCGTGTCCCCCTGCCGGGCGATCAATTCCACTGGCAAAAGCTGCGTGTAACCGTCCTCGATGCCGACAAACGCAGCATCAAGCGACTGCAGATCGAAATCGACGAATCACGCGTCACATCCACCGAAGAAAACTGAACTGCCCACAAATCCCACGGGCTGCAACCCGTGGGATTCGCCAATCACCCGCCCAGCTCTTCCACCAGCCCGCGCAGAAACGGTTCCACGTCGGTCACCAGCCCCACGGTCTGAAAAGTCCCCCGATCAGCCAACTTGGTCACCGTCGCCGGGTTGATATCAACGCAAACAGCCTTCACCCGCGCAGGCAGTAAATTGCCCACCGCAATCGAATGCAACGTCGTTGCGATCATTAACGCCATCGTCACGCCATCGAGCATCCGCCGCATCTCCCGCTGCGCCTCAATCACATCGGTGATTACATCTGGCAGCGGTCCGTCGTCTCGAATGCTGCCCGCCAACAGGAACGGCACATCGTTCGACACGCAGTCGTGCATCACGCCTTCGGTCAGCACGCCCTGTTCCACGGCCGGCCGAATGCCGCCCGCGCGACAAATGCGGTTGATCGATCGCAGGTGATGCTCGTGGCCCTCCTCGATCGAGCCGCCGTGGGTCATCGAAATACCCAAACTCGTACCGTAGAACGACTGTTCGATGTCGTGAGTCGCCAGCGCGTTTCCTGCAAACAGCACGTTCACAAAACCGTGCCGAATGAGATGACTCAAATGCTCGCGGCTGCCGGTGTGAACAATCGCCGGACCGCCCACCACCAGAATCTTGCCGTCCCCTTCGCGAGCGCGGCGCATCTCGGCGGCAATCGCCCGCACCGTCACCGCCTTCGGCTTCTCGCTCGACACCGTGCTGTTCATAAAACCGAACGCATCGTGACGGCCCGTCTCGCGTTCCAATGGATGTACCCGGGTTCCGGCGCGGCCGACGACAAAGACATTCCCTTCCTTCACGTCCGACATCGGCACGCAGGCCGCCGTGCGATTCGCCGCATCGACGCGAATGCCACAATCCATCTCCTGCCCCGCAACCGGAATCCAGTCACCGTCGATCCGGATGTCGGTGTCCTGGTTCGTTGTCGCGTAAAACCCGTCCGGAAATGCGCCGTCCATGTCGGCGACAATCAAACGGCAGTCGGTCTGAGTCACCGGCACTGCACCGTGTTGCCCGATCGACTGCAGAATCTCTTCCAGCAGTTCCGGCGTTTCGGCCGTCACTCGTAATCGCGCGAAGCTCGGATCCGACCGCTGAGAGCCGATCTGGATATCGTCCGTTTCAAACCGTCCGCCGAGTTGAATTATCTCGTCGAGCACCTTCGGCAAAATCAAACTGTCGATGATATGCCCGGTCAGTTCTACGTCTTCGACGTATTCGCCGGAAGAATTTGTTTGATCCATCGAAGTCCGTTCTCCGTTCATTGGTTACTTCCGTCCCGTGTCGATTGACAATTGCAGCTCGACGTCAGAGTATTGGAAGCCCCACGGCCCCATACCGTCAATCCCGATCCCACCGAAATCACTTGATCCGCACAAAGCCCACTCGATGGAAAACCTGAAACTCGCAATTGATTTCTTCGAACACTTCGTCGAAAACACGCTTCCAGCCGATCCACTTTGGTCGAATGTCGTGCTCGCCCTGTATGTCATCGGCGGCATTGCCATCCTGGGTTGGGCCGCCGATTGGCTTGTCGATGAAGCGGTCGTCCTCTCCGAACGCAGCGGTATGCCGAAGGTTGTGATTGGAGCAACCGTCGTCAGCCTGGGAACAACCGCTCCCGAGGTGGCCGTCTCGATCATGGCGGCCCGAGCCGGCCAGCCGGGCATCGCCATGTCCAACGCCGTCGGCTCCATCATTTGTGACACCGGTCTCGTACTTGGTGTTGCCTGTATGATTCGCGCACTGCATTTGCCCCGCAATATCGTCAACCGACAGGGTTGGGTTCAATTCGGTTCCGGCCTGCTGCTGGTCCTCGCCAGTTTCCCGTGGAGTGACCCGGCGGCAGCCTTCGCAGGGGCAATCGACGGCAATCTGACGCAAGTAATGGGATTTGTGTTCCTTGGCCTGTTGGCTCTGTACCTTTACATGTCGTATCGCTGGGCAAAAGATTCGCGGGATGTTGTCGAACTTGACGAGTTTGAAACCGACGTCAATGCTCCGCTGATTCTCGTGCTGGCGAAACTCTTCGGTGCCTTGCTCCTGGTGATCTTTACGTCGAGCATACTCATTCAATCGGTCTCAATCGCCGCAGCCCGCTTCGGCATTCCACCGGCCATCATCGGTGGTACCGTCGTTGCTTTCGGGACATCGCTGCCGGAACTGGTCACCGCCATTTCCGCTGCCCGTCGCGGCCACGGTGATTTGGCCATCGGCAATGTGATTGGCGCCGACGTCTTGAACGCCCTTTTAGTGGCCGGAGCCGCCGCCGCTGTTACGCCCGGCGGGTTGAATGTCCCACCCGTGTTTTTCCAGTTGATGTTTCCTTTCATGCTCGGCATCCTGCTACTCTTTCGCATCGGCATTTTTCTCTCAGGCGACTACCTCAAACGCCCTTTCGGCTTGGTGCTGCTCGCGCTCTACGCAGCCTACCTCATTACGTCCGTCGTGTTCGGAATCAACTTAGCGCCGCCACCGCTTCCCCAATAACCGTTAGCGACTCCTCCATCGCCGCATGCCAATCGCGCCGCGGCACCAGTCCCGCTTCGCCGGTGATGAAACACAACCCTTCGGGCCGCGTTGCGCACCGCGTCGCCAGATCGCAGACCTTTTCCACAGCCGCTCGTAACTCGGCCGCTGTCATTGTGGCTGAGATGTTGTCATCCCCCAGCAACTCCAGCACTCGAGCCGCGGCCGCTTTGCCATCGTCGAACAACGCCGCATCGACGCGCCCAGGTCCGACGTCTTGATATTCAGCCCAAACGCAGGTGGCCAGTGTGTGAAACTCCCGCAGACACGCTGCCAACGCCTTCTCGCCGTTCACGTTCCACCTCCATGCATCAAAGAAAAAGGCCCAGCTCCCCAACGGAAACCGGGCCTCAATTCTTGCTCTAGTCTCTAAACTCTCAACCACCGTTACGGTTTCTCGTAACAGCTTCGCGTGGCGTTTACGCAATGTTCGCCGTCACACAGGCCGTCGTCGGGGCCGAAGATGGTTTGGGTTTTGCCGCACCAGAAGTTGCCGTCGCCGGCTGCTTCTTCGCCCGGCGGAAGACCTGCGTTGATATACAGGCCCTTCGACAACAAGCT
This sequence comes from Planctomycetaceae bacterium, assembly GCA_018699955.1. Classification (GTDB taxonomy): domain Bacteria; phylum Planctomycetota; class Planctomycetia; order Planctomycetales; family Planctomycetaceae; genus JABISG01. The sequence continues at coordinate 187,852 of JABISG010000147.1, read as the reverse complement.
GCGGCAACGTGCGCCGGTTTCGGTGATTTTCAGTTCCTCTGACATAATTTATCGCTCCGGTTTTTTGAATACCGTTGTCAGTTGTTGATGTCGCTCCAAAGCACCGGGAGGATGACTCCCCCCGCTCGCCTTTAGAGACCTCCAGTTGGCAGGCCGGCTGCGGCGAGCAATGCTCGCTTGACGGCCGTTTTTGCCTGCCAGATTTTGTACTCGTTCTTCGAGAGCGCTCGCGCGGAAGCCACCGCAGCGCGGCCCGCTTCGTCGGCCGTCTCTTCGGTCAACGGGCGACCGATGATTGCCGAAGCCGCCTCGTGCGAGACCCACGGCGTGGGAGCAACCTGCCCCAACACCACCTTGGCATCGCGAACGATTCCGCCGTCAATTTCCAGACTGCAAGCGGCGGCAGCCAACGGCCAGTCGAGGCCTTCAATTTCCAGCACTTCGTAGGCAGCGCTTTGCTTGGCAAGCTGCGCGTCGCGGCTAACCGCGGACGGTAGCAAAACGTGCGAAACAAACTGCCCCGGCTTCATCACATTCACCCCTTGGCTTTCGGTTTTGGGGGTGATGTAGAAGTACTCCAACGGCACGGTTTCTTCGTCTTCGGGGCCGGGACCGAGAATGCGGACCTGTGCGCCCAACGCGATGAGGGCCGGTGCAAACCGCGAGGCACTCACAAACTTGGCCGGACCATTGGCACCCAGAATGGCGTGGTAACGGTTATCGCCTTCCTCGACGAGCGATTCGCCGTCTTCGGTCGCCAACAGGCCGTAGCCGTTGCGGAAGTACCAGCAGTTGGGCAGGTGGCATAAATCGCCACCCAGCGTTCCCATCGACTGGATCTGGATCGAACGGTGTCCATCGACGACGTTGAGCAGTGATGGATAATCGACCGCCAACTGACTGTCGGCGATTTCTTCCAACGTCGTCAGCGCGCCGATGCTCACGCCATCGGGCGTGGGGGCAATGCCCCGCATCGATTCGACGTGCTGCAAATCGACCACGCGTTCGGGACTGAGCAGTTCCTGCTTCATCAGCCCGATCAAATCGGTCCCGCCGGCCAAAATTGCCGTGTCGCCGCCGTGGTCGTTCAGCAGCTCGACGGCTTGGGCTTCGGTCTCGGGATGGGCATATTCGAAGGGTCTCATACGGCACCTCCATTCAACGCGTCGAGTACACGTTTTGGTGTCATGGGAAGAACGGGAACTCGCACGCCAATTGCGTTGGCAACGGCGTTCGAGATGGCTGCACCACAGGCAATCACCGGCGGCTCGCCCAACCCAATCACTCCACGAGTGTACTCGCTTTCGGGTTCGTACATTTCAACGACCAGTTCGCCAATATCGCCGATGCGTGGGAGCTTGTAATTCTCCATGTCGGCGTTGATGAACCGGCCGGTTTTATTGTCCATGATCCGCTCTTCGGTGAGGGCATAAGCAATGCCCATGATGAGCGCACCATACACCTGGCTTTCGGCCTGGGTCTTGCAGATGATCAAGCCGCAGTCCTGCACCGCGATAAACTTGTTCATCCGAACTTGACCCGTTTCGGTATCGACCGAAACTTCTGCCATTTGAATGCCGGCGACACCTTGATCGGTCAGGCCGTCACTCTTCGGACCTTGTCCCTGGGCTTCAATCGGCATTGGCCCAATCAGCCCTGCCGCTTCCTTCCAGGTACAAACGGCCTTGCCGTCGGAGAGGATTTTCTGCCCCGCCGCCGTCAAACTGTCGGCTTTCACGTTGTGCTTGGCAGCAACCAGGTCGAAAATTTTCCACAGCAGTTCCAAACCAGCACGACGATTCGGGCCGCTGACGCCGCCCACGGTTGTCGATCCGCCGGACGGTCCCGAGCGTGGATACTTGTTCGAGCCAAGGTTGACCTTCACAGCGGTCTCGGGCAGTCCGAACGTTTCGGCGAGGGTGCAGGCGATGACCGTCCGCGTTCCCGTACCGATGTCCTGGCTACCGGAGAACGATTCAACCGTTCCGTCCGGGTGAATCTTCACGGTGCAGGTTCCCGCATGTGCTCGCCCACCCCAGGTGTGCAAAGCCATGCCCAAACCGCTGACGACGCCGCCCTTCTTCTGGCCTTTGCCGTGCAGATGGGCCTTCTTCTTCCAGTCGATCAGCTTCGCACCGACCTCCATCTGTTTGGCGTAGACATCGCCGCGAGGCGTCTTGGCCAGGTTCTTCATGAAGACATCGTAGCTGTCCATGCCGAGCTTGGCCGCGATGTCGTCGATGGCCGTTTGGGAAACTGCACACAACTGCGGATGGTTCGGAGCACGCCAGGCACGCTGCGGACCACAGTTTGTCGACAATCCTGTTGCCGACCGCTTGTAGTTGTCGAATGCGAAAACGTAGGGCATTTGATTCAACCGAATTGTCGAACCGTTGATGCCACTGGTTCCCCAATGGTGACTTTCCCAACCGGTGATATTCCCCTCGGCGTCGGCACACACCGTCACCTTGGCGAAACCGGAGGGCCGGTTGCCACCGATTTTGAGTTCGGTCGCACGATCGAGCATCAGCCGGACGGGACGGCCGGCTTCTTTCGCCAGCTTGGCACAGGCCAGGCCCCATTCGTCGGCGGCAAACTTCGAGCCGAAACCGCCACCGATATAATTGCACGTCAGCGAAACATTCGCCGCGTCCAATCCAAGCGGGCCGGCGAACTGTCCGCCGGTTCCCGAGACGTTTTGCGTTGACAGATGAACGTTGACGGCGTCGTCGGCAGTCCATTCGCAATGCGAGCCGTGGGTTTCCAGGCAGCAATGCGAAATTGTGTGGATGCCGTAGTAACCGGTGCTGACCGCTTTGGCCGCCTTTTGCGCCGCTACGACATCGCCTTTGGTATTCGTGCCGAGGTCTTTCCCGCGACCGATCGCTTCGCCGGACTTCAGGTCTTCCTCGTCAACAAAGTGTTCGAGCACTTCAAACTTCAGTGCGGCTTTCAATGCCCGCACTCCGTCGTCGGCCTGTTCGGGCCGTTCGGCTGCAACGGCGGCAATCAGTTCGCCATCCCAGCGGCATTCGGCTCCCACGTCCTTAAACAGGTGAACCGCTTTGACGCCTTTGATTTTCTTGACCGCTTCAACATCGAGGTTGACGATTTTTGCATGTCCGTGTGGGCATGTGACCAACCGGGCGAACAGCGTTCCCTTAGTATTGATGTCGGAAGAGTACTTCGCATCGCCGGTTGCCTTTTCGACACCGTCGATCCGCAAGTGACGCTTGCCGATCACTGCGTTTTCATTTTGTGCTTTCCACGCGATTTGACGTTCAACCATGATCAAGCACCTCCTTTCTTGGCAATCTCAAGGGCACATTTGGTGATACCGTGATACGTGCCGCAACGGCAGATGTTGCCTCCCAACTGCTTTTGAATCTCTTCCAGAGAAGCCTTGGGATTCTTGTTGAGAACGGCTCGCGTCGCCATCACAAAACCGGGCGTGCAGAAGCCGCACTGCATGGCATCGTGCTTGACGAAGCCGGTAATCACCTCGTCCACATTCTTGCCGTCGCTCAGCGATTCCACAGTTTGAATCGTCTGGCCGACGCATTGAATCGCCAGACGGCTGCTCGCCAAAACCGGTTTGCCGTCAATCATCACCGTGTCGGCACCGCTGGCCGTTCGGTCATCGACGTCTTTACAACCGGTCAAATTCAAATCGTTGCGTAACACGTCGAGCAGCACTGCGCGCGGCTCAAGCATTAACACATGGTCTTTGCCGTTGACTGTCAGCTTGACTTTCGTCGCGCCTGAACTGACAACGTTCGGTTTCCCTTTTCCCTGAGCTTGGACCTCATCGGTAGCTTGGGCGGCAATTGCCGTTGCCGCGACTGCGGCTCCCGAGCCTTTCAGAAAGTCGCGGCGGTTATACCCCGACCCCCGATTGGTGGTTTGTGATTGATCCGGCATGAACTTCGCTCTCCCTCGTTCAGTGGTTGCGCTTCAAGTCCAGCGATAAATGCCTCAACGCTTCAGAACAAACAGCCTTGGTTGGGACTAATCGGGCGACACGGGCCTATCACCAGTGACGCCAAGCATTTGAGACAGTTTCATCCGACTACCGATTCTAGTGGCAAAAGTTCACATCGCAACGCGCTGATCAACTTTTTTGGATTTGGTGATCTTGCCGGTCGTGCAGTCTGGGTAGTTTCCTCTGCAACAATGCTGCCGATTACGCGGCAAACCACCACACCAATTGCCGCTATCGACCGTTGTTTGAACGAGGTTCCACTGGAATCGACTGTCGTCCCCTCTGTACCATGAAAGTATGAATCATCCCACAAGAGTAACAACATTGTGCCTCACCCATCAGCTTGTTGAAGACCAAGCCAGCGCGGTTGGATTGGTTTGCCGACACTGCAAGCAGCTGCTTTACACCCAGCCACCGACGGGTCCTTGCCGCAGCTTCTGGGAAAGCCAGCCCGCCGCCTACTCGATGAACCGCAAGCCCTGCTTCGTTTACTCGCTGATGTGGGACGACTTCCGCATCCGTTCGCTGCACCCGCCCAATTCGGTGGACGATCCGCGCGGCGAAAAAGCCAAAGCGATTCCAACGCAGGTAACTGACGGCGACGATTCGGTAACCAATGCGTGGATCGACGATTTTCGCATCGAGCGCGAACAACTCAACGACTCCGACGTCGGCGATTCCTAGCGGCGGCACTGAGGGCTATTCGGTCACGCCCCGCGAGCGGGGCGGTTAAATCACTCCACCGCAAGCGTTTCGTCCCGCAGATCGGTTACGAACATGCAGCCGGGGCTGTGGGTGATCATTAACGGCGATTTCGTCGCCATTGCGACAGCTTGGGGCGTGACTCCGCATGCCCAGAACACCGGGATCTCGCCGTCGCGAATCTCCACCGCATCGCCGAAGTCGGGCCGCGACAGATCGGCGATTCCAATCTGCTCCGGCGATCCCAGATGCACCGGCGCGCCATGCACTGCCGGGTAACGTGATGTAATTTGTACCGCCCGAATTGCATCGGCAGGTTTCAACGGCCGCATTGAAACCACCAACGGACCGCGAAACATTCCCGCCGGTTGGCATTCGATATTCGTGCGATACATCGGCACGTTCACGCCCTGCTCAATATGACGCACCGGCACGCCCGCCCGCAGTAGCGCCGCCTCGAACGTGAACGAGCAGCCGATGACGAACGACACGAAATCATCACGCCATCGGCCGGCAATGTCTGTCGGCTCATCCACGAGTTCCCCATGTTCCCACACGCAATACCGTGGAGCATCGGTCCGTAAGTCGGCATCGGCGGCAGCTTGAACGGGAACGGGACTCCCGGCTTCCGTCACATCCAACAGCGGACACGGCTTGGGATTCCGCCGACAAAACAGCAGGAAGTCGTACGCAACATCCTTGGGCAACACCACCAGATTCGCTTGCGCAAACCCTGCCGCCAAACCCGATGTCTGCGCAGCAAACTCCCCCCGACGGCACGCCAGCCGCACATCCTGACCGGTCAGTAACTCATCACGTTGCGTCATCAATCAAAGTTTTCCGAAGTTCAACCGAACTGATCTAACCCATAGAAGCCTGAAGCGCAAGCGAAGGATGATTCCAGGGCGATGCCCGCAAGCTCCTTCGCTTGCGCTTCAGGCTTCTATAATTCACACTAATTCCCCAGCAACCGCAACAAACTCCGCTTGCGGTTTCGCTGCGTCTCTTCCTCAAGGTGCTGCTGATCTTCAATGATCCCCGCCAGTATCTCTCGCGCCCGTTGAATTCGCAACGATTCTTCCAACGGAATCACAATCGCTTGGATTTCCTTATTCCCGGCGCCGATGGTCTTGATCGCTTCGGCAATCTGCATTCGGTTTTCAGTTGAAGTCTGCTGTCCCAATTGCCGCAGCAACGCCGGCAATGCACTCTCTGCCGCGGGACCGTATTCGCGGAGTTCACCAACCACTGCTTCACGAATCGGCCGTTCCGATTCGCCATCCATAATCGCAACCAGCAAAGACACGGATTCTTCCACGTTGCCCGGCTTCTGATTCATCAAACTCCAGACAATCGCCATCCGCGCCACCGTTGAGCGTTCCGCCCGATACAACTGATGCAGGAGACGGACACGATCCGACTTCTCTTTCGCTGCCGGCAGCGCGGTCACCATATTCACCAGCGCCGCATCGTCCCGATTCGTCAGTTCCCCGGCGATGAATGACAGGGCGAATGAATCCCTCTCGCTGAGTGAATTCACCGCAAGTTTTGCCTTGATGTGCATGCCATCGTCACGATGCGACCAACGAGCAATCAACAACTTTCGCCAATCGCGTTTCTGGCCGATTCGAATCAACGCTTCCAGGCCGGACTGACGAATCGCGGGTCTCTCCGATTGCACCAGGTAGGGAAGCAAGTACGGGGCAAACACATCATCCGCTTCCATTCTGTCGATCATCTCAACCGTGTGCGCGGTCCCCATTTTGCGATGCAGTGCATAGGCCAATGGTGCGGCGGCATCCGTTTGTGGCTCAATGCTCCACAACGCCGACATACCAACCTCGCGAAATTCCCGCTTCGATTCCATTGCCAACGGCACAAGAATCGATGCCAGCCCGTCATTATCCATCTGCGCTATCAATACCCTCGCCGCCGTTCCGCGATGCTCGGGTTCCTCGCGCAGAGCTTCAACCAGCGCCTTGATTCTTTTCGGACTGAGTGTTCGCTGCTGCCTTTTGATTTTTCGAGGTGTCGGCAATTCCGGCGGTTTCGGTCCACGCAGCTGCGCCACGGTGTCAGCATCAAGATTCAACAATAAGGACTCGCCCGCGGCATTGCGGACCATTTCGACTGGATCACCATCCAGCAATCCCACCAGCGAAAGGGCGGCCGCCGATTCCATTTCAAAGCCGAGCATTCCGATCGCTTCCGTCGCAAATGTGCGCACAAAGCGATTCTTACTTCTCAGCAACGGCAGCAATTGTGGAATGGCCGCGCGCCCGTCGATTCCCGCCTCTCGTAAGTCGAGAATTGCCGCGATCTGCTGCTGAACATCGGGGCCTTTCAGCTTCTGCAGCCAGAGATCCAGATTCCGGACCTTCCGTTTTGGGTCGTCACCTTCTTCCGCGACATACTCAAACTCGTCAACCGTTTTCGGGGAGATCAGATGCATCGCCAAAATCGCGCGGCGGATCACTCGCTGTGACTCTTTGCCATTTCGCAGGATGGTGAGGCGGATCGCCGCCCCTTTGCCGGCTGTTCGGCCCAGCCTCCCCAGAGCGGTCGCGGCATGAAACCGGACTTCCTCGTCATCGTCGGACAACGCATATCGGATGTAGTCGAAGGAGTTGCGATCGTCCGGCTGCAATCGCGCGAACTCCCAAGCAGCGAAGCGGCGCGATGACACTTCAGGCGACGTCAGTTGTCTCGTCAACTGGTCAAATGGCGGCGCGAGTCCCCGCCGCAGCATCGCTCTCGTCTCATCGGCGTTCCTTCCGGAGGGAGACCGAACTGCCGCTTTCCAATCGCCCGGCTGCGGCGTGATTATCCGCAGCGTCACCCCCGCCTGATTTCGCACTTTCTTATTGGGATCATTCTTCGCAACTCGCTGCAGGCTCTCTTCCGCGACACGATATGCCCCCGTTCCGATGTAGCCCAACGCCGCTGCCGCAGCGAGGCGGACGGATTCGTCCCTATCACGAAGTGCCGCAGTGAGTGCCGTTGCAGCTGGCGTGGCCCGCCATCCCAACCGCCCCAACAAACTCGCAGCGGCCTTGCGCTCCGCGACATCCTTGTGTCTCAATTGCAGCACCAGATCCAAAATGGACTTGTATTTGTCTGTGCGGAATTCCCTCATCCAGTCCTGCGGTTGGCCATCAATCTTGGCGAACAGCCACGGGACTTTGAAAAACAGCGGCGTCGGGTCGACTTTCAGCAGTGCGTCCAATGCCTGCTTCCGCACTGTTTCTTTCGGATCGTGATCCGCCGCGTGCTGCAGATTCGCACCGGCAATGTCGCCGACCGCCGGGCCGATCGCTCCCAGCGCCTGGGCTGCGTAATAGCGTACCGTATGATTCTCGTCGCGCAGCGCAATCGTCAGGCGCACGGCCGCCGGCTTCGCTTCCAAACCCAGCGTGCCAAGCAATCGCGCGGCCTGCCAACGCTCCGTCACGCTTCCGTTGCGAAGTTGTCGCACGAGGCGATCAACGCGTGATTCCTCGGCGGCCGCTAACTGCGATGTCGAAAACAATATCGCCGCGAACGCAAGAATCACGCACCGTCTCATCGCGCGTCTCCCGATGACGAACACCAACGGCCTGCAACGCCATTGTTACCACCACAGTGTGTTACCAACACAGTGCAACAGGATACGACATTGGACGCGTGTTGACTATACGTATCCGTCTGAGACTGACACGAACTGCGCCGTTCGATCCCTCGGGCCGCAACCCGAGGGCTTTGAGACGCGGCATCAACTATCTGAGTCTCAGAAAACGTGCGATGCGATCGGTCTCACTTCGCCGTCTCGACCACCTTGGCCGATTCGATCACGACGTCATCCACTGGCCGATCTTGCGGGTCGGTGGCGACATCGCCGATCGCTATCACCACGGCAAGGCTGTCATCGTCCGCCGTTTTTCCGAACGCCGTATATTGCCCGTTGAGGCTCGACGCATTCGCGTTGCAGAGAAAGAACTGCGAACCGGCCGAATTCGGGTCGCTCGTGCGGGCCATGGACAGCACGCCCGGCAGGTGTTGTGCATCGTTGAATTCCTGGTCGATGGTGTAACCCGGGCCGCCGGTCCCCTGCCCTTGCGGACATCCCGCCTGATTCATGAACCCCTTAATCACGCGGTGGAAGATAATGCCATCGTAATAGCCAATCTTCGTCAGCCCGATGATATTGTTGCAATGCCCCGGCGCTCTGTCCCCCCAGAGGTCGATCAGAATCCGCCCTTTGTTGGTATTCATCTCGATCTGGTAGTTGTTCGCGCCAAAATCAACGTCCGCAACCGCGGCATCGACTTGCGACTTCAGGTTTTCCGCCACAACAGGCCCCTCGTTTGTTAGTAATCCCATTCGTTCAACAACATTGCAGGCGATACCCTAACGGACTGCCACTGGAATGTCGAATCGCAGCGGCAAAAAACGACAGTAACGATGATTCTTGAATGATAAATGATGACAAAGACTAAGCAACACGCATTCATCTTTCACAATTCATTCTTCGTCATTTCGCCAAAGCCGCCGCCGCCCGGTGTTTCGATTGTTAAGATGTCGCCCGGCTGAACGTCGACTGCGAATTTCCCGCCGAGATCGATCGACTCGTCGCTGCCGGCGCGCTGCAATTGATTTCGGCCGCGTGTGCCGTCTTCGCCTCGGTTCAATCCGAACGGTGCATACGCCTCGCGGCGTTCCGACAGCATCGAAACTTTGAGCGGCGCGAGAAATTCCAGCCGCCTGATGATCCCGTCGCCACCGCGATTCGCCCCTGCCCCACCCGATCCGCGACGTACCGAAAACTCATGCACGCGGATCGGATACCGCCGTTCGATCACCTCGGCATCGGTCAGCCGTGTGTTGGTCATGTGCGTATGAACGGCATCGGCTCCCGCTTCGTCGGGCGTCGCGCCGCTGCCGCCACAAATCGTTTCGTAATACCCAAACGTCTCATCACCGAACGTCAGGTTGTTCATCGTCCCCTGACTGGCCGCCGCAACTTTGAGCGCCCCCAGTAGCGTATCGACCACTCGTTGTGACGTCTCAACATTCCCCCCCACCACCGCCGCACATTGGGACGGGTCGTCATGCTCGGGCGGATTCAGCAGACATTCAGGCAGCACAATCTCCACCGGCTCCAGCACACCGCCGTTGAGCGGAATGTCTTCGGCAATCAAACAGCGAAACACATACAACACCGCCGCCGTCACAATCGCGCGATTCGCGTTCAGGTTGAAAGAGTCAAGAGACGACGGTTCTTCTGGCTCTTGTCTCTCGTCTCTTGACTCCCGACTCGCCACCAACGGTGGCGACGTTCCGGTGAAATCGACCGTGGCCTGCTCGCCGTTGATTTTGATCGTAACCGCGATTGCTGCGTCGTTGTCGAGATGCTCTGTTCGTGAATACTTGCCGTCACGAATTGCGGACAACGCCATTCGCATTTTCTCCGCAGCGGCGCGGCGAATGTGCCGCATGTAGGCTTGCACGGTTGGCAGCGAATACCGCTCGACCAACTCGTCCAACAACTGCACCCCTTTGTTATTGGCCGCCACCTGCGCTGCCACGTCAGACAGGTTGTCCTGAACCGAGCGTGTGGGATACGGGCCGGACAGCAGCAGCTCCCGCAGTTCCGCTTCGCGCATCTGCCCGGCATCAACGAGTTTGAAGTTGCGAATCAACACACCTTCTTCGGCCAGATTACGCGAAAACGGAGGCATGCTGCCGGGAACAATGCCGCCGATTTCCGCGTGGTGCGCACGGCTTGCAGTGAAGAACAACAGGCTGAATTGCGGATCAAACACCGGGGTCACAATCGTCACGTCGGGCAAATGCGAACCACCTCGGTACGGATCGTTCGTCACAAACACATCACCCGGTTGAATCTGCGGATTGTCGGCGATGACGCGTTTGACCGTCTCACTCATCGCTCCCAGATGCACGGGAATGTGCGGCGCGTTGACGACCAGTTCTCCGTCGGGATCGAAAATCGCGCAACTGAAATCGAGCCGCTCTTTCACATTGGTCGAGATCGAAGTCTGTTGCAACGTTATCCCCATCTGCTCGGCAATCGAAGCAAACAGGTTGTTGAATATCTCCAACAGCACGGGATCGGCGCTGGTTGAAAGCCCACCGGCGGCGACCGGTGGGACCGTGCCTGTTGATGTCCTGCCGGACGCAGTCGGCAGGCTTTGCTCGCAACCGATGACCACTTCGCCGCGTTCGGTCACGGTAGCTTTCCAGCCAGGATCGATCACGATTGTCGAGGTTGGCTCACAGACAATTGCCGGCCCGGCAATTCCATCTCCCGCTTGCAGATGTTCGCGTAGAAAAACGCCGGTGTTATGTTCGGTTCCGCCGAACCATGTGCTCACGGTTTCCGTCGGTTCCGGCACGCGGTGTTGTGGCTTCACCGTTTCGGCAGCCGTTGCAGCCGTGCGACCGACGACTTCCACGCGCGCTGCCGTGATTTCAATCGCGCGATTTTCGTGCACGTAACCGTACAGCCGTTGGTGCATCTGCTGATATTGCGCGGCGGAATCAGCATCATCACCATAAGGCACATTGATAGTCGTCTCGACGCCTTGATATCGCATGTCGAGCGAACGTAGCGGCTGCCCGATGTTTTCGTCGGCAATCCCCTCTGCTTGCACTTCGGCCAGCGCGTTCGATTCCAATTCCTCAAACAGCGGCTCGATCTCCTGCAGTGTCTCTGCCGAATACGGTTTCAGCACCGACTGCTGGCCGAATCGCCGCACGTCGGCCAGACCGATGCCGTACGCGCTCAAGATTCCCGCAAACGGATGCACCAACACCGTCTTGATGCCGATCGCTTCTGCAATCGCGCAGGCGTGCTGCGCGCCCGCGCCACCGAATGTGACCAGCGCATAATCGGCCGGATCGTACCCTTTCGCGACCGAGATCCGCCGAATTGCCCGCGTCATGTTGGCGTTGGCAATCTGCAGGAACCCGTCTGCCAACTCAATTGGTGTGTAACGGTGTCCCAACGGCGAGTCGGCGATTTCGTCGCACAGTGTTTCCAGCTTGCGCCGGACGGCAGCGCGATCGAGGGGAAACGGGAAACGCGATGGGACAATCCGCCCGAGAAACAGATTGATGTCGGTCACACTCAACGGTCCGCCGCGACCGTAACAGGCCGGTCCCGGATCGGCCCCCGAACTTTCAGGGCCGACAGCCAATTTCACTCCGTCGAACTGACAGATGCTTCCGCCGCCCGCCGCCACCGTGTGAATCGCCAGCATCGGCGCGACCACGCGCACGCCCGCCTTCTGCGTTTCAAATTCCAATTCGTACTTGCCATCGAATCGCGAGACGTCGGTACTTGTGCCGCCCATGTCGAACCCGATCGACTTCGCGAACCCCGCCGCCTCAGCCACGCGTGAGAACCCGACAACACCGCCCGCCGGCCCCGAGAGAATACTGTCCTTCCCCACAAATCGGTCCGCATCGACCAACCCGCCGGCGGATGTCATGATTTTGAGCGCCGAGGGTCGAGAGTCGGGGGTCGAGAGCGAAGACGGGTGGCCAGAAAGTGCCTGCCGCAGTCGCCCCACATAAGCGCGCAACACCGGATTCAAATACGCGTCCACCACCGTTGTGTCGCCGCGGGAGACGATCTTGATCAACGGCGAGAGTCGGCTCGACGTGCTGATCTCCTCGAACCCCACGTCACGGGCAAGCTGCTCGACCAGTTCTTCGTGCGCCGGGTTGGCAAAGGAGTGCAGCAGGCAAATTGCGATCGATTCGACATCCGTCTTCTTCAGGTCGATCAACTGTTGCCGGACAGCGTCCGCATCGGGAGCGCGCAACACGTTGCCGGCGGCGTCCAGACGCTCGTCGATCTCGACGGTTTCGACGAACATCGGTTGCGGCTTGTGAATCGCCAGATCGAACAACCGCGGCCGATCCTGATTTGCGATCAGCAACACGTCGCGGAATCCGCGCGTTGTCACAAATGCCGTGCGTGCGCCTTTGCGTTCCAATAACGCGTTGGTGCCGCGCGTCGTACCCAGTCGCATGGAAATCGGTGGAATTGCATCGCCGAGTCTCAGGCCCAGCATTCGTCGAACGCAGAGAATGGGCGACTCTTCGCCCGCCGAAAGTTCGTAACGATCACCGGCCGTACAATTCGACAGCGGATTTTCGACCGTCAGCAGACCATTCGCCGCATCGAACTTCGTGACCCGTGCCGTCTCGACCGTCTCGCCAGTGTCGTCGAGCAGACGCAGTTCGTAACCAATCCAGAAACCGTCCGGTTCACCCTTCCGCAAAGTATCGATGAAACGGTCGTCCGCTTCCAGCCGATCGATCCGCCCTTTTGTCACACCGGAACTGAGCGTCTTGAACTGCAACATTTCGCCGTTGGGCGAGCGTGCAATGCAATCGGTAAACGTCCCGCCAACATCAATCCAGAATTCCCAGCACTCCATACCATCCCCAAAGCCGACGGGCTGCGTCCCGTCGGACCTCCCCGTTCATCGTGTCCGCGCAGTTGATCTATTCCGATTCCGTCTTCGGCACTCCCGGCCCGACCGTCGGCTGCACCCACGCACGTTCCACTTCGCCGACTTCCGACGGATTCGGGTGTTTCTTCGACGATGTGACCAACGCCCGCACGTACAACTCATCACCGCTGAACTCGTAAGCGCCCGTCGGCCCTTCGACCGTCTTGAACACTTGGCCGATGTCGTCGCTGTAAATCTGCGTCGCATTCATCGGTTTGCCGTTTTTGTCCAACACCGGCTTGCTCTTGGGGTCGTATCCCTTACGGGTGCCGATGAACGTAATTTTGTATGTGACTCCTTCTGCGGCTTTCACATCGACGTGCAAACCGGCCGGCGTTGAAACGACCTTCGACAGCGAAACACCCGAAGAGGCATAAAACCGGCCGCGTTCCATCGCCCCAATCAACGCTGTCGGCGATAGCTCATCCGACAACACCATCACCCAGCCGCGTCCCGGTTCGCTTCCTCGACTGGGAATCTTGTGATAGTTGTGGCCGTCGTCGGTCGCCAGGCCGTACATCATCGGCATCTGTAGTTCTGCAAGACGTCGTGTGAGGATGATGTCCCAGATCCGCTCGGTCGAAGCGTGTTTGGCATCGCCCGAATTCCGTACGCCGGGATGTCCGTTGTAGACCTCGAAGAAATTCTCTCCGCGAACGCGCATCAAATCCTCGGCCGTTACGCCGTATCCGAAATTCGGATGGTTCAAATGAACCAACAACGGCTCTTTTGTACGTTCGCGCTGGGCGACCGCCCGGCTGACATTGTTCTGCATCACCTCGTAGACGCTGTCGCCGTGCAGTGGCGGAATCAACTCCGTCACGTTGGTCATGTTGATATGCACCGGCAGATTGCGGAAGCGGTCGGTCACTTCCTCACCCTGAATCAGCAGGAACTTCCCCGGCTCGGCGAACTGTTTGTCGACTTCATCGAATCGCTTCAGTCGCACTTCCAATCGACCATCGACGGTTCGCTCTTCGACCCAGTCTTTCGGCATCGACGCTTTCAGCTTGTCGTACGCCTTTTGCCCGCCTTTATTCTTCAGCACGTCGGTCCAGCGTTCGCGGTTCGCCAACACGTTATGATCGGTGAAGCAGAGGAAATCGTAATCTTTCTGCTTGTACCACTTGGCGATCATTTCCAGATAATCGTCGCCATCGCTCCACAACGAATGCGTGTGCAGATTGCCGCGATACCACTGCAGTTGGCCTTCGGCTTCGAGCACACGCGCCGCTGCCGGCGGCGAACTTTCCTGCCCCACGAACAACAACAGCCCGCACGCCAAACACACAGCGGGCGCAATAAGAACAGAGCGTCTATTACGAAACATTTGAGAAATCCTCTGGAACTGCTTGATCCCACGGGGCGCGGCCCGTGGGCTTTGGGAACTCTCCGCGCGTCTCTTAGCCTACCCGCCGTCCGCGATGACTTCCAGTTACCACCGACACCGTCGGCAGATCACGATTCTATTCCAAATCCCGTTACATGGGGGATTTGCGCTGGCACCGCCGACGGGAATTGACGAGAATCAGCGGAAACCGTGTGATCCAACAGCCGGTTGTAGCCGTTTCATTCTTGCAGCAGTCCAAAGCCCCTGTTGCAATAGCCTAAAGAAAGTCAGTCAATGATGCGATCCAGCAATCCCGTGCTTTCCAACAAAGCTTTCGAGCAATACGACGTTTACGAATCGACCGGCACGATGACGGTCGCCGGGACCGCCATGAAAACCGGCATCCTGCTGGTACTCGTCATCACCTCGGCGGCGTTTGTCTGGAAGATATTCACCGCCAATCAGGCGAATGCGATGCAGGCCGCCATGCCCTGGATGATCGGCGGGCTGTTCGGCGGCCTCGTGCTGGCGTTGATCACGATCTTCAAGAAAGATCTGGCGATGTACACGGCCCCCCTGTATGCGCTGGCCGAGGGGCTTTTTCTGGGCGGCATCTCCGCCATGTATAACCATCATTACAATGGCATTGTGTTTCAAGCGGCCAGCCTGACTTTCGCGACAATGGCCGTCATGCTCATCGCCTACAGCACGGGCATCATTCGCGCGACGGAGCGATTCAAATCGGGCGTGTGCGCAGCAACTGGCGGAATCTGCCTCGTCTATTTCATCTCCATTATGATGAACATGTTTGGCGCTCAGATGCCGATGATTCATAGCGCCGGCCCAATGGGCATTCTCTTCAGTCTGTTCGTCGTGGTCATCGCCGCGCTCAATCTGGTACTCGACTTCGACTTCATCGAACGCGGCGCAGAACGCGGCGCGCCGAAGTCACTCGAATGGTACGGAGCCTTCGGCCTGCTCGTCACACTGGTCTGGCTCTACCTCGAAATCCTGCGGCTGCTGTCAAAACTGAATCGGCGGTAAACAATTCCGTGGACCTTCTCAGAAGACCGCGCAATGAACTACGACGAACCGCACGAATACGACGAGCCCGACGACTACCGGCCGATGGATGACATCAGCAGCGAAGAACGCACATGGGCCATGTTCTGCCACCTGAGTATGTTCTCAGGCCATTTCATCCCCTTTGGCAACATCCTCGGGCCGCTCATCATCTGGCTGGTCAAACGAGACGAGATGCCGCTGGTTGACGATCAGGGAAAGGAAGCGCTCAACTTTCAGATCAGCATCATGCTCTACCTGATCATCAGCATTTTGCTGATCTTTGTCATCATCGGCATCGTGTTGGTCCTTGCGGTGGCTATATTCAATATCGTGGTCACCATCATGGCGGCGATCAAAGCCAACGAAGGGTACGAGTACCGCTACCCGCTCTGCATTCGGTTCATCAGTTGAGGCCAACTCGACGGCCGACAGCTTTATTCATTCAGGATGATTGTGAGACGCGATGTTCGACTTCAAGGACTTTATCCCCCGGCAGTTTTCACCGCCAGGGTTTCTCAAACGTGCTGAGTACGGCAGCTTTGACGATGCCGCGTCTGCTGCCGCTCAATGGGCGAAAAGTAAAGACGCGCGCATCATCAATGTCGAAACTGTCGTGCTGCCCAATATTCACGATTCGTACGAAGAAGGCTCCACCGACGCGGCGATCAACACCAGCGGCAAGATGCACTCGTCCTGGCATCAGTTTGTAAGAGTCTGGTACGAGGAAGTCTGAACCCATCGCGACGCAACCTATGACGAACTCTGACCGGGCAACAGGCAGGGCGCTCAACTATCGCCACCCGCGTCCCGGTCTCGTCGCATTCTTCGCCGAACGAATCCTCAATTCATCGGCCCTCATTCGGCTGCGGCGGCTGCTTATTGGTTGGCTGCCGTTCGTGCGGCTCAAAAGTGACGTCACCAACGTTGTTTATCTCAACTGGGTTGTCCCAACCGAAAGCGTCGCGCATCTCCTGCCCGATGGTGTCCGACTACACGAGTTCAACGGCAAGACGATTCTCTCAATACTGACCTACCGGCACGGACACTTCGCCCCTGCGATGCTCGGGCCGCTGCGGCGTCTGTTTCCGTCACCACACCAAAGCAACTGGCGGCTGTACGTTGAACAAATCAACGGAGAACCGGTGCAACAGGCAATCGTCCTGTTCTTCACGAATTGTACAGACAGCCTGCTGTACACGGCCGGTGCAAGGATCTTCAGCGACACGCTCCCGTGTCATCTCGCGGGTGCGATTCAGCACTCACGCACCGGTGACGAAATTCAGACGACAATCGACCCCGGCAACGGAAGCGCAGCCGATTTGGACTGCACTGCGAAATTTGCCAATGAGAAAGTTCTACCCGCCGAATTCCGCAGCATCTTCAACGATTGGAACGCGGCACTCGAATTTCTCTGTTGCCAGGACGGCGCGGTCTGCGATGCGTTGGCAACCAACCGGCTCGCGTTCTCCGAGATCGGCCTGCCAATCGACATCGGCACGGCGAAACCGCTCGCCGTGAAAGAGAACGGACTGAAAAGCGAATGGCTCGCCCCAATCGTCAAAGACGCGCCCCCATTCTGCTTCCTCATCGAGCGTGTTGAATTCCAGGCGCTTTCCGACGAGCTGTTGAAATAACGATCACACCACCAGATTGATCACGCATACAACCCGCCGACCTGTTCGCCGTACCCGTTATAAATCACTGAGTCGTGTTCCTTCCGCGTTCCCAGCATCCACTCGGTCGCCTGAGACCAACGCGGGTGCGGCACTTCCGGTTCGACGTTGGCCGTGAAGCCGTACTCGTTCGGCTTCAACCCGTTCCAAAACGTCAACGGTTGCCGTTCGGTCAGCGTGATTCGCGTCGGAGACTTGATGCTTTTGAAGCCGTACTTCCAGGGGACAACCAGTCGTAGCGGTGCGCCGTGCTGTTTGGGTAACGCTTCTCCGTAGACGCCGGTCGCCAGAAACGCCATGTCGTTCATCGCTTCGTCTACCGTCAACCCTTCGGTGTACGGCCACGGGAAACTGTCATCGCCCATCGCTGGTGCTTCTTTGGGGCGAACGAACGATTCGATTGCGACGAACTTTGCCTTCGGTTTCGGCTCGACTAATTTCAGCAACTCGGCAAATGGAAATCCGGTCCAGGGAACGCACATCGCCCACGTTTCGACGCAGCGATGCCGATACGCACGTTCTTCCAACGGAAACAGGTTGTAGATGTCGTCGAGGTCGAACGTGCGTGGCTTGCCGCACAAACCGTCAACCTCAATCGACCACGGCGACGGGTTGAACTTCGACACATTACGCCAACAGTCTTTACTGCTGGAAAATTCGTAGAAGTTGGTGTACTCCGCAGCGGCTCGCTGCGCGGTTTCCGACCGACCGTACTCGAATGTCTCATTCTGTTTTGCCGGATACTTCTCGGCGTATTCTTTCGGCAACCACCCGACGTCACCGGCCGCTTCGATCTCTTCGTCGGTCGGTTTTGCGCATCCGGCAACGGAACTCGCCAGCCCAATTCCCGCCGCCGACAGCCCCATTTGCTTCAGAAAATCGCGGCGGTGCGCCTGACGGTTCTCGAAAACACTGGGCGGCGTGTGCTCGCGCTGCTGCAAATCCCACTGTCTCCGCACAAAATACTGCATCCAGCCTACTCCCTGAGAATGAAAGACCCACACGCGATCAAAAGTCGCTGGATCAATTTTACTGCAAGCCGGCCAAAGCCGACCAGATCGGTTTTGGGGATGTTACCAACCCGTTTCCTGCGTGCCGTCGATCCCTCGGGCCGCAGCCCGAGGGCTTTGAGACCTGGCAGCGACGAAAAGAGTCTCAACAATTGACGCCAGATAATCGCTACCACCGATAATGTCAACGTGTTCTCCGCACTCATTGTGTGTTTTGCAGACCACGCATCTCCCCCCTATTCACTTTTGGACGATCACAACATCAGCCGTAAAAAAATGCGCAAACTGCGCTTCCTATGATGGACTGATTGACATGCGTTACGACCTCGTAGTGATTGGTAGTGGCCCGTCGGGCCGAAAAGGCGCAATTGCTGCCGCCAAAATGAACAAACGCGCGGCGATCATCGAACGCCGTTCGGTAACAATGGGCGGCGTCTGCCTGCACACCGGGACCATTCCCTCGAAGACCATGCGCGAGGCTATCCTGCATCTGACCGGTTACCGCCAGCGTGATGTGTATGGCGATCAGTATCGGCGCAAGCGGCACATCACCATGGACGATCTCCGCCGTAAGCTCGAACAGGTCACACAGCACGAATTGGACATTGTCCGCGACCAACTCGAACGCAACGGTGTTGAAACATTCGTCGGCAAAGCGTGTTTCGTTGGACCGAACGAAGTCGAAGTGGCGACGCACGAAGGAAGAACTCTGCTTGAAGCCGACAAGATTCTCGTCGCGACCGGCACAACTCCGGCGCGGCCGGCGAACATTCCCTTCGACGGCAAGACCGTCTTCGACTCGGACGAGTTGCTTAAGCTCGATCAAATCCCACGATCACTTGTTGTCATTGGCGGCGGAGTCATCGGCATCGAATACGGCATCATGTTCGCCATCCTTGGCGTCGATGTCACGGTGATCGACGGTCGCGAACGACTGCTGGAATTCTGCGACCGTGAGATCGTCGATACGTTGCTGCACCATGCCCGCTCGCTGGGAATGACCTTTCGGTTGGGCGAAGAAGTCATCGGCATCGACCGGCTTCAACAGGGGCTGGTTGCCGTGCAACTGGAAAGTGGAAAACGCGTCATCGGCGAAACGGCGTTGTTCAGCGTGGGACGAACAGGGGACACCGCTGATTTGAATCTGCCGGCTGCGGGACTTGAAGCCGACGAACGTGGCCGTTTGTGGTGCAACGAAGATCAACAGTCGTGGGTCGAACACATTTATGGAGTCGGCGACGTCGTCGGGTTTCCGGCTCTGGCCAGCGTCTCAATGGAACAGGGCCGCCGTGCCGTCTGCCACGCATTCGGTGAACCGTTCGACGCCTGCCCTCAGCTGCCCTACGGACTGTTCACCATTCCGGAAATCTCGATGGTCGGCAAGAACGAGCAGCAACTCACCGCCGAACACGTTCCCTACGAGGTCGGCATGGCCCGATTCCGGGAAATCGTCCGCGGCCAGATCAACGGCGATGAAATGGGCATGCTGAAATTGCTGTTCCATCGCGAAACGCGACAATTGCTCGGCGTGCATTGCATCGGCGAAATGGCCACCGAAATCGTCCACATCGGACAAGCCGTCATGGCCCTTGGTGGAACGATCGACTACTTCCGCGACAACGTGTTCAACTATCCCACCATGTCCGAATGCTACAAGGTGGCCGCCTTCGACGGCATGCACAAGATCAGCCTGCAGAGCCTCGCGGTCATTGGTGAAGGCGATGAATCCGTCACCAACAACGAGACGGCTGCGCTTTCGGTTTAGTGCGTCCGCGTGCGGCGTTCAATCGGCGGTCAGTTCCGTCAGCGCGTTGCGAAAATCCGCTGGCAACGGTCCGGAGTACTCGCACCTCTCTGCGGTGTGCGGATGCACGAATGCTAATCGCTCCGCATGTAGCGCGTGCCGCGAAATCAGTTCGCTGAACTTCACCGGCTGCTCCTTGATCCGCCCGTCGCGATCATAAAACTCATCGCCGACCACTGGATGCCCGATGGCCGCCAAGTGGACGCGAATCTGATGAATCCGTCCCGTCTGCGGAATCACCGAAAGCAGCGTGAACTCTCCAAGTCGCTGTTCGACCCGAAACAGTGTCCGGGCCGGCCGCGCGTTGACGGCATCGGTGGCGGCCGACGCCAGAATCGTGCCGTGTTCGGGGCGTCGCCCAATCGGCAACGCAATCTCGCCGTCGTCCGATTCGACGTTCCCCTCCACCAATGCGAGATACGATTTCTCAACTCGCCTATGCTGAAACTCGATTGACAGCCGACGATGTGTCAGGTGGTCTTTCGCAATCACCAACAGACCGCTCGTCTGCCGGTCGAGCCGATGCACGATGCCGGGCCGCAGCAAGCCCTTGCGTGATGTTTGACAGTCGAGGTGATGCTGCACCGCGTTGGCTAATGTCCCGCGATAAATGTCGCTCACCGGATGCGCCACCATTCCTGCCGGCTTGTTGACGACGAGTAGCCACTCATCTTCAGCGACGATGTCTAACGGAATCGCTTCCGGTTCCAGCAGCTTGTCCGGCGGTTCGGCCAACCGCACCTGCACCCGCTGCCCCCCACGCACGCGCTGCCAATCGACGGCCGTCTCTCCGTCAATTGTCACCAAGCCGGCCCGCACCATTCGCGCCATGCGGAACGACGTGTAATTGCGAAACGCGCGCACCAGAAAGCTATCGATACGCACCCCATGCAAGTACGGATCAACAACCCGTTCGTGCATGGTTTCGCACCCCAACATCGCCCCCAAAGCCCACGGGCCGCGCCCCGTGGGATCCCCCACGCTCATCAAATCTCCCCCAAAGCATTCGACATCCACACCCATTCCGGTCAGAATAATAAGGACATCACAAACTCCGGTCAAAGGCGAGCGGTGGGCGTAAGCCCGCTGATCTGTCTGACACCCGCTAACACGCGTCCTTAATTCAACCAACCCAGCCCAAAGGGATCGATGATGGATCGCAGAAAATTCCTCAAACGTTCTGCAGCCGGAACCGCAACGGCAGCCGGAGTCGCCGCCCTCCAGCAAGTTGCCAAAGCCTCCGCCAGCGAACGCGTCCGTGTGGGCATGGTCGGTTCCGCCGGACGCGCCGCATCGCTCAATCGTTACTTCGCCAAAAACAAGTTCGCCGAGATCGTCAGCATTGCCGAGATCGATCATTCGCGTCTCGCCCCCACGTTGAAAGCGGTCACCGAACTCCAGGGAAAAGAACCCAAGATATTCAAGGATTTCCGCAAGATCATCGACGACGATTCCCTCGATGCCGTCGTCGTCGGCACCCCCGATCATTGGCACGCCATCCCCACCATCCTTGCTTGCCAGGCGGGCAAAGACGTTTACGTCGAGAAACCCGATGGACACAACATTGTCGAAGGTCGGCGGATGGTCGCCGCCCTCCGCAAATACAAACGTGTGGTGCAAATGGGATCGCAGCACCGCTCGACCGAACGGTTGAAGTCGGCGTTGGCATACATCCGCACCGGCGCACTCGGCAAATGCCTCGTCGCCAAGGCGTGGGAAAGCACCAGACAGGGCAACATCGGCCGTCCCGCCGACAGCGCCCCGCCGGCCAACGTCGATTACGACATGTGGCTCGGTGCAGCACCGAAACGGCCCTTCAACCGCAATCGCTTTCACGGCCGCTGGCGATGGTTCTACGATTACGGCACCGGCGACTTGGGTAACGACGGCGTGCATCGCCTCGACATGGCCTTCGCCGCGCTCAGCGCCGCCTGCGAAGCCCAGGGCGACGATCCCATCGTCTTCCCCACAGCCATCACTTCCAGTGGCGGCAAGTGGTATTTCGACGACGCGCAGGAATGGCCCGACACGCTGCAAGTCAACTACGAGTACGGCAGCACGGCCGGCAGCGAAGACGTCACCAAGCCGCCGAAAAGCCCGCCCAAAATTCTCACCTACGAAATGCGCATCTGGGCGCCGTACAACTTCCACGGCGAGTCGGAAGGCTCGGCCGTCTACGGCGATAAAGGCTACCTCATCATCGGCAACACTCGCTGGCGAGCCTACGGTCCCGGCAGCAAGCTCATCAAAGAAGGCGCCGGCGACAGCGACGCCACGCCCCACGTACAGAACTTCATCGACTGTATTAAGTCGAGAGACAAACCGGCCTGCGATCTGGAAACGGTGGGCCACCCCGCTTCCATGCTCTGCCACGCCGGCAACATCTCATCGCGATTAGGTCGCCGTGTCGTCCTCAATCCCAAAACTGAAATGTTCGAGAACGACAAAGAAGCCAACGCCCTGCGCGGCCGCCCCGAATGGCGAAAACCGTGGGAGCTGCCGGAGGTGTAGGCGGCGCGTGAAGAATTCCAGTTCTGGCAGGTTCTGCTTCTCAACTTCCAACACGCCCGAAACGGGCAGCAGCGAGTTTGTTAAGGAGATCGCCTAAGAGTTCTGGCCGGACGAAAACCGACGAGGTACCGCCGGTACGTCGGAGGGTTGAGGGCGCGCTCGGCGGAACGGACGTTGGGAGCGCGAGAGGCAAACGAGCGGCCACGCAACACACGCTCGACAGATTTCAGAACTGCATCTGCTTTCGCTGCATCTGCGGCAGCTGCTCTGGAAGCCGACGGGTAGTTCTCGTAAAACTCATAGCACCACTCGGAGGCGTTGCCATGCATGTCGAACAAACCAAAGTCATTTGGTTTCAATCTCGCCACGGGCCGTGCATGGTCGTCGCTATTCGCCAGATACCAAGCGTACTGCGGTAACAATGTCTCCGTCAGCCCGTAGTAGCGACTAGCGTTCGCCCCCGCTCGGCAAGCAAATTCCCATTCCGCTTCCGTGGGCAACCGATAACCGGTCAGTTCCAGAATTTCCTTCTTCGCTTTCATGCCGGGGGCGTATTTCTCTTGCTCATTTAATTCATAGCACCATTGATCCTCAGCAATGCCCTCCTGCTCGCTCAACCAGTTGCAGTACCACGCCGCTTCATACCACGTAATCGCCAGCATCGGAGAATCGTCCGTGCGAATGTAGCGTTTCAGTTGCTCGGATTCCGCTGCAAGCACTTGGGCCGACCTCGCAAATTTCCGCCACTGCGTCTTCGTCACCTCCGTCTTGGAAATCGCAATGCGTCTGTCGACCTTCCGCTGATGTAAACGTTCATTCAAATTACGGCCGACTTCCGATTCCGGCGATCCCATCTGAAACTCACCGGCATCGAGGATCACGAAGGTCTGGCCTTGTCCGTTGATGTACCATTGCCTGCCCTCTTGCTTTGAGGCGGCGAGTTGTTCCTCGCGCTGCTGCAACTCTTTGTCGATGGCCACAATCTTCTCGGCATGCCCCCACTTCCGCAGCAGCCATTCGGCAGCAGCGTGCAGACCGGCATCGGGATCGCTCCGGTAGGCAGTCAACAATGTTTCGATTAGCGGCTTCCGCTGGCTCTTTGGCAACCGGGACTCGCCAAACTCGCCCAGACAAAGCAGCAAGGCTCGCTTGATTGTGACATCCGTTTCCAGTCTGTAGCGAGCAATGATCGTGTTTGGATCGCCGCCCCTTGGACTTAGCCAGTGGATGATGTAGCTGCGAACCCGTGGATCGGTACTGTGCCTTAGAAGCGGCCACACCCGGTTGGCGGCATTCATCCGCAGCAGCATCACGGCGGCATTCGCCTGACGCATCGCCAAGGCTTCCTTCTCGTTCTCTCTGGCGTCCTTTGCAGGCGTCTTGGCGACTTCAGCGTTCCCAAGTGCGATGGCTCGTTCCCGATAGTCGCTGACCTTGCTGAACATCGGAGCAAATTGCTTTTCGTTGGCGTCGGCAAGAAGGTCGAATAGTCTCTCAGGGTCATCGCTCAAGTAGTCGGCCAATGAAGCAGTTGCAAAACCACGGACTTGCACATCCTTCGTGTCGTCACGGTAGATCACCTCCAGTGCTGGGGTGAGATGATCCTTGGCGGGACGCAAGGCATTCCGCCACGGCAGCAGTTCCGATGGAAGTACCTGCACCAAATAACCAGCGACGGAATCGTTGATTTCATCCCAACGCTCATCCTTCGGGGCATACGTCGCCAACGTACACGCCGCTTGGAATCGTTGGTCAGCATCTTGGCTCTCCGTCGCAACTTTCCACAGCCCTTCGATCAACTCGTTCTTGTGTGGAAAAAGGAGCGCATCTCGCACAACCGGAAACTGAGTGTACGGTACGGTCAGCAAGTGTTTCCGCAAATAATCCAACTTCGCTTTGTCAACTGGAAGCAATGCGATGGCAAGGTGCAGTTTCTCGGTCGAGCCATCCCGTGCCTTGTCGTACCTATCGTGCATTAGTGGATCGGCCCATTGTCGATAATCACCGATGTCGGAAACGATGTTCGGCACTTCAGCGGTGTCTGCCTTGACCAGTGCATCGACGAGTCCATCGGCGTGAGTTGCATTCTGTCGTTCAACTGAAATGACTGTGCCGACAACAGCCGAAAACACCATCGCAACCAGCAAACCGGCGACCGCCGGTCGCCGTTTACACCACAGCCATGCTTTTTCAACTCGACCAACAGGTCGCGCGGCGATGGGTTTGTTTCCCGACCATCGGTTCAAATCGTAGGCGAGTTCGTTCGCAGACGCGTACCGTTTCGACGGTTCCTTCCGCAAGCACTTCAGACAGATTGTTTCCAGGTCACGGGGAACGGATGAGTTGAGTTGCCGGAGCGGTGCCGGCTCCGTTTCGATCACCTGCCGAACCGTCTCGATCGGTGACGCTGCCTGAAATGGTGGTCGTGCAGTTAACAGGTAGTAGAGTGTTGCCCCCAACGAATAGACGTCCGATGCCGTGCCGATCTCCTCGATGTTCCCGGCCGCCTGCTCCGGGGCCATGTAGCTTGGCGTGCCGATGATCTGACCAGTTGCCGTCAGATCACTGCCTCCGTGGATGTGTTTCGCCAAACCGAAATCGGTAACTTTCGGTTCTCCGGCCGCGTCCAGCAAGATGTTCTGCGGCTTGATGTCTCGATGGACGATGCCCCTGTCGTGGGCAAACTGCACCGCCTCGGCGACCCGCTTCAAGAGAGAGGCCGCCTGTTTCGATTCGAATGGACCGTCGTCTCTGACCTTGGCGTGAAGGTCGCTCCCTTCGACAAAGGCCATCGAAAAGAAGTGCTGGCCACGCGTTTGGCCGACCTCAAACACCGGCACGATACCCGGGTGATCGAGCTTCGCCGCCGCTTCCGCTTCGCTGTAGAACCGCTTCACCTGATTGTCGTCGGCAAATTCGCCCGACCGAATCATCTTCAAGGCCACCGTGCGATTCAGCCGGACCTGTCGAGCCTTGTAGACAACACCCATTCCGCCCTTGGCGATCTCTTCGAGCAGTTCGTAATCACCAAAGTTCTTGGCGGGTGTCTCGCCATCTTGCTGAATCGGAACAAGAGTCTCGGAAACATCGGCAGCAGCGAAGGAAACCGTCGGCGAGAAAGCGGACAGCCCACTCGGTGGATCATCACCGTGCTTGGCGAGATGCCGTTCCAGCAGATGTTCAATCGCCTGGAGGTCTTCCTCAGAAATCGCACCACACTCAACGAGTAATTCACCAAGGGACTTTGACGAATCGGATTGACAAATTGCGGCTTGGACCGTTTTCTCATCGACGAAGCCGTTGAGAACGGTCAGGCGCCCAAAGAGTACATCACGATCAGCAGACGCAGAAGGATCTGCGTGGGGGGGCGCGTCAGAGCCATCTCCTTCCCACTTTCCCGTCGGGGCATGTGCTGCATCGTCGTCGTTCATGCAAACATCATGTTGCACGGCAGCCAGTAAAGCAAACGAGAGAAGCCGCCATCCGAGAGAGATTCGGCCAGCGGCTCATTGTTTCAGAGCGGCGCACAGAGAACCCCGGTTTCTCAAAAACACCGGGGTTCTGGTGTTCGGGCAAGCAAGCGCCGAATTACACCGCCACTGGCTGTTCCGTCGCGGCAAAGCCAACCTCGATCGCAATCGGTCCAACATCCGAATTGAAGTGAACGGTAATCGGCAGCGCCTTCGGCGGAAATTGAACGGAGTGATTTCGCCCGGCGATCATTTTCGGCACGCCGATGCTCAATTGGAGTTGTTCAAGTTTCGCCTTCGCATTTCCGGAGATTATGTTGGTCATCTCGCCAACGGCATCGCGAACGTCAGCGTCAATTGTACTTGCCCGAAATCCGACCATGCGGTGATACACCTCGCACGCTGCGTCACGCGATAGACTAAGAACAACCGTTCCAGTTGCAACGCCTGTGGCCTCGATCACCGCGCTCAATTGATACGGCGGTGCCGACGTTTTCTTCACGTGCAGACCGGTTCGCTGCGGCGTGCAGTTCAGCATCATGTCGAACACTTCGACAGTCGACTGAATGAACGGGTTGATGAAGTCCAATCGCAGCGAATTCGCGATCAGAGCTGCTTTGGCTGGCATAGTTATCAAGCCTTCGTGTAAAGCTTTCGACGCCTGTCATTGCGTAGAATAGTTCCGTCTATAGGGAAATACCTTAGAATTTCCGGCCGGTCAAATTTCCACTCGCCTAAGTCCTTTGCGTTACGGACGATACCGATTATTCAGGTATCTTTCGTGGGCAATAAGCACCCCTTCGCCCTATAAAACACGGGTCAGCGGCGGTGATCGCAGAATTCCACTCAAACAAACGACTGCAGTTGCCGGCGACAAGCGCAGTCGCTTTGGAGGGATTTCCGGCATAAACGCCCGTTCAAAGGACGTCGCCGCATGAGGCCGCCGGTCCGTGACATCGTGCGTGCAATTGGGCAGCAATCGACATTGCGAAAGTTGCTCGCAACTCTGCGATCGGCCGCCTGGCATGCTGACCTTTCGTGACACTCTGTTTACAATGCTTGCATGACATCGAGCGACAAAGAACAACGATCTGCATCTCCGAATGCCGGTCGGTTTGCGACGACGCGTTGGAGCATGGTTGCCGAAGCGGGCCGACATTCGTCGCCCGAGGCGGCGGCCGCGCTGGCAGACCTTTGCAAGATCTACTGGTATCCGCTGTATGCGTACGTGCGACGGCAGGGACAATCGAAGAATGACGCTCAAGATCTCACTCAAGAGTTCTTCGTTGAAATTCTGGATAAAGGAACGTTGCAAGTCGCCGACCGCGAGCGTGGCCGCTTTCGATCATTTCTGCTGGCTTCGTTGAAGAACTTCCTGACCAACGAATGGCGAAAAGGAAACACGCAAAAGCGGGGCGGCGGACGTCCAGTGATTTCGCTCGACTTTGATGATGGAGAAAACCGTTACCAGCTCGAGCCGTCGCACGACGCGACACCAGAAAAAATCTACGAACGGCAATGGGCATTGACGTTGCTCGAACGGGCGTTGACCAAGCTCCGTGCGGAGTTTGAGAACACCGGAAAGACTGAACTGTTTCAGTGTCTGAAGACATTCGTCGGCGGAGACAAATCGGCCGTTCCCTATCGTGAACTGGGTGAGCAACTCAATATGAGCGAAGGCGCGGTCAAGGTGGCAATTCATCGCATGCGAAAACGATATCGAGCAATCTTACGGGATGAAATCCAACAAACGGTCGTCGCTGCGGAAGACGTCGATGAGGAGTTACGAGAACTGTTCAACACGCTCGCTTCGTGATGCTGGGAGTGATTCGATGGCGATTTCCGATAATTCCCCCCTTTTCCTCACCTTCATCGCACCGCAGGTGTAACCTTTACGTCGATTTGGGTTAGTAATGGGTGACTTCAACAATCCCTCTGCGGTGACCCGAACATGACCGAAATCCGACAATGCCCCCAATGCGATGCCGAACTTCCCGCCGATGCCCCCGAGGGCGTCTGCCCGAAGTGTTTGATGCAACTGGGGTTCGAGAGCCGCGAACAGTCTGCGGGGGAGCCGGGCGATCCGACCGTGATCGGCTCGGGGTTTGTCGCACCGTCGGTGGAAAAACTGGCTGAACATTTCCCGCAACTCGAAATCATCGAACTGCTGGGTAAAGGGGGAATGGGTGCCGTCTACAAAGCGCGGCAGCCAAGTCTCGACCGTCTCGTCGCGCTGAAAATCCTGCCGCCGGAGATCGGGAAAGATCCCGCCTTCGCCGAACGCTTCATGCGCGAAGCCCGCGCTCTGGCCATGCTCAACCATACATGCATTGTGGCTGTGTACGATTTCGGCGAGGCCGACGGACTGTACTACTTCGTCATGGAGTACGTCGATGGAGCCAACCTGCGGCAGACGATTGAGGCCGGCGGGTTGCAGCCGAAGGAGGCATTGGCGATTGTCCCCCAGATTTGTGACGCCCTGCAATTCGCGCACGAAGAAGGTGTCGTTCACCGGGATATTAAGCCGGAAAATGTTCTCATCGACAAACGGGGACGGGTCAAGATCGCAGACTTCGGACTGGCAAAACTGCTGGGCGTTGATGCTGAGAATTCACCGGGTGAGAAGCCATTCACTTTGACCGGCACCAATCAGGTGATGGGAACACTGCAGTACATGGCACCAGAGCAGATGCGCGGATCGCATGACGTCGATCACCGGGCCGATATCTACTCGCTGGGCGTGGTGTTTTACGAGATGCTGACCGGCGAGTTGCCCATCGGCCGATTCCAGCCACCGTCGAAAAAAGTGCAGGTCGATGTTCGGCTGGATGAAGTGGTACTGCGGTCGCTGGAGTCGGAACCCGAACGCCGTTATCAGCACGCCAGCGACGTGAAGAAGGAGGTCGAATCCATTCTGACAACCGCCGGCATCTTGCCTCCGGCTGCGCAGTCCATCTCCACTGCAGATAATGCGTTAGTCCGCGGGCGACTCAAGGTTCCCGCAATCGGGTTGCTGGTTGCAGGAATTGTCAATCTCCTGGCAACGCTGTCAATTGTTCTGATTCCCGTCGTAATTACGTTGCTGTCCAACGGAAAAGGAATGGGTATTCCGGGACCGACGGAACTTCTGGTCGTCGCTTGCAGTCTGGCGATGGGAACGATGCTGATTGCCGGAGCGGTGCGGATGTTCGATTTGCAATCTCATCGAATCGCAGTGATTGCGGCCGTCATTGCCGTGCTGCCTTGCACGCTGGGTTTTCTGATCAGCCTGCCGTTTGGAATCTGGGCGTTAATTGTGCTGTCGAAACCAGACGTGCAGGACGCATTTGCCGGTCACGGCCAGTTGCCGCAATCGCCCACACGCGTTCCGCAGTCGAGTACCATGGAAGCGGTAGCAGGAAAAGGAAATGCCCCGACGGCGGCACTGCCAGCCGGCGCCGGGCCGGCTCCTGTCAGCAGTTCCACCTGGGAATCGGTCCCACCTCGTTTTTCCCGCAAAGCGATTTGGGGAGCGGCCTGGGCACCGTTGTTCTTCATCGTTGCATTCGGGTCTGTCTATTTACAAACTGTTCGTCAGGTCAACTCATCGACAATGAGCGGCAGTTCGATCACCGAGACCACAAGTCGCCCGGTCGGCAGCTCCGTTTCTACAACCACGCCTCCGCCTGCCACTGTCATCGACAGACAAACTCCTTCACCGGGACCGGAATGGTGGCAATGGGTGCTGATCTGCACCGCCCTACCACTGGGTCTGGCGGCACCATTCGGCACAACAATTCTGGGAACCATTGCAATCAGCGACATCCGGCACTCGCAGAACCGGTTGGTCGGACTTCCGCTGGCTGTCGGCGACGCGTTGTTGTTTCCGCTATTGCTTCTCGATGTGTTGATCTGCTTCGTCGTGGCCGCGTTGGTTTCCATTGGGATCAGCACGATCCAGGACGTTATGGGGATAGAGGGCAGCCATGCCGGCGTGAACGTCATGCTGCCGATGCTCGTTGCATTACCGATGGCGATCCTGGTCGATGTCTTAATCTGTCGCGCCGTCTGGAGGAAGGCAAGTCGGCCTCTTCACGAGCCGACCGACTCTGAGACACCACATGGAACAGATGAAGCCGACGCCGTATGCCGGCAACTTCGCGGCCCGGGCATCGGTCTGGTGTTCACTGGAATTGCGAATTGGCTGGTCCTGCCTTTTCTGATCGCCATGTCGTCGTATCTGTCACTTGCTGAACCGGCTCCCGGCCCGTCGGCGACCGTGTTCGGCAGCGTCGCCGCTGCCATCTTCGTGTTCAGCGCGTTAATGATTTTTTCCGGTCTGAGAATCATGCGTTGCGAATCCCGGGGTTTGGGAATCTTCGCCGCTGTCCTGGCGATGATCGTCACGCCGGGTAATGTGATCGGTTTCCCAATCGGCATTTGGGCGCTCGTTGCACTCAGCGGCAGTGATGTCAAAGACGCCTTCAAGCGGAAGGAAGCGGATTCTGGTTCCAATGGAAGTTTCACCGGTTGGGCGATTCTGCTGGTCGTGCTGGCAATCGGTTCCGTCGTCGGCCTCGGTGTGTCGGCCTATCTGAACAACGGGAACAAGACCGGCAACGCAAGCGGTGAAAGCAACGCCGACGAATTAATCGATTTCACCGTTCAATCCCAGGACGGCCACCCGACCTTTACCTTCGACGGAGTCACCATGGTTTTCGAAGGGATTGAAACCGAGAACAACAACACCCAAAGCGGCGGCCAGATGCCCGCCGACGGTGGCGGCAAGGTTACGATCGATATTGCCGGGCGAGGCGTTGGTATCACGGGAACATCCGGACCGGCGGGGGTCAATTCGGTCTCCGTCAACGGCTATTCGTTCGAACTGCACCGGAACTGCACGCAGTTGTGGCCGCTGTTTCCCGAACGCGGCGCGCCGCTGGATCTGGGCATCCTCACACGCCCACTAACCATCTGGATCGACGGAGACGGCATCTACCGACTACAAGAGCAGCCAGTGACGCCGACCGCCCCCGATAGTCAGCCGGCGGAATCAGAAGAGAACTGAAAGCGAACAACGTTAAACTGCCGGGGCCGTCGAGCGGATGCGGCGACATAGATCGACAACCGCACGAGCCTGCGACACAATTGTCGCCCATTCCTCGCCCGCCTTAACACTCGCATCGGCCAACCGGGCAGCTTCGGTCACGGTTGGAAAGCCGTATCCCCCCGCTGCCCCCTTCATCCGATGAACCAGCACGCCCAAGGTGGCCAGATCATTCTCGGCGATTGCCGCCTCAATCGCCGCAATTTTGTCCGGCATTTCGTCCACAAACATTTCGACAATCTCAAGCATGTCTTCATCGTCAGTCAGTTCGCTAAACAAAACAGCGGCAGGCTGTTCTCCTGTTGGCGTAGCATCTTCCCCCTTGAAATGTGTCTTGATCATTGCGATCAGTTTGCACCGGTCGATGGGCTTTGATGTGAAGTCGTCGCAGCCCGCGCCGAAGCACTTCTGGCGATCTTCGACCATCGCATGGGCCGTCAATGCAATAATCGTCCCCGTAAAACCTTCCTGTCGCAATTGGCGTGTTGCGTCATATCCGTCGAGTATCGGCATCTGCATGTCCATCAGGATGACATCATACGCGGCGCCGGCTATACCCTCCGCATGCACTTTGTCGATGGCAACCTGACCGTTCTCTGCAACGGTGACCTCGGCTCCAGCCTTGTTTAGAATGTATGAGATCAACCGTTGATTCGACGGGCCATCCTCAACAAGCAGGACACGGCACTTGTGAAGCAGCGTTTCTGTTTGCTCATTCATTGCTTGAACCACACTTTCATCAGCCGAAGGAACAACATCGTGAATCAGACGAACAGACTCTAACGGGCCGGTGGAAACGGTGACCGAAAACGTACTCCCTTCCCCGATTTTGCTCGACACAGAAACTCTGCCGCCGAGAAGCTCCGCCATTCGTTTGCAGATCGTCAGTCCCAAACCGGTCCCCCCGAACTGTCGCGTCGTCGAGCTGTCCGCCTGGGTGAACGGCTGGAATAATGTCTCGATCTTGTCGTCGGAAATCCCGATGCCGGTGTCGATCACGTTGAACTGCAATTCCGGTTCCCCCGATGCCCCGTTCAACAGGCGGGTGACGAGTTCGACCGATCCGGTTTCCGTAAACTTGATCGCATTGCCCAGGAGGTTAATCAGAATCTGACGCAGCCGAGTCGGATCGGTGCAAATCGTCTCGGGGATCGGACCATCAATCCGAACTTCCAACGGCAACCCTTTGGCCGCTGCCCGCACCTTCATCAACGAGAATACATTGGCGATGATTTCATGAGGGGAACAGTCAATCTGCTCCACATCGAATTTCCCCGCTTCGATCTTCGACAAATCGAGAATATCGTTGATTAGCTCGATGAGATACTCGCCGTTCTCTTTGACAGTACGTGCGGCGGCGATGTTCTCCGGTCCGGTCACATTGTCGACAAGGATGTCGGTGAAACCGAGAATCGCGGTCATCGGCGTGCGAATCTCGTGGCTCATGTTGGCCAGAAACTCGCTCTTGGCCTGGTTGGCGACATCGGCAGCCTCCTTGGCATCGACCAATTCAGCTTTCGCCCGCTTCAATTCAATATTCTCCTTCACCTCACTCAGGTCACGAATTATCCCCGTGTAGAGGCGGCGTGACTCACTTGTGCCAGTCATCTGCAGGATGACTTCGCTCACTGCAATATTGACCGGAATCGTCGTCCCGTCCTTCCGCGTTCCGACGGCTTCTCGACCGAAGCCGATGATTTTCTTCTTGCCCGTCTTCAGATAGCGAGCCAGATATCCATCGTGTTCTTCCCGAAACGGTGAAGGCATCAGCAGGCTGACGTTCTTTCCAAGCACTTCCTCCGCCGAGTAACCGAACATCTTCTCGGCGGCCGAGTTGAATTCCTCGATCGTCCCCGTCAGGCTGATGGTGATGATCGCGTCAACCACATTTTCAAAAATAGCGATGTAACGTTCTTTTGTCTCCGAAAGCCGATTGTTGCTTACCTCAAGCTTGGCCCGCTGGCGGGACATTGCTTTCATTTCCTGCACACTCTGCCTGATTGAGATGGTAAGGAAAATGTTCTCAAACATGACCCAAGCGGCATGCTCGGCCGAACGCCAGGGGCTTGCACTCAAGACACCAAAGACAGATTGGGGGAAGTAAATACCGCGCACAAAATGATCTGCCGCCACGACGAGTGTGGCCGAAACGAGAACACGCCAATCTCGATAACATGCCAGAAACGCCAATGAGCCGAAGACGTGAAAATGCGCCTCAATGCGTCCACCGCTCAGATGAATGAACAGAGCAGATGTCAACATCTGGCTGATGGCGATCACGTGTCGGGTTAAAGTCGATCCGGGACGTGTGAGGACAAGGCAAACGGGAAAGAGTGTAATCAGGCCCCCCAAAAAAATCGCCGACCACACATGAAGATGCGTCTCACTGTATGCACCAGCCCAGGTATTCGGAGAAATCCAGGCCGCTGCGGCGATTCCGGCTATCCACTGCAGAACCATCAACCCGGCAAATAGCCGGTCGGTTCGCAGATAGATGTCCGACTGATTCTGATGGAATAGACCATCCGCCCTTTGAGAGACGGCATGCTCGTGTGCCGCTGTGGATGTTATTGCTGCTGGCATAATTGCCCCTCCTTAGTGCAGGCATCGTCTCGCCCCAGTAATGGGCAGCCGAAGACGAAGGTCTGTTCTTGGTCGGCCACGCCGTTCATCACCAGCGACTCGATCGCAGTTCGCCCGGCATTGTCACCGGAATGACCTCGCGATCCCGTAATTCCACCGCTGAACAGCAATTCGCCGCTCGGATTGTAGAGCAACGAATATCCAGACGTCGTTGCGCGAAATCTCTTTGCTTCGTTTCCGTCCTCGTCACTGAAAACCTTGACGTCGGGAATTGCCTCGGCGGAAGACCACAGGTCCGTCCTGTCCCATTCGGCGGAGAAGCCTGTTGGCTTGAAGAACAGCACACACGCATCAACGCGCCCGGGGCAACGAGCCATTAACAATGGCCAATTCACGAATGCTTGCACGAGTGCAAGGGCAGCGTGGGTGGGCGAACAGAACGACGGTCGGGCGATCGGCGCTGCGTTCAATTCCACTATCGACAGGCCAATGCACCAGAGACTTGGTTGCCTCTCCGGGTGTGGCCTCATACTTCCACATCCAGGCCATTCCGAAAACGACCGCACCGAGCCAAAACACCGTCAGAGTTGCCAAGGCAATCTGAGACACTTTGTGGCGATCACGCGGTAACTCGACGTGGGGATCGTCGTTCGATGCGTTCATTTCTTGCTCGCTCATCCTGGCGACCGTATCCGGGGGGACGGGTGGGAGGGTTTTCACGCCACGTCTTTAGACCGTTTCGCTCACCGTGGCCGTATGTTGCATGACGGTCTTGATCAGTGTGGCTTTCGTCAGCGGCTTTTCGAGGAATTCATCGCAGCCAGCCTTGAACCAGGCCAATCTCAGCTCCTCCGATGAAAACGCCGTCACTGCAATAATTGGCCCGGTGTAGCCCAGCGCTCGCAGTCGCTCGGTCGCTTCAAGCCCGTCTAATTCCGGCATCTGGAAATCCATCACGACGGCATCAAAACGCGTCGGTGACTTTTCTACCGCGTCAACCGCCGACTGCCCGCTGCACTCCAGCGTGACGTCCGTTCCCGCTCGTTCGAGGAACCTAAGATAGAGGCGCCCTTGATCGACACAGTCCTCTGCCAGCAAGACCTGCTTGCCATCCAGAACCAGCGTGGGTTCGGACGAATTGGATTGGTCGTCAATTGTCAGAGGTGAATTCAGTCCGCTCATCGAAAACTCCTTGCTTGCGCAGGGAAACTACCCCGTCAACCTTTGTCGGTGGATTCCCGTACTAATACAGCCAAAGCATAGTTGCATTTTGGGAGCATGCGCGGAGGAATATTACTGGGAGTACGGCGGCGCCGTCCGTGCGGCAGAGTGTTCACGACGCAAGAATGTTGTGATCTGCACAATCGGACCAGCAGAGAATTACGTCACTGAGACAACAGGGATGCCGGGTCGGAATACTACCCATAAACGCCGGATTCCGGTTCGATCCACAGCCGGCGCAACACTCGAAATCGCACATTTCACAGCTCGCCCGTTCGCATTGACCGGCTTGTGATCTTGCTGGCACTTGTGTCGGTTGGATCGGCAATCGCGTTTTTTTAGCTGGCTTTCAACGATCAACCGACAACCGGCCGTGGTTGTGTTGATTCTCTGTAGTCATTTTCTCGCAGTAGCCGATTCTTCTGCTGTGGATCGAATCACATCCGGTCCACTCCCCACCATTCCCATCCCCCCGCCACCCAGCTCTCCCACACGTGAGGACGTCGCTATGCCACTCTTCATACGCGTTCACCTTTGTGCTTTGATTCTCAGCTGTACGCCGTTTCTCTCTGCAGCTGAAGAAACCGACACGAACGAGTCGGCGACGAATGAGCCGACACTCGATGTCAGCAGCACAAGTGACGAATCCGCAGCCGAGATCATTTTTTCCGGCAACGACACTCAGCCCATCGACTACCTCTGCGAGACCGGCGGTGGATCATGCGACCATTGGCTGAACAGTGACGAACTCCTTTTACACAACCTGCGAGACGTCTGTTTGTCTGACGGCGTAACGCTCTCGACCGGTGGCGAATTACGATACCGTTACATCGATGAAGACGATCGCATTCGTCCCGGAGGGCCGGGCCGCAGCACGTACGATCTCTGGCGATGGCGGCACTTCGTCCAATTGAACGTGAGCGATTGGGCACGCGTCTATGTCGAAGGAATTGATGCATCGATTTTCGACGAGGAACTTCCAGCTCTTTCGATCGACAAGAACCGTTGGGATCTGCTCAACGCCTACGCGGAAGTTCGAGTCCCCCTCTGGAGCGAAGCCGACAGTTGGTATCGTTACGGTCGCCAGGACTTGCAGTACGGAAAACAACGCCTGGTCTCTACGCTCGACTGGGCAAACACGCGGCGGAACTTTCAGGGCCATCGCCTGTATATGACAACTTGCGACTGGGACATCGATCTGTTCACAGCCAATCCGGTCAACAGCACCACACGTGAAACCGCGCTTGCCCTTCAAGACAACGAACGCGACCGACCAGGACACGATGTCCAATTCACCGGCCTTTACACCTCTTACAAAGGTTATGAAAACCGCACTCTCGATTTGTACTGGTTGTGGAAAGAAGATAGCCGCGCGGCGCGTCTCCCCGTGGGCGGTCGTCGGCACACCATCGGGATGCGTTATGGCGGTGAGATTCCCATCACCGATTGCTGCTGCAACGTTGCTCGCGTCTGGGACTTCGACATGGAAGGTGCCTATCAGTTTGGTTCCGATGCCGGGGCGGATGTCAGCGCCGGGTTCTTTACGATGCAAGGCGGTCATCGCTGGAAAAACGTCGCCTGGCAACCACGTATCGGCGGACTCTTCTATTGGGGGTCGGGCGATGATGACCCCAACGACGGCCAAAGCAACACCTTCGACGTGCTGTATCCGTTCGGACACTCTTACTGGGGAATTATCGACAACCTCAGCGGGCAGAACCTGCTCGATTACAGCATTCAGGCCGACGTCAAACCGACGGACCGCTTGAAACTCGTTGCCGCGTTTCACTTTTTTGATCGAGCGAAAACGAGCGACACCGCCTACAACGTTGCACGCGTTCCGTTTGGTGCCGTCGGCGGCAGCCGCGACATTGGTGAAGAACTCGACCTGATCGCGAAATACAAGGTCAACAAAAACCTCAACGTGCAACTGGGTTACTCATTGTTTTGGTACGGTGCCTTCGTGAACCAGAACCTGCCACGAGACGACGCCAAACAATTGTACCTGATGACAACGCTGCAGTATTAACCGTCGGCAGTTAACAGACCAGGCAATGCCCGTTTACGGATGCCGCATAACTTGCACGGCACACGCCTTGTACGAGGGCTGCCTGGAATACGGGTCGAAGACCGCATCGGTTAGCTGGTTGACCGTGCGGTCGTGCATCGCCACGAAAACCTGGCCGCGTTGAATGGTCGGCGTGAGAAAGGCGCGTGCCTCGATGCGGCCGCGCTGTGATTTCACGACCACCCGCTCCCCCGGACCAATCTGCAGGCGCTCGGCATCGGCCGGATTGATTTCGACGATGAGCTTTTTCGGGTACAGCTTCCGCAGTACAGCCGACTGCCCGGTTCGGGTCTGCGTGTGCCACTGAGAAGCCGTCCCCCGTCCGGTGAGCAGGATGAACGGAAAGCGCTTGGTGGGCGGTTCGCTTAACGGACGAGGTTCCTCGAACAGGAATCTCGCTTTGCCGTCGGGATGAAAGAACTGCCCGTCTTCGAATAGACGCCGTTCCCGCGTCGCTTCGATATCGCCGGACGCAAACGGCCATTGAATACCGCCGCCTTGATCGATGTGCCGATAGCCTTCGATCCCAGTGATATCGCACGGCTGTCCCGCCGAGCATTGCTTGAGAATCTGGAAGACGTCTTCGGGCGTCTGCCAACGCTCGAACATCTCGCCGCAGCCCCAGTAGTGCGCAACGAGTTTGAAGATGTTGAAATCGGAAATCGCTTGACCGGGAGCCTTGGCCACCTTCTTGAGAACACCGATGCGGCGTTCGGAATTGATGAAGGTTCCTTCCTTTTCACCCCAGCCGGCAGCCGGCAGAACAAGGTCGGCCATCTCTGCCGTCTCGGTATTAGCATACATGTCCTGCACGACGAGAAAGTCGAGCCGGTCGAGAATGTCGCGACATTGGTTCTGATTGATCCAGGAATGCGCAGGGTTCGTGCAAATGACCCACAACCCTTTGATCTTGCCTCGCAGAATCCCCTCAATAATTTCGTTGTAAGCCCAACTGTTTTCAGTGGGGATCGCCTCGGCATCGATGTCGAGAATGCCGGCAATCTTTTTCCGATGTTCGGCATTCGTGAAGTCATGTCCTCCAAGCAGATTGCTCGTGTTGCTGAAAAGCCGCGAACCCATCGCGTTGCATTGACCGGTAATAGAATTCGCACCGGTGCCGGGCCGGCCGATGTTGCCAGTCATTAGCGCAAGGTTGATAATCGCCTGCGCCGTGCGAACGCCTTGATAACTTTGATTGACCCCCATCGTCCACCAGAAGGAAACGCGTTTGCCGCCGTGGATCGTCTCGGCGAATCGGTGGAGTTGTTCGGCCGTCAGCCCCGTGTCATTGGCAACGCGATCGTCGGTGAACGGCGCCACGAATTCGACGAACTCGGCAAATTCGTTGGTCGCCGCTTCAACAAATCGATGATCGATCCAGTCGTTTTCGATAA
Source organism: Planctomycetaceae bacterium (assembly GCA_018699955.1). Classification (GTDB taxonomy): domain Bacteria; phylum Planctomycetota; class Planctomycetia; order Planctomycetales; family Planctomycetaceae; genus JABISG01. The sequence continues at coordinate 149,431 of JABISG010000147.1, read as the reverse complement.
GTATGCGGGCGATGCCGTAGAGCAGTGATTGATCGGATTTCGGCGCAAGCGGCAGATGCTGGGTGGCGTTCATCGCCGTCTCGGTCATGCGCGGATCGATGACGACGATTTCCGGCTGATGCGGGTTTCGCATCACACGTTCCCACATAATGGGATGCGCAATGCAGAGGTTGCTGCCGACGAGGACGATAACGTCCGACTCTTCAAAGTCGGCATAAGTGTAAGGGGGCGCATCGAAACCGAAGGCCTGCTTGTAGGCGACCACCGATGTCGCCATGCATTGCCGCGTGTTGCCATCTCCGTGCAGAATCCCCATGCCGAATTTCGTCAACGCGCCGAGTAACGCCATCTCTTCGGTTGGGATTTGCCCCGTCCCCAGAAACGCAACCGAATGCTTGCCATGCTTCTCTTGAATTCCCTTGAAGCGATCAACGAAGGTCCGCATCGCGGTTTCCCATTCGACTGGTTCCAATCGTCCGCCCGGGTTTCTCAACAACGGCGTTGTGGCACGGTCAGCTGAGTCAAGCACGGTGAGCGCTTCCCACCCCTTTGGGCAGGCCATCCCCAGATTGACGGGATAATCGGTCGTCGGCGAGAGACCGACCGCTTCGCCCTCTTTGAGGTGAACGTTGAGATTGCAACCCGTCGAACAGTATCCGCACACCATGCCCGTCGTCGCATCGGGTTTGGCGGACGCGGGAACCTGGCCCAAACCGAATCGGCCCGGCTCGAGCATCAATTCCCGAGTAAGCGGCCCAGACCGCTGATGCAGCAATTCACGAATTGTGGCGGTGTTGTCGTTCATAATTTGAGGAGAGGCAAGGTGTGACTAACCACTGTGCAATCCCGGCATTCGTGGGGCCGAACAAGCGGCGAAAAACAGGTAGCGCTCGAGCAATTCGCCCACCAGGCAGGCAGCAAACAGCATTGCAACAATGATCACTTCAATCACGCCGGCCGAATCGGCACCGACCGCATGTCGGCTCAGCAGAAACAGCGGCATACAGATTCCGCCAAGCAGTCCGAGTGCAAATCGCGCCAAACTGTGATTTGAAAGTCGTCCCAACATTAACCAGGCGGACCGTTTCAAGGGCGTCACACGACGTGCGGCGAGATGTCGAAACAACGACATCTCGAACAGCAATTTGGCTGCTGCTAAAGCGATGAGCGATTGCGATAACTTGTCGCCGGCAACGGTGGCCAGTTCGTGGGCCGAACGACTCTCACCGACAACACCAACCAACAAAATAGAAAGCCATGTCGCGGCAATGCCGAGCATGGCCGACGTCAGCACGAACCTGGTGGCCGTTTGTGGAAAGCTCCAGAATTCACGTCGCGTGAAGGCATAGAGCATCACCGAGCAGAAGACGCCGCCAATTCCGGTGACGGCAACGCACCATCCCAGCCCATAGTTCAACCACCCAGGTGACCAATCGACCCATGATGACGCAGAGAAAACAATCGCAGCTCCCGCGAACAGTCCGAATGCCAATATCTCGCGGCTGAGCCACGAATGCCGTAATCCCACGATGGCACGAAACGCGAATTGCGGTCGCCCCAAATGCAGCGTGCTGGCCCCGAGCGCCAGCAACCCGAATATGAGCGCGGTGGTGGCATGCAACGGTGCAAAGGCAGCCAACAGCGCGGAATTCAAAACCTCATCCAACACAAGCCCCGCAACAAAAGCGCCGACCGATAACTGCGTAAGAACCAGCATGAGAATCAGCGGCCAATGAGGATGCTGCGGGCTTGTCGCGTGGTAATCAACGGGCAGCGTATTGCGGGGAAACACCCGCGACGTCTTGTAATGAGTGGTCGGAAACGTGAGGTGCGGTTCGGGGGCCGCCGGCAGGAAGTAGTCGGCCTCGGCGTTTTCTTTGACGTCACGGGTTTCAACCAACGTGATCGCAATCGCTTCGTGAGGACACGCCTGCACGCACGCCGGTGCTTCACCCACAGCCAAACGCGAACTGCACATGTCACACTTGCGGACGATGCCCTTTTTGTGATGGTACTTGGGGACATCATACGGGCAGGCGAGCGTGCAATATTGGCAGCCAAAGCATTGATCGTCGAGATGCTTGACGATGCCGGTGACCGGATCCTTCTCGTAAGCATCGACGGGGCAAGCGATCATGCAGGCCGGTTCGAGACAATGATGACAGGCCGTCGTCACATGCTGCTTGATTGGATTAGAAGACGTGCCGCCAATCATCAAACCGACGTCGCGCCACGTCTCATCCTCGTCCAACCCGTTCAACGAATGACAGGCAGTAACACAGGCCATGCAACCGGAACAGCGATCGAGATCGACCTCGAAAGCATACTGTTGCCCCTCAGCCGGAGCAGTCGCCGGAAGCAGCTTTGTGTAATGCTTTGCCTGCGCTGGAACGTCGCCGATCTTCTGTTCGCGGCTGAATTGTTCGACCGCGGTCAACTGTTGCTGTTCGGCGAGCAGCAACGCGATGAGCGATCCCCCGTCATCATCACATCGACGGACTTCGACAATCGGCAGCAATGGCTCCCCGACGACGGATGCCCTGGTCGATTGAGTCGTTTCATGTTCAACAGCTTGCATCGCCCACCTCACAACGCAACCGGTGTTGGTGAACTGTGAAACTCTTCGCTGTGAATATGATCCGAATCGACACCCGCATCGACGAGCGCTGATCGCAGCTGGTCCATGAATTCGTTTGGTCCACAGAGGAAGTAGCAACTCTCGCCAATGTTCTCCACCCATCTTGAAACACGGTCAAAGTCGAGCCGCCCGCATTCGCCGCTCCAGTCATCATTCGGCTGCGAAAGCGTGACACGATAGCGAAACGACGGTCGGCGTTTCGCCATGTCTTCACACTCATCGCGGAAGATGACATCGCCCGACGACCGCGCTCCGTAGAGAAATGTGCAATCCAAGTTACTGCCGACGGCATCGAGATAACGGGCAATTGACATCATCGGTGTGATCCCGCTGCCGGCGGAAATCAACACCAACGGCTCGGTTTGCCGTTCCGCATCGAAGAAGAACCCGCCCTGTGCGCCCTTCACTTTCACATGGCTTCCGGGCTGAGCATTCTCAAAGAGATGCCGAGACACACAGCCGTCGGGGTTCAGCTTAATCGTCAGATCAATGTGGTCGGTCACTGTGGGCGAAGAACTGATTGTAAAGCTCCGCCAAACGTCGCCATCGTCAGCGGGAACGCAAACCTTGGCAAACTTACCGGGCAAATCGAACGGAATCCTGGCAACGGAATTATCGAGCCGAAATGTGCGAACGTTGGGCGACTCGTCGATGACATCAAGCACCGGCAACAACGCTTCCACCGGTCTCGGCGGCTTCTTCGCTGCTCCTTTGCCTGCAGTCGCGAGGATCGCCTGCGTTGAATTCGGTGCGCCGGAATTGCTTGCCTGTGATGGTGAACCGACCTCGATGAAAATGTTTCCGTCTTCAACCAACGTCCTGTACGCTGCGACGTCGTCCCCCGGGGAATCGAGACTGCAACCGTCACACGGGTTGAATCTCCAGCCGTGCCATGGACAGGTGACGACACCGCCCTTCATTTCACCCTCGGCAAGCGAAGCACCTTCATGCGGACAGGCGGAATCGATGCACTTCACGTCGTCGCCAACCTGAAACAACGCGTATTCGCTTCCGCCCACTTCAACTGTCAGCCCTTCGTCGGCGGATAAGGCATCGTGTTTTGCGGCGAAGACAAACCCGTCGTCGCGGGTCGGTACGGTTTCGACTATGGCATCCTTTTCTGCGTCGGGAGAAACGCCTTCTTCCAGACGTGCGAAGTGTCGACGCAGGCCGGCACAACTCGGGCAATAAATGGGCGGATCTTCGCCCGTGTGTTGGTAATCGCAGCTCTCACACAACCAGGTGGGAAGACGATAATCGTCGTCGATCACTTTGCGGGCTTCAGCCGCCTGCAGTTTTTCCCGCCAATACGCGCTGAAGGTCTGCCCCGCCTTGTGTCGCAGATAGAATTCACCAACGACCTCTTCCACCAACGTCGGTAGCTGATCGGCATCGACACCAAGCCGGAACGGCAACCCCATATGAACGCGGCCCGCCAGTCCGCCGCCCAGGTAAACATCGAAACCTTCTCGCGTCCCCATCAATCGGCGGACGCGGACACCTTTCAAACCGATGTCGGCCGTAAAGTGTTGCGCGCAACTCGACGGGCAACCGCTCATGTGGATACGTATGCCATGCAGTTTCAGCGCCCGCTTCCGCAGCTTTTCAATCAGCTGGAACATCTGCCCCTTGGTTTCGGTGACGGCGATGTTACAGAACTGGCTGCCGGTGCAGGCCATCGTATTCAGTTCAAATGGATCGGCATGAACGCTCAATCCGGCAGCGGCTGCATCGGTGGCGGCGGCTTCGCGAAAACCAGGCGGAATATTTGCGACGGCAATCCCCTGCTCGTGCGTTGTCCGCAGATTGCCATCTCCCCACTTGCCGCTCAAAAGCGCCAAGCCTTCGAGTTGCTGCCACGTCATGCGGCCCAGCGGAACCGAAAGTCCCATCGTCCACAGTTTCGGCTCCGCCTGCCGAAACCAGCCGACAAGTTCATCGTGCCCGGTCGCCGGTGACGGCTCGCCGACAGACGGTTGCAGTGGGAACGGCAAATCCCCCTCCAGCCAATCGAGCACGCCCCCCACGCCGATCTTCTCGACGAGGAAACGAAATCGGGTGACGTTACGTTTTTCGCGCGACCCTTTCGCGCGGAACAAGTCGAGCAGTGACCGTGTGACTTCAACGACCTGATCCGGCTGCACCAACACCGGCAGATGCCACGCGAGATGCGGGTTCTGTCCCTGTGTGCCGGCAATCAGCATGTGAAACAACACGTCGCCATCGACTTCGGTCGCCAGAAAACTAATGTCCTGTGTCCAGAAGTGCGCGGAATGCTGGTCGGTGCCATTCAGGCAGATATTCATCTTCCGCGGCAAATCGGAATACGTCCGACTGTCGATGAACAACGCAGTCACGTCGTGGCTTAACTGCCGCGTGTCGATCAATTCGCCCGGCATCAGTCCGCTGAAGGGATGGGCAAACACATTGCGAATGTTGTCGTGTCCCGTCTGTTTTGCCGACAGCCCCACATTCGCCAACCGTTCGACAACCTTCGGCACATGTTCGATTCCCAACCCTTGAATCTGCAGGTTGGCGCGGGTCGTCACATCGACAATGCCGTGACCGTATTCGTACGCAATGTGCGCAATCTCGCGGGCCTGCTTCCCGGTCAATTCGCCGGCGGTGATGCGAATGCGGCTCATGTACCGCCCTGCCCCATCCCGCTTGCGATACAAAAACCCGTGCCACTTCATCCGCTCCAAATCGGGCGCAGCAATCGACTTCATCGGCGTCTTCGCCGCCGCATGTTTCTCGACGTCGGACCAGACATCGAATGGATGTTTTTCAGATTTCCAGGCTTCAATCGGATTGCTCATAATTGTTCAATCGTCATCAGATTCTACTGTTAATGGTTTTTCCTGCAGATGCGATCGATCAGGAACCGGATGTCGCACCGGCCAGTTCGACTGTACGGCGCCGCTGCGACGCGGCCGCTTCGGTCGCCGTTCGCGCTTCCGTTTCGGCGGCTTCGCTGAAGTTCACTGAGAAGGCCAGAAACGAACTGCAGGTAACAATGGCTCCCAGAAGGAACAGCGCCGTCGGCCACGAAATCGCGTCGGTCTTGAACAGAAAACCCGCCAACACCGCACCGGCATTTCCACCGGCGCCCACAATCCCCGCGACGGAACCGAGCGCCTTCTTGTTGACGAACGGAACGACAGAAAACGTGGCCCCGTTCGACATCTGCACGAAAGCTGCGAACACAATCAAAGCGGGAACGGCCAGCGCGAGCACGGTCATCTGCGAGAACAGCATCAACGACACGCCCTCGCAAAACAACGCGATGAACAGCCATCGCACTCGGCCTTGTAACCCCCAACGTGCGCCACACTTATCGCCGACTGCTCCGCCCAGCGTTCTGGCAAACAGATTCATCGTGCCGTACAAGGCAGCAAACACGCCCGCCAGCTTCACCGCTTCCAGCGTGTCCATCTGCTTGAAGAATTCAAAGTGATCGACAAAATACAGGGCGGCAATGTTGTTGATTGTCAGTTCAATGCCGAAGCAAGCCGCGTAGATGACGAATAACGCCCACACGCGGCGATCTTTGCACGCCGCGAGAAACGCCCCCTTCGCGGCTTTTTTATCTGGCAGCTTTCCCGCCGCCCGCAGCTGCTTGTAGTTACCTTCTGCCGTGTCTTGTGTGAGAAAGAAGTACGCAACCCCCGACAGCATGCAGATCGCGCCGGCGACGATCATTGCCGTCCGCCAGCCCCAGTAGTCACTCAAACCGAACGTGCCAATGAGAACGGCAAACAGCACGGGCATCGCCACCTGCGTCACGCCACCGCCCATGTTGCCCCAGCCGGCCGTCGTGGCATTCGCCGTTCCTACGCAATTCGGGGCGAACATAATCGACGTGTGATACTGCGTGATGACGAACGATGCCCCGATGACACCGATCAACACGCGGGCCAGCAGAAACGTTTCAAAGTTTTGCGCGAAACCGATTCCCATCACCGGCAACGCACCGAGAATCAGCAGCCACGTATACGCCAGCCGCGGCCCAATCCGGTCGCACAGCCAACCAATAAACAGCCGGGCGATCACCGTGATCGAGACCGATCCAATAATGCACCAGCCGACCTGTGATTGCGTCAACGACATTTCCTGGCGGACGACTGACATCAGCGGGGCGATGCCAAACCAGGCAAAGAAGCAGAGAAAGAACGCGAACCACGACATATGGAACGCTCGCATTTGTGGGGTCTTGAAATCGAAGAGACGAATCCGGGTGGCTTTGTTCTGAACTTCCACGGTGTACGTAACCTTATCGCTAATTGGAGAGAATGCGGACGTTTCCCGTCATCGGAAAATCATCCTGGGTTCAGCCGGAGAGACGCGACCGGCGACAGTCGGTGGGTCTCATCGCTGGCAGGGCGGGCGATGGCATGACCAATGATCCGTGTTCCGTGCCGCGGCAGATTGCCCGTCGGCCGTTCGGTTCAACTGGCGTTTGTGAAAACTCGACGCGATCCGCGCGGGGTCCAATCCCAAGCAGGCGCATTGGCGAAACGTGTGAAGGCTGAGCATAACTGATTGCCGTTCCCTGGTATCATCAGAATTTCGTGCCTTCTTCGTGAGCGCTGCGTCAAAGGCAGTACCGCCGCAGTTTCCAAACCACGACTGCGTACTTCGTAAATCAAGTTGAGAGAACACAACGCAACTCGTGTGCCAAACTTGGTTGAGCCTGTTTTTTCGGAAGAAAACCAAGGTATCCCCGCAGAAATCAGCCATTCCCCAATTCTCGATTCCCACACAAAGTGTGAGCCACCAACCGCCCAACCACCCCGCATTTGCTCGCTTCTTGGGCAACCGTGCAAGCTGGCGAGTCAACGGCCCACTCGATCATAATCCAGGAAACCTGATGGAACTCAGATCGAATCTTGCGATAATGTTCGAGAGTGTTCGACAATAATCTTTCCGTGCGACACCGTTTCACCAAGCCAGCCAGAACCCAGTTGGGCGAAGTACGCAAATGGCAACTCCGTCGCAAACTCCTTTCGAGCCACCTGTTGAAACACCACCATTGTCGTCTAAAAGGGTCACGCGAAACGAATACTTCGCTGGCATCGGATTGATTGTCCCGTACGTTGTGGGCGTCGTGAGCATCTTGGCTCTTGGCAGCCATGTCGGCGACTACGATTTCTACGAATCCGGGGCATTGGCGACGTATGACACTGTCACGGCAATCCTGACCCTCACGTCATTTGTTCTTGGGCTGTGTCTTTGTGTCCCTGCGTTTGCGCCACTGGTCCGCGATCAAACAACAGTTACGAAAACGCTACGGTTTCTTGCACTCATGACTGCTGTCGTTTTTCACTTGGCGTGCGTAGTGGCGCTGCGTTTTGTCACGTATGTCGCAATGGGTGGAATCCTGTAGTGACGTAGCGACTATCTTGAGAATCAAGTGATCTGTGTGCTTTTGTTCTAAAGGGTCTCGTTTTCCTGGTTCCCAAGCTGGAGCTTGGGAACCAGTAATCGTCATTCCCGCGCAGGCGGGAATCCAGTCGGTTCGCGGACGACCGTGCGGCGCGTGTTGGGGTGACGTGGGTGTGTCGATGGTAGTTTTGCGTTTTTTGCTGGCTCGCTGGATTCCCGCCTGCGCGGGAAAGACCCAAGGTCGCGACCGTAGGTCTCACCGAACTCACAGAAGACCTGCGGTCTAGCTGCGTGCGGGATCGGGAGACCCGCGTACAACATTAGGGCGGCGAGCGGCCGGTGTGAACCGGCTGGTGCTTCGGAAAACCCGAGGGTTCACACCCTCGGCTCGCCTTGCTTGCATTGCCACACAGCGAGCGGCATGCTGTGTCTGCTGACTGTCGAATTTCGTTCTGCCTGAGCTTCGCATTTCTTATTGAAACAGAATCGGACGAGCTGATGCTCCACCATCTCACACTGGCCATGCTGGATTATCCCTATCAACTGCCATTTGGTCTGTTGATGCTGCTTGTCTTTGGCGGAATCGCCTAGGCGGCCTGGACGGAGAATCTGCCGATCGGTACCGGCTGGCGAGGACGATTGCTCATCAAATTCATCGGAGAATCCGGCGTTCTCAAGGCGTATCTCATCTTCGGCGGCATTGGCGTTTTGGTAAGTCTTGCCATGCTGATCTGGGGAATCATTCTGCTGTTCTGAGTCGTTTCCAGTATTTCACAAATCGCTTTGTTTGAGGTTCCCCGATGACGTTGGCAGGAAAAGTCGCCCTAATTACCGGTGGTGGGCGTGGCATTGGTCGTGCGATTGCGTTGGCTTTCGCCCGCGAAGGGGCCGATGTTTGTGTTACCGCGCGATCGGAAGGTGAAATCGCGGCGGTCGCTGCAGAGATTCAGGAATTGGGACGGCGCGGCATCGCCGTGACCGCCGACATTGCCGACCGTGTGCAAGTTGAAGCGATGGTTGAAGCGACGGCAACCCAACTGGGGCGGATCGATATCGTCGTCAACAACGCGGGCGGCGGATTGGAGCGCACACAAGTTGGCGACGACGATCCCGACGTCTGGGCGAACGTGATCGAGATCAATCTGCTGGGGACGTATTACTGTTCGCGGGCGGTGCTGCCGCATTTACGAAACGCGGGCGGCGGGACGATTATCAACATCGGCTCCGGCATGGGGCATCAGGCCCGGGCGAAAAACAGTTCCTACAATGCGGCCAAGGCGGCCGTCTGGATGTTCACTCGCTGTCTGGCGTTGGAAGTGTGGGAGGAGAACATCACCGTCAACGAGTTGATTCCCGGACCGGTCTACACCGAATTGACGTCGGAAATTTTCGAAGCCGACCGGCCGCATCCGGCCATCAACAGCGAATGGGTCAAGCAGCCCGAAGACGTCGTTCCGCTTGCGTTGTTCCTCGCAGCGCAAGAACAAAACGGCCCCACCGGCCAATCCTTCAGTTTGGCGCGCCGACCGATTTGATCGGGCCAGCGTGACATGTCGATGCTCTTTGGCAACGGCTGCTATTTTTCGGGCGTCAAAAACCAGATGACGATACCAAAGAACCCGGTCAGCCCGAGGCCGATGTGCAATGCACCGACCCCGACAACACCAGCCAACGTGTTCCCCTCAAAGAACGGCCAAAACGGATGCATGTCATCGTGCATCAAACTGTCGAGAAAAATGTGCGTCACGCCACCGGTTACGCCGGCAATCACCGACTCGCACAATTGGCGACGGATTGTCGTGGATGCCATTTGCCGAACCCACCGCCAGCCTGCCGGCCGACATCGAACCGCGATCTGCACAACGCCAAACATCAACAGGCCGGCCAGCAAGCCCATTGCGGTTCCGCCGAGATAGGTGTGCAGATGCCGGTGAATCGGTGGATCGTAGTTCCTGAGATAGTACAGCACTTCGACGTCGATGAGTACGTTGGCGACGACGAACGACGTCAGCCAGAATCCTCGCGGGCTACATGCTTTGACGAGGACTCCCGGACCAAAATGGAACGGCGTGAAGGGGATGAGTCGGACTCCGCAACAGATTGAATCAAACGCAATGTTGGAAAAGGGAGACGACAAACTGCTGCCAAAATGTCGCCGTCAGCGCTTCGACCAGTGGATGCTCTTCCCCAGTCGAAGACGCTCGCCGATCGCGACGATAGTGTAACGCAATAGATTTGTAAATCTTCTTCCACTACACTCTAACCGCGTATTTTCCCCCATATGCACCAACCCCGAATTCCCACTTGTGTCCTATGCCTGCGGTTTCGCTGAATCAGTTCCTCGACGGGCTTGAGAAAAGCAGCCTGCTTGCAGCTGATGATTTGGCTCGGATTCGTGACGAGGTCGCTCGCGACAGTGGGAATGGCGACACAAAGCAGTTCGCGCGGCGGCTCGTGGCGCAGCAAATTCTGACGCAGTGGCAGGCCGAGATGTTGCTCGCCGGCCGCCATGCGTTCTTCTTAGGCCGGTACAAGCTGTTGGAACGCATCGGTGCCGGCGGCATGGGTTCGGTCTTCAAAGCGGAGCAGCAACCGCTCGGCCGGCTGGTTGCCATTAAGGTGGTGGCGCGAAAGCTGATGAAGGACCAGGAATCGGTCGCGCGGTTTTACCGGGAAATTCAGTCGGCTGCATCGCTCGATCACCCGAATATCGTTGCCGCCTACGATGCCAATCATGCCGGCAGCACATATTTTCTGGTCATGGAATACGTCGATGGCGAGGATCTCGGCTCGCTGGTGAAACGGGACGGCGCGCTTCCGGTTGGCGAAGCCTGTCACTACATCATGCAGGCGGCACAAGGTCTGCAACACGCATTCGAGCGGAAGCTCGTCCATCGCGATATCAAGCCGAGCAATCTGCTGGTGACACACGCCACCAGCTCGAACGAGCCGGTGATCAAGCTGCTCGACATGGGCCTTGCCCGTATGACCGATGCCGAGGCCGAAGCCGACTTGACGCACACCGGGCAGCTGATGGGGACGCCCGATTACATTGCCCCCGAACAGGCACGCGATTCCAAAACGGCCGACGTCCGCAGCGACATTTTCAGCCTGGGTTGCACGTTCTTTCGCCTCTTGACCAACCAGGTTCCATTCACCGGCAATACGCTGATCGAAAAACTGCTGGCGCGCAACGAGCGGGATGCGCCGCCGGCCAGCAGTGTTCGCGGTGATGTGCCACCGGAAATCGACGCGATCGTCGCACGCATGCTTGCCCGCAATCCGGATAATCGATTCCAAACCCCCGCCGAGGTTGTTGCGGCGCTCGTGCCGTTCGCTCAGATCTTGCCGAAAGCAGCGACGGCCGAGTCCACCGAAAAGACTCCCCCACCGACGATCGCCCCTATTGCCGAACAGACAGAGGCAGTCACTCCCGCACCGCCAGCCTCACCAGCCGGCTCGGAATTGCAACATTTCCTGCAAGACCTGGGAAGTGAAGCCTCGATCATGCAGACCGATGACCCATCGACGCAGACGGCTGCGGAAGCGACGGCCTTCGCGTCAACCGCCGCTCCCATGGTGCCGGTAGAAGCCGACGAGAGTCAATCCAATTTGTCTGCGTCTCGAATTCGCGGCCGACGCAAATCTGGTGCGGCCCAACGCTGGATCATCTTCGGCGGAGTCGGAGTGTTTCTGTTGCTGGTCGTAGGATACATTGGTTGGGTCTGGACGGGAAAGACGACGCTGATCGTCGATTGGCCACCAGAAATGCGGGCCGGCGGTTCGATCACATTGAATGGTCACAAGGTTCCGTTGCCCAAACAGGGAGCCATCAAACTCTCCGGCGATCCAGGGAAACAAGCCCTGCTATTGAAGCGGAAAGGCTACGAAGACATCGAGGAAACGTTGTCACCTGAGAGAGGCGACGTCGTCACATTTCAGCCGAAATGGTCGCCCAAGCTGGCAACCGTGAGACAAGAAGAATTCACACAGTTGGTGAAGGAATTCCAGTCGATCAACGTGAAACAAGACGACGAGCAGCAGTTGACGGCCATACAAAATCGACTCGTCGAATTTCGGCGACAGCATCCGGGATCGCCGGAATCGTTGGAAGCGGCTTGGTTGATGTGGCAGTTCAAATGGCCGGTTGATCGGTTGAGCCGCCAAACACTGACCGACGAGCAGCGGTTGATCGCCGGCAACGGAGATATCGACGACGCCCCGGAGCAACTGGTGGCCGTCCTGGGCGGCAATCGATTGTCACATGCTTCGCGCGACGTCCGCTCGGTTGCCTTCAGCCCCGACGGCAAACTCCTGGCATCCAGTAGCTACGATGAGCACATCCGGCTATGGGACGTCGCCACGGGAGTTCACGTCCGCACGATTCCCGTCAAACACTGGAACTGTCATTCGCTGTCGTTCAGTCCCGATGGAAGTCTGCTGGCTGCTGCCTATCTCGATTTCCTGGTGGGAATCTGGAATGTTGAAACCGGGAAATCTGTCACCGAGTTGCCCAGGCATGAAGGGAAAGTGGTTGGTGTCGCCTTCAGCCCAGATGGCAAGTCGATCGCGTCCAGTGATACGATTGGAACGTACTTATTCAACTCGATTACCGGCAAGCGGCTGCAGCAATGGCCCGATCAGCGATTCGAGATCGGCTTCAACTCCGACGGCAGCATGCTGGCGACTGCCTCGCAGGACAATGACGGCGAGATCACATTCTGGAACACCAACACTGGTGAGGCGATCGCGACTGAACTGCGAGGCCGCAGACCGTTTTCGGCCCGTGGCGGCCTGCTCGCTTATCGTGGTGCAGGCAATCATCTGGAGATCTGGGATTGGAAACAAGGTGGCGGAGCCTACCGACTAACGATTCCGTTGGGAGGCGGGTGGCTACCGCCGGCCATTAGCCGGGACGGAAAACAACTGGCAGTATTTCAACAGGGCAGCCTGGCAATTTATGACTCGGCGACCGGTGAGAAACGCGAATGGGAGAAGGCCAGCAGTCCCCTTCCACGGGCACTTTGTCTCGAAATCAGTCCCGATGGGGAAACACTTGCAGCGGGATTCCAGGATGGTTCGGTGAGATTTTTCAATGCCGAAACGGGGCAGGAGCAGTTTCCAGCGGACGGACACCACGGCATCATCACGTCACTCGCTGTCAGCCCCAACGGTCGTCGAATCGCATCCGCCGGACTCGATGGGTCCGTCGGTTTGTGGGATGTCGTAACCGGCAAGCTATTGCGTCGCATCGACGCTCACATCGAGGCAATTTACGACATTGAGTTCTTGCAGAATGGGGATGTATTGGCGACGGCCAGTCAGGATCAACTGGTTCGTCTGTGGGACACAAACACCGGCAAGAAACTGCACGAAATGCACGAGCATTTGCACCCTGTATTTGCGCTGGCCGCCCACCCCGATGGCATCCACCTGGCATCGGCCGGCGCAGACAAAGGGATTCGCGTCTGGAATACGAGAACATACAAAGAAGTGAACTCACTCGACGAACACGATGGCTACATCACCTGTCTGTCCTATAGCCCCAACGGTAAGCTTCTCGCCGTCGGCACGACTGCCGCACACATCGACGGCGTGATCCTCTGGGACGTCGAAAAAGGCAAGCGGTCCACAACCATCAACGTCGCCGACAATGACTGCAGGTTGATCGACGTACAATTTTCCGCCAACGGAACACGAGTCTTCTTCACCGTGCGAGGTGGGGGACACGATGCAGTGCGCATCTGGGATCTCACAACAGGACGACTCGGTCACGAGCCGTTCCAGGGAGCGTTGGAAGAGGCGTGCGTCGCCAGCCAGCCACAGGGGAGGATCTGGGTCCGTTCGATTGGAACCGGAAGCAACTTCGTTCACGATACGCACTACGGCATCGAGGAACAACAATTCCGCTTCGGGCCATCTCCTCGCCACGTCGGCGACGTCGCCTTCACGCCCGATGGCCGACATCTCGTCAGCGGACTGGCGGGCGGCACAATCTGCATCCTGCGGCTGCGGCAGTGGAAAGCAGAAATGAAGAAGCCAAGCGAAGAACTCTTCGACTGATCGCCAAGCGAGCGGCCAGCTTCATAAGCGAACGGCCGACTTTATGTGATCGGCAAGCGAGCGGCCGGCTTTATGCCGGCTGTTGCGATCCGCCCGAACGCTACGAATCGGATCGCCCACGTGCTTTTCCCAAGCCGCGCATCAGTTGCTCGTAGTCCCGCATGCAGCCTTCGACCAACTCTTTGAGTTCCTGCAGATCGGAATTCTGCGAATGCGTCAACTGTGTCAGCGGCTCCATCCAGCCATGCATCAGCTTGAATTGCTGCTCCATCACGTTGAGCATCGTCCTGGGGATCTTGTTGATCACCGTAATCTTCTGCTCGCTGCCCGGACCACCGCCGACAATCGATTCGCTGATGACCGACGGTTCGCCATCTTCATCGGGCGGCGACTCGGCCCGCTCTGGAACGACCTGCTGTGAAGCAGCCTGCGTTCGAATCGCCTCGGCCAACTCCTTGAAGACCGACGAATCGAACGCAACCGGTGCCGGAGCTGGCTCGCGGGCGGCAGATTGTTCGGCAGTGTGCTGAACCAGTTCTCCCACTTGCTGCAAGCCGTCCGATAGCGCTTCCGACACGGTGGCAATGCCCTCGCGTAATCCGCCAACGTGTCCGATCAGTTCTGCAACGCGGGCGGTGACTTCGCTGTCGTCTTCATCTTTCGCCGCCAGTTGCGAGACCCCCTCGGTCATCGCTTGGCGGATCGAATTCAATCCGTCGCCAAATGCGCTCAGCTCGACAATCGCCTGGCCAATCTTGTCGTCCTCGCCCATCCCCCGCATCCGCACGTTGCGTTGGAAGGTGCGCTGGATATCGTCCCAGCGTTTCGCTTCTTCGTCGCTTAGAATGCCCATGATCTCCTTGAACTTCAGCATGTTCGCCTCGGTTCCCGAAGTCAGCGTCTGCGAATCCTGCTCGTAGTTTGAGACAATCAGCGTCTGCAGTTCCTCGTCGTTCATAATCGGATACACCTTCTCGGCAATCCGGTTCATATTGCGATACGAACCCTGCAGCTTGAACGGCGGCTCGGTGCGGTAATCGTCCGACTGGGCGGCCGACTCGATATATGCCCGGTTCACCTGCAGAATGACGTCGCGGACGCGCATCAGTTTCTGCATCGCCGAAATCATCTCGTTCAACTCTTCCAACGAGTAGTTGCCATCCAACTCCACGCCGTCCTTGTTTCCAAGCGCGGCCATCTTCATGACGGCATACACGTCCTGCTGGCTGCGAGTCGCCAGGTGATTCAGCGCGGGGTTGGAAGTCATGCAGTTTTCGAGGTAGCTCATCTCGAAAGCCGGCGCGTTGTCGCCCACCACTTCGCCCAGGTTGTAAACGTCGGCCCGGTTGGCCAGCATGTCGGGAATTTGGAACTTCTCGCCGCTCTCGGTGTAGGGGTTGCCCGCCATTACAACTGCGACTTTTCGGCCGCGCAGATCGTAGGTGCGGGTCTTCCCCTTGTAGACGCCCTCGATCTTCCGCGTGGCATCACACAGCGATATGAATTTTTGCAGAAACTCCGGATTCGTGTGCTGGATGTCGTCCAGATAGATCATCACGTTGTCGCCCATCTCCAACGACAGATTCAGTTTCTCAACTTCCTCACGCGCACCGGCATTCGGCGCAGCTTCCGGGTCCAGCGACGTCACTTCGTGACCCAAGGCCGGCCCGTTAATCTTCATGAAGATGATACCCAAACGGTTGGCAATGTACTCCATCAACGTCGTCTTGCCGTATCCAGGTGGCGACACCAACAGCAGCAACCCCATCCGATCGGTCCGTTTCTGCTCCCCCGCTTCCCCCATTTGCTTTGCCAGATTGTCCCCAATCAACGGCAGGTAAACCGTATCGAGCAGCTTGTTGCGTACGAACGACGTCAACACGCGAGGCCGAAATTCTTCCAGCCGCATCTCTTCGCGGGCCTCTTCGAGAAGCGTTTTCTTCAGTTTGCCGTATTCGATGAAACGAGGAACGACCGTCTTTTTGAATTGGTCAAGCCGTATCATGAACTCGTTGTAATGCAGCCGGTATTTGGCCCCGTCCACACGCGGATGCGAACCAACCATCCCCTCCAACTCGCAGAGTACGTCGGCTTCCACAATCTTCTGTGGGTCGATCTTCTTCTCGACGAGTTGCGCAGCGACTTCATCGACGTACTCAGATTCCAGCGTCAGCGACTCGCCGCCGTTCGTGCGCATCTGCAGAAAAGCCTCGACCCAGTCGCGTAACAGCAGCAAACAGCCGGCCGGATCGCGCTGCACCGACTTCACCGTTTGTGCAAACCGGTCACCGAACTTACTGCGCGTCAGATGTTCGTTGAAGTCCCGGTACAAATTGGCCGCAGTTCGACTGACGACAAACCCATCCCCGCGAATCAACTCGCAGAACAGATACTCGGCCGCCTCGTCAACCAGCGATTCGGGGAACAATTCACTGTGCGCGACAAATTCGCCGAGCATGTCTCGCAAACGCGACTGATACTCCGATTGCGCCTCGGCATCGGGAAACAGCTCGATGACCGCTCCGAAACCCTTCAGTTTGGCAGCCATCTGCTTCTTCTCGGTGCCGTTGGCAAACCGATTCCAGAAGACGTTTGCCAAAGCACGCGACCGTGTGTGAAAACGCAACAGACCAATGCCAGCGCCCATGTCGAGCAGCGCCCGAAGTATCAGCGCGGCATCGTGATCATGAACACCCTTGACGTAACCCTCGCTGTACCGCGGTCCCATAAACCGGGCCACGGCGGCCTGCAGTTGCTCGGCATCGAGTTGACGGGATTCCTCGGCTGTTGGTACATCCGCTTCGTCATCTGAAGAAGCTTGATTTTCGATCGCCAGGTACATCGTGTGCGCGAGAAACTCGGCCCGGTAGACGTCCCGGTTTTCCGAGACCACGTCCTGGTTCCACACGTCCTTCGTCGCGGTCAACCGATCGCTGACGATCGGCTCGAAGAAATTCGTACCCGTCAGATGCAGACACAACTCCTCGTCGCGAAAGACGCTCGTCAAATCGAGCGGTTGCACATTGACCGTAAACTTGCGGCTGCCAAACTTGATGACGTTTTCGCCATCAACGTACAACTCCTGCCGATCCTTCAACTGCCTGACGGCATCTTCACGAACCGTCTTCAAGCGGCTTTGAATGTCATCAACTTTGACCGAATCGTCGAGGTCGGCGAGTTGCTCGACGATGTCACGGACCTTTTCGATCATCAAGTCCGAGGCAAAGTAGCCGTTGATCTCGTTGATCGTTTCAAAACTCTCGACGCGGTTCTTGATCCCGTTCAGAATCCGGTCAGCAGCGGCAGCCAGCGCGCTGGCTCGCTTGTTGCGAGCTTCGACCAACGCCAGCTTTTTGGTCTCGAACGCGTTGTAGACCTCTTCGCGTTTTTCGGTCAATTGAATGACGAACTCGTCGAACTCGGCGAACCGGCCTTCCAGTTCCTCAATCTGCACCATCATCTTCGTCAGGAATTCGTCACACTTCTCCGGCGTGTCGCAGATGTCGAGATAATTGACGACCCCCTGGTTCAGGAGTTTCATCTGCGAGTTGAATTCCGCGATCCCCTCGACCGACAGCAGCTCACGCGTCTTCTTCTTCAGAGCAGCGCGTGCCTGGTTAACCGTCGAGAAGATCGTCGAAATGTTGTCAATGATCGCCGTCCGCTGGGTGGCGTCGTCGATCTTGAGGTTGCTGACAATCTCGATCAGCATTTCAAGTTCGTTCGCACTCGTGGCGATGTCTTCTTCGATCTTGCGGGCTTCGGTCACCTTCGTGAGGCCGCTGATCTTCGATTGTTCTTCTTCAACCTTCTGCTGATACGGCTTTAACGCATCCGGCTTCAGCAGAAACTCGACACAACGGCCCGCGAGTCGGTCAGACTCTTCGGCAACTTCGTTCTCCAGCGATTCGACCAGTTCCAGATCGACGTACCGCAACTCCTTCAGCGAGATAATCTCGCCTCGACAGGTTCGCAGTTCCGCCAACGATTTGACGAAACCGTCGATCGCATCGAACCGCCCACGATTGACGGTCGCCAGTGTTTCGCGAGCGTGCTTTTGGACGCGGTTGGTCTCGGATGCCGTGTTCTGACGGACGCGGACGACCTTTTCGAATTCATCAACGGCGGCTGTCGCTGCCTGCTTGATTTCGAGCAGCGTCTGTTTCAGGTTGCCGGCCTCTTCGTTGCCGATCCAGAAATAGGAATCGACGATGTCGCCGGCTTCTTTGACCAGATCAATGTACAAGCCGGCGTAGGTGTCCTCTTTCTCGATGAGATTGAGCACCTCGTAGCACTCGGACATGCCGCGAACAATGTCCTTGTTGCCAATCTTGTACAAGAACGAATCGGTTTGTGTGGGCGGTTTGTAGTTCTCGCCGACGTAGGGCGTTTGCCAAAGCTGAATGGCGTGGTGCTTCTGCGGCTCGTCCTGCCCCTTGAAGCAGATCATCTCGCCGCCTTCAAAGAAGGAATAGCCGTGGCAGACAATCGGCGTATCGACCTGCTGGGAGATGAGATTGTACGGCAGCAGCACGTAGGAACCGGAGCGGCGGTGATAGAAGACGAAGAGATAATCCTCGCCGTTCGGCGCGGCAAATCGCCGCTCGAACAGCATGTCCTTCAGGCCGCTGCCGAAAGTCTTCGACTGCCCATCCTGCAGATAATACCCGTTGGAGAAAATCAGCCCGTGATCGTCGGGCAGCAACACGCAGGCATGTTCGATGGAGTCGAGCCGCATCGCCCGCTGGATCTTCTCGTTGTAAACGATGTAGCGAGTTTGTTCTTCCTGATAGGGGCGAATCTTCAGCAGGACAATGTTGCCGACGATGGAATAGTGAATCTCCGCATCGTCGAGTGTCTGATCGGGGTTGTCCACCGGCTCCGAGTAAATGCCCTCGCCCGTTTCGGTACTGTCCTCAATTTTGATGGTGAGGTCACCGCCGACCGTCTCAACAAACACTCGGTCTTCGATCGAAATGTGGGGATGCTCACCGTGCTGATGCAGGTCGCGATGCGTTCGTTTCCATTCGAATTCGTGCTGCGCGGGAAACGCCACTTCGTGATCGCTGCGGTTGTCGAGGTATTCGAGCGAATCGCCGCGCACCAGCCACTTGAAAGCTTTGATGTCGCCGACGCCCTTGCCGACACGGAAGACCATAAACAGATGCGGCCCGCGACGAAAGAACTTTGCAAACTCCGCATCCTTGTAGAAGCGGTGAACGTCGTGGAAGTCCCGTTCGAATTGCTCGCATTTGATGAGGTCTAGCGGCAACTCGTGAAACGCCTTTTCGCGGAACTCATACACGGAAAAGACGTCGGATATTCCACGCTCGGTCTTCAGCCCGAAATGCACGTTGTAGCCGAACAGAAACCTGTTGCCGATGGCCACCATGTCGCGGGGAACACAATTGTGTCCCGTCGTGACCCGCTCCGTCCCCAATAAGACCGTTTCGATCGATCCGAAGACCTCTTTGCGGGCGTGGTTCAGCGTTTCCAGCCGGCTGCGCAGTTCTTTCCCTTCGCCAGAAAGCCGGTTACGAATGATTTCGTAAGTGCTGCTTTCCAGCGCGATTTCCGGCTCGGCCGCTTGAGCGGCAGATTCTTGTTCGACGGTAGCCATAGGAGTCGCGACTCGATTTAGCATCAAGGGATTTAGCCGCCGGTGAACACACCGGCGGCCGACGTGCGATCATCATTTTGACGTCGCATTGCCGGCCGACCCGCCGTGTGGTCACGGCGGGCAAAGTGAAGTCGTTCAATCGGCCGCTGCACTCGCGGTGACGCCGAGCATTGCGACGCGTTTCTCCGCCAGACCGGCACCACGAATCGTTTTCAACAACCCTTGCAGTGAATTCTTCGACTCGGCATCGTCGGCTTGTAACAGCATCTTGCCGATCAGTGCAGCAACCGACATATCCTTGACATCCTCGAAATTCATTCCAAATTGCGAGACGAATCCTTTCAGGCTCTCGCGGAAGTTCTCGGGCTTGCCGTTGAAAAACGCCCCTTTCACGTCGGTGAGAACGTCGCTGTTGTTGACGAACCGATCGACCGCCTTGCCGCCCTTAACCGCACTGACAATCTGGTCGAAGAACGTCGTCTCGCCGCCGACAATGTCGATCCGGGCCGACTTGAGCGCTTCGCCGACAATGTTCGACTGTGCCTCGGCGATGTGTTCCTGCGCTACGATGGCTGCGATCTCGATGTCCTTATCTTTGTTCAGCCGCAGCTTGAATTCTTCGTGCTCCTTACCGACTTCGTCGAAGAGTTTCATGGCGTTGGCCTTCTCTTCGATACCGTTCGCTTCGGAGCTGAACTTCTGCTGCATGACGGTCGCTTCGGCGGTTCCCAGCTTCTCGACGGCGACCGCTTTGGCCTCTTCGCCCTTCGCTGTCGCAACTGCTTTGCGCTGAATGACGGCAGCTTCGGCCGTTCCGTCTTTCTCTTTGGCGTCGGCCTTGGCCAAAATGACTTCGGCATCGCCCAGGCCAATCGCCGCGTGGTCGGCGGTTTTCGCTTCGGCCAACATTTTGGTGGCCTGCATCTGCTTCTCGGCCGCAGCCCGCTGGCCTTCGGCTTCCACCACAACCTCTTCGGCCTGGAACTCCGCCGACTGTTTGCTGGCTTCTGCCGCTTTGACTTGCTTGACCAATTGTTCCTGCGCGGTCGCTTCGGCGGTGGTGACCGTCACCCGTTTCAGCCGATCGACGCCCATGAATTCCTGGGTATTCTTGATGTTTTCCTGTTCCTCGACCACGCTGCGTTCGACGGCGACGCGTTCGCGGATCACCTCTTGAATATTCCGCTTCTCGATTTCGATGGCCTTCTCTTTTTCGATGTCGGCCAAGCCGACGACTCGTTCGCGCTCGGTCGCTTCCAGCAGGCGGTCTTTTTCCACGCGTTCGATTTCGACCTTGTCGGTCCGCTCTTTGTTACGCATGGCGACAATGATCTGCCGCTGTTTGTTTTCGTCTCGAACTTTGATTTCTTCTTCCGATGCAATGCGGGCAGCCTCGGCCTTCAGCCGCTGCTCTTCCTGCACTTTCGCCGCCTCGGCATGTTCGCGAGCAGTGATTTCAGCGATCTCTCGCTGTTGCTTCTGCTCGGCCTCGACGCGTTGTCGTTCAAGTTCGTACAGCGTCTCGTCACGCTCCACGTTCTGTTTCTTAATCGTCTTGGCTTCTTCAACCTCGAAGTGATTCCGTGCCATGTTCTCGACCGTGGTCAATTCGGTGATCTTCTTGATGCCCTCGGCGTCGAGAATGTTATGCGGATTGAGCATCTCGAGTCGGGTCTGCTCCAGATAATCGATGTGACAATTATCGAGCCGATAACCGTTCAGGTCTGTGCCGATCTCGGCGATGATCTTGTCGCGGAAGTTGTCGCGGTCGGTGTACAGCGAAACAAAGTCGAACTGCTTGCCGACGGTCTTCAATGCTTCTGAGAACTTCGCCTCGAACAATTCGCGTAACTGGTTGATGTCGGAGGCCCGCTGCGGGTTGAGCATCTCGGCAACCGCCTTAATATCTTCCGTCGCGTTGTTGACGCGTACGAAAAACGCAACCTTGATGTCGGCCCGGATGTTGTCCTGGCAGATCAACCCATCTTCACCTTCGCGGGAAATCTCGATCCGCTTGACCGACATATCCATCACGTGGGCTTCCTGGATCAACGGAATGACAACCATGCCATTGCCCGTGCAGACATTCAATCCGCGAACACCGGTCCGCACAATGGCCTCTTCCGGCCCTGGCTTGCGATAGAATCGCGAGAAGAGAGTCGCAAGTCCGATTAGAGTGACCAATGTGACAATAACAGGGACCAGGATTGTGCTCAGGTTTTCTGGCATAGTTACACCTCTTGTTCCGCTCGTTTGACGAAATAAATGTTTTCTTCCGGTGAGTAATCAACGATTTTGGCGAAATCACCTTTACTCAGTGTTTCTTCAGCCGCTCGCACATGCAGCACCAGCGGTGCGGCATCGGTCGCGAAATTTGCTTCCCCGTACTTGTCTGTGACTTCATTTGTCGTGACGCGGCAGGTTTTGCCCAACAGGTCTTTCGAGCCAATCGGCTCAACAACGTCGAACTTCCCACACAACGGCTGTGTCAGAATTTTGGTGATGGCAGCAGCTATGGCGAAATCCCGCACGATTGCTAACGAGTCATTCGTAAAATCAAATCCGCTATGCGGTTCCAAATGTTCAAAATTGGTCAAAATCACCCGCGAGACCACCCACGCCGACAACCCAAAAACGCTCAGCCAAAACATCAACGGCACGCGGCCAAGGTTCAGAAACCTGAAAGGGACAAAGCCCAGATCGAGCAGTGACCCATCAACGTCGGTGTCGAAGTGAATGTCGTGAAAATCGATATGAAGCGCGTCAACCGTTAGCGCTCCCAACATCACCATCAGCCAATAGGTGCAGCACACCAACACCAGCAGGGTCGCCGGCAAAGTGGGCCACATAAAACTCGTTTCGAGAAACTCAGGCATCCCGCACTCCTTCTGGCGGTCGGTTGATCCGATCGCGACAACAATCCCGCCGACCGTCCGCTTCAGAACGGCCGAACCGGCCTGATGCGCCGAATCAACACGTTGCAAGTATGCAACACGGTTGTGTGGGAACGATGTCAGAACGCAACCGGGGAAGATCGGATCACGGAATTCCGGTGCAGTTTTTCGATTCTGCGCATAATCGCGTCTGGAACGCAAGTATCAAATTGGCGAATTGGGGGGATTCACACAACGAACGACGTGAGAACGCCAGAACGCCAGAAACCCGGTTTTTTGGAAAAACCGGGTTTCTTCGATCACTTCCTATTTCACCTTCGTCATCTCGAAAAGATGCGTTGCCTGCGGGCCGAGAAAGCCCTCGAACCGAGTCGGCTTGCCCGTTTCCGAATCGATGACGTCGCCGCGTTCGGCCAGTTCCATGTACGCATAGGTCCAGGGCATGACGGCTTCCTGCCCGTTTTTACGAACAGCCACATCGATAACCGCCGCCTCGGTTGCCGACTGTCGCAGCCTCGATCCCGGTGCGCCTTCAATCTCCGCCTTCATCGGGACTCCCGCTTTTCGCAGGGCGTCGATCGTTTTCTCAATGTCGTCGAGTGACTCGACACCGTGCGAATTGATTAGTGACGTGAAGTGATTGACGTTGTACCCGTGCACGGCGACCCACGCCGCGTATTGGTTTTCGTCATTCAGGGCAGCCACGTCATCTTTCTCGGGGGCATCCCAAGGTAACTCGTGAAACCGGGCAACGATGGCGTCAAGCAACACCGGGCGATTTCCGGCATCTCCATCGGTCAGGTTGGAAATGGCCGCGAGTGTCTCGACGTTGATCGTGGGCCGATGGCTGCCGACGATCTTCTGAATGATCTGCTGGGCCGACGGACTCAATTCCCACGTCCGCAACTCAGAAACAAACACCTTGGGAAACTCGCGATTCGGATGCCCAAAGTGAATGGCGCTCAGGTGCTTGTTCGGAAAGTTGTAGCAAGCGGCCGATGCATAACCGAGCGCCTCGAAGACGCGCGAAATAGAGGCGATCCCCGTCAACGGTTGTTGGCAGGCAAACGTTCGCAGCGCAATGTGATCGTTCACGAAAGTCGCACCGGCCTCGCGGACAATCCGCTCGTACTCGGCCGCGTAAATCACGCGCTCACGGTACCGAGACCAGAGGACATCGAAAACTTCGGCCGTAAAACCCTCACGATCATCAACCGTCGCGATGACTCCATGTGGTCCCATCATCGCGGATTCTTTGTGGTTGCCCGCATTGCCTGACATGATTTCACTCCAGCGAATTCTCGTGTCGTCGAACAACAGCACCACCGCCGGCGCTGAAAATATCCACGTGTCGCGTCGAAGTTCTGTCTGGACCGATCTGGATCAATCACTCGATATTCTACGCAACATCTTACAAATCCAACAGAACCGCAGACACTTGCTCGCCGGAACTACACAAACAGGCACGTATCGCCTTGACTGGAACCGAGGCACACCTACGATTCAGTTGCCGCTGACACGTCTCGTGATTTCTGCGAGAATCCCCCTGCTGTACAGGCCACTGGAACGAGTACACCCCAGCTGCGATGCAATGCATCGCAGCGAGATGGAGGAACCGCCATGCCGACTCAGAGTCAATTTGCCAACGTTCCCGATATCCGTACCGAACTACCGGGACCCAAAGCCCGCGCGTTGATCGAGACCGATCAGCGCTATACGTCGCCGTCGTACACGCGCGACTATCCGCTGGCGGTCAAACGCGGCGAAGGAGCGGTTATCCAGGACGTGGACGGCAACCTGTTTCTCGACTTCA
This sequence comes from Planctomycetaceae bacterium, assembly GCA_018699955.1. Taxonomy (GTDB): domain Bacteria; phylum Planctomycetota; class Planctomycetia; order Planctomycetales; family Planctomycetaceae; genus JABISG01. The sequence continues at coordinate 125,018 of JABISG010000147.1, read as the reverse complement.
CCGCCGGCATTGCAGTCTGCGCAACCGGACACTGCCATCCGCGCGTGGTGAAAGCGATTCAGAAACAGGCCGAACAGCTCATTCACATGTCCGGCACCGATTTTTTCTATGCGCCGCAAGCGAACCTCGCCCACAAACTGGCCGACGTAGCGCCCGGTGATTCGCCGAAGAAAGTCTTCTTCACCAATTCCGGAGCCGAAGCGGTCGAGGCGGCCTTCAAATTGGCACGCCATCACACCGGTCGGCAACAGGTGATCGCCTTTTTGGGCGCATTTCACGGTCGCACAATGGGAGCGCTGTCACTGACGGCGAGCAAACCCATACAGCGTCGCGGATTCGGCCCACTCGTTCCCGGCGTGACCCACGTGCCCTACCCCGATCCCTACCGCCGCGCGGACGGATCGGCAGAGGACGATTGCGGCCGCGCTGTCGTCGAGTTCATCGAATCCCGCCTCTTCACCAGCAACCTTTCGCCCGACGAAGTGGCTGCCATCGTCGTCGAGCCAATTCAGGGTGAAGGCGGTTACATTGTCCCGCCCCCCGAATTTCACCAGCAACTCAAAGCGCTCGCCGAAAAGCACGGCATTTTGTACGTCGTCGACGAAGTGCAGGCCGGCATGGGACGCACCGGCAAAATGTTCGCCATCGATCACTGGGGCGTCGAGCCGGACATTCTCTGTACTGCCAAGGGACTTGCCTCGGGCATGCCGTTAGGTGCGATTGTCGCGAAAGCCGATGTGATGGATTGGCCACCCGGTTCGCACGCCAGCACCTTCGGCGGCAACCCGGTTTGTTGTGCCGCCGCGTTGGAAACCATTGCGTTACTCGAAGAAGAACTCATCGAGAACGCTGCCCGTGTCGGCGACTTCCTGCTCGGCCGGCTCGACAACTTGAAGCAGAAGCACCCGCTCATCGGCGACGTCCGCGGCAAGGGTTTGATGATCGGTATCGAACTGGTAACCGACCGCGAGACCAAGCAACGCGCAGTCGATGAACGCAACGAAATCGTGCAATCCTGTTTCCGCAAAGGCCTGTTACTATTAGGCTGCGGCAAGAACAGCATCCGCTTCTGCCCACCATTGGTCATCACCCGCGAGCAAGCAGAAACGGCAGTGTCGATTTTGGATGAGGCGTTGTCGGAATTTGTGGCGAAGCAAACAAGCTTTGTCGCGGCGCAGGAAAATTAGATTTCTCGTAACCACGCAGAGCATGGGACCAAGGAGGAAACCAATGTTCGACGACGTGCTGCAGCGGCTGGGAATCAACGACGTCAACAGCGGGGTCTACGCCGACGGCTGGATCGATCAACCGGGCGGCGAGGAATTGGTTTCCCTCAACCCCGCGACCGGCGAGCCGGTTGCCCGCGTGTTGACCGCTGCGCGCGATGACTACGAACGCGTAGTGGAGTCCGCCCAACAGGCGTTCCGCGATTGGCGGATGACGCCGGCTCCCGTTCGTGGCGAATTCGTGCGGCGGTTGGGAATGGCGCTGCGCGAACACAAGCGCGATCTCGGTCTGCTGGTCACGCTCGAAATGGGCAAGATCCAAAGCGAGGGGGAAGGCGAAGTCCAGGAGATGATCGACATGTGCGATTTCTCCGTCGGGCTGTCGCGGCAGTTGTACGGGTTAACCATCGCCAGCGAACGGCCGCAGCATCGCATGATGGAACAATGGCATCCGCTCGGCGTCGTCGGTATTCTCTCGGCGTTCAACTTCCCCGTCGCCGTCTGGGCATGGAATGCGGCCGTCGCGGCCGTCTGCGGGAACGCAACGATTTGGAAACCCTCACCACAAACACCGCTGACCGCCATCGCCGTTCAACACATCGTTCATCGCGTCTCGACTGAGATGAAGCTCCCACCGATCTGCGGATTGGCGGTTGGCGCGGGAATTGAAACCGGACAATGGATGGCCGCCGATGAGCGACTGCCGTTGATCTCGGCGACCGGCAGTTGCGACATGGGCCGCGCGATCAGCCCGGCTGTTGCCCAGCGACTCGGCCGATGTCTGCTGGAATTGGGGGGCAACAACGCCATCATTCTGACGGAAACGGCCGACCTCGATTTGGCATTGCGCGGAGTCCTGTTCGCTGCCGTCGGCACATCGGGCCAGCGCTGCACTTCGCTACGGCGGTTGATCGTGCACGAGTCCAACGCCGATGCGTTCGTCGAACGGTTGGCGAATGCTTACAAGAGCGTCAACATCGGCAAACCGTGGGAAGAGGGCGTGTTAATGGGGCCACTGGCCAACGAGCGCGCTGCCGAAACGATGATGCAGGCGGTTGAAACGATCCGCAATCAAGGCGGAGAAATCGTCTGCGGCGGCAACCGCCTCGACCGTCCGGGATACTTTGTCGAACCAACCATCGTCCGCGCCACGGCGGACATGCCGATTGTTGCCACGGAAACCTTCGCCCCGATTCTCTATGTCCTGACTTACAAAACACTCGATGAAGCGATCGAGATCCAGAACAGCGTCGCGCAAGGACTTTCGTCGGCCATCTTCACCGACCGCATGCAGGAGGCCGAACGATTCCTCTCACCCATCGGCAGCGACTGCGGCATCGCCAACGTCAACATCGGCACGTCCGGTGCAGAGATAGGCGGAGCGTTCGGCGGCGAAAAAGAAACCGGCGGCGGCCGCGAAGCTGGCTCCGACTCCTGGAAAGCCTACATGCGCCGCCAAACCTGCACCATCAACTGGGGCGACTCGTTACCGTTGGCACAGGGCGTGGAGTTTGATGTGGGAAGCTGATCGACAGAAACCCGGTTTCTTCGGAGAAACCGGGTTTCTGGTCGTTGCGTCACTTCTTCGCTTTCGCCAACACCGGTTCGGCATACTGAAACTTTCCGGTGCGGCCGTCGAAGTATTTGAAGATGACTTGTGGCCGGGGGAAGGCGACCCAGCGTTCGCCGCCGAGTTGTTTGGGGTTGTTGAAGACGTTGTTGATTTGCACGACGCAGTAGTGCGGGTGGCTGAGCTGGTCGCGGGGGATGTCGGTGCGGTAGTAGGTTGACCAGCGGATATCGACTTCGCGGGGGCCGTACTTGAATTTGCCGTTTGCGGGGCGTGCGCCTTCGTCGCTGGCCCAGTGATTGTTCGAGTTGTGCGGGCCGGAAGCACACTCCCAGACGTTGTCGGTGATTTTGATGACGAAGCTGTTGTGCAAATCGCCCGTGAGAACCATCACCGGTTTGTCGAGTTCGTCCCAGAAGTTGATCAGCTTTTCGCGTTCGTCAAAGAAGACCGTCCAGGCATCGTCTTTGTTTGTCGCGCGGACTTTTCCGCCGCCAACGTGCGGCACCATGAAGTTGACCGACGAGACGACGAACAGAAAGTCGGCGTCGCTTTCCTTCATGCCGTTGATGAGCCATTCCCGTTGCACGTCACCCAGCATCGACAGGCCCTTCTTGTAGGGGTCGCGGGTGTCGTGCATTTGCCGTTGGCCACGGGTGTCGCAGACGAAAAAGTCGCAGTTGCTGACGCGCAGACGGTAATAGGAGCGTCGGCCGATGGAGTACGACTCGACGCCGTCTTCCTTCGCTGACGGCCAGATTTTCAACCGGTTCTTATCGATCACTTTTTCGATGCGATAGACGCCGGCGTTCTTGCGTCCGCCCACACCGTCGAGGGCGTTATCGTTGACGCCGTCGGTTTTCGTTCCCCAATGCACGTGCAGATTCGACATGGATTTCATGTTGATCCGCGTGAAGTCGGCCGAGGGATCGAACAGCACATCGCTGCCGCCGGTCAAACTTGCCCGGCCGAAGTGAACCGGCTGTTTGAATTTCGTGGGGTTGCTCCAACCGAGATAGTCGTACCACGCCTGCGCTCCGATGTCTCGGAAGACGGCACGGCGATCGCGCAAGCCGGGCGAACCCGCGCCCCAGATGTCGTTGAGCATCTCGTGGTCGTCGTAGGTGAAGAACGAGGGCACCTGGGCATGCCACTTCACCAAGTTGGGAGCCTGGTTGTAAAAGTGCTTGTAGTTCTGCCACACGCCGATAATGCTCGGCGCGATTTGCGCCACTTTCGGCAAATCGCCGCCGGTGTTTTCCACCTGCGACAACCACTGATTGGGCTGATACGACCGCTGGGTTTCGTACATCCAATCGCCATTGAGGATGGCAAAATTGATGTCGTCCTTCACTTTGTCCAGCATCGTCTTGAATGTCGGCAGTGTTGGACCGGAACTGTGGGCCGGGTTCTGATTGTTCCCGCAGGCGAACTCGAAGCTGAAGTTGAACAGTCCGCGTGGATTGAGTTCGGCATCGACGTATTCTTCGGCGTCGGGCAATGTGCGGAACGAACCGGTACGGCCGGTGTGTCCGGTCCCTTCGGGAATGACCATCTCGTAATAGTATTTGGTGTTCGACTTCAGCCCGGTGATGTGCACCCAGCCGGTGTTGTCGTGTTCGTATCGCGTTTTCACCGGCGGCGAAAGCGTGTCCAAACTGTCGGGCGAGGTTCCGTAGCGGACGGCAATCTGCCCCGACCGCACGGTCCGCGACCAGATGCCAATTCCATCGGAACTCAGGCGGCCCAGAACCGGTCCGTTGGTGATGTGATTGACCGGCTCGGCTTGCGCCAAAACCGATGTCTGTGCTGCGAACAGCAGACACCACATCGCGGACGATGCGGCAAGAATCCGAACGGGGAATGACATGCGAGAAGCCTTTCTCAATGTTGTGTCGTCATAGGTTGTCTATGTCACGGAGCGTACCACCGGGGCCGGTCGCAAGCAAGTTCGTGCATTGCAGGAGTTCAATCGATCAGCTGGATGTCGCTGGATTCGGTTCGCGTCTGAACCGGCTCAATCAAAGTAGCCACAGGTGCGAAGGTGCTCGACGCTTTCGACGATGCGTTGTTGATAAGCTTCGAGCGGCAAATCGCCTTCGCCGGCGATGCCTTCAATTTCCAGACTGTAAGGACCGGTAAAGCCGCAGGTTGTCATCAATTGCAATACGCGAACAAAATCGACCGCGCCGCCGCGTCCTAATGCCGGGAAGTACCATTTGCCGAAATCACCCTGCGAATCTTTCAAATGGATGTGCCGCACGTGATGGCAGACCTTGGCGAGCGCGGTCTCACTCACGACGTTCTCGTTGTAGTACAAGATGTTGGCGGTGTCGAAATTCAATTTCAGGTGCGGGTGATCGAGGGCCTGCATGGTGTCGAGCATGCCCCGATGATGCTGGCAAATACCCGGATGCGTCTCAAAACAGTAGGTGATTCCCAACCGACCGGCATGGTCGCCGATTTCTCGCAGATTGCCATGCAGTGTTTCGAGTTCTTCGGGCGACGAGGCTTCACCTGCACCGCCGACAACCAACGACACACCGAAATGCTTGGCCAGATCGAGCTTCCGTTGGGTAATCGCGACGACTTCCGGATCGAGCGGATTGCCGCTGGAGACGTTGCAACTGGAAGCCGACACGCCGTGCCGCTGCAACAGCTGATCGGCGTCTTTCAAATCGTCCAACGTTGCCGCTGTTGTGACGAATGGCTGATCGCCGAACGGGGAATCGACCCCTGCCGTGCGGATCGGTAATTCCACGTGATGAATTCCGGCGGCGGCCATTTGCTCGATGCCGGCTTGTGCGCCGAAGCGGCCGTAACTGTTTGTGAGGCAGGAAATGAGTGCCGACATGGGTTGTCTATCCCGATGGTCATAGTGAATTATGGGTCCGCTAAACCGCAAGCAGGTGGCTGCACTGGCGGTGACTCGACCAACTCGCGAGAATCACGATTCACAGTTTGGATGATCGAGGAGAGAAAAACAATTGGCTGAAGATCAGCAGGCCCTGTTTCAACAGGCGATGAACCGACATCAGGCGAACGATTTGCCGGCGGCCGAAGCACTCTATCGCGATGCGCTGGCAGCCGACCCGCACAATCTCGACATACAGTACCTGCTGGGGACAGCGCTGTTGCAGCAGAGCCGCTTTCGCGACGCCGCCAATCTTCTGCAGAAAGTGACCGTTGCCCGTCCCGATGTTCCCGATGCACACAACAATCTTGGCGTGGCCTACAAGGCGCTCGGTGAATGGGAACCGGCCATGCGGGCGTTTCAGGCAGCGATCAAGGCGAATCCGGAATACAGCCAGGCGTTTTTTAATCTGGGCGCGGTGATGGACGAACGCCGACTGCCGGCCGACGCCGAGAAATGTTACGAGAAGGGATTGGAACTCGCCCCTGGCGACAAACAAATGCGAGTCGCCTTGGCGGAGGCGTTGGGACGTCAGCAGAAATGGGAGGCGGCCGAAGCCTGTTATCGTCAACTCTCTGCCGATGAACCGGATAATCCCGACTTACAGGTCCGTCTGGGGTTTGTGCTGGTGCGGCAGGATCGATTAGACGAAGCGATCGAGCAGTTTCAAAAGGTGCTGATCGCAAAACCCGATTACCACGAGATCCACAACAATCTCGGCTACATCTACGAACGACAGGGCCGGCTGGATGAAGCAGTCGCCGCATCTGAGCGTGCATTGGAACTCTACCCCGACTACGCCGAAGGACACAACAATCTGGGAACGGCGCTCAAGTCGCTGAGCCGTCTCGATGAGGCGTGCGACAGTTTTCGACAGGCCCTCGTCCTACTGCCCGATTTCCCATTGGCCGAATTCAATTTGGGAACAACACTGCTGTTGCAAGGCGACTTGGCCGCTGGATGGCCGGGATACGACCGTCGCGGCGACACGCTCGACGTTCCCCCCGTCACCTACGGCAAACCGCGGTGGGATGGTTCACCGCTGGATGGCCGCACGATTCTGCTTGCCGCCGAACAGGGCCTGGGCGATACGATTCAATTCATTCGGTATGCCCCTCTAATTCAACAAACTGCCGGCCGGGTGATTTTGCACTGCCCGCGTCCCTTGGCAAAGCTGTTGGATGGTTGCGGTGGCATCGATCAGTTGATCGTCAAAGACGACGAATTACCCGACTTTGACATCGAAGCGCCGCTGTTGTCGCTGCCACGAATTCTGGAGACAACAACCGAGACGATTCCTGCTGACGTTCCGTACCTCACAGCCGACGAGAAACTCGTCGCGCGTTGGCAGAAATGGCGAGCAAACATCGACGGCTTCACCGTCGGCATTTGCTGGCAGGGAAATCGCGATTACCCCCGCGACAGCGAACGTTCGCCGCAACTGGCAACCTTCGCTCCACTGGCCGCCATTCTCGGCGTCAAACTCGTCAGCCTGCAAAAGGGGGAAGGCTGCGAGCAGATTTCCGAGGTGGAATTCGACGTCGTCCAACCGGGAGACGACTTCGACGGTACGACCGGTGCGTTCATGGACACGGCAGCGCTGATGAAGAACCTCGATCTCGTCGTAACCTCCGATACGGCGATTCCGCATCTCGCCGGCGCGCTCGGCGTGCCGGTGTGGGTAGCCCTGCCCTTCCTGCCCGACTGGCGTTGGATGCTCGACCGAGAAGACAGCCCCTGGTATCCGTCGATGCGACTGTTCCGTCAACCGACAGCGGGTGATTGGGAAACGCCATTCGCAAATATTGCGACAGCGCTCCAGGATCTCGTCAACAACACAGCGCAATAAACCGCAAGCGACGGTGATTACGATTCCGGCGAATATGACGCGTACGATTTTTCTTCGACGATTCGCGAGCCGAGTAAATCGTTGATCTCGCGTTTGAGTGCCGCGCGTTGATCGTTGGTGACGTAAACCGAACGGGCCAATTCGATGAATCGCGGACCGAAGTCCTGCGCGCGTTCGCAATCGCGGATGTCGTCTTCGATCTCCCACAATGCCTCGTTGACCGCCTTCAATTCTGCGGTCAATCGATCGAGTTGATCCGATGCCGGCACGTCGGCGTCGCGCGCCCGCTGCAGCGTTTCCAACTCAATCCGCACGTTGGCCAGCTTCGCCGCATCGGTAATGCGCTCGGACTTGATTTCAAGAATCGTCATCCGGTCGATCAACTCACCCGGCGCGATTTCAACGAGAATGGGAGACATCCGTTTTCTCCAGGATTTCTTGAACCTAACGAGTCCGACCGAGATTGAGGCATTTCAGCGTATCCGAATCGCGAACATACAATCGGCCGTTGGCGATGGCCGGGATGGCGCGGGTTGTCTTGTCCAGCACATTAGCACGGGCCAGTTCGCGGTACTGTTTCGACGTTGTTTCGATGAGGACTAGTTCACCGTCGGCTTTCAACGCGATCAATTTGCCGTCGGCCTCGATCAACGTCGCGTAACCGAAACCGGTTTTTTCCCAGGCGATTTTCTTCGTCGCGGGATTGAAGCAACGCAGATCGGAAGCCCCCTGGTCGAATCGACCGTGGATTCCGTAAAGAACGTTTCCGTCGGGAATGCAGGTGGTGTATTGGCTCGACATGATCTCATCGCTCGACCACAGAGTCTTACCGTCGTTCTTCGACAAAGCCGCGTACAGCGCGCCAAAGTTGTAACTGGCCGACACAAACAACCGGTTGCCCAGCACCAGCGGTACTGCCGCCGTCACATTGGGTCCTGGCATGCCGAACGGGATGCGGAACCGTGTTTTGCCGTTGGCTGGGTCGATCGAGACCACATTCAATCGGGCCGCGAAGATGACGTGGCGTGTGCCGTCGATGGTGGCGGATGTAGGCGAGGAATAACTGGCCCGTTCGGTCGTTGATTTCCACACGGTGCGGCCGTTTTCAAGCGAGAAAGCGACTATGCCCGCCTCTTTCGTGTTCCCGCCAATGTTGACGATCAGCTTGTTCCCTTCAACGATGGGCGTGGTACCAATCCCGAAATATCCGGTCGCCGGCTCACCCCGAGTCGCCTTCTTGGAACTGTAGTCCTCATACGTGTCGCGCTGCCACAGCTTCCTGCCCGATTTCAAATCAACGCAGTACAGCCCCCCTTTGACGCCATAGAGATAAACGCGGCCCTTGTGAATCAACGGCGTCGCCCGCGGTCCGTCGTCGCTGGTGTACGACGGAATGTAATCCGTCGGAAACTCTGTCTTCCACAACCGTTTGCCGGTCGCCGCGTTCATTGCTTCAGCAGTCTCATTATTGCCGACACGATGAAACAGCACGGCGATGCCATCCGACACAACAATACCGGAAAACCCGGTGCCGACCTTGCGCTGCCAAACCGTCTTTGGTCCATCGGCGGGCCATTTGTCCGCGAGTTTTTCATCCACCGCTATGCCGTTACGGGTTGGCCCAAGAATCTGCGGCCAATCGCCGGCAGTCGCCGACACAGCTAATGAACTGACTGCCAAAGCGGCGAAAAGAATTCGGTGCATCATCAGTTTCCGGAAGGTGTAATGATTTGACGCAAAGGCGCTAAGTCGCAAAGATTCGCAAAGTCACTGCGAAGTCTTCAGCATCTCGATAAACGCTTTCAAGAACGGCGTGTTGTCCATCCAGACGCGGGCGGTGACGAGGTTGCCATCGACGACTGTGGGCTGATCGACGTATTTCGCGCCGACCTGTGTGGCATCGAGCGCACACTTGGCGACGGTTGTCACAGTTCGGCCTTGAATGCAATCGGCGGCGGCGAGGATTTCGATGCCGTGACAGACCGAGGCGACCGGTTTGTTCGCCTCGAAGAAATGCCGCGTGACGTTGAGCAAATCTTCATCGTACCGCAAGTACTCCGGTGCCCGTCCGCCGGAAACGAAGAGGCCGGCGTACTCTTCCGGCTTAATGTCGCGGAAGGCGATGTCGGACTGCAAATGGTAGCCGGCGGTTTCCTGCGTGATGTCCCAACCGGGCGGCTGCTCGTGCAGCACCATGTGATACAGCTTTTGTTCCGGGGCGGCGACAACGACTTCAAAGCCGTCCTCGGGCAGCCGGAAGTAGGGATACATCGTGTCGAGAACTTCGGTGGCATCACCAATGACGAGGAGCACTTTAGGCATGGCAGGATTCTTGTTTCTGGTATTGGTCAAAATGGGCCAAGTTTCGTTGCCCCAGCATACGGAGTTCGCGGAAGAATTGCGAATCGGCCGCCACGGACAAATCCTGTTTCGACTTGGCCTTCATACAAATCTACTCATAGCCACCGTATACTCTTAATCGCTTCAGATACCGCAACTGGTTGGGAATCACACACAATGAAAATCATCGACATCCAGACGTTCGGCGTCAATATGGGTGATGGCAATCACGTGTTCGTCAAAGTGCTGACCGACGAACATTTGCATGGCGTGGGCGAGGCGTACCGCGTTGGTCCAGACCACGCGATCGGGCCAATTATCGACTACTACAAGGAATGGCTGATTGGGCAGGATCCCACGCGGATCGAGCATTTGTGGCAGCTGATGTACAACGGCTCGCGATTTCCCGGCGGATCGATGATCAACGCCGCCATCAGCGGAATTGAAACCGCCCTGTGGGACGTGAAGGGGAAAGCGCACGGCGTTCCGGTCTACCAATTACTCGGCGGACGCTGCCGCGACCGCGTGCGCGTGTATCTGGGCATTCATGGAGACACGCCGCGCGAAGTAGCCGACGACGCGAAACGAGCGGTGCAGCAATTCGGGATGACGGCTGTCAAAATGCAACCCCAGCCGCCGCAAATGGAACTGCTTTCCTGGAACGAGGTTCTCAAGCAAACGCGCGAGCGAATGGAAGCGGTTCGTCGCGCTGTGGGTGACGACATCGAAATCGCCCTCGATCCGCACGCGGCCATGTTCGAACCGTTTCGGGCGTTGGAACTCTCGGAAGTCGTGCGGCCCTTTCGGCCGTTGTTCTTCGAGGAACCGCTACGGCCGGAAAACATTGCGGCCATGGGAGAACTGCGGCAGAAGATTCGCATCCCGATTGCCACCGGTGAAATGCTCTACACGAAATTTGAATTCCGCGACCTGATCGCCGCAGGTGCCGCCGACATTCTGCAACCGGACCTGCTGTTGTGCGGCGGGCTGATGGAAGGCAAGAAGATCGCAGCAATGGGCGAAGCCAACTATCTCACCGTCGCCCCGCATAGTCCACTGGGACCGATCTCGACAGCCGTCGGCGTGCAGTTTGCCGCATCGACCCCGAACTTCCTGATTCTCGAATATCGCATCGACAGCGAAGGAGGCAATCGCGATCTGATCAATCAACCACTGAAGCTGGCAGACGGCTATGTCGAGATTCCCGAAGTGCCGGGCATGGGCATCGAACTGAACGAGAAAGCGTTCAAGAACAATCCGCTGCGAACGTGGCGCCGACGCCCCGTGATTGAACCGGACGGAAACGTTGGGTTTCAGTAACCCACAAGCGAGCAGCCGGCTTTATGCCGGCTGAAGTGTTCGATGACTCGCGAACGCTCGACCGATACAAAACAACCAGGGGGTTAACACCCCCGGCTCGCCTTATTTGGCAGCGAAATCTTTCACGCCTTGAATGACGGTGCGGACTTCATCGGTTGTCATCTCGCCCGCGCGGAAGGCGAATGTTCTTTCGACGCGGCGCCGGCGATAGAAAACCACCGTGATGGCGGCATCGGTGTGGATGTTTTGGCAACTTGGCACCGAGACCGCTTCCGAGGCAACGGTGAACGGCATCGCGATTTTGTTGTTGAACGAAAATGTCTGCACGGCCGAAATGTTTCGGAACGGGTCTTCGCCCAATTTCACGCTGAAACTTCGTAAACCGGTCACACGATTGAGATCAACAACGCGGTCGATATTTCGCAGTAGCGACTTCAATTTTGGCTCGAAGCTGCGAACGTAAACCGCCACCACCGGCCGCTGTCCGTTACGGCAGACGTAACAAACCGACTTATTCATCAACGGGCCGGTGACCGCACGGGAGTAGAAGGTAGGGACGTATTCCCCCTGACCCGGTCCGGAATTGAGCATCGCAGCGGTCGATGTTTCCGCACCAATCGTCGGCTCAACGGCTTCGCTGGGCGCACCGCCAACAAATATCGCCGCCATGAACAGCAGAAAAGCGGTTAGAAAACGGGCAATTCGTCGATCCATTCCGCAGTGTCCCCTGTCGTGAGACGGACGATGCCGACCATACGGCTCTCGTCAAATCATATCGATTTGTTCATTCGTCATCAAGAGTTATGCAAAACCAGCCCGCGACAGATGAACCGTTGCTGCGTATAATGGGCGGCCATGCAGGCGATGAAACGATTTCTGGAATGGTATCTCGACATACCTGCCGCCGGTCCCGGTCAGGGGACGGCGTGGAATCTTACGGTGCGGCCACCCTGGCCGGATTGGCTACCGTTGTGGGGTGTGCTGCTGTTGGCTGTTTTCGGCGTTGCGTATGTGGTTTGGATTTATCACCGCGACGCCAATTCCATCTCGCGGCCGATGCGCGGTCTGCTTGTCGCGCTACGACTTTCGACAATTGCCGTCGTGCTGCTGTTTCTCGCCGAGTTAACACTCACCGTCGATCGAACGGGCCTGCCGGTGATTGTGGTGATGGTCGATGATTCGGCCAGCATGAGCCTGGAAGATCGGTATCCCAACCGCAGTCTCGCCGCCGGAGTTGCGGCGTTACTTAAGGAGGTGCGGCTCAAAGAACCGCAGCGGATCAATCTGGCCAAGGCCGCCCTCACACGCAACAACGGCCGCCTGCTCCGCAATTTGGCCAGCGAACACAAATTGCGAGTCTATCGATTCTCAGATACCGCCCGCGTGATGGGTCAAGGCGATTACTTGAATGACGATGGAATCGACGAGATTTCCGAACTGCTCACGCGGCTGGAAGCCACCGGCGATGAAACACGCCCCGGACCGGCAGTACGAAAAGTTCTCGACGACCTGCGCGGCAATCCGCCCTCGGCCATTGTCCTGCTAACCGACGGAATCACCAGCACCAACGATGCCGACAAGTTGACCGGCGTGACCGATTTGGCACGCAGCAGTCTCGTGCCGATTTTCGTGGTGGGTATCGGCAGCGAAGAACCGTCGCGCGATCTGCAACTGTACGACACGCTGGTCGATGAAGTCGCCTTCGTCGGCGACCCGGTCATCTTCTCGGCCAACATCAAAGCGTACGAATTCAAGGGCGAAACGGTAACGATTCGTCTCATCGATGACCGAACCGGCGTGGTCCTGGCCACGAAGAAGTTATCGGCTGGTGAGGACGGACAGGCGGTGCGAGTGGAATTGCCCTACACGCCGCCCACCAAAGGCGAGTTCGATTACAAGCTGGAAGCCAAACCGTTGCCGAACGAATCGAATGTGACCGACAACGTCGAGACGCGGCACGTCAGCGTCCGCGAAGATCGAATCCGCGTGTTGCTGGCCGACTCCGGACCACGGTATGAATTCCGCTACCTCAAACAATTACTGGAACGCGACAAGACGGTGGAATTGCATACCGTCTTGCAGGAAGCCGACGTCGAATATGCGCAGGAAGATGAAACCGCACTCGACCACTTCCCCGTCAAACGCGAAGAAATGCTCGACTACGACGTCGTCATCCTTGGCGACCTCAATCCCAGCTTTCTGAGTTACGGCGTGTATGACAACCTGAATGAATTCGTGCGGAATGCCGGGGGCGGATTGGTGATCATCGCCGGACAATCGTCGATGCCGATGGCATTTCGTGGCACTCCGTTAGAAGCGTTATTGCCCGTGAAACTCGAATCGGCACAGGCACCGCCGGACGAGATTCCGATTGTTGAGGGATTCCGGCCGGAACTGACTTTGGCCGGGCGCAAATCGACGACCATTTTCCGCTTCGCCGAATCCGAATCGGACAGCATGGAAATCTGGAACGAGTTTCCCGAATTGTATTGGCTGTTCGAGGCGCGGGAACTGGCCGAAGGCGCACAGGTCTTCGCACAACATCCCACCCGCAGCGGCGCAACCGGCCGGTTACCGGTCATCGTCAAACACCGGGTGGGTGCGGGCACCGTTCTGTTTCACGCCACCGACGAATTGTGGCGATGGCGTTTTCGCGTCGGCGATTATTACTACGGACGCTATTGGGTGCAGGCGTTGCGGTATCTCAGTCGCTCGAAACTCATCGGCCGCGACCGCACTGCCGATTTGTTTTCCGATAAGAAATATTACAAGCGCGGCGACACGGTGAACCTGCGGGTCAAGTTTTTCGACGAGCGATTGGCGCCGACAGAGGACGACGGAGTGACAGTGATGCTCGAACGCCGCGGCGACGTGCAGCGGACAATCAAATTAACGCGACTACCACAAACGCCGGCATTATTTGAAGGGCAATTCGTTCGCGCACCGGAAGGTTCGTATCATGCGTGGATCGTCGCCCCCGCCTTCGACGAAGCGCCGCCATCGTACAATTTCTCGGTCGAGGCACCGCTCAGCGAGTTTCAACGGCGCAGTCTCGACAAAGCGGAATTGCTGCAGACCGCCGACAAAACGCACGGCAAATTCTACACACCCGTCGATGCACACAAATTGGCCGACGACATCCCCCCCGGCCGTGCCGTCCCGCTGGAATCGCTCGATCCAATCTCCCTCTGGAGCTTATGGCAAACTCTCGTCCCCGGTCTGGCGTTGTTCACTTTCCTGCTGGGCACAGAATGGCTTTTGCGGAAGCGGTTTCGGCTGATATGATGGAGGAGTTGCGGGTCGAGAGTCTAGAGACGAGAGACAAGAGCGAAAGTTGGAACGTTTTGTTTGTTTTTGCGTCACTACAACTTGTGATGTTCCTTTGAATTGGCGATTCAAATGACCGAACCAAGACATAAACCGGCACACATGTGCATTAATCATCCCGGTTTGCCTGCTGAATGCCACGCACTTCACAAATCGCCAGCTCACATGTTTTTTGACGAGGATGGTGCGCAAAAACTTGCCATTGAACATGGTTCCGATTGGATTGATTTCGAAGACTCTGAATTCATCGGGGGTTCTGATGCCACGTTTCGAATTTGGGGAATCCCGATAACGGATGCAGAATTGGAAAATGGAACGAAATCAATCTCACCACCAGTTACCAGTTTTTCTCCCGACGAATCGGCTGTTTATGCCTGGCTGTTTGCGACGGTTGGACATCGTGTGGATTCAATCAAATTTGAGTTTCCTGGAAGTCGCCGACTCCGTGTTGCGGTGAATATTCCCGATATCACAGAAGAGTCCGACGATCCGATTACAGTGGTAACTTTTGACATGACACTGGGCATGGATGAAACGGAACTTGAACGTCCAATGTGATTTAGCTTGTAACGGAAAGTTTTGTCAACGAGTCAAACCAATGTCTGAACCGCTCGATCAACGATTGTCGCGCTTACGCCGGCGGATTCGTCAGGTGGTGTGGCTGTACGGATTGAGTTGGCTGATCGCCGTCGTCTTTGGTGCGGCCATGCTGGTGGGAATGACCGATTGGGCCATTCACCTCGACGACTCCGGCGTGCGATTGATATTGGGTCTGACGATTCTCACCGCCGCGGGATGGGTTGGATGGCGACGTCTGATCGGGCCGTTGCGGCATCAACCATCCGACGTCGATCTGGCATTGCGTATCGAGAAACGGTTCCCCGGTTTCAACGACAGTCTGGCCAGTACGGTGGAATTTCTGGAAAAGGGAATCGATCCGGCCGTCGGCTCAACCCAACTGCAGCGTCGCGTGATTCAGCAAACGACACGGCAAGCGGGTCGGCTGAATCTTTCTGACGTGATTGAAACGAGCAACGTCCGGCGTCTCGTTGCAATCGCTGTGGCCGTCTGCCTGACTTCGGCACTGCTTGTCGGCTTCAACCAAGTGAACGCCGGCATCGCGATGAACCGTCTGGTCTTTCCGTTTGCCGACATCGCCTGGCCGCGAACGACCGATTTGCGACTGTTGGATGCCGATTTCCGACCGCTCGAATACGACCCGACAACCCCATTGCGCCTGGCACGCGGCGACGCACTGACTGTCTATGTGGAGAACGCCGCAGAGAACGGCACTGGGGACCTGCCGGATGATGTTCGCATGGAGTACCGTTACTCGGACGACGAATCCGTTCACGAAGTCCTGCGATTGGCAACGCGCCGCGACGCCGACGGGAACCCGCGAGAAGTCGGCGTGGCGACGCTGGTCGCCACGCGCGGACCGGTCTGGTTTCGCGCCGTCGGCGGCGATGATTGGGACAAGCCGTTATTCAAATTGGAAGTCGTCCCTCCTCCGCTGATTGAAGATTTGCAGGTCACGCTAACGCCTCCCAAATACAGTGGCCAACCGGTCGAGCGTTTGGCGGACGGCGTGGGACACTTGCAGGGATTGGTCGGCACCGAAGTGGAAGTCAACGCCCGTGTCAACAAGCGGCTGAAGTCGGCTTCGTTGCAGGTGCGCGGCAGAAAACCGCAGCCGATTGAACTTGCCAAAGACGGACGACGCCTGAAAACCCGGTTTACCATCACCGATCCCGGTGTCTATTCCTACTGGTTCGACCTGAAGGATTCACAAGGCTTCGAGAACCCGGAAGCCCCACGCTACGAAGTCCGCGCCGTCGCCGACATGCCGCCGGAGATTCAAATCGAACAACCGGCCGTCGATCTTTATGTCACCGCAGTCGCCGATGTCTCGCTGAGATTTCAGGTCCGTGACGACCTGGGACTGAAGAGCGTCCGTTTGCATTACAAGCTGGGCAACTCACAGGACGATTCCATCGAACCACGACTGCTCCGCGACGGCGAGGTGGAGACCGAACGTCCGCTTGAGCTGACAATCGAAGAGACCTGGTTGTTGTCCGAATTGATGCTCAGTCCCGGCATGCGGATCGTATTCTACGCCACGGCAAACGACGATTACGATCTCGGCAACGAACACGTCGGCCGCAGCATTTCCCGCACGTTGACAATTATCACGGCGGAAGAAAAGAAGGCCGAATTGGCAGGTCGGCAGTCCGAGCTACTCGAAGAATTGGAGCGACTGGTCAAAGCGCAGTTGCTGGCCCGCGAACAGGTTGGTGAACTGGAAACCCAGCTCAACACGGTTGGCGCGTTACGCGCTTCCGATGTCGATTTGCTCAAACGAATTGAACTCGACCAACGGCAGATCTCTGCACGACTGCTGAATCCCGTCGATGGATTCGAGTCGAAAGCGCGCGACTCAATTGCCGATCTCAAGCTGAACAAGATCGATGCGCCGGAGATGACCGCACGGCTGCAACAAATTGCCGACGAGGTTGCCGCGATGCGGCAGAACCTGCTGCCTGTAATCGAGCAGGAACTCACGCGCGCACGAAAGGCGGCCAATTCGGCCATCGGACTTCGTGCCGAGGAAGAAGCGGCAGGCGACACGTCTCCCACTAATACCGAAGACGAAAAGGCCGAACCGACGGACTCCGCTACGGAAAGAAGTACAGAAGCAACGACCGACGGCGAAGAGTCAGCGGCCCTCGAACGGGCGAAGGAAAACCAGGACGCAGTTCTCGAATCGCTCGCCGTGATGCGCGGGAAGTTGTTGCAGTGGCGTATCCGGAACGATTTGCTCAAGGAACTCGGTGAACTCATTGCCGGACAGCAACGCGTTCAGCAGGACGCCACCGAAATCGGCCGCAAGACTCTAGGACGAAGTGGCCTGGAACAATTGAAGCCGCAGGAAGAAGCCGATCTGGCTAAAGTTTCACAGCGGCAGCGAAGGCAAGCCGACCGCCTCGATGAGTTTCGCGAGACATTGAAAGCGCAATCCGACGATAAATCGAAGGCGTCTCCAAACGGAACACTACAGGATGCCCAGCAACACATCGAGGAAAACGCCACCGGCAGCAAGATGCGGCAGACCGCCGACGCCCTCAAACGAAACCAGGTGGGAATTGCTGCTGAAGCACAGCAGCAGATTGCCGACGATCTGGAGGAACTGCGTAACATTCTCTCGGATCGCGGAAACCCCGACTCGGAAGTGCTCGTCAAGCAATTGAAGCAGGCCGAAGAGGAACTGCTCGAATTGAGAAAGCGACAGGACGAGTTGCACAAGAAAACACGAGACGCAGAGCAAATTACCGACCGAAAACAACGTGAGCAGGAATTGCAGCAACTGCGCAAGCAGCAGCAGGAAATCCGGGAAGAGGTCGCCCGCCTTTCTCGGCGACTGCGCAGGTTGCAGGCGCGCAAAGCAGGATCATCGGCCGGACGCGCAGCCGAACGATTGCGTCAGACCGAAGAACGATTGGGCAGCGATGAACCGGCCGATGCAGCGCGTGAGCAACAAGAATCGCTCGACGACCTCGAACAGTCCCAACGCGAATTGGCGCAAGCGCGCCGCGAAGCTGAAGAACGGCTCGCCCGCGAACTCATGGAGAAAATGGGCGATAAACTCAAACTGATGATCGTCATGCAGCAAGCGGTAATTGATGAAACACTGCGGCTCGACGCCGCTCACAAGAAACGCGGCAGTTGGAGTCGCGGCCAATTGAGTTCGCTGAAGCGATTGCGAGAAACACAGGACAACCTGCGCCGCGACACCGCTGAACTCATCGAGGAGATGGCGTCAGTCGAGGTCTTTGTTCTCGCGCTGGAAGGTGCATCGCGAGACATGAAGATCACGGCGGATCGTCTCGACAAACGGCAAACCGATCAGATCACCATCGCAGCAGAAGAAGCGGCCAAGCGGCGTTTTGTCGAACTGGTCGATGCGCTGAAACCGGAGCAAAGTTCCGGGCAATCTCCGCCGGCAGGTGGAACGGGTGCAGAGCAGCAGCCCCCCGGCGCCACGGGCGCCGTCCCGAAACTGGCCGAACTCAAGATGTTAAAGACAATTCAAGAAGGTCTGCTGCGGCGAACCGCTGAAATTGATGCACAACGACGCAAGAACGGTCGGCTATCGGACGAACAGCAGCGGGAACTCGAGGCGATTGCAAGCGACCAGGGACGCTTGGCCGATTTGGCGCGGAATCTCATGCAAATCATCAATGAGGCAATTGAACTCGACGAGACCCCCGCCAAGCCAGGCGGCGGCGGCTTTTAACAGGAACACTGACATGCTTCAAACTGCGAAGCCGAATCGAAACTTGATCGGTGCATTGGGTGCCACTGGCATTCTATGTTGTGTGTTCGTATTGACGGGACTCGCATCAGCAAACGGTCAAGAACCCGCAAACAAAGCCAAGGGAGAAACGTCCGAGTCTCAAACTCAAGACAAGAACAAAACCGGCAGCGCCACCGACGAGGAGTTGTTTAAGAAACTGACCGGCGGCGGTACAACGAAAGACCGTCCGCAGGAAAATCCGTTGGAGCAAGCGATTCGGGCAATGCGGGAAGCGCAAAAGCGAATCGACGGCAAAGATGCCGGACTGAAAACACGTGAGTTGCAGCAGGACGTCGTCAAGAACCTGGAGCAGTTGATTGAAGCGGTCAAGCAACAGGCGCAGTCGAGTCCGTCGGGCGGCAAGTCGCCCAAACCACAAGACGGCGATCCGAAGCAGAAGGGTTCCAAACCGCCCGAACCAGCGGAGACCCAGCCGGGGGATAATGGCAAAACGCGAAAAGACAAGTCGCCGGAATCGACCGACAAGGCTCGCGATGCCGAAAACCGTCAGCTCGCGCCGCTCTCATCGGGGAGAATGGTCCGCGATGTTTGGGGACACCTCCCGCCCACGCTGCGGCAGAAACTGCTCAATGTGTACGAGGATAAGTATCTACCCAAGTACGATGATCTCGTGCGCCGCTACTTCGAATCGCTCGCCGAAGAAGGCCGCACCGCACCGCGGAAGAAATGACGCGACCGCAAGTTTATCGGCGCGGCAACGCCCCACGCGTTTCATAGTTTTGACGCAAAAGCGCGATCACGCCTGCCATTCGCATTCACAGCGATCGCAGCGGAAGCCGACGAGAGTCGCAGTTCCCGGTATGGGCAGGTTGCCACGCCCCACGAGCGCATCGTTGAGTTCGATTGGTTCGACGACCGGATGAAGACAGGCAGGGCAGCGACCGTTGGTATGAATCGTATGCGCTCGGTCAACCACGTCGGTTGAACGCGAATGCCCCGTCGCTTTTCGCTGATGCTGGGCAAACGGAATCACCGTCGGTTCGCCCGCCCGATCGGCCGACACCATCGACAGGATGACTGCATCAAACTGTCCGCGCGCTTCGGGCCAGTAGAGTTTCAATCGGCTCATCCTTGAGCTTCCTTTGATTTTGGTCCATTCGTTGGATCAACCCAGCCACGAAATCCATTCCGCGTTTAAGCTGCAGGGTTGAGGCCGCGTCCACTCATGGACTCACGGCCGAGAAACGATAATGGGCAACACGAGAATCCGCAAGGCGTATCGGCTTGAATTCGCTGTGATTTCCAGTGCATCCGGTGGCAAAACACTGGACAGAATTCGACACACCGGTAGCTGACGATTACCCATATTTCAATCGAATTCTAATATCCAAACAACCAGAGCAATCCAACGCGCGGCAGGCGCCGTTGCGTAAGCAGACTGAGTTCTGTAGTTTGCGACGTGCTCGGGCATTGCCTGCACATCGAGCGCGTGCATAGAACCGGTCACGCTCGACAGCAAATTCCAGTCGCAGGTTTTTGCATTTCGCAATGCCTCAAATATTCATTTTTTTTCGCCTGGATCGTCCCCCACATGCGTGATCTTCTCCAGCGGCTGAAACCCTATATGGGTTTGCTGAAGTGGGTCATCGCCCTGGCCATCCTTGGCTACCTGTTTTACCAAAATATCTACCTGAATCTCGACAGCCTCAGCGAGGTCGCAGATCGACAATTTCGATGGATCGATTGCTGCATTGCTGCGGCGTTGATTGCCGCCTCGGTTTTTCTGACGTTTGTTCGTTGGTATCTGCTGGTCTGGGCGCAGGGATTTGAATTTCGCTTGCGCGATGCCTTCCGAATTGGCTTTTGGGGTCTGCTGCTGAATTATGTCGCTCCCGGCCAAGTGGGCGGCGATCTCTTCAAAGCTGCGTTGATTGCGCGCGAACAGCAATCGCGCCGGTTGGTTGCCATTGCCACGGTTGTTATCGATCGCATTCTGGGATTGCTGGCGTTGTTCATCGTGGGTGCAATCGCATCGCTCGCCCTACCCGGCTTGCGGGAGAACAATGTCCTGGCATCAATCGCCGGCTTCTTGTGGACCGGCGCGACCGTCGGAACGGTTGGACTGCTCATCATGCTGCATCCGGCGACGCCGCGCTCTCGTTGGTTGAATCGCCTGGTCCACTTGAAGTTTGTCGGACGCGCTATCGGCGACCTGATCCAGGCAATCGTTCTCTATCAATCGAAACGCAGGGTGGTGGTGCTGGCTGTGGCGATGAGTCTGTTCGGCCACATGGGAATTCTTTCGTCGTTCTATTTCGCTTCGCGCGCGTTACGGCTGGAGGAAGTCGCGCCCGACTACACGACCCACCTGCTCATCGTTCCCGCGGCCGAGGTCGGTGCATCGTTCGTTCCGCTGCCGGGAGGTGTCGGCGTGCTGGAAGGTGCGATCTCGTATTTCTACGGCGAGGCCGAGAACCGAACCGACCACAAGGAATTGGCAAAAGCGGGCGGACTATTGGCCACCCTGCTTTTCCGCCTGATCACTCTACTAGTGGCCGCTGCCGGTTTCATTTGCTTCATGGCGACTGGAAAGAACCGACTGTCTGCCAACGAGACGAAGCCGCCGGAATCGGAAAATGAGTCAGCATGAATGCGCATCGACAATCACGCGCCGGCGTCGGCCGGTTTGGTGGGCGGCGACTGCCCGTCATCCTCTTTCAAACTGCGAAACATATCAGCCTCGTCGTTGGTTTCCAGCAACTTCAACGCGTCGAGCGCTTCGGGCCGTGGCTCGTTGTAGCGGTGAAAATTCCGCGTCTGCGAGGAACGGTCGCTGGCTGAAATTCGCCAGAAAGTGAACGCCAACCCAACGGCCGTCAGACAAACCAATCCCACAATCCACGGCCCCAGTCCGTTATCATTCTGGCGAACCGGCGGCGGTGGCAACCATCGTAAAGTTCTTGCCAACAGCAACGGAGCCGTGTGCAATCCGCCTCGTCCTTCGTAGCCCTCGATCTTAAAAAAGAACCCCGTCACGCGCACCGGCACTGCCTTCTTCAAACCCTCCGCGCGAGGAATCCCCGGCGGAATCTCGGTGCAGACAATGCGATACGGATCAAGCCCCGAGTCCTCGGTGAATAACCACGCCTCCCACAAATCTTTGATCTCATGTTTGTTCTTCCCCGCTGTGAACGGTAGCAGCCGCCGAATCTCCCCACGAATCGTGATCGGCTTGCCACGAAACTGCGGCGACTGGTTCATCAGCACGGCGAAAGAGATATCAGCATCGGCGTGCTTCTCCAGTGTTTCAGCAGGCAGATCGCGAGCTTTGGCCAACACCGCGTAATACGCGTCCGCTTCAACCGGACGTATGCTCATCGTGTTGTCTTCAACCGTCGCGAGCAACTCAGGATCGAATTCCAACGAATCGGCCGACGCTTCCTCGGCCGCCTTTTCTACATCCGGAGCAACCGGGTCCGCCGCGGCAATGAATTCCCCCTGCGCCAACTTAGGCCCCGCGTCCAACTTCACCTTATACTTGTTTTTGTCGACGGTTTCCGGCGGCATCACCGGCTGACTGATGACGCCGTTGTTTGGATCGGGAAACATCCACCCCCAAAACGACGCTCTGCCGGCCATTTTGACGGCAATCATCACCAGCACCAGCAGCCCGATCAATCGCAGGATGCGCGTCTGTGCCCGCTTCGCAAAATGCGACGTCGATGGACGGCGAGAATGAAATCGCATAAGGGTATCGATACAAGCAAAGTGGGATGGGAGAAATGCCCGCAGACTCCGTCTCGTCCATTGTAGACCGCCCCACGAAGCGACTCAACGCACCAACTAACTTAGCGACGACAACAAGACCCGCCGTAACGGCATTCACGCGGCTCGATTACTCCTTGGCAATCGAAACCGGATGAGCACAAGCCAAGCGCAGAATCTCACACGAGGCCGTTGATCGGCTTGCCGCCGCCGAGCATCGGAGTGGGCCGGCCGCTGGGATCTTCGAAATGCGTGTCCGGGGCAATGCCGAGCACATGAAACACGGTGGCCATGAGATCCTGCGGCGTCACCAGGCCGGACTTGGGAGACTCGGCCTTAGGTGACGATTCGCCAATGATCTGGCCGACTTCAAGGCCACCGCCAGACAATGCAAGCGTGCTCAGCCGGCCCCAGTGATCGCGGCCGGCCCGTTTGTTGATTCGCGGCGTGCGTCCGAACTCGCCCGAGACGACGAGCAGAATGTTTCTATCCAGGCCCCGTTGGTAAATATCTTCCACAAACGCGGAGACCGCTCGATCGACCTGGGGGCCGCGTTTGTTCATTCCACCTCGAACGTTTCCATGCATGTCCCACCCCTGCAGCGAGACCGCGACAAAACCACAACCCGCCTCACACAGTCTCCGCGCCGTCAACAGCGACGCGCCGAGTCCGTCGCCATACTTGGCAACGACCGCCGGATTTTCTTTCGCCAAATCGAAGGCCTGCGTTGCCTTGCCGAGAATCAGGTTCAGTGCTTGCTGATTGAGGCCGTCAATTCCCTGCATGATCCCGCTGGCATCGGTTTCCCGTCGCAATTGATCCAGTTTCTTCAGCAACGAGCGGCGGTCCTCTAATCGGGCCACCTTCGTGGTGAGGTTCATGTTTTCGCGGGCCGGGCCACTGGGACCAAACGGCGCGTAGGCTTTACCCAACCACGCGGGTCCGGGAATCCGCTGCACCTCAGTGTTGAATCCAATCTGGCCCATCTTGATGTAAGTCGGCATGCCGCTGACGGTATGATTTGGGCCGCGCACCCGAGATGCAATCGACCCCAGAGATGGATGCTTCGCATCGTGCGCATGTCCGGTATTCACCCAAAAAGCAGCCCGGTTGTGGCTGCTGCTGGGAACGGAAAACGACCGCACGAACGCCATCTTGTCGGCCTGCCTTGCCAGTCCGGAAAAGTTGCCACCCAGTGTCACTCCCGGAACAGCGGTCTTAACCTCACCCGTCACGCTGCGGAATTCAGCCGGGGCGGTCATCTTGGGATCGAATGTTTCAATATGCGTCGGCCCGCCATTGAGCCACAGCCACACAACCGACGTGTCCTTGCTCACGGTCTGAGACTCTGCCGCCCCCCGCGTCGCCAGCAGACCCGGCAAGGTCAATCCCCCGAGACCCAACGAGCCGACTTGCAGAAAGTTTCGTCGCGAAACGCCAGCACAATTCCGTTCTGGTCGCCCAAAGAGAACTTTCAACATGGTTTCGTCGCTCCAAATTCGGTCAGACGATGAGGGTGGGTTCGATCACATCACTCCATATCGATGCGTTGATGGTAGTCTTCTCGTCTCACACCTGCAACCTGGATACTCGACCGAGCGTCCATCAACAGATGCAACGTGAAGGAACACCCCACGCCGTCCGCCGGTCTGTTCACCGGCGGCTAAATGGGCGCGTGGAAATCCGTTGCAGCAGTGCAGCGGAGTACACGAAGACAAAGAGAACCGGACACCAGACGATTCGGTAGAAAATCAATTGCGGTTGAAAATCAAAAGGCATGTAGAGCAAATCCCCAAGCACCGAACACAACAATAACCCCAGTGCAAAAGATGCCGTGATTCTCAACCGGCGTTTCGGTTTCAAATATCCTATTGCAAGGCCACTCACACATGCGAGAAGTATCTCCGGTGCATAACCCCAGCCAATGCACCAGAGATGTCCCTGAAGGGCGAACCCTGTGACATCCACGCGTCCAGCTCCCCACCAGAACACATCCAGATAGACGTCTGAGTTGTACCAGTACTCGGAAAACAGGACATCGTACAAACAATAAACAACAACACCTGCCAGAAATGCCTGTGAAGTACGGTTGAGTCTTCTGAGAAACTGAACGAAGCAAATCGGCGCAGTCCGAATTCCTGAGATCGCAATTTCAGGAAGTCGCTGGTACCGAGCAACCCATTGTCGAAATCGCCGTTTCGGTTGTGTCGACATTTTGCTTTGAGCAATCACTCGACACAACCAATGGCCGCATCCGGTCACCCAAAGCCAGGCGCCAATCGACACAGCAAGCCAACACTGAAGATAGAGTTGCGAGTTTGGACCGGCCATTCTTAATGCATCCTTGCAACCTTCCGCCGGGTGGCGGTTGGGGCGAGTCAAGCCTTGCCGAAACAGGAACGAAGTGACGTAGGTCCGGGACACCCAGATTGACGCACCTCAGTGCGACAGGCTCTTGGCAACCCGTTCGAATATCGGCTTGCAAGCAGCCCAATCAGACTCTGAGCAATCACACAGGACAGTGAACTGATAATTGGTCGCCAGACAGGTCAGCCGGACTCCCTTGGTCTTTGAACCCCAGCCGCCGGCTGCGGTGAACTCCGAAAGTTGTCCGTCACCCATGCCCGTCTTTATCATTTTCGCTGGTTGTTCCTCGTAGTCGCTGTATTCATCGGCGTACTGCTTCTTCATGAAGGTGTGGACCTGGGCGACCGCCGTCAATTCGTCTGGCGTGTCTTCGTCGTCGCCGCCCATTCCCATGATGTCTCCCATTGCGCTCGCCCCCATACTCGTCTTCACGCGGATCGTTGCCGATCCCTTCTTAAACCTGGCCCACGGATTGGAAGTCCCCCGCGCCCCGGCCTCAATCTTCCACCCGTCCGGGTACTCCACGTGGAATTGATTCCCGCGGTTATCTGCGTAGACCTCATACGCAGCAGGCGCCTTGATTCCACTTTCACCGGGACCCGTGTTCGGCAGCAGAAACGCCAAGCCAACAACAACACCGATGACCGCCACTCCGATGGCGAGCGGGATGAGGAATTTCGGCATCTTCCGCGACTTTTTTCGTTTACCGGACTTCTTGGCAGACGATTTTCCACTTCCACCTTGGCCGGGAACAGGGACCGGCTGATCGCAGACGATACAGCGTGTTTCGTAAGCTTTCTGGCGAATTGCCACCTCAAAGCGTGCCGAGCAATCGCCACAGGTGACGCGAACCTCCCCCTCGCCAAGGGGTGCCTTCTTCTGCCGTTTCTGCTTGGATCGGGATCGAGCCGGTCGGTCAAATTCGTCGTCCGATCCAGTGTCGAATTCGTCGATGGCGGCTGTCACGCGGAACGGTTTCTCGCATTGTCGGCATTTCATCTTCCGCCCCACAGCCGCATCCTTCAGCGTATACTTCGCATCGCATTTGGGACAAACCGCTACAACCGACATGGGCATTCTCGCGTGCGGGGAAATGAAACGTTGCCGCTGAAATCACGGCCGCATCGCAATGTGCGACGCAAGGGACATTCTACTCAAACCGCGACGGCGGTCCAGTAAAGGCAGGTCAGACTAAAGCCTGACGGCAAACGCATGCCACTTCGCTGTCACATCCGAACGCCCCGGCTCCAAACACTGCCGGCGTGTTTGCCGCATGACAAATAACAACGCCGAAAGACGTCAGGCTTCAGCCTGACCTTGTATCCTACGAGCGACTGCATTGCTGGTGGTTTCAAAACCGTAGCCACCGTCGCCAGACGGTGGCACCGCTCGACGAATCCACGCTCTGGCGAGCGTGGCTACGATAAAATCCGGGTTTTGAAACCACCTCCAGGCAATGATGGCCAATGGGAGCGTCCGGATGGCATAAGAAAGTTGACCACGCAAGCCGTCAGGTTATTGTCTGACCTATCGTTACTTACCTCCGACATCGACAACGTTATGGTCCAGAAGATCTCCGTTGCTTGACGCGATCCAGACGTGCAACTTGCACTGCTCCGGAAATCTTTTTGGAATGGACATTCCAAAGAGGCGAGGTAGAGGCAAGTCCAGTTCTTCTGTCCCGTCGATGATCCACTCGCCTGGCGTAAGGTACGTTACTGCGGTACCGGTTTTGAGACCGCCCTTTTTGACGTCCGTCACTGCATAGCATCCGGATCGACGACACGAATTTCGAGTCAAGATGACGGTAAACATCCCATTCTTAAACTTAGCCGTCATACCAGCGTTTTGGATTCTCGTCTTCGATGCATACTGCCGAAGTTCCGCGATGGCGGCATCTGGGTTGCCCTTCGGCATACGGGCGACGTCCTCTGGTTGCAGTACGCCGTCGGCGACGTGGACGACAACGATCTGATGTCCGGCCAGCGGCGTTCCAACAACACGCACCCGTAAGACACCGTCCAATTCTCGAACGTGTAATCCGGGTTTCAATTCACCAGCAAACAGGGGATGTTTTGTAATCGGCAATGAATCTTTGAGACGGGCTGCTCGGAGAGTTATTGACTTCGCCCTACTCTCCGTACGCCTGTCCGCGAGCCTGCGCCGCATGTTTCGTTTGGAGCCTAAATACCTCGGAGTTAGCCGCACATCCGCATGTGATTTGAAAGTCTCCATGAAGAGTTTCATTTGTTCAAGTTCGTCTCGCAGAACCACAACGTCCTCGTCGCGATAATAAAATTTATCCAGGCTCGCAAGGATAGATTTTAGGCCAATAAGTGCGCGCATTGTTTCCTGAATAATTCGAATGGTGTATGCGTTTGCGACTCCGGTTGGTTTCGGCTCTGCCTGGATGAGCGAACTACTTGGATTGTTTACTGCATCACCCATTGGGTTCACGCTATCCTTCAGTTCACCCAATGTAGCCAACAATTCGCTGATTGACTCGATACTCGATTTCAGTTGTTCTCTGATTTCACTTGCAGACTTCGCCTTGTTTACAGACTCCAGCAAGGACTCCACGATGGACTTCGCTCCGCTGATAGATTCATTTTCAGCGCGGAAGACCTCCTCTTCAGAGAGCGGCTGGGACGGGACGTTGTCCGAATCGCGTTCCGCTGCTCCGTTGGTCGGTGCCGGTGACAGACCCAGAGTATTGGAATCTGTCGCTGAATTTGCGTCGGATGAGTCTGCAACGGAGGCGTCGGAAACCTCTTGCTTGTCCTGCGATTCGGAATCTCCGGCTGGTTGACTATTTCCGTCAAAATTTTCGCAACCCACCAGCAGAAAGGAGTACACGGTCGCCGCTGCGACAATCCATCTGCCGCAAATCCAGCCAGCGTTGCTGGCATTTTGGAATTCTCCGCAGTCGTTGCACACTACTGGAATGCTCATGGATTACCTCTACTAAAAATCACACAGAGTGGCCCTGACCGATATTTCCCAGATGGCTTGAGCCTGGATCGGTTCCAGGTTCGGAGCGGTCACCATTATGACAACGCTCCCCCACCCGCGAGTATAGCCCGGAAGCGACTGTCTTGAGAGTCAAGTGATCTGTTTGTTTTTGTTCCAGAGTGTTTCACTTTGGATCATGGTGTTGAGTGTGGTGAGGTGTTTTCGTCTGCCTGCGTTTGTTTGGTCCGGTGGATTGATCGTGAAAATCTGATGATGCGTGTTGAGTGCAGTTGGCGGCATTTTGGATGTCGTAAGAAAGTGGAACACGCAAGCCGTCAGGTTTGAGCCGGACCTGCGCCGGGTGCCACTGGTCGGCTTGTCCGCCAGTGCGGACGTCTTTGCCGTGTTCAAATGGAATGCGTCGCCGAAGCAGATTGTATGCCGTCCACGTTTCGGCACGGGTGGACAAGCCACCCGCGGCACCCCAAGGGATTCTCACTCGCCAACCGGTGCAATCAGCGCGCCTTCTTCCTTGATGCGTTCTTCCCAGCGGTTGATGGCGGCTCGGCGTTGGGCGGGGGGGCGGAGGGCGACGTAGTCGTACTTTGTGGCGGTGAGGCGGTAGATGTGGTAGAAGGCCGCCTCGCGGACAATGAGGCTGTTGTCGTCGAGCCACATCACCAGTTGCTCCGATGTGGCACGGTCGGTTAAGTCGGCCTCGCTGTAACCCCACAACAATCGCAGCACGATGTCGGCTTCTTTCGGAGCGAATCGTTTCTGCAGCGTCTGCTTCAATAACTCACCGTTCTCCTTCTTCAACGGCAGCCAATTGCGCAGGCCGATGATGGCCGCCATTCTTGACTCTTCATGAGCCGCGTTCAGCGCTTCAGCCATGGCGGTGTAGTTGCCCGTCAGCGCCAGGCTTTTTACGGCCAATGCCGAGATATATGGCCGGTCGTCTTTGATGAGCGAATGCACATTTTCCGCCAGTGGGCGCTTCACGTCGAATTCTCGCGCGTACAAAGTCGCCGACCGCTTGACCGTCCGATCAACCGATTTCCGAGCAACCGGATCGAGCCAAACGGGAATCGTGAGCAGCGGCGGCCCCGTAACAGGGGCGGGGGCATTGGCCTCAGCGGCACGGTCGGACGGTGTGAGCGAACGCCAGCCGGGACCGTTGATCAATTGAACTTTCCCCGTTCCATCCGCAAATCGAACCGAGCCGGCCGTGACAAAAATCCTGCCGAAATACATGTCGATTCCGAATTCCTGATCGGGCTGACTTGGTTGGACGGGAATGATCTCGATGCCGCAAACGGTATTCTGCGAGAGGAGTTCGACCCGCCACAACTCGTCGCGGACGGCAACCGCCAGCACGACCGGTTTCTCTTCGGCGTTTTCGTCTTCGTTGTTGCCGACCGACTTACTCACCGGCTGCAGGATGACGCGCCCCTGTTCGATTCCGAAACCGATGCCGGCGGCTTTTGTCGGCGGCAGGATGCGGGCAACCGAACCACTAACGAGCGTGGCTCGTGCCAGCGCATCGCCGATGTTGATGACAGCGTCGAACGGCTCGGGTGCCGCAAATCGCTCGCCGGGATGGATGATCGCTCGAGGCGACATCACCATCCAACCTTCAGCCAGACTGTCGTAACGCAGCAGAATTCCACTCGGCGAGTTGTACTGTAACAGAGGTGCTGCGGGTGCCGGCGCCACAACAGGCGCAGGAACGGCACCCGGTTTCGGTTTCACTTCGGGAACGTTGACAGCAACTTTGTCCGCCGGTTCAGTGGCCGGTTTGCCAACCGTGGCAGCCGGAAGATTCAAACCACCCGGAGGCACGGCATCGACCACCGGATCACCACCGACTGCTTCATCAAGCGGTGCAGGTGGGTCGATCGGTTCCTCGTTCATCGGAGAGGGCGTTGTCGCAATATTGTCTGGTTCCGTACCGAAATCGCCTGCGTCCGAATTCGCTCCGGAAATCGACAGCGGTCTTCCATCGTTGATATTGCCAGCCAGTTGGCCGTTCAGATTCGCACCATCAGCGACGACTTCACCCGTCCCATCCGAAGCGGCTTCCGGGAAGATGTCGCCCATATACAACAGGCCAACCCAAACAACCGCGATCAGGCCCACAACTGTGTACGGCATGGCGCGCTTCCATAAGGGACGCGGCCGCAGGAAATCGGGAATCGCATTCTCAAATTCGGTGCCGGTGTCGGTCTCGGCTACCGTCTTTGCAGCAGCCTTTCGCTCAACGTGCTCGACCGATGCCGTGGCTTTGCTTGGTTCGTCGTTCGCGATCGGGCGCTGCACGGCTTCTTCGACTTGTGCGGCAGCCGGTTTTGCCACCGGCACTAATGCATACATGTGTTCGCGGCTCTGGTGGAGAATCTGAACCGGTTCGCCCAACGCTGCCGTCAGTATTTGGTGACATGCCGCTGCTTCGGCCAGATGAACGTCGGATTCGAGACAGACCCTTTCCACATCGGGCACTTTCTCCGGCGGTAGCACATTGTCGAGATACTCGGCCACCACGTTTGGATCCAGCCCGCTGGCGGGGCCTTCCAAATCGGGCGACGTCAACCGTCGGCGACGCATGACGTCGCGGATGCGATTCACCAGATCCACAGCGAAGTTACTTTCGGAAATCTTCGATCCAATTTCCTTCGCCTGTGCCGGCTCGAGAATGTCGTCGAGATAGGCCAGCAGTGTCCTGAGTGTCAGTCGCATAGCGGTGTTCCGTTCAACGATTCGGGTGGGGCGGTGTCGATTCGCCCGTTCGTTCTTTACAATCAATTAGTGGCGTCTGCAGGCAGAAACCGTACAGACTTCTGCCGTTTTTGACCGGATTTCTCGTTTTTTGTCAACTGGGGATGAGTACTATGTTCACCCGACTTGTCGTTGTTTCGACATTGGCCATTGTTTTCGCCGCTGGCAACTTGACGGCAGCAGCCGAGGCTCCGACGAAGAAAGCGAAGTCGAAACCAACTCAACGCGAGCAGGTCAAACGCGTGCTACTGATCGGCCAGGGGCCTGACGGTCACCCTTGGGGAACACACGAATACTTAGCCGGTATGCGGATTCTGGCTCAATGTCTGCAGCCGGTTAAGAATATCCAGACGATTGTCGTTCAAGCCGATGGCGACTGGAAAGAAGGGCCGGAGCTGATCGACGGTGCCGATGCCGTCGTGCTGTTTGTTTCTGAGGGAGCACGGTGGATTCACGATGATCCCCGCCGCTTGGCGGCACTGAAAAAACTGGCGGCTCGTGGCGGTGGATTCACCTGTTGGCATTGGGGCATGGGCTGCCGCGACGCGAAGTACATTCCCGAATACCTGAAGCTTTTCGGCGGCTGCCACGGTGGCCCCGACCGAAAATACAAGGTCGTCAAGAATGCAGAGGCCCGCGTTGTCGGCGGGAAACACCCCGTCATGCGCGGCTTGGAAGACTTCACCGTTGATGAAGAATTTTACTACACACTGAAATTCGCCAAGCCGGCCAACTCGGTCACTCCGCTGATCCGCGTAAAGGTCGATGGGGCCGACCACAGCGTGTGTTGGGCATGGGAACGGCCCGGCGGTGGCCGCTCATTCGGATACAGTGGCGGACACTTCCACCAGAACTGGAGCCGTGAAGATTATCGCCGCCTGATGACACAAGCTGTGTTGTGGACGGTCGATGTCCCGGTACCGGACGCTGGCTTGCCGCTGAGGATCTCGCCAAAGGACCTGAATACTCCACGGCCGAAAACTGCCGAATCGAAGTAGTCCAACGGGGCTTCGGGACACGCAGCATGAAATCCAAGCCTGAAGCGCAGGCGAAGCATGATCCCGGAAAGCTCCTTCGCTTGCGCTTCAGGCTTTGATATTTGGGATTTCCGCTGATGCCTGTACTGAGTCGAGACTCACACGGCTGGCTGCTTTCTACGGTTGGCCACCTGCAACGTCAATTTGTCAGTCTGTGGTTTGGATTCGATTTACAATCTGCCAACATGGCAGCCGATCTGTTTCCCTCTGGGATCCCGCATCTCTTAAGCCAAGTGATACAAGCACATTGCGCCACATCCCGACAAAGAAACACTTTGGCACAGCGATTGCATTTCCCACTGGCGCACGTGGTCCAGGTAGACGGTTCGTGCAGTGCAATTCAGTATCAGCGGATTTGAGGAGAAGCTGTGGCAAAGCTCTTGACCTTTGATGATGACGCTCGCAAGAGCCTGATGGCCGGCGTCTCGAAGTTGGCGAAAGCTGTGAGTAGCACACTCGGACCGCGAGGGCGCAATGCCGTTCTCGATAAGGGCTGGGGTGCACCCAAAGTGACCAAAGACGGCGTCACCGTCGCCGAAGACATCGAGTTGGAAGACCCATATGAAAATATGGGTGCCCAACTTGTTAAGGAAGTGGCTTCCAAAACGAGCGACGTCGCCGGAGACGGCACGACAACCGCAACGGTTTTGGCCGAAGCCATGTTCCGCGAATCCTTGCGGTTCATCGCGGCGGGTGCCGACCCGATGGCACTCAGTCGTGGCTCGCAAAAGGCAGTTAATGCCGTTGTCGAGCAGCTAAAAAAACTGGCCAAGCCAGTCAAGGCAAACGACAAGAAGGCAATCTCAACGGTTGCCACCATCGCCGGCAATAACGACAAGGAAATCGGTCGCATCCTGTCCGACGCTCTGATGAAAGTCGGTAAAGACGGCGTCATCACAGTCGAAGAAGGCCGGCAGATTGAGACGGAAGTTGATCTGGTTGAAGGCATGCAGTTCGAGCGTGGCTACCTGTCGCCTCACTTCGTCACCGATGAGGACAAGCAAGTTTGCCTGATGGAGAACTGCCGCATTCTGATCTACGAAGAAAAGATCAGTGCCGCCAAAGACATGGTTCCGCTGCTGGAAAAGGTTTCCAAAGCGAATGTGCCGCTGCTTATTATCGCCGAAGACATCGAAGGCGAAGCCCTGGCGACGCTGGTTGTCAACAAGATGCGTGGCATTCTCAATGTCACCGCGGTCAAGGCCCCGGGTTATGGCGACCGACGCAAAGCCCAGTTGGAAGACATTGCCGTCCTGACCGGTGGTCGGGCGATCTTCAAAGACCTCGGCGTCAAGCTCGATGCTGTTGAACTCGCCGACTTGGGTGTGGCCAAGCGAATTCACATCGATGCCGAGAACACCACGATCGTCCGTGGAGCCGGTTCTAAGGCAGCCATCGATGGCCGGGCAGAACAGATTCGCCGGGAAATCAAGGTCACCGAAAGCGAATACGACCAGGAGAAACTGGAAGAACGGTTGGCCAAATTGGCCGGCGGTGTCGCCCAAATTAACGTGGGAGCGGCGACCGAAACCGAAATGAAAGAACGCAAAGACCTGATCGACGACGCACTGGCGGCAACGCGTGCGGCAATTGAAGAGGGTATTGTTGCCGGTGGCGGCGTTGCTTTGCTGCGATGTCTCGGCACTCTGGATAAACTCGCTCTCAAGGGCGACGAAGCGCTGGGAGCCAATCTGGTTGCCAACGTTTTGGAAATGCCGCTGCGGATGATCGCCGAGAATGCCGGGCTGGACGGAGCCGTTGTGGCCAATAACGTCAAGAAGGCCAAACAGGCCTCTCATGGTTACAACGCATTGACCGACCAGTACGGCGACATGTTTGACTTCGGTATCGTCGATCCGACCAAAGTGGTGCGTTCGGCACTGCAAAATGCAGTCAGTGTGGCATCGCTGCTGATGACCACCGACTCGATCATCGTCGAAGAGCCGAAGGACGAAGAGGACGATCACCACCATGACGACCACCATGACATGGGTGGTGGCATGGGAGGAATGGGCGGCATGGGAGGAATGCCCGGCGGCATGGGTGGAATGCCTGGTATGGGCGGAATGGGCGGCATGCCCGGAATGATGTAGTCGTTCCAACAGTTTGATTGAACTTGCTCCCAGGCAATGGCTTGGGGGCTGAAAATAAAACGCACCAAATACATAACAGGGCCCAGCAGGGCCGGTCACCTAACAGAGAGTTGGAGTCACTAGCATGCAGTTGAAACCCCTCGATGATCGTGTCGTTATTCAGCCGATGGATGCCGAAGAAACAACGGCCGGTGGAATCGTGCTCCCCGATGCCGCGCAAGAAAAGCCGCAACGTGGCAAAGTGGTTGCCGTTGGACCAGGT
Organism: Planctomycetaceae bacterium; assembly: GCA_018699955.1. GTDB lineage: Bacteria > Planctomycetota > Planctomycetia > Planctomycetales > Planctomycetaceae > JABISG01. The sequence goes on along the minus strand of JABISG010000147.1, from coordinate 90,906 downwards.
CGTCTGCTTGAAAGCGGAGACCGCTGTGCAGTCGCAGTCGGAATCGGCGATCAGGTGCTGTTCGGCAAGTACGGCGGAACCGACATCGAAGTCGAAGGCGAAGAAGTCAAGATTTTACGCGAGTCAGACATTCTGGCTAAAATCGACTGACCCTGCCTGATCGAACTCCAACTGGTGTTCGGAACATTGTGGTAGGAAATATCAGCGTCGGTTTTTTGCAAGACAATTCAGCACACGAGAATTTCAGGAGTGCCTAGGCGTGGCCAAACAATTGCTATTTGAAGATCGTGCTCGGATCAAGCTGCAGCGCGGCGTTGATACTCTGGCAGATGCGGTTGCGGTCACCATGGGACCGACCGGGCGAAACGTCATCATCGACAAAAGCTTCGGCAACCCGGTGGTAACCAAGGACGGCGTGACGGTCAGCAAGGAAGTCGAGCTGGAAGACCCCTACGAACACATGGGGGCCAAACTCGTCAACGAAGTCGCGCAGAAAACCAGCGACAAAGCCGGCGATGGCACCACAACGGCAACCGTCCTCGCACGGGCCATCTACAACGAAGGTCTGCGAAGCATCACCTTGGGTGCCAATCCCATGATCGTGCGTCGTGGGATCGAAAAGGCGGTCGATGCGGCAATCGAGCATGTGATCAATGCCGCCAAGCCTGTCGAGTCGAAAGAGCAGATCGCTCAGGTTGGTGCGATTTCCGCCAACAACGACGACGAAGTCGGTGCCCTCATCGCCGATGCGATGGAAAAGGTTGGCCGCGACGGTGTTATTACTGTCGAAGAAGGCAAAGCCAACGACACAACGCTCGACCTCGCCGACGGCATGCAGTTCGACAAGGGCTACATTTCGCCTTACTTCGTCACCAACCCCGAAGAGATGAAAGCGGTCCTCGAAGATTGCTACGTTCTCATCCATGAAAAGAAGACTTCCAGTCTTCGCGATCTCGTACCGGTTCTGGAGAAGGTCGCACAGACCGGCAAACCGCTGCTGATCATCGCCGAAGACGTTGACGGCGAAGCGCTCACCGCGTTGGTCGTAAACCGGCTGCGAGGCGTTTTGAATGTCTGTGCGGTCAAAGCCCCCGGCTTTGGTGATCGCCGCAAGGCGATGCTCGGCGACATCGCCGTCCTCACCGGCGGCACGCTGTTATCCGAAGATTTGGGCATCAAACTCGAATCGGTCGAGTTGAGCCAGTTGGGTCGCGTCAAACGCGTGGAAGTCGAAAAGGACTCTTGTACGCTGATTGAAGGTGCAGGCGACCAGAACGCCGTCCAGACTCGCGTCCAGCAGATTCGCACCCAAATCGAAAACACCGACAGCGAGTACGATCGCGAGAAGTTCCAGGAACGACTGGCGAAGATCACCGGTGGCGTGGCGATCATCTCCGTCGGTGCTGCGACTGAAGCCGAAATGAAGCAAACCAAAGCCCGCATGGAAGACGCACTGCACGCAACCCGTGCCGCTGTCGAAGAAGGCATCCTGCCGGGTGGCGGAGTCGCATTGTTGCGATCGATTGAAGCGGCCGAAGCCGTCAAGGCAAAGGGCGACGAGAAGATCGGCGTGCAAATTGTTACCCGCGCTTTGGAAGCTCCCATCCGTCAAATCGCCGAAAATTGTGGCGAAGACGGTGCGGTCATCGCTGACGAAGTGAAGCAACGTGGCAAGAACATCGGCTACAACGCCAACACCGGCGAGTACGTCGACATGCTCAAGCACGGCATCATCGATCCGCTGAAAGTTGTCCGCAACGCACTGCAGAACGCCGGTTCGATTGCCGGCTTGATGCTGACGACACAGGTACTCGTCACGCGGACCGACGATCTCGAAGGCGGCGAAAAGTCCCGCGTCGAGGGAAGCATTCGATAACGGATTGAATTTATGGTGTCCCGGTTATTTGGGCATCATTTAGCGATACGAGAAACGGGCCACCCTCACAGGTGGTCCGTTTTATCGCGCGAAGATGGCTTGCCGTTCCGCACCAACTGATGTTTTCGCAATCAGTTCCTGTGAAATAGAAACAACCGACGCCTCGTTGCGAGATAATCGGGCAAGACTGCGGCGCGGTCACGTTCCGCATCACCATTCCAACTGCAAAATGGTTTCCATGGTTTCCAAACGCGACTACTACGAGGTGCTCGGCGTCCCTCGCGATGCGTCGTCCGGCGATGTTAAGAAGGCGTACAGGAAACTTGCACTGGAAAACCACCCGGATCGGAATCCCGGCGACGAGGAAGCGACCGAGCGATTCAAGGAAGCGGCCGAAGCTTTTGAAGTGCTGAACGACGACCAAAAGAAGTCACGGTATGATCAATACGGCCATGCCGGCGTTTCGGGCAACGGCTCGCGGGGATTCAACGATGTCTCCGACATCTTCGAAGCCTTCGGAGATCTGTTCGGCGGTCTTGGTGGTGGTCGACGAGGCGGTTCACGCAGTCGCGCCCGGCAGGGTGAAAGCTTGCGGTCATCTCTGACGATCGACCTGCTCGATGCTGCATCCGGATGTACTCGCACACTCAAACTGGCCCGACACAAGTCCTGCAGTGTTTGCCACGGTTCCGGAGCGGAGCCGGGAAGCAATCCCGAAACCTGCGATTACTGCGGCGGCGCCGGTCAGGTTGTGCAGTCGCAAGGGTTCTTCCGCATCCAGACAACCTGCCCCGCCTGTCGCGGCGAGGGAACGATCGTCCGCAAGAAATGTGACGACTGCCGCGGTTCCGGCTTTGAGTTGGAACACGTCGAACTCGAAGTCAAAGTGCCGGCCGGTGTCGATAACGGCATGCAGCTGTGTCTGCGCGGGGAAGGCGAACGCGGACCGCGCGGCGGACCGCCCGGCGACTTGTATGTTGATATTGTCGTCGAGGAGCACCCGCTGTTTCATCGCGAAGGTTCAACACTGACCTGCCGAGTGCCGATCACGTACACCCAGGCGGCACTTGGAACCGAACTGGAAATTCCAGTTCTCAGTGGGCGCGATAATCTGACAGTCCCCGCCGGTACGCAGCCGGGCGAAACATTTCGCTTACGCGGACAGGGCATGCCCGACCCGCACGGGGGGCGACGCGGCGATCTCGTGGTGCAGATTCAGGTTGAAGTGCCGCACAAACTCAGCGCAGAGCAGGAAACACTTCTGCGTGATCTCGCAGAACTCGAGCACGCCGACGTCAGCGCGCATCGAAAGTCGTTTTTCGAGAAGCTGAAAGATTACTTCGCACCGCACGACGAGGCGGATGATTCTTAGTGGCCAGATTCCTGGCAAGGTGATTGTGGTGAGCGATACTGAAAAACAGCAACCGACTGAGGATTCGCAGACAGCCGATCCGGCGACCGAAACCTCTGCAGAGGCACCCGTCGAATTGACGCTGGAAGAACAACTCGCAGCCTGCCGCAACGAGTCGCAGGAACACTACGACCAGATGCTCCGCGCCCGGGCTGAACTTGAAAACGTCCGCAAGCGTGCACAAAAAGAGCAGCAGGAAATCCGGCAGTTTCAGTCGATGTCGATGATCCGCGACTTGCTGCCGACTCTCGACAACCTGGGACGCGCTATCGAAGCCGCCGGCAGTTCCGATTCGGTCGATGGGCTGCTGCAGGGCGTGGAGATGGTCCGCAAGCAGTTGGCCGATGCGCTGGCACGGTATTCCGTGAAGCCGATCGAATCGGTTGGCAAGCCGTTCGATCCAAACCTGCACGAAGCGGTGCAACAATTGCCGTCTGCCGATTACCCGGCAATGACTGTTCTCCAGGAAGTCGAACGTGGCTACACGCTACACGACCGCGTCGTCCGCCCCAGCAAAGTGATCGTCTCCAGCGAACCACCGCAGGAATAGTCGCCGCACAATCTTCCGGGCCGGTTGAGTTGTGTCCGTGCGGCAAAGCTTCTACCTTCAGCCGTATGCACGTCACCGCTTACCTCAATGCGCCGGCAAAACATGAAGCCGGCCCGATTGCCGTTCTCTGCGGGAAAGATGCGTACCTCAAACACGCTGGCTTCACCGCCCTGACGGAATCGATGCTTGACGGCGAGGACGATGACGCAGGACTGGTACAGTTCGCCGGTAATGCGGTGGAATTCGTCACCGTGGCCGACGAATTGCGAACCGTGTCGATGTGGGGAGACCAGCGTCTAGTTGCCATCAATGACGCCGACGATTTCGTTTCCAGGAACCGCGGGCGGCTCGAAAAGTACCTTGAACGGCCCTCGAAGAAATCGGTGTTGGTGCTGCTGGTCAAATCGTGGCCCAAAACCACGCGGCTGGCCAAGGCCACCGCAAAGGTCGGCCTGACACTCGAGTGCGACCAACTCAAGGGGGCGCAACTCATTCGCTGGCTGACCGACACCGCCGCTGCCGAACACGGCAAGACACTGCGTGCCGACGCGGCCCGCATGTTAGTGGAACTGGCCGGCGACAACATGGGCCTGTTCACCCAGGAACTGGAAAAGCTGGCCGCCTATGTCGGCAAGCAGCAACAGATATCGGTAGACGACGTCCGCACTCTGGTGGGCGGATGGAGGGCCGAACAAACGTGGGCGATGACCGGCGCGCTGCGCGACGGCAATCTGCCGGCGGCACTCGTCTGTCTCGACAAACTGCTGACGGCGGGAGAGGCTCCACTGAAAATTGTGGGCGGCATCAGTTACGTCTTCCGAAAACTGGCCCACGCAACCGAACTGGCGCGACGCGGCGGACGGCTGAATACCGCGCTCATAGAGGCCGGCGTACACAATCGCGAGTTGCCGCAGTGGGAAAGATATCTTCGCCGACTCTCGCGACGACGGGCCGAACAACTTTATAGCTGGCTGCTCGAAATCGACGGCGGATTGAAAGGAAACAGCCGCCTGCCCGAACGTCTTCAACTCGAACATCTGCTGGTCCGGCTGAGCGGCCGAACGGCAAAATAAGCGACCGCAGCGAGTTTTGAATTGTGCGGCAATTGTTCGCCAGTTGGGATTGCCGGGATGCTTCACCGGTATTATAACACGCCGAATAGACGGTCCCCGGAATGTGAGTTCAAACAGGGATGAGGCATTGTACTCATCGGGTTTTTTGACGGTCCCACGATGGACACCGTCGCCCGGGAGTCAACTCCGGCAGCAGGCATCCAACCGATGAGAAGCGCTCTGGATGGCAAGTCCGTCACGGCACTGAGCCTCTACGAAGAGGCCATCAGAGAAGCCGAACGGCACAAGTGGATTGAAAGCCAGAAACAGGGCCACGACTTAGGCCAGCACGCCATCCGCGAATGGTATCGCGTGCATTGGCTGCCCTACTGCCGCCAGAAGCGGTTGGAACATCTCAAGGGCCGACAGTGCTGGCAGGAGTTCGATGACAATCAGTTCGGCCAACTCTATTCGCTGTTGGTGGCCGGCGACCTGTTGCTCGACCGAATTCTTGACCGCGTTTACGCCAACAGGGAAAACCTCGACATCATCAACTGGGCAATCGATTGGGGGTTGCCGCTCGATCGCGTTGTCAACATCCTGTCGCAATTGGACGTTAACCGAGCGCGACTTGATCCACGTGAGGAAGCATTCGCTGGATAGCCGACGTCTCAGTGGCCGGTGGCACGTCGCAAGTCGTACATCATGGTGACACCGCATTCAGCCCCAGCCCCGGATTGTCGCGTGTCAACCGAATCGCCAGACGACGCCTCTTCAGCCGCAACAAACACGCGTGGCTTCGCCGGGCTGCGAACGGTTACCCTGCTGACGTTGGTGAGCAGGATTCTCGGGCTGGTGCGCGACATGGCGATGGCGGCCTTGTTCGGTAACGGTGCCATTCTCGATGCCTTTACCGTCGCCTTGCGCGTGCCGAATCTTGCACGTCGCCTGTTTGGCGAAGGAGCGTTGACGGCTGCTTTTCTCCCCGTGTTTGTGAGAGAACTCGAACGCGCCGGTCGCGAGTCGGCCTGGAAATTGGCCAGCGCGGTCCTCAATCTGCTCGCCGTGACGCTCTGCGTCCTCATCGTTATTGGAGAGTTACTGTTGTGGGGAATCGGCCGGCTGCTGCCCAGCGGCGGTGACGGTCAACTGCTCATCGGACTGACAGCCGTGATGCTGCCATATCTGCTGTTGATTTGCCTGGCGGCACAAATCAGCGCGGTGTTGCATTCGCTCCGTCACTTCACCGCACCGGCTCTGTCGCCGGTCTTGCTCAATCTGGTGTGGATCGTCGCCGTGGTCGCAATCGCCCCGCGGTTTACCACAGCCAACGAGCAGATCTATGTTGTCGCCGCTTGCGTGGTCGTTGGCGGCCTGCTGCAAGTGACGGCCCTCACGCCAACATTGTTTCGGCACGGCTTCGAATACACCGCCGGCTGGACGCGCGCCCATGCGCAATTGCGCGAGATCATCCAGGCGATGTTGCCGGTGATCGTCGGATTGTCGATCACCCAAATCAATACGCTGTCCGATAGCCTCATCGCCTGGAGCTTCTCACTGCCCGAGACTGCCGCGTCGGCCGATGCGAATGGCATACAGTTTCTCGAATCGGGAACGGCCTCGGCGTTGTTCTTCGGGCAGCGGATGTATCAGTTTCCGCTGGGGATGATCGGCGTCGCGCTGGGAACGGTGTTATTTCCGCTGCTCGCGCGGCACGCAGAACGCGGACGGCTCGATTTGCTCCGCGACGACTTGCAACGTGGATTGCGATTCATGATCTCCATCGGCCTGCCGGCCAGTGCCGGACTAGTCCTTCTGTCTGAACCGATCACCTCCCTGCTCTTTCAACGCGGCGCGTTTGATTCCCAAGACGTCGAACAAACCGCGGCGATGATTTCGGCCTACTCCAGCGGAGTCTGGGCGTACTGCGGGCTGCTGATTGTCCATCGTGGATATTACGCGGCCGGTGATCGAATGACGCCGTTACGAATTGGATTGTGGACGATGCTGCTGAACCTCGCGCTCAACTTTGCTCTGCTGTGGCCGCTGGGAGGTGCCGGACTGGCTGTCGCGACGGCGCTCTCCGCGATGATTCAGGTGGCCGCCGCGACGTGGCTGATTCAACAGCGAATCGGCCGATTCGAGTGGCGAGGCATCGCCGGTGTGATTGCGAGGGCGGCGGTGGCCACAACGGCCATGTCGATCGTTTGCTGGTGGACGATCGGCCGATTTCCCGATGGCGATGGCTTGTTGCCCCGGGTACTTCAGGTCGCTGTGCCGCTGCTGGCCTCGATTCTGGTTTATTTCTTCATGGCCTGGTTGTTAGGATTGAAGGAGTGCTGGATGCTGTTCCGCAGCAGCGCCGGCCGACCGGATGACAGCGACACACAGGCCGATTCCGTTTGACAGCGACAACGGAATTCTGCTATTGCGGTAGGTGGTATTCAACGTCAGACCCAGTTACAGAAGACCCTCACATTGAACGGGAGTTTGGTTATGTCGAAGTTCGTAGTTGTTGCCGTTGCTTTTATTACCGGAGCCTTATGTTGGTTTGGAGCGACGTCGGTCGCCCAGCGAGGTGAAGTACGACAGCGGGCCGAAGCCATCAACCGGGAAGCTGACGAACTTCAAGAACGCGGCCGTCGCGATGAAGCCGAAAGACTGCGGCGAGACGCTCGCGAACTTCTCGAAAGAGCCCATCGGGGTGAAGACGAACGCGCTGTCGATAGAGAACGCGGCGAACGCCGGCGCGAATCGGCCGAAGAAAACCGCCAGCGCGACCGCGAGAACCAGGAATTACGTCGGCACCTCGAAGAACTGCACGGTCATGCCCGTGAGTTGGAGAAAGCTGGCAAGCGTGACCAACTGGAACGCATCCACAATGAAATAAGAGAAGTCACCAAGCGGCTGGAAGATCAACACCGCGACGACCATCACGCGCATAATCATGAGCATCACGACGCAGATCAACACGAACACGGCGACCATGAGCATCATCGAAATCACATTGAAGCGTCGGCACAGAAGCTCGAACATCTTCGTGCCGCCATCGAACATCTCGAACAGGCCGACATGGGCGACCTGGCACACAAACTGCGCAAGCAGGCGGAGGAGATGGAGCGGGCGATTGACCGCGATCAGCGCGAGCACCACCCCGAACATGACGGTATGCACGACGTCCACAGGGCTATCGAAGAACTCCAAGCCGGATTCCGCCGTTTGAATGCCGAAATCCGCGAACTCCACGAGCGACTGAATGATCGAAACGACGACGGCGACGATCGCGCCGCAGTCGATGAGGGTGAGACAGCCGAAGAAACAACCGAAGATTCTGCAGCAAGCGACGGGGGCGTTTTCACAGAACCGGATTCGTTCGCTGCCGAAACCGAGGCGGCAGCCGACGCGGACGCCGAAGCCCCGGCAGCAGTCGAAGCAAGTGACTCCGCTGAAACAGCCGAAAAAGAGTAACAGCGGCCAGAAAATGCGCCAGCTAGAGGCAGTATCAAACCCCTCTCCCCGGTGGGGGAGAGGGATAGCTTCCGAGCCGAAGGCGAATGAAGCAGGGTGAGGGTGGGCGATGCACCAGAAAACAGCCCCACCTCCAGAATCCCATTGATCGGGGGTGCGACTGGCGTGTCGCCAGTGCCGTGCGGCGAAAATCAGCGACTGAAAGCTTTCTGCAGTCGAGCCAGCGTCGCCTGTTCGAGACGAATGTCGCGTCCCTGCGGAACCCAGCCGGATGGCCGCGAGCGCTCGCCCACCACGCTCAACTCACGCTGCAGCGGTGAGTTGTCCTGAAACGTCGCGCTGCCGGCAGTGTTGGTCGGTTGCCCAACTACGTCTTCAATTTCCTGAAACGCTTCAACCGACACCAGAAACCCGCCGTCAGCGGGAGTCACGCTGACAAACATTCGGCGTCGAATTGATTGCAGCGTGCTGACCAGTCGCGCATCAATTCCAACCGAATCGCGATGCCACGGTTCGAGCACACTGGCGCCGACTTTGTATTCCGTCTCAATAATCCCGTCGAGCTTGTTCTCCCGGCGGATCGGGAACCGGTAGTCGTGAATGACATCGACGGTCCGTTCCCACACTGCCTCGAAGTTGTCGGCGGGAACGAACACCGTGTTATTGATGTTCGCCGCCTCTTCCTGTCCCAGAATCCAATCGTACCGCGGCAGCGCGCAGCCCGTCGCCGTAACACAGGCAAACAGGATGATTGAAAGGCGGAACGTGTGCAGCATGGCGCGAAGATTCACCCGGATCGGTGGGCCGACATTAAGAAATGGGGCGGCAGTGTCGCAACAATGGGCATCCGAGGCAAGATCAGTTCCAACCCGGTTCACCAATCCAGTTCGCCGCGACGCGAGGGCTTTGCGCAGTGGAGCGATCCTACGCATGGAACCCGCTTTTTTCCGTCTGCCAACTCCGTTAGACTCACCTGTTCCAATCGATTCATAAACGAAGCTGAACCAACGATAAAGGACAACACCATGGCCCATTTCCCCAACGTCCCCAAGATTGAATACGAAGGCCCTACAAGCAAGAATCCGCTGGCATTCAAGCATTACAACCCCGACGAAATCGTTGAGGGACAGACCATGCGAGATTTTCTGCGATTCGCCGTCTGCTATTGGCACACGTTTCGAGGAACCGGGACCGACCCGTTCGGTTCGGCCACTTTGCAACGGCCGTGGGATGACGGCAGCGAATCCGTTGAGAATGCAGTCAACCGAGTCGATGCGGCCTTCGAGTTCATCGAAAAACTGGGCGCTCCGTTCTATTGCTTTCACGACCGCGACGTCGCGCCCGAAGGTGCCACTCTCGCGGAATCGCAAAAGAACTTTGCCACGGTCGCCTCCAAGTTGAAGGAAGCACAGCAGCGAACGGGGATTAAACTGCTGTGGGGGACGGCGAATTTGTTTTCACATCCACGCTACATGCACGGAGCCGCCACCAGCCCCAACGCCGACGTCTTTGCGTTTGCCGCCGCGCAGGTGAAGCAGGCAATTGAAATCACGCACGAATTGGGCGGCGAGAACTACGTCTTCTGGGGCGGCCGCGAAGGCTATCACAATCTGTACAACACCGACATGAAACGCGAACTGGATCACCTCGCCCGGTTCATGCACATGGCAAACGACCACGCAAAGTCGATCGGCTTCACCGGACAGTTTCTCTTCGAACCAAAACCGAAAGAGCCAACCAAACACCAGTACGATTTCGATGCCGCCGCCTGTTTGAACTTCATTCGCAGTTACGGTCTGGAAGATGTGGTGAAGCTGAACATTGAAACCAACCACGCCACACTGGCCGGCCACACCATGATGCACGAATTGGAATACGCCCGCATGCAGGGCTATCTTGGCTCAATTGACGCCAACACCGGTGATCTGCTGTTGGGTTGGGACACCGACCAATTCCCCACCGACATCTACCTGACAACGCAGTGCATGCTGGTCATCCTGAAGCAAGGCGGATTAGCGCCGGGCGGAACCAACTTCGATGCCAAAGTCCGCCGCGAAAGTTTTGAACCGGTTGACCTGTTTCATGCACACATCGGCGGCATGGACGCATTCGCACGCGGCACACGAATCGCCGCCGCCATTCGCGCCGACGGTGTTCTCGACAATTTCGTGGCCGAGCGTTACGCAAGTTACAACGACGGAATCGGCAAGAAAATCGAGAACGGCGCGGCCAGTTTCGCCGAACTGGAATCGTACATGCTCGAAAAAGGAACCCCCAACGGAATTCAATCGGGACGACAGGAATACCTCGAAAACGTCATCAACGATTATTTGTAAGAATCAAATCCACGTTTGCGGTTACGCACTCACGAAATAATCGGACGCGGGATGCCGCGGCGTTTGGATCGACGGTTTGTGCGTTTGGCCGGTGAACCGTTATCTGTTTCGGGTGCGCTCGGCGCAAAATCGGTCGCCACTGGTGCGCCTGGGTTTTCCAATCGCGATGCAATCATCGCCCGCGATTCTTCCGGCACGTCGCTCAGCCAAACAACTTCCCCGCTCTGAAACGCGGCAACCGGATTTCCATCCAGATACGCCACGCGGTTCGATGCCGTTCGTGGCACTCGGGGATGATCGGTCAGAATTCCCACGAGATTCAACGGGTCTGCAGCGCACAGGAAGACCAATTCCTGCTGCGGACCTTCGTCGCGCAGTGAGCGCAGATGCCGAATCGTTTCACCCAATGCAAACTGTTCCCCCGCCACACCGCTGACAAATCGGCCGCCACGAATCTCGCCGCGCGCCTCCAGCCGCCGGTAAACCCGCAACAACTCAAACCACGACGGCGTCCCCTGCTCGCGTACCAGCAAATCACGGAAAACAACTCCCCAACGGCGTAATAACTGCCACGCCCATTGTTCGACCGTCTCATTGTTTTTTGGTTCCTGCTCCTCGTCCTTCACCATCTTCTGGCGAAGCGACCATCGCCCGGTGCCGCCAATATCGCCGCGCTGCCGGGTGATGCCGGGCCGCACGCGTCGGCGACGCGATGCCGATGTTCGATCACTGGCGATCAGTTTTCGCAATCCCCCAAAACCATCGGCCGTGATCATGCCCCGCGTCACCAGTTCACCGAGTACATCGTCGATCTGTCCCGGCAACATCTGTGTCTCGGCCATCAGATCGCCGGCGAATATGGCTCCGCGCTGTTGTAGCAAATCGCGAACTTCGCGGGCCGGGCTGCTGAGGATGTCATCGAGAGTTTCATTGTGCGACGGTTCATTCGGCGACAGCCACGCCAGGTCGCTGCGAAGGTAGACTGAGAGCGGTGCGACGCGGGTCAGCGAGGCCATCGGCTTACTACGTTCGGGATCTCGCCGAGGCGGGAATAACCGGCTCCAACCAATTTCCCCCGCCAAGCACAGTTCGTCGAGCCACAGTGAACGGTATCCCTCGACGCGGGCCGGCAGCAGGTCGCGCTCCCAACAAATCGCAGGCATGTCGATGCCCTGCAGCATCGCGATGGCGTCGTACAACCCATCCGATCCAGTCCGTCGATCTGCCGCAAGCAGCCGGTGATGCCGCGTCAGGAATCGCACGAACACATCCACCGAAACCGGCTGAATCTGTGCTCTCAACCCTTGCAACGTCAATCGATGAATGCGAGCCAGCAAGCGGCGGTGGCACCATTCGGTTTCGGGTTGCCGACTTCTTGATTGCGGAGTTTCCGCGTCCGTCGTCGCATCGGGAGTGAAGCGGCCGCGTAGCACCACGCCTTCACCTTCAAGGGCTTCGAGTGAGGCGGCGGCTTGTTCGGCAGTGATCGAAGTACGCGAAGCAACGTCGGATGTGGTAATGGGTCCACAGACCTCAATCAGCCCACGCAACATTTCCAGCCGCGCATCAATCGCCGTCCATTCCGTCCGCATACCATCAGGCACTTCGAGCGCAGGTTGGCACGCTGCAACCGGAAATGCAGCCATTGCTGTCGGCAACCGTTCGGCCGCGACCGCAAACCTACTACCTTCCGGCAGCGTTAACATCGTCGCACGTTTCGTTTCGACCAGTTCTCGGTAGAACGCTTCCCCCTCTGGAAGTTCATCCGCCGGCAACACGATGCGACTTAACAAAACATCGTGCAATTCGTCGGCACTGCGGACGGGCGGCTGGGCTTCCTGCCGCACGACTGCTATCGCCTCAGGATCGAGTCGGCCGAGATCGCTGACACTTTCAACGGTCATCGATCGCCGCGTGGAGACGGCCCGTGCGCGGCGATCCTGGAGTTCGCCACCATCCAGAAACGCATACGGATTCGAATTGAGCAATTCGTAACTGAACGGCGACGGTTCGCGCGTATCACGGGCGATCAGCGTGATCTCACCGCGTTCGATGTCGGCGAGTACGCGTTCCAAACCGTCGATGTCGAGCGCTTCGTGCAGGCAGTCGTCCATCGTCTGCCGCGTGAGCGGATGATCGGGAAGCTGGTGATCGCCGGTGATGTTCTCCTGACAGCCGGTCAGCTTGGGGAAAACCGAAGTCAGCAGGTCGTCGGCCCGAAATCGTTGAAACGCGGGCGGCACCTTCTTGCCGAATTCCCGCCGCAGCACCAGTAACGCGCGCGTGACGTTCCATCGCCAGCGGATTTGAAACATGGGAATCGCCAACACCGCCTGCTCAAGCAACGGTCGCGCGTTTCGCGGCGTGAGCATGGGGAACAGACTTTCGATGGGAAAGCTGTGCTGCGGTCCCAGCGAGAGAATGAAACCGTCGTCGTCGGCCGTCGCCTGCAACTCGAAATCGAACGAACGACAGAACCGTTTTCGCATGGCCAATCCCCATGCCCGGTTAATCGCCGCGCCAAACGGTGCATGCACCACCAGTTGCATGCCGCCCGATTCGTCAAAGAATCGCTCAAAGACGATTCGCTTCTGAGTGGGCAACAGGCCGATGGCCGCTTTCTCCGCGGCCGCATAATGCAAAGCCTGTGAGACAGCGGATTGCGTGGTGCCGGTCTCCGCCGCGAGGTGAGCGAGAAACCCGGTTTCTTGAAGAAACCGGGTTTCTGATTGCTCGACCGTCACGCCAGTGGCACCCGATTCGTCAATCGACTCTGTGTCTGGAACGAGACGCGTTTCACCAGCCAACACTTCCAGATCATCGCGCAACCTCGAAATCTCTTCAGAGAGTTCGAGCGTGCGCCCAGGCGCTTCGCCATGCCAGAACGGGATCGACGGCGGTGCGCCCTGCGCATCGACGACGTTCACATCGCCACCGCGGATATTCAGAATCCGCCACGATGTATTGCCCAACAGAAAGACGTCGCCGGCCTGACTTTCAATCGAGAAGTCTTCATCGAGCGAACCAACGACCGTGCCATCGGGATCGGCGACAACACGGTACGATGCAATTTCGGGAATCGCGCCGCCGTTGGTGACCGCCGCGATGCGTGCTCCTTTTCGCGGACGCAATCGACGACCGACACGGTCGTGATGCAAATAAACCCGGCCGCGACCTGTGGAACGTGTCATTCCTTCGCTGAGGAACTCAACCGTCTGATCGAACTGGACGCGCGACAGATTTCGGTACGGATGCGCCTTTCGGCAGAGGGCAAACAGGTCATCGGCTCCCCACTCCTCGGCTGAGACTTCTGCAACGATTTGCTGCGCGAGAACATCGAGCGGCGCTTCGGGAATCGGCACAACATCGAGCCGTCCGGCGTGAACGGCGCGAATGAGTGCCATGCATTCCAGCAGTTCATCGCGTGTGAGCGCAAACAGCCGCCCCTTGGGAACCAGTCCCAGCGAATGCCCGGACCGTCCAGTCCGCTGAAGAAATGTCGCAATCGAGCGCGGCGAACCGATCTGAATGACAAGGTCGATGTAACCGACGTCGAGGCCCAGTTCGAGCGAAGCGGTGGCAACGACGGCTTTCAACTCGCCCAACTTCAACCGACGTTCGGTCTCCAGACGAATCTCAGTCGATAGCGAACCGTGATGCGCGCCGACTGCGTCTTCACCCAGCAATTCGGTCAATTGATGCGTGACGCGTTCGGCCATTCGCCGCGTGTTGACAAAAATGAGTGTGCTGCGATGCTCGTTGATCAATTCGACGATGCGGGCATTGATCTCGTCCCACTGCTCGTGCATGCAAACCGCACCGAGTTCACTCGGCGGCACCTCGACGGCGAGGTCGAGTTTGCGACTGTGACCGACGTCGATGATCTGGCAATCGATTGTGGATTCTTCGCGACGCTCCCCTGATTCCTCGCCACCCCCTACCAGGAATTCTGCGACGCGTTCGATTGGTTTCTGTGTTGCCGAGAGGCCGATGCGTTGGACGGGGCATTCGCAGAGAGCGGCCAGCCGTTCGAGTGTCAGCGACAAATGCGAGCCACGCTTGTCGCGGACCAGTGCATGGATTTCATCGACGATGATCGTGTTGACGTTCCGCAGTTTCTGACGGCTCTTTTCGGCCGTCAGCATCAGGTACAGTGACTCAGGCGTGGTGACCAGAATGTGTGGTGGACGGCGAACGAGCGAGGCACGCTTCGAAGCCGACGTATCGCCGGTCCGCAGGCCAACACGAACCGGCGGCAGCGACAACCCTTCGGCTTCGGCCAGCGCAGTGATTTCAGCCAACGGCACTTCGAGATTGCGATGCATGTCATTCGAGAGCGCACGCAGCGGCGACACATAAATGACGCGAAATTCATTCTCCAGCGGCTGTTCGAGCGACTCTTTGAGCAAACGGTCGATGCACGCCAGAAAGGCGGCCAGTGTCTTGCCGCTGCCAGTCGGTGCGGCGATCAACGTGTTTTCGCCGTCGGCGATTGCGGGCCAACCCAATTGCTGCGGTTCGGTCGGCGCGGCGAACCGTGAACTGAACCACTGCGCGATGATTGGATGGAAGCCGAAGAATGACGACATGGGCGATTTCAACCTCGAATCAGAGACCGCCCAATTGTATCTGACGGGGAGGAATGTTTCGATGCTCGATGTTGAAGGGCGCTAAACCGCAAGCGTTGGATGATTGTTATTGGAGGATGCGGTTGAGGTGGTCGTTTATCACATCCGCACCGCTCACGATTTTTGCAGCAATTTGGATGGCCCAGAGAGGGACGCTACCCAAGTGGTCCTCGTTGATTTTGACGAGGTCCTTTTGTGTTGTCAGGATGGCTGTCGTTTGTAGTACGTCAGCAAGATCTGCGATGTGAGTCAGGTCGCCCATTCTGTAATGGTAGTGATCGGGGTACGACAGCGGGTCGCCGTCCGCAATCTGAAACCCGCAATCCGTAACCGTTCTGCTGAAGGCGGCGGGGTTGCCGATGCCACAGAAGACGGTAACGAGCTGACTGGGCAGCGAACTGAGATCGGCCGTCTGGCCGCTGCTATTGATCAGGCATTGCGGCGAGAAGGCGACTTCGACATGGTCAGCCGTGCCGCGGATCTCGCTGATGCGTTCGATGATCTGCCGCTTCGAATTCTCGTCAATCTGGTCCGCCCGTGTCAGAACAATCAGACCGGCCCGTTTCAGCCCGATGAGCGGTTCGCGCAGCAATCCGCGCGGTAACAGCCGTCCATAACCGAATGGATTCAGCGCGTCGATGAGGACGATGTCCAGATCGCGTGCGAGTCGGCGGTGCTGGAAACCGTCATCGAGGATCAGCACTTGTGCGCCGTGCTCTTCAACTGCGAACCGGGCGAAGTCAACGCGATCGGGGTTCTGCAAATGCGGTACGCCGGGAGAAAGTTGATCGAGGACGAGTTTTTCATCGTTGATTTCGCCCGACAGGGAGCGATAACCACGACTGAGAATGACCGGCCGCAGGCCGTAGTCCTGAAACCAGTGGGCCAACCAGGCAACCATCGGCGTCTTGCCGGTGCCGCCGGTGGTGATGTTGCCGACACTGACGACCGGAACGGCGGCCTTGTGAACGCGTTTCAGACCAGCATCGAATGCGCGGTTTCTCAGTCGGACAGCGGCACCGTAAAACAGTGACAACCCCGCAAGCGCGCCACGGGCGACAGTCGGCACTGCGCCGCGTTTGTCACCCGAGATGATTTCGCGGAACGCGGCTTCGTCCATGTTGCGTCCCCTGGATGAATTTCCCACGGGAAGCAGCCCGTGAGCGTTAGGGGGACATTACATCTTTGCGCAGATCGCGGCGGCCATTTCCTGGGTGCCGACGGCGGTGGGGTCGTTGCGGTCGGGCTTCATGTCGTAGGTGACATCTTTGCCTTCTTCGATGACCTCGGTGACGGCTTGTTCGAGTTTGGCGGCCGCTTCGCGTTCGCCTAAATGTTCGAGCATCATGCGGCCCGAGAGGATCAATGCCGTTGGGTTGACCTTGTTCTGACCTTTGTACTTCGGCGCGCTGCCGTGAGTCGCCTCGAAGACAGCGGCCTCCGTGCCGATGTTTGCTCCGGGGGCAACGCCCAATCCGCCGACAAGACCGGCGCACAGGTCGCTGAGAATATCACCATACAGATTCTGCGTGACGATGACGTCGTACAGTTCCGGTTTCTGAACCAGTTGCATGCACATGTTGTCGATCAGTCGTTCGGTGTACGTGATCGATTCGCCCGTGCCGGCTCTTCCGGCCAACTCGGTATCCGGTGCGACGCCCTCGGCAAGTTCGTCCCATTCAAACTTGGCGCCGTAGGCCAATGCAACGGCGCGGGTTTCGTCGTACCACAGGCCGTCGGTGAACTTCATAATGTTCGCCTTGCAGACCGACGAAACAGTCTTCCGGTCATTCTTGATTGCGTAGTCGAATGCGTAATCGCAAATGCGGCGGGTGCCTTCGTAGGAAATTGGCTTGATGCTGACGCCGGTGCTGTCGCTGCCGGTGCCAATTTTTCGTCCGGTCGCCATTTCGTTGATCGTGCTCAGCAGCGTGGCCGTATCCGCCTCGCCCGCCTGAAATTCAACGCCGGCATACAGGTCTTCGGTGTTTTCGCGAATCAGAACGAGATCAACGGGGATCTGCTCATAGAACGTTCGCACGCCTTTGTATTGTTTGCAGGGGCGGACGCAGGCATACAGGCCCAATTCCTGCCGCAGGAAAACGTTGACGCTGCGAAACCCTTTGCCAATCGGCGTGGTGATAGGTGCCTTCAGCGCGATGCCGTTCGCCTTAATCGACTCCATCACGCGTTCGGGAACCTTCCCCTCGGCCTCAATGACTTCAATTCCGCACTCCTGGAAATCCCAGTCGATTTTGACGCCGGTCGCATCGACGCATTTACGAGTTGCTTCGGCAATTTCCGGACCGACGCCGTCGCCGGGAATGAGTGTCACCTTGTGCATTGTTTCCTCGGTTTTCCGTAGTGTGCCGATCAGGCAGAATCATCGTTGCTGAAGGTCGCGCCGAACCTATCAGATCGATTTGGCGTTTTCAAGCGAGGTGATTTTGAGCAGCCACCGACAACGAACAAACAAGCGCCAATCGGAGCGCGCGATCGGACAATGCAGACGAGCGACTTCGTGCTGCTGTCGCAACGTGCGAGAAAGCCCGTTGCATGCGGACGTGCGATGAGAGACAATCACTATCGTAGCCATTCCCGCTCAGCAGTGTGACCGCTCGATTCTGTGCGCTTCACTTTGTATCCTCAAATGGATAAGGCGATGAGGCGTCGCTTGACTACTGTAATTGGTTGGAACCGATTGGGCGATGATCGATCATGAGATGAGCGGGGGCGGGATATGTCAGCAGATTCATCTCAACGCTGGGCATGGACGATGCGCGTGCTGGCCGTTGCGGCAGTGCATTTCAATCTAACGTTTGTCGTGTGGTATGTGTTTTGGTACGAGATAATGATCTGGGAACGTCCGTCTGGGCGTCTTGACTTCAATTTCTTTCCTGATAATCCATGGTGGTTGATCTGTCTGGGTGGTTTGGCCCTTGCAGGTGTATCGTTCCCGCTCGGCTGGCCAGCGGCTGCTCTTTCATGGCACAAAGCGGGTCTGTTTCTTCCCTGCTGCTTCGTGAACAGTTTGTTCTGGGGCGTAATCGTGGGCAGTTTTCTGCACCATAGATCTGCGGCGAACAGGAAACTTTCGTGCACCAGCGAGCGAAGCAACTCGCCCCCATCTGCTTAGCAGACCACCGTTCGGGCGATAGTACCACCTATTGACTGCTTTAGACATCTAAGACAGGGCCATGCCAAACTCACCATCGGAGGGACGATCGAACCATCGCATCGTGCGGCGTTTTGCTGCGCTATGCGAGAAGGCAACGGTCGCGCCCACAGCGAGCCGATTTCTGGCAGCCTACCCGAAGGCAACAAGTCGGCAGCGCGTCGATGTGATGTTGGTCGACATGGCGCGATGCTGGTCGAGAGGCACCCTGATGACCGTCGAGGAATACATCACAGCCGATGAGGAAATTGCCGCCGACCGGGAACTGACGCTGGAACTGATTGCCGCCGAATTCGATATTCGCGATCAACTCGATCTGGAACCGACGATTGACGAATACGTAGAACGGTTCGAAACACTTGAGGAGCCGATTCGCGCCGCCCTCTCAGGGCGAGACGATACCGGTCAACTCCCGCTGTATCCCGAACTTGCGAAGCACCTACTCGTCGATGGACTCTCGCCGGGAACGGTTTGGGGTGGACGGAAGAGCAATTGGACGGGCTTTGATTCGCAGTCGCCATTGTCGGCAACGGGACGAAGCGGTCAAGAAAGCCTGCTTGCCGAATGTCGGCCGTTTTCGCTGCTCCCTGCACCGGTCGTGCGGCTGATCGAGTCGAACATGGAAGTCAGATATTTTGAGGCGGGCGAGTATCTGATTCAACAAGACACTCCCGGCACTTCGTTGATGGTGTTGTGCGATGGCGAAGTGGAAATTAGTACGAGCGATGACCAGGGCAGTCGTCGCGTGCTCACCCGCACCAATCACGTGCAAGTGCTGGGGGAAATGGCCCTGCTAACGCGACAGCCACGTAACGCAGACGTTGTGGCGTTGGCGACAGTTCGCGCCCTCGTACTACCCGCCGAGCAGTTCCACGAACTCGCCGGCCGCTATCCGGAAATCAGCGAAGTGCTGACCCTGATGCTGGCAGAACGACTGGGAGTACCGGGCCGCGATGACGTACTCGCCGGGAAGACTCTGGACAACTATCGCATCTGCAGCCGGTTGGGGCGCGGCGGCATGGCCGTCGTTTACGAAGCACGTCACATCGACAGCGACCAACACGTTGCCCTGAAAATGATGAGCCATCGCCTGGTCTACGATCGAGATGCGCTCGATCAGTTTCAGGCCGAAGCCGACATCATTCAGTCATTCGATCACGAGAACATTGTCAAACTGTTCGGTCGGTTTTCGGCGTTTCATACCTATTTCATTGTGATGGAGTTCGCCGACGGCATTTTGCTCAGAGAGTACATCAACCGGTGCGGTGTGGTGCCGGTTGACGAATTTCGCAAGTCGTTCGGGCAGATTGCGAAAGCGCTGAACTATGCACACCAGGCTGGAATCGTCCATCGCGATATCAAACCGGCCAACATAATGGTGACCCGAGATGGCGTGATCAAATTGATGGACTTCGGTCTCGCAACTCCGGCACTCGGCACTTCGCCGGCCAACAACCGAATTGTGGGGACGCCGCGATACATGGCCCCGGAGCAGTTGGTCGGTGGAAAGCTTACGACTGCAGCCGACCTCTTCTCTCTTGGTTGCGTCGGCTACGAGATGTTGACCGGCAAAGTGCTGAATGACGATGAAAACGTCATCGAATTACTCCGTCGGCACTCCAACTGGGAAGTTCCCAACATCCGAAGTGCATTCCCACAACTTGACGCCGAAATCTGCAACGTCGTCGAGAACTGCCTGCATGAAGACCCGGACGAACGCCGGCTCGACCTGGACACGGTGTCGGCCTGGGCAGCACCAATCAACACGTCGGTACTCTCGCAAAAAAGCGAGTGAAGAATCGGATTGGATTCGCGACACACATTGTTTTTTCGACGCAAAGCCGCAAAGTTGCAGAGGCTCGCAAAGAAAAAGGAAGAATGAGAAACTGAAAAGTGTGCCATTGAACCGACTCCAAACGCCCGGTGTTTGCTGTGAGAAGTCGTGTGCGATAGTATACAGCCACACTCACCCCCTGCCCGATGAGATGCGGATGGACGATCAAACCAGCGACAACGAGTTGATCGACAATTGGCGTGATGGCGACGGCGATGCCGCGACGGTTCTGTATCAACGCTACCTGCAAAAGCTGTTGAATCTGGTCGGCCAACATCTGTCGGCAAAGTTTAATCCCCGGTTCGATCCGGAAGACGTCGTTCAATCGGTCTTCAAGTCGCTGTTCCGCCGCGCACAAAAAGGCGATTTCACCTTTGAGGACGATGGCGACTTCTGGAAGCTATTGCTGACCATCGCCCTGAACAAGGTTCGCAACAAGGTACGACATCACCAAGCTGAGAAGCGATCAACAGCGCGCGAAGTGGCATCAGTTGGCACCAGCCAGCCGGATGGTTACATCATGAACCGTCTCACCCAGCAGCCAACCATCGTCGAGACCGTTGCTTTTTCCGACCTGTTTACATCGGTGATCGACTGTCTCGAACCGCGCGACCAGCAATTGATTCACCTTCGGCTGGAAGGCCACACACAGCGTGAGATTGCGACCCATCTGCTGGTCGATGAGCGAACCGTCCGGCGCCGATTCGTGCGAATCCGCGAACGCGTCGCCGAGAAATTCGCCGACGACCTGCCGACAGAGGACGATTAGAGAATTGCTCTGTTGATCGCGCGACGGTTTCGTCAATCACCCCAAAGAGGGGTGCCACTGGCGTGTCGCCAGTGTTTTGCGCGATGCACTGGCGACACGCCAGTGGCACCCGTTAACAAGTCCGCACCCGTTAACTGAGTGGCACCATCAACCAGGTCTGCTAGAAGCCCAACCCCACGCCCTTCAGCGCTCCCGTGCCGACGGTTCCGTCGGTGATGTTGAACATCGACGGAAAGCGGGATGCCCACTTTTTGTTTGGGCCGGGACAGTACTGTCGCCCGTTGCCTTCGATCGCCGTCACTGTGGGAATGTTGGCTGCCAGACTGGCCGAATGCAAGAACGAATACCCGGGGCAGGTCAGATCCTGAACGCACAGAAACATGTCAAACTTTTGCGCGGCGGCGGCCAACAACAACGACTCGGTCTGCCCTTTGCACGCCTTAAGCGCGACGCCGGAATACCCCAATTCCCGGCTCAACAACAGCGAATCATAATCGACGAGCGATTCGTCGATGACAACCGGCTTGAGCTTGGCCGCCTCGTGCATTTTGTTATCGGGATTGGCTTCGAGATCGCGGCTGGTCGGTTGCTCAATGTACTGAATGCGATCGTAGGCCGCCGGGTTCTCCTTGCGAATGCGTTCGAGAAACTCGAGCACATACGCCACGTTTTCGCACTTCTCGTTGAAGTCGCACGAGTAAAACCACTTATCGACACCACGGGCCGACTGCGTCTCAGAGGCCACTCGATCAATGGCAAAAACCCGATCAACGTCCCAATCGATCTGATCGCCGGATAGTTTGATCTTGAGATGCGTCAGGCCGTCAGCAGTAATCCACTCACCCAATGTTTCGGGCAAACCGTCGTTAATGCGCGTTCCGATGTCGGCATCGGTCAACGGATCGAGCGCGCCGACCAGATGATACAACGGCAGCCGTTCTTTCGGTTGGCGAAGCGTATATTGGTCGAGGTATTCGCCTGCAAATTGCTCGTCGAGGTATTCGGACAAATCGTGGCTGACGAATTCTTTGGAAAGCGTATTGTAACTGTTTAAGTTGTGCGCCCGGCCGTAGGCGTCGTGGACGGCGGCATCCAGCGGACTGGCCGAAACGAGCTGCGCCAACTCGGGTATCGCCTCGTCCAGCCCCAGTCTTTGTGACAGCGCCTTACCCAAATGGTGATACTCGCCGGAAATGTTGTACATAATGTCGAGCGGATGCCCGAACTCTGTGTACGAGCCAGCCACGACGCAAATTTCTTCGGCGAATTTCTTCATCGCCGCTTCGGTTTGCTCAGGCTCAAGGCTGCCGGTCGGCCACGCCCACACATTGCCCAGCGGCATGCTGCCCATGCCGTCAGTCTGCCGACCGTTTCGGGTCTCGACGACAACATCGACGTTGATTAAGAAAGCCCCATCGACGACACGTCCGCCGAATTTCAGAGGTGCGCGAAATGGAACTGCCTCGAAATTGCAGTTCACTTCCTGGAGTCGAATGTCGGTCGTTTTGGACATGCTCGTTTGTATTGGAGTTAAGTGCCTGTGTGATTTCAGGAATACCGGGTGATATCAGGATTACCGGGAAGACGATCTTATCTGCGAGTCTCCATTGGTTCAAGAACAACGGCATTTTGAAATGTATTGCTCAACGCGGCGACGCGCTCGCCCCAGACGCCGCAAGCATCCCGTTTCGCTGCTTCCTGTCGCCAGAACCGTGCAAATTGGGCGTCCAGCCGCAATTTGAGAGCCAGATTGAGGAATGTCGGCCAGGAAACAGCCATCGCGTGGCAGAGCTTTCCGAATTGGTTTGAACGGCGGACAGATCAGATCGTCGCGAGCAAATAATATCGCTTTGCCCACCACTTCTTGCCGTCCATTCACCGCTTTCGCCAGTTGGAACACCAAATCGTCGTCCACCTGGAGACTGCCCGCCCCCTCTTCATACGACTCACACGCGCGTCGATGCCATTCCAGCAACGGCATGTCCATCGCGCGTTCCAGGACCTCAATCGACGCCACATACCGCGGATTCACTTCGACCGGAGTCGCCGATTGTCCGTCATAGATCAAATCAACGCCAAAAAGACCACGCAGGCCGAACACTTCGGCTAATGTGCGCCCAATCCTGACGATTCCCTCGGTTTGTGCCGCGGAAAAACGAAACGGTCCCAACGACCCACAATAGGAAAACTTCGCTGCCCCCCAGGACTTCGTGCCGACGAATTGTCGCGTCACTCCAACCAAATGGGCTATGTTCCGCGTTGCGACGAAAGTGGCCGAAATCGGCAGCCCTTCCAGTCTTTCTTGAAAACAATAGGGCCGATTCAACGTCGTATGATCGTTGGTCGCTTCATCCCAAACCGCAATTCCTCCGCCCCCTGCGCCGTTTGTCGGTTTCAGCAACCAGTCTCCCGTCGGCCCCGGTGGTCGATCCGCCGATCGAATTTTCGCTGCTGGCAATCCCGCCTGGCGAAGTGCATCGGACACCAGATTCGGATCGCGTACCCGCTTCAGGACATCGCCGGGATTGCCCCATAACGTCCGTTCTTCGGCGATTTCATCGACAATCGCTGCATGGTTTTCCAATCCGCCGGTGTACAGCCAGGGGCATGGCGGCGCAAGTTTGGCAACGCGGGTAAAGCCGTTGGGATACGAATCGAGCGACAGCACCTGGGCGGCCTCATGCAAATCGAGATCACCGAAGAGGTCGGAGACAATCGGTTCTAGCCCCGCACGACGCGCCGATTGTGCCGCTGCGCGCGCACTGGCCCCAAAAATTAGAATTGCGGGTCGATCATCACCTTCTGACGATTGACGATTGGAGGTTGTTGCGCTCACAATACCAAATCGTCACGAGTTACCTTTCACTCGTCAACACACAGAACACACAACAGACAGACTCAGGAGAACAAGATGTCGATGCACGTTGGGGAAGCACTGGTCGGAGATGGCAATGAAATTGCACATATCGACCTTCTCGTTGGAGACAAGAATGGCCCGGTCGGCGTTGCATTCGCAAATGCTTTGTCGCGTCAGTCCGATGGTCACAGCAATCTGCTCGCCGTGCTCGAGCCGAACCTGGCCGTGAAGCCGGCAACCGTGATGATCACCAAGGTGACCATCAAAGGCGCAAAACAAGCCGTCCAGATGTTCGGACCGGCTCAGTACGCCGTTGCTAAAGCGGTCGCCGACTGCGTCGCCGATGGCGTCATCCCCAAAGATCAGTGTGAAGATCTCGTAATCGTCTGCGGCGTTTTCATTCACTGGGAAGCCGAAGACGACAAAAAAATCTTCGAATACAACTACGAAGCAACGAAATTGTCGATCCAACGCGCCATGAAAGACGAGCCCAGCGCCGACGAAATGGTCGCCAAGAAGGACACGGCCAGCCACCCGTTCTCTGGTGTCTAGTCCGAAAAACGCTTGATTGAGAAACCCGGTTTCTTGAAGAAACCGGGTTTCTGTCGATTGCCCGTGGGTCACCACCCGCGGGTTTTTTCCTATGAAGTTCTGTCAAAACCCTCTGTTGGCTCACAACACCACTTGTTCTTAAGTGCAGAGTTCGCCCACAACCGGGTTTTGACGACGCCTTATGAAATGCGAGTGAAATCTCATGCGGCGGATCTTGATCCAACTCGATACCGATGCGCACCCCAGCGCGTTTGATCGCGTGGTGGCTGTCGATGCCGGCGTCGATGAATTGTTCAGCTACGCTGGCGTGACACCCAATGACGTCGAATCGCTGGTCCACGGGGCAATTTTCACCCGAGGTCCGGCCGACCTGAAGAACACGGCCATCTTCATCGGCGGTAGCGATGTCGCGGCGGGTGAAGCGCTGCTCGAACGAGTCAACGCGACATTCTTCGGGCCGATGCGCGTCTCGGTGATGATCGACTCGAACGGCTCGAACACCACGGCAGCGGCTGCAGTTCTGCGGGCCAGTCGGCACGTGGAATTCTCCGGACTGGACGCCCTTGTGCTGGCGGGAACCGGACCGGTTGGGCAACGGGCCGCTCAACTTCTTGCCAAACGCGGCGCAAACGTCCGTCTCGCGTCGCGTTCGTTGGAACGGGCCGAAAGTGCGTGTGCAGCAATCAAAGCCAAAGTCGGAAGCGACGCCAAACTCACGGCCCGTGAAACATCCTCGTCGGCAACCGTCGAAGCGGCAAGCGACGGCGTTGCGCTCATCATCGCCGGAGGCGCAGCTGGCGTGCAACTTCTTGCCGACGACCAGTGGCCATCCGGCGAAGCGCTGAAAGTCGCCATCGACCTGAACGCCGTTCCCCCCGTCGGCTTGGCCGGCGTCGAGCCGATGGACAAGGCCGTCGAACGCCACGGAACGCTCTGCTACGGCGCAATTGGCGTCGGTGGCACGAAGATGAAGATCCATAAGGCGGCGATTGGCCGACTGTTCGACTCGAACGATCAAATACTCGACACCGAAGCGATTTATCGCATCGGCGAAGAATTGGACTGATCGCGAATGCATTCGATTAGCCCCGTGTGAACAGACACGGGGCCGGCGTTCCACGTCAAAAGACGTTCGCCCTGTTTTCTCGTACCCAACGCCGACTGCCGGTGTATTCACCGACACCGGTTTTCTGCTAATGGGTGCCACTGACGTGTCGCCAGTGCAGCGGCGTGGACACTGGCGACACGCCAGTGGCACCCGATCCGTCAATCGAGGATTGATTGGGTACTTACTTCGCGGCCGGTGTATAAAAAGGTTGCGCAGGATAGCGAAACACAACGCAAGAAAACTCGAAACCCGGCAACAGATATGGGCGGTCGATTGTCGAAATAGGGAGTACCGGTTTTATCGGCATAAGGTGCAATCTCTGCGTAAACCTCGCAGCTTGCCATAGCCGATTGGGAATGGCGAATTCGCCTTGCTCGAAATCAGGGATTCCGTTATTTCTACCGCCCCTCAAAATATCAGCAATGGTCCAGTCTACAGGCCGTTGCTGATCGTCACGGGAGGCGACTGTGATCATCGGTCACTGCCAACGTCAATCGACCACGGCTAATCGAGAACACGATTGCTCTTCAAAATCTCATCTCCGACACGTCTCAAACCTTCTCAGCAACTGATCAACGGGAACGACTGACGATGAATGGTGTCATCGACGACACCCGTCGCCCGGGTATTTCGAGCCGCAAGGCTGGAAACCGGTGGCGGGCGCTTTTTGTATTTTGTGCCGTCGTTCTCGGCATCGGCGCGGCCGTCACTGCGATGACAGCCGAACCGCTGATGGCGCAGGGGGACGAATTCCCGCCGCCACGAGACGCACCGAACGATGAGCCACCGCCGCCCACTCCCGACGCCAACGTCGTCGACGTGCGCGTTGAAGGCAATACGACGATTCCCGCCGACGCCATCGCCAAGTTCATCAAGACACGTGCAGGGCAACCGCCGTCACAAGCGCAAATTCGCGAAGACGTACGCGCCTTGTATGCAACGCATTGGTTCTTCAGTGTCGAACCGCGATACCGTGGCGTCGATCAGGGGACCGTTATTATTTTTCGTGTCCTGGAACGACCGATGGTTCAGAATGTCGAATACCGGGGCAGCAAAAAGATCAAGGTGAAACACCTGGAAGCCCGCACCGGCCTGAAGAAGGGAAGCCCCTTCGATGTCAGTGCCAACCGCGAGTCGGCCCGGCGAATTGAAGAATTCTACCACGAAAAAGGCTACACCTTCGCCACCGTCAAATTGGCCAAAGGTGGCCACAAAGAAGACCGCGAAGTCATCTTCGAGATTGAAGAAGGCCCCAAAGTCCGTGTGACGAAGATCAAGTTCACCGGCAACGAAGAAGTCAGCGGTCCTGTTCTCAAGACGAAAGTCCGTACCAAAACGGCCGTTCTCTGGTACATCGGCGGTCTGTACAAACCGGACACAATCCCCGATGACATTGCCGCCCTGCGTCAGTATTACCACAACCTGGGCTACTTCGACATCGAGATTGATCACGACATCGTATTCAATAAAGACCGCTCGCGAGCCACATTCGAGTACATTATCTCCGAAGGCCCCCGCTACAAAGTTCGCAACGTCGAGTTTCTCGGCAACAACATCTTCAGTGGCGAAGAACTCGGCAAGGATCTGGAACTGGCCGAAGGCGAACCCTTCAACATGCGTTTCCTCAGCAAGGACATCGCCAACGTCAAAGACCGCTACGGGAAGTTGGGGCGGCTGTTTGCCAGCGTCGATGCCGTCCCGCGATTTCTTGAAGAACCCGGCGTGGCCGACCTCGTTTACCGCATTGACGAAGACAAGGTCTATCGCGTTCGCCGCGTCGATGTTGTCATCAACGGCGACAATCCGCACACCAAGCGTGCGGTTGTCCTCAACAGTTCGGTAATCCATCCGGGCGATTTAGCGAACCCGAAAGATATTGAACGCAGCAAGACCCGCGTGGGCGGAATTGGCATTTTCCAACGCGATCCGCAGAACGGCGTCACCGTCGACATTCGTCGTGTTACCAAAAACGACGATCCGGCACGAAACGGCGTCGTCCGTGGCCAGAACGAGGACCGGGCACGCTTCGGAGTGGGACATACGAGTTTTGACATCGACGGACAGGCCATTTCCACCAATCCATCCGATTCATCACCACGACAGCAGGCTCCTGTCCCGATTGAGACAGCGACACCAACGACCACCACAGACGCATACAAGAAGATCCGCCCGATGACAGGGTGGATGGCACCGACGATTCGCGGGCAAAGTTTCGACGATCCCGGCCCGCTGGCGCGTCCCGGCTTTCCGTACTTCGGCAACAACCCGCAGGGCGATCCGCTGCTCGATCCGCTCTACGAACCGCTGAGCGAAGAAGAAGTCGATTTGATCTTCCGCGCAACGGAAGCGCGAACCGGACGGTTGATGTTCGGCGTCGGCGTGAACAGCGATGCGGGCGTCGTCGGATCGATCGTGCTGAGCGAACAGAACTTCAACATTCTGCGACCGCCGACCAGCTTTCGCGACATTCTCGACGGCAGTGCCTGGCGTGGCGGCGGACAACGATTTCGCGCCGAAGCCGTTCCCGGCAACGTTGTGAGCCGTTACCTCATCAGTTGGACCGATCCCTACTTCCTTGATACGAATTACAGTTTGGGTGTGAGTGGATTCTTCTACGACCGCTTCTTCCCCGACTGGGACGAATCGCGGGCCGGCGGCCGCGTTAGCCTGGGCCGTCAATTCACACCGGAGATTTCGGTCACCGGAGCACTGAGATTGGAAAACGTAGAAATCACCAATCCCGATATCCCCACACCTGCGGCATTGGCGGCCTCGGTCGGCGAGAGTTTCCTCTCAACCATCCGCACCACATTGACCCACGACACCCGCGACTCGGCATTTCTGCCCGGCGAAGGTCACAAGATCGACCTGAGCTACGAGCAAGCGTTCGGTGATTTCGACTACCCGCGATTCGAGGCTGAAGCCCGACAGTACTATACGGTTCGCTGCCGTCCCGATGGCGGTGGACGCCACATCATTGCCGTTGGCGGACAAATCGGTTGGACGGAAGACACGACACCAATTTTCGAGCGGTTCTTTGCCGGCGGATTCCAGACGTTTCGCGGCTTTGAATTCCGTGGCCTCGGCCCGCGTCAACAAGGTGTTGCCGTCGGTGGTAACTGGATGGCAATCGGCTCGGTCGAGTACATGTTCCCGCTGATGGCCAACGAGACGATTCAATTGGTGACGTTCAGCGACTTCGGAACGGTCGAACCGGACACCGGCTTCGATGCCTTCCGTTTGAGCGCCGGTGCCGGCCTGAGAATCACCATCCCCGCAATGGGTCCGGTTCCGCTGGCCTTCGACTGGGCCGTCCCCCTCATCCGCGAAGACGGCGACGAAACGCGAATCTTCAGCTTCTATGTCGGAATCACTCGCTAGACGAGAGACGAGTGACTAGAGTCTAGTGTCTAGAGCCACGCAGCTCTTGTTTCTCGACTCTTGTCTCTCGACTCTCCAAATGATTCTCGAAGGTATTGTCACAACGCTCGACCGCGACGGTGAAATCAACGTTGCTCCAATGGGGCCGATTGTTGACGAGTCGATGTCGAAACTGCTGCTGCGTCCGTTTCAGACGTCGCGAACATTTGCGAATCTGAAAGAACGACCGGCCGGCGTGTTACACGTCGTCGATGACGTGTTGTTGATCGCGAAGGCGGCCATCGGCGCACTCACCGAAACGCCCGAGACATTTGCGGCCGAAACTATCGACGGCGCCGTACTCCGCTCCGCCTGTCGCTGGTACGAGTTCGAAGTCGCATCGATTGACGACAGCAGCGACCGTGCTGAACTTAATGCCGTCGTCGTTCACCGCGGGCGACTGCGCGATTTCTTCGGGTTCAATCGAGCCAAGCACGCCGTCCTCGAAGCGGCCGTCCTCGCCACCCGCGTGCATATGTTGCCGCGCGAAGAAATCGAGTCGCAATTCGCCGCACTGCGTGTCCCCGTCGAGAAGACAGCCGGCCCCGCCGAACAAGAAGCGTTTGCATTGCTCGTTGAGTTTGTGGAAGCGTATCACCGCACCGAGTAGCGTCTCGGCGGTTCTCAGTGGCACCCGAGGGCCGAATAATATCGCATCACTGCTCTGTATTGCGGGGGGCGGCCACAGTCACGCTTCCTCGCATCTCTGCCCGAGGACCGTTCGACTGTCGCAATTACAATCATCCGACGCTGGTGCGTACCCTGCCGTCGTGACTACACTGGTTCATTGTGTTGCGTGCCGAGAATTGCCGCAGAATGCAACCGCGCGAACGTTCGATCCCCGCTTGCGAGAAAACGAAATTATGAAACATACAGCACGAACCAATTCCGCTTTTGCATCCAAACTCCAACTGAAGTGTTTGGCGTTCCTTCTGGTCGTTTGCTGCAGCGGCCAACTGACCGCCGCCGATAAGCCGGAATTCTATGACCCGATCGAAAAACAAATCGAAGGATGGACGATTGCCGTCGATCCGCAGTTGCTGACGAAAGAACACGAAGCGACCGGCAAGAAAGCATTCGAGGCGTTGGCGAATCATCTGCAACGCGTCAAATACATCGTGGCAGAAGATCGCGTGAAGCAGTTGCAGAAGCTGCGGATCTGGGTCGAGTTGGATAACCCGAAACTGGGCAACATGCAGTATCATCCCGGCCGTGGTTGGTTGGTTGCCCACGGACACGATCCCCGGCTGGTGAATCACGTTCACATTCCGCGCGCGAAACAATTATTCGACCGCAGAATGTGGGCCAAGCATCCCTATGTCGTCCTGCACGAGTTGGCGCACTCATATCACGATCAGGTCTTGAGCTTCGACCAACCAGCAATCGTCGCGGCGTATGACGACGCCAAAGGAAAAGGGATCTACGACAAGGTGCTGCTCTTCACCGGCGCAAAGGTCAGACATTACGCGCTGACGAACCACAAAGAGTACTTTGCCGAATCGACCGAGGCCTATTTCGGCGTGAACGATTTCTACCCCTTCGTCCGTGCCGAATTGAAAGAGCACGACCCCACGATGTTTGTGCTGATGCAGAAGATCTGGGGGACCATCAAGTAGTCAAGAGTCTCCATCCGACTTCCGGCTCTAAGCAACCACCGGACTGACAGCGGTATCCTGTTCCGAAGTTCCTGCATTATTTGCCAGCATCTCCTGCAATTGCCGTCCAACTTCATCTTCCAGCCGCGCAATGGGCTGGCCGATTTGGACGGCCTTGTGACCTTTGTATGCTCCGGCGGCTCCCGAAAACATGGGGCGTCCCTCGACTGAGACCGACAGTCCCCCTTCGGAGGGCTGTTCGGTCATAATGACGTCGCCGACCCCGAGGCCACGAAATTCCGCCGTCGAAAGTTTCGTTGACGCCAACTGCACAACCATCTCGACCTTCGCCTGTTTGACACCGGATTCCAGGTTCAGTTTTTGCGTTGGATCGACTGCGCGTTTTGTGTACGACGACCACGTGTCGGACGAGAGCTTTCCGGACAACGGCTCGATGGTGTTAAACGGCATGCAGAGATTCATAATGCCCCGCATCTCTCCCATGATGACCTCGAAACTGATCAGCACAATCACTTCGTTCGGAGGCACAATCTGAATGAGCTGCGGGTTACTTTCAACCTGCGTCACCTTGAGGTCGAGCTGGCACAGATTGCTCCAGGATTTTTCCAGACC
The DNA here is from genome assembly GCA_018699955.1 of Planctomycetaceae bacterium. GTDB lineage: Bacteria > Planctomycetota > Planctomycetia > Planctomycetales > Planctomycetaceae > JABISG01. The sequence continues at coordinate 59,642 of JABISG010000147.1, read as the reverse complement.
GTTGATGGCCTGATCGGTAATGCGCGTGAGCAGTTTCAGTTCAATCCCTGTCAGCGGGCGACTGGGGTAATGTGTGTGCTGCGCTCTTCCACCGCCGAGCAACCGGTCAAAAATTGGAAAGATAATCGACGGGTTCAAATCGAGGATGATGCTGCCTTCGAGTCCTGCCGACCACAACAGATTGAAGCAGGTGGGGTTTTCCAGACTGAAAACAAATTCGCTATACGTTAGCTGATCGACACTAATCAGTTTGACTTCGACAATCGTCCGCAGCATGCCGGACAACGTTGCCCCGAACTCACGGCTGAAACCGTCGTGCAGCGCCTGAAAGGCCCGCATTTGCTCTTTGCTGACGCGTTCGGGCCGTTTGAAATCGTAGAGGCTGACTTGCGCATCGATCATGTCCTCGCGTGGCCGACCGCCTCCCGACGACTGGCCTTCGGAGGCTGCCGGATCGAGCGCAGCCAACAGGGTTTCCACTTCAGATTGGCTTAAAACATCGGCCATGAAGAACCTCCCAACGAGGTGACAAAAAACCCGATTCCTTCACGAAACCGGGCTTCTGTTTTGTGTCTTACGGAGTCCTGCCAGAAACAGCGGCTTCTTGCTGCTCATTCGCCCGTGGATAGAGAAAAAACAACGCAATCGCGCCGACAGTGATGGCAACGTCGGCCACATTGAAAATGCCCGTGCGAACTGGGCCGATGCCCAGATTCAAGAAGTCGATGACCAAACCGTCGTGGCCAACGCGATCAATGAGATTGCCGATCCCGCCGGCCAACAGAAACGCAAGCGCCGCAAACCGCGCCGCAGGCATATCCCACTTTGCGACAAGTAGATAGGCGACGACCGACAGAAAGAGTACGTTGACAACCACCAGCAACCAGAACCGGATCTGCGGCGAAAGAGAACCGCCGACGCCCAGAAACGCACCGGGGTTCTCGGCATACTGAACGCGAACACAGTCGCTGAGATACGAATGCCCTGCCTGACCCTTCAAGCGGGACGTCGCCAACTCCTTGGACGCGCGGTCGCAACCAATGCAACTGGCGAGAATCACAAACAGGCAAATTGCCCGCATGCGGCGGCTGGCATGTTGATCCGTCATCGAAGTCATCCATGACTTTTAGAGGGGAAAATCGCAAACGCCGGTCAGCCGTTCATCCTCGAATCTGACCGCTGCCGTGGACGATGTATTTGTAGCTGGTGAGTTCCCGCAGCCCACAGGGACCACGGGCGTGAAACTTGTCGGTACTAATTCCAATTTCTGCGCCGAGACCATACTCGCCGCCATCGTTAAATCGCGTACTCACGTTGACGTGAACGGCAGCCGAATCGACCGCAGCGGTGAACCTCTGCGACGCCGCCAAATCGTTGGTGACGATCGCATCGGTGTGATGTGAACCGTATTCGTTGATGTGTGCGATTGCCGCTTCGATATCATCGACGACAGCAATTGAGAGAATCAAATCAAGATACTCGGTGCGGAAGTCTTCTTCAGTCGCCGGTTTTGAATTCGGAAGAATTGCGCGAGACCGTTCGCAGCAGCGCAGTTCCACGCCCTGCTCTTCGAGTGCGGCGGCGACCTCGGGAAGAAACGAATCGGCAATTGCCGCGTCAACCAGCAGCGATTCCGCCGTATTGCAAACGCCGGTTCGCTGGCATTTGCTGTTCACGGTAATCTCGCGGGCCATTTTCGCATCGGCACCACCATCGACATACACGTGACAAACGCCGTCGAAATGTTTGATGACCGGCATCGTCGCTTCGGCAGCAACGCGTTCAATGAGCGACTTGCCGCCCCGCGGAATTGTGACGTCGATATAGTCGTTGAGTTTCAGGAAATGCCCCACAGCCTCGCGGTCGGTCGTTTCCACCAACTGGACGGCATGAGCCGGTAGGCCGGCATCGACCAGCGCTTCGCTGAGCAAAGCGTGTAACGCCCGGTTGCTGTGAAACGCCTCTTTGCCGCCACGCAGAATCACCGCATTGCCGCTCTTCACACACAACGCGGCCGCATCGACGGTAACGTTCGGCCGTGATTCATAAATGAAGAAAACGACACCCAGCGGCACACGGACACGCGTTACAAACAGGCCGTTCGGTCGGACGCTGCTGTCGATGATCTCGCCGATCGGATCGGGCAGCATCACGATCTCTTCCAGCGCTGCGGCAATCGCTTCGAGTCGATCATCGGTGAGCCGCAGGCGATCGATGGCGGCCGGACTGAGATCGTATTCCGGAGCCTTTTCAATGTCCTGAGCGTTGGCCCGCTGCAGTTCGGCAGTGCGCGATCGGATCAACGCAGCCGACCGCCGGAGCCAATCGATCTTCTGATTTCCGGTCGCGGTCGCCAATTCACGCGACGCATCGCGGGCGCGCAAAGCAACCTCTTTTGTGTATTCTTCCAAGTCAGCCATTACGAGAACCGGTCACGGAACAGGAAAAACGTGCGAAAACTGGGGTGTTTCATGGGGAACACATCATTTCAGACGCGAAACCCCCACATGGTGAAGTATCCGCAATGTCGAATTATGTGTCAACGTGCGATCACGGCAGGGAATTCCCGCGGGACGCGGCCCGCTGGAATTGGAATCGTCGTGCATCACTTCGCCTCCCGCTCCTCGTCGCGAGCTTGTGCGATGGAATCGAGGACGTAATCGACGTACTTCTCCTCGGAAAACGGGCTCATGATGTAGGACTTCAAACCAACAACTGGCTCACCGTAGGATGTCTCGCGGTAGCAGTCGGTCAGCGAGATGACCACTCCCCTGCCCTTCAGTGCTTCGCGGTTGATGATCTCAAAGATTCGTCGGTTGTAATCGTTGTGGGCCAACAGTTGGTCGCGGTAGCCAATGTCGTTCATTTCACGGTTCGGCACACTAAACGTATCAACCCCATCGGGATAAACGCGAAACAGCGTCACCGGTCCGAAGTTCGCGCCGTTCAACACATGCGTGGCGGAATGACCTTCCAGGTGTTCGCGAAGCACCTCGGCCATTGTCACCAAATGTCCCAACAACGCCTGCAATCCCTGCCGGCCGAACAACAACAGGTTCGCCAACGCCGCCATCGGCCCCGATCCACTGCGAGTTGTCTCCAGCGTGAACTTGCCGGGGTGGTAATGTCCCGACTGAAACAGATAGGGCATCGATTCATCGGCACGGGCAATCCGACTGAGATCGGCCGCATCCTTTGCTATGAACAAACTCGACACGTAGGGCGTGAATCCTGTTTTGTGAAAATCGACGCCAATCGAGTCGGCCAATGAAAGATGCTGAATCCGCCGCGCTGTCCCCGCCAACGAACGGACCGTGCGATGCTGGAATCCGAGCGGGTTCTCTTCAAAATCGTAATCGTTGAATACGCTCCAGGCCCAGCCAATCACAGCGTCGGCGTGAAGATGTGGCACGTAATCGAGATCGAATTCATCAACGAGGGTATCGCGAATCTCGCGGATCGCCTGCAAATCGTCCAACCCAAACGCATCGGTGGTCCCCATAGTGGCAACGATACAGGCAATCCTCCGGCCCTCTTTCAACACATCGCGCAGAAACGATTCGAGCAGGCAGGGGCGAATTTCGTTTTCGTCGGTCGTTGGCACGGCGATCACATTCTGTTCGCCCAGCCCCATCCAGGCGGCAATCGTGCGGCAGGCGTAATGCGCCTGATCGGAACAGACAATGACCGCCGGTTCGCGCAGCCCGGTTTCCCCCGTATTGGGACAGGCCTTTTCGAGTCCAATTCGCGTTGCGTACATCAGCGTGCCGGTGCCGCCAAAGGTGAATACGCCACCGGCGCTCGCGGCGTCGTAGCCAACGAGATCGGCGGTCATGGCGGTCGCTTCAATTTCGGTAGCCGCCACGCCACGCGACGATTCGTCGCTGCAGAGATTGGGATTGTAGATGGAAGGCAGCATGCCGCCGATGATGCTGGGAATGGTGGGCGACGGGACAACGTTGATTTGCGACCGCGGATGCCCCCAGATAAACATGCCCAAAAGCCGATCGACAAGCTGTGCCGACACCTCTTCCAGCGTCTGTGGATCGTCGGCCATCCGCGCGAGGCGGGCGGCATCGAAATCGGGATCTTCCGGCTCCCCCAGAATCGGGCTGGCCGACTTCATCGCATCGACGCGATCCAAAGCACGCATGAACGAGAACACGAAATACGCATCGTGCATCCGGTCGGAGACCGGCTTGGGAAACGCCTGCCGAAGCGATTGGACGATTTCTTCGTACGGTGTAGTCATTCGTGCGCTGTTTCTCTGCGGATTTTGGCAGCAGACATCGATCACCCTCCATCATATACATCGACTCTCTCCGCGATAACCTGTTGCTCGCCCGGTTGACCGTCTGCGGGCGGATTGTTACAACAAACGCAGAGGCGAACTGCCGCCAGTTACCGTTACGGCCGGCCATTTCAGCGATTGAAGGCTGGCTGGCGCAAGATTTAGGAATTGAGTCACCCATGGGACGAGTGGAACGCGGTCGTGAATTGGCACGCAAACGCAAGCGCCGAGCGAAGTTGAAGAGATATCGCGCTGAGTTTGCCAAGGCCAGCAACGAGACGGACAAGGCCGAGATTCTGGAAAAAGCGCGGAAGATCAGCCCGTTCGCCGTGCTTGAAGACGCGCCGTCCAAATAATCCAATTGCGTTGTCGCTCGTACATTGGGCGCTGCTGGCGTATCGCCAGTGCGCCATGATCGGCACTGGCGATACGCCAGTGGCACCCGTCAACTGTCCGTAACTTGCGCGGTTGCTCCGTGGTTCATCGCGGCGGCCACGTGAAAATGGCATGCCTGCCATGTGGCGTCGGCCGCAAGTTCTGCGGCCAACTTGTCGGCTGAGTCGGCGTCTGCGACCAGTGCGAACAGTGTCGGCCCCCACGAACTCTGCCCGACACCGCGGATGCCCCGCGCACGCAGCACTTCCGCAAGGTTGCACATCAACGGGTTGGCGAAAACGCCCCCCTGCGCCGGGGCGAAGTAACTACCGACGATCTGGCCAAATTCATAGAGTGCCTCGCTGAAGTTTGCGAAGTCGGCCGCAGCGACCGTCGGCAACAATTGCTTGGTCGCGATGTCCCGCAGATGCTGCGTCGTCGTGGCCGACATTCCCGGCAGGCGGGCGAATGCTTTCTCCTCGTCGGCACCAAACAAGCCGGCGCCATCGCGCGGCGCGGCGAGTACTATCCGCCAGTCGGATGGGAATTCCACACGCCCTTCCAACGGAGCGATTTCCCCCCGGTCAGCTTTTCCCGCATCGAGCAGAAATCCGCCCTGCGCGAAACCGTGGATTCCAATGGCCGAACGCGCGCCCCGGCCAACACGCCGCGCCAGCGTGATGCCGTCCGCTTCGTCCTCGCCAGTCAGAATTGACAATGCCCGCGAAACCGCCATGCCCAACTGAGTTCCCGACCCGAATCCGGAATGTGGGGGGATGGAACGCGAAACCCGAATGCGACACTGCGGAATCACACGATCTGGCGTACTCGCGCGGATACGTCCCAGAATCTGGCTGATGCGACTGCGATACGGCTCGTCGGCTTCAATGTTGTCGCGGTCATCTGGCTGAACGACGAGGTGAAATCCCGGCGAGTTAATCATCAACCCGGCCCCGCCGAACTCACGGCCACCGGACGGCACATGCGAGAGAATTCCGAAGTGCAGTCGCGCTCCGGTGGTAATTTCAACCTGCGATGTCATGCTGAACCGATGAAACAGTGAATGGAATCTCGCATCGGTTGCGGAACCAAAGCGAGAGAACGTTTTGCCAATGCGGCAGAAAAATGTTAGTCTACTTGCACACGAATTGTAATCGGTCTGCAGTGTCAACAACATTGCATCCGCAGGAGACGGACGGTTGCCGATCGACGTTGGAAACATTCTTTCACAGCAAACGCCGGCCAGCGTGGGGCGGCCCTGGTATCACGCGTTGGGCGTTTCGACGCTGGCGCATGTCAGCGTCATTCTGCTTCTGTCCGGATTCGCATCCAGCGGGCTTCGCCAGCAGGAAGCATCCGTCGATACGCGTTGGACCGCCGATGATGCAGACCAACAGTTGACGCAGACGGCCGAACTGCTTTCGACATCCACCACGCCGACAACGCTCGCTGCCGGCGGTAGCCGAGCGGCGGCAGCGTCCACCTTGCCTCCACGTCGCTTGCAGGTCACATCACCCTCATCGAACGAAACGTCGATCGACGGAAGCGTGGATCAGGTACTGATGTCCGGCGCACTGGCAGACGACGTCGGCATTCTGTTGACTGCCAGCACCGGTGATTCCACGGGATCAGGAGCGGGCGAAGGCGACGGTCAGGGAGACGGTTTCTTTGGCATCGGCGCGCAGGGCAAACGATTTGTCTACGTCGTCGATTGCTCGCTGAGCATGAACCATCCGCACGCCAGTCCGTCGAAAACTCGGTTCAAACGGCTGAAATTGGAGCTGGTTAAATCGATCGCCGCGTTGAATGAATCGCAGGAGTTCTTCATTATCTTCTTCAACCAGCAGGTGGTGCCGATGCCCGCTCGAAGCATGCAGCGGGCGCTGCCGGAGACGAAACAGCGTTTCTTGAAGTGGGTGACGAAAATTCGCGCCGACGGCGACACCGATCCCCGCGATGCCATTCGTTTGGCGATGAAGTTCCAACCCGACGTCATTTATTTCCTCACCGACGGCAGCTTCGAGTTTCGCACCAAGAAAGAATTGAACAAACTCGCGCAACAACGAGTCTCCATCCACACCTTCGCTCTCGGAAATCGGGAAGGCGAACCCATACTGCGCGGACTGGCAGATCGAAACCGCGGCATCTACCACTACATACCCTGACCCCAACCAGCTGAATTATCAACAGGCGAGCGGGGGGCGTCAGCCCCCTGATTCGTTGAACCTCTTGCGACATTCAAACTGGAACCAACTTCGATGCCAACTGCTCACTCGCACGCGATCTCTCGGCGGTCATTTCTTTCAACGGCCGCCGTTGGTGCCGGCTCGATTATTCTGACACCGCGCTGTTTGCAGGCCGCTGAAAAAACACGGCCACCGCTTTCGTTCATCGTTGTCAGCGATACGCACTTGGGTTATCGCAACAAAACGTCCGCCGCAAAACAGTGGGAGAAAACCGCCGCCGAAGTCGCAAAATCAAAAGGCGATCTGGTGCTGCACCTGGGCGACGTCGTCGATGGCGGACGCGAGGATCAGTATCCCATCTATTTGAAGACGCGCGAGTCCATCGGCAAACCGGTACACGAAATCCCCGGCAATCACGATCCGCAGCCGCTATTCCAAAAGTACATCCGCAAGACGGTCGATACCACGGTCGATCTCAAGTGGCTGCGTTTCCTGCTATTGGGCAACGCGCACACCGACTCGCACGACGGCTTTTTGGAAGCAGAACAAATCGAGTGGATCGACCAACAGTGTCGCGACGCTGCCAAGCGCGACATGTTTGTCGCAATCTGCATGCATGTGCCGGTACACAAGAATCGCCATCCGGATCGCGGTTGGTACGTCAAGCCGGACCACGGGCAAACCACGCTTTACGAAACAATCGAACGCCACCAAGATCGTATTCTCGCGCTGATGCACGGACACTTTCATAACGGAATTCGCGGCTGGAACGATCACGCCCCGGTCCACGAAATCCTCTTTCCCTCCGTGCTGTATAACCTCGACCGCAAGCTGGAACAGCAAAAGGCCCCCGGTTACAACCTGCCGGAGTTTCGCCCCGGTTTCACCAAGGTGACAATCGACGGCGGCGAAATGAAACTCACCTACCAACCGGTCGGCAGTAAAGAAACCGCCGAGAAGAAATGTGAGTTGCCCCAGTTAACGTAAAGCAGTTAACTTGAAAAGGGTGCCACTGGCGTGTCGCCCAACCCACCTATCACAATTTGGCATCGCAACTGCAATCATCAACGTTGAATCACCACTGGAGCCACCTCATGCCAGCACCCACTGCCCCGTCACGTTACCGCGAGATTGAAGTCAGCGGTTCGCCGCGTGACTTGGGCCGGCAAATTGGCGAAGCGGCCGGTGAAGAGATTCGCGGCTTCTGCGAGATCGCACTCGCTCGCGTCAATCGAACGATGCGGGTCTCACAGAACGCAGCGATGGCCGTTGTGGCGGAGTCGATGCAACTGGCGGAAGACTACAGTGCCGATTCGGTGAACGAACTTCGTGGCATGGCCGAAGCGGCTCGCGTTTCACTGGAAGACCTGATGCTGCTGCAAATTCGCAATCAACTGCAGGCCGAACCGGAAGCGGGCTGCACATCGCTGGCGTTGTCTCCCACGGCGCGGGCCGGCAGCATTGTTGCCCAGAACTGGGATAACGATGTCGCGCTCGATCCATTCACCGTTGTGTTGACACGACGGCCGACCGGCAAACCGGCGCTTACAACCGTCACGCAAGCCGGACTGATTTCATATATCGGCTTCAACGATGCCGGTGTCGGCCTCTGTCTGAATACACTTCCCGCTCCCGCAAGAACGCGCGGCGTGCCGCATTACTTCACCGTCCGTGGTATCTACGAATCGTCATCGCTCGATGGCGTGGTCGAAGCGGTCAGCCGTGCCGAACGCGCGATACCGGCCAACATCATGCTCTCCACTCCAGAAGGTCCGGCCGATCTGGAAGTGACGATGGAGAATGTCCACGTCCTCACCGATGAAGGACCGGGCTGCGTCACGCACACCAATCATTGTCTGCATCCGGACCTGGTCGGCATCAACGACGACTTCCCCGAGTTGATCGAGTCGCACCCCCGCAAGTCGCGTATTGATTCACTACTCACATCGACCGGCGATGGCGGCTCGACGGTGGATGCTGTCAAGGCGGCCCTCCGCGATCACGACAATCACCCCCGTTCCATTTGCCGTCACCAGAATGACGACGAGAACACCGGCTTCTGGCAAACGGTGTTCTCGGTCATTATCGAACCGCAAGAATGCCGCATGCACATCACCCGCGGCACACCCTGCGACCGCGAATACGAAACGTATTCGATGAAGTAAACAAAACCGGCCCGCCGCGCAAGCAAGGGTTTGTTGCTGAACTCCACGTTGCCATTTGGTTTTTGTGGAACGATCTCCGCCCCGGAACCGTCACAGTGGCAACCAACCCCATTCATCCCTGGAGCATGGCTATGCGATTGCAGCTTGCGGTCTTTTCATTGATTCTGATGAGCGCGTCAATTGCCCAAGCTTGTTCGTGTGGTCGGGTGCCGACGACGAAAGAGTCGCTGAAACACTCCACCGCGGTCTTCAGCGGCAAAGTCACTAAGATCGAACCCTTCAAGAAGTATTACTTCAAGGTCACGTTTGAAATTGCCCGCACCTGGAAGGGGACGAATGGCAAGACAGAGACCGTGTTGACGCCGAACAGCGGTGCCGGCTGTGGCTACACATTCAAGAAGGGAAAATCGTACCTGCTATACAGCTACCGGCCCAAGGAAGACGAAATCAAGCCGATCCCCCTCTACACCATCATCTGTTCGCGAACCAAGCCCCTCGCTTTGGCCGCAGCCGACATCAAAGTGCTAGGTGAAGGCAAGACGCCCAAAAGCGAGTAGGTGGAACCACTGATTCGCTCCGGCCGGATTCATGCGGTCCGATTGCTTCCTGCCGCGCTGACCTTGTTCGATCATCAAAGGGCGTTCGATCATGAAAGGGGCGATGACACGGGTCACGACATGCCGCCGGAAAAGCCCGGTGAAACGGCAATGGTAACCCCTGCGGTTACGGGAGTTTGTGGGCCGTTGCTATTGAGAGAGACTCTGCTCGGGCGTTATACTGGAGCAACAGCAGTCTACGCTCTCGGCGTGTACTGCCGTCCTGCCCATGACCCACCGCTTACCTCTTCTCCCGCCGGGCGATATGAAGAACCAACGAGACATGTGCATTTGGCGAACGAGTGCCGTGCTGCTGCTGCTGGCATTCGTCGGACAAAATCGTGCCGGCGCTGCTGACGTTTCGGCAGACAACAACTCCGTCGCGAAGCTGCAGCTTTTGCCCGCTGCGTTCAGCCTGCGGGGACATGCGGCAAAACAGCAGATCCTGGTAACCGGCAGCGATGCGTCCGGCCGACTGTTCGATCTCACACGTGCCGCGACATATCAGTCGCTGACACCGAATATCGCGCAGGTTAACGAACGTGGAATCGTCATGCCGACAGGTGATGGCGAAGGGCGGATTCTTGTACAGGCGGGCGGACAGCAAGCAGAAGTCAGCGTGAAAGTGACTGAGGCCACCGGCATCTTGCCGGTCGATTTCGAGCGCGACATCCAGCCGATCCTTGTGCGGCAGGGTTGCAATCAAGGAGCGTGCCACGGGAAAGCACGCGGACAGAATGGGTTTCAACTATCGTTGCTCGGTTTCGATCCAAACTTCGATCACGATGCGCTCACCAAAGAAGCACGCGGCCGGCGGCTGTTTCTCGGCGACCCCGAAGCAAGTTTGTTGCTAAAAAAAGCAACGTCGGTCGCTCCACACGGTGGAGGAAAGCGGCTCGAATTCGAGGGTGAACACTACCAGACCATGTTGCGATGGATTGACGGCGGAGCGGTTCGCCGCGTGGAGGGGACGCCAACTCTCGAACGCGTGACAATCGAACCGGGCGACCGCGTTCTCGAAAACAAAGAACAACAGCAGTTGCTGGTGACGGCATGGTATTCGGACGGCTCCCAGCGCGACGTGACGCGATTGAGCATGTATCAATCGAACGAGTCGGCCATCGCCAGCGTGAACGCCGACGGATTGATTTCCGCCGGTACAATTACCGGCGACGCCGCGGTGATGGCCCGCTTCCTGGATCAGATCACCGTCTGCAACATCGCAGTCCCGTTGGCCGGCGATGTCTCTCCGGAATATTACAAGAAACTGCCGCAGAAGAATTTTATCGACAAACACGTCTGGCAGAAACTGGAACGGTTGAGACTGTACCCCTCGGAGCCGGCGGCGGATCAACGCTTTCTGCGACGGGCCACCATCGACATCATCGGCCGCCTGCCAACTCCAGCAGAGACGCGGGCCTTCCTCAAAGATGGCTCGCCGAAAAAACGCGAGCAACTTGTCGATCGCTTGCTGGCCGAGCCAGAATTTGCCGAGCACTGGGCCAACAAGTGGGCCGATTTGCTGCGGCCGAATCCGTATCACGTCGGCATCAAGGCGACGCTGAACTACGACTACTGGATTCGCGACTCGTTTCGCAAGAACAAGCCGCTCGATCAATTCACGCGTGAGCTGATTTCAGCCAAGGGCAGTTCGTTTCGCAACGGCGCTGTGACCATGTTTCGCGATCGTCGTTCGCCCGAAGACCTGACGACCATCGTCAGCCAGTTATTTCTGGGCGTCCGGTTGGAATGTGCCCGTTGCCATCATCATCCGTTTGAGGTGTGGGGGCAGAACGACTTCTACAGCTTCGCCGCTTACTTTGCACAAGTGGGCCGCAAGGGAACCGGAATCTCCGCCCCAATTTCGGGTTCGGAGGAGTTCATCTTCAACCGATCAACCGGCAGCGTCAAACACCCGCTCACCGGCGCAGTCATGCAACCGCGACCGTTGATCGGAAATGCACCACCAATTGCCGAAGGCGAAGATCCCCGCGCTGCACTGGCGGCGTGGATTACTTCAGAGGAGAACCCGTACTTTGCCAAGGTGATGGTGAACCGTGTGTGGGCCGACATGATGGGTCGCGGAATTGTCGATCCGGTCGATGATTTGCGGGGAACGAACCCGCCGTCCAATGGTCCGCTGCTCGACGCGCTTGCCGCCGACTTTCGCGCACAGAAGTTCGACTTAAAAAAACTCATCCGCCGCATTGCCAACTCTCACGTGTATGGATTGGGTTCCCTTCCCAACGAGCGGAACGTGGTCGATACGCGAAACTACTCACGATATTACCGGCAGCGATTGCGGGCGGAAGTTCTGCTCGACGCCATCACCGCCATCACCGACGTTCCGGAAACTTTCGCAGCCATGCCGGCCGGTTCTCTGGCGAAGGAATTGTGGACACACCGCATCGAGTCGATCTTTCTGGACGCGTTCGGCCGCCCCGATCCGAACCAGGATCCGCCCTGCGAACGAACCGGCGACACGACGATCGTCCAGGCTTTGCATCTGATGAATGCGCGAAACCTGTATAGCAAAGCAACCAGTGATAAAGGCCGCGCCGCAAAACTTGCCGACGCCAAACAGACACCGGCCAAGATTGTCGAGGAATTGTATTTGCTCGTTTACTCGCGGTTTCCCGACACCGAAGAGTTGAGAATCGGCACCGGTCTTTTCGACAAAGAGGGGACAAACCGCCGCATCGCGACCGAAGATCTACTCTGGGCGCTGCTGAATACGCCAGAGTTTGTGTTCAAAAACTAGGTCAGCCGCGACGCGAAAGCGGAGCGCTCCAAACGTTCGCTTCAACCAAATAAGGATGAATTCATGGTGGGACATCGGAATTGTGAAGGATTCTCGCGACGCAACTGCCTGCAACTCGGGTTGGGTTCGCTGCTGGGCGGCGGGTTGGCCAACGCGCTGCGACTGCGCAGCAACGCTGCCGAGGGGAATAAGCCGACCGCAAAGGCCAAAAGCTGCATTCTCATCTGGCTGGACGGCGGCCCTTCACATTACGAAACATTCGATCCCAAACCGGCAGCGCCTGCGGAGATCCGCGGCGACTTCGAAGCCATCTCAACCAAGTTGCCCGGTGTTCAGTTTTCGAAACACTGCCGCAAGCTTGCCGAGCGACTTGATCGCTACGCCATCATTCGCTCAATCCGGCACAACCAGGGAAATCACGGCGCGGGCAACCACTACATGATGACCGGTTCTCCGCCGCGTATTCCCGTTGGCTGCGGCGCGTTTGTGAGCTTTCATCCCAGCCTCGGTTCGGTGACGGCATACGAGCGACAGTCGGCTGCCAGCCTGCCGGCGTACTTTTCGATGCCGCGAATGTCGCGTTCGGGCGGCCCGAATTTTCTGGGTGCGAAGTATGCCCCGTTTGTCGTTTCAGACAACCCATCGAGCGCAAATTTTCGCGTTCGCGATGTCGCATTGCCCGAAGGACTTTCCAACGACCGCTTCACCCATCGTGCCGATTTGCGAAAGTTGGTCGATCATCTGCCGCGAATCGAACAACCGGTGGCAGCCGACCCCGTCGCAGGACTCGACACCTATTATCAACAGGGCATGGATCTGGTCACCTCGCCCGAGGCTCAGAAGGCATTTGACATCGCCTCCGAATCGGACTCCCTCCGCGACAAATACGGCCGTGATGCATTCGGGCAACGGGCGCTGTTGGCGCGACGGTTGGTCGAATCCGGCGTGCCGTTCATCACGCTGTACGAAGGGGGTTGGGATCATCACGGCGACATCTTCTCGCGGTTCAACTCACGCATGCCGGGCCTCGATCAATCGGTTGCGGCGCTCATCGACGATTTGGACGATCGCGGCATGCTGGATTCGACGCTCGTTGTCATGCTGGGCGAGTTCGGGCGGACGCCCAAAGTGAACTCCCGTGGCGGACGCGATCATTGGTCCAATGCCATGTCGGTGTTAATGGCCGGCGGCGGAACGCCGGGCGGAACAGTCGTCGGTGCAACCGACCGCGCCGGTTATTCGGCCGTCGATAACGTCAAATCGCCCGAGAACTTCGCCTCGACCATTTACCGCAAATTGGGCGTCAATCCCGACAAGCTGCTGTACACCCCGCAGGGCCGCCCGGCACATTTGGTTTCCGACCCCACACCCATTGTTGAAGTGATGGGTTGATATTTTTCTTGATGAACGATCCCGCTTGCGGTTTCGCGGTCGATTGATGTTCTCAGGCTCGCTAAACCGCAAGCGAAATTCATACACCAAAGAGCTACAATCGTGAATCTACGCATCGCAATTGCCTTCGCGCTCACTGTGCTGGTTACTAACTCCGCGTTTGCCGCAGCGCCGGAATTGAAATCGCTGTTGCCCGCCGGTGCGCAGCGCGGAAAGACGGTTGAGGTAACGATTTCCGGTAGCTTGGGAACTCCGCCCGTGCGCGGATGGTGCAGCCGTGACGACGTGACGATTACCGTTCCTGAGAAAGGCTCGAAATTCACCGTCGCAGTACCCGCCGATTCGCAACCCGGCCTCTGTTGGATTCGCCTCACAAATGCCGAAGGTGCATCGGCTCTGCGTCCATTCGTCGTCGGCACTCTCACCGAAACGCTCGACAAGGAACCGAATAACGAACTGAAAAAAGCACAACAACTTTCTTCCACACAGGTCGTCGTTCACGGTGCGCTGGCGAAGGCCGGCGATGTTGATGTCTTTGCCGTACCCTTGAAAGCGGGCGAAACGCTGGTTGCCTCGCTCGAAGCGAACGGCCTGTTGGGTTCTCCCATGGACGGTTTGTTGCAGGTGGTCTCGCCGGCGGGTTTCGTGCTTCAGCAGAACGACGACGCCCGCGGTTTCGACCCGCAATTCGCATTCACGGCAACAACGACAGGTACGCATTTCGTGCGCGTGTTTGCCTTCCCGTCGAAGCCAAACAGTTCGATTCGGCTGGCTGGAGCAGCGACCTACATTTACCGGCTGACACTGACAAACGGGCCGTTTGTCGATCACACGATTCCGTTCTCGGTGACGCGCGGCGCAGGCCGCTCGGTGCAATTGCGTGGATGGAACCTCAATGATTCGCTTCAGACGTTCTCGATCCCCGAGACCGGCGATGCCGAGACGGTGCGGGTGCATCATGCCCAACTAGCCAACACGCTCGAAGTACGAGTCGATGAGCACGCATCAATTTCCGAGCCGGAGCCAGACGTCGCAGACAAGTCGATTGAGTTCACCCTGCCAGCAACAATTACCGGTTGTATTTCGTCGGCAGGAGATGAAGACGGATTTGCATTTACCGCGAAGAAGGGAGAACGGCTCGCCCTCCGCATCGACTCCCGCTCGCTCGGGCAGGAATTGGATGCGGTGATTGAGTTGAAGGATGCAGCCGGTAAGGTTTTGAAGCGTGTCGATGACCCCAAACGCGGCGAATTCGACCCCGCGCTGGACTATACGGTTCCCAAAGATGGTCAATATGTTCTCTCGGTCTCCGACCTCTTCGGTCACGGAGGATTGCGGTACGCATATCGTCTCACCGCAGAATTGCAGACGCCCAACTTCCAACTGGGCGCAGCGGCCAACACATTCAAACTGACCGCCGGGACACCGTTGAAACTTCCGGTGACAGTCACGCGCGAGCGAGGATTCGCTGGCGACATCGAAATCACCGCGACCGGTTTGCCGGAAGGTGTTGCCGTCACAGCGGTCGCCTCAGTTGCTAAAGACAAGGCGACGGCAAAGAAGGTCGAGTTGGTGCTGACGGCAGCGGAAGATATCATTGTCGATAGTGGTTTTCAGATTGTCGGGACTCCCAAAGGCGACGATGACAAACGCGTCCGCAAAGCGACCGCACCAATTGCCGGCCTGACATCAAAGACTTCCGACCTCTGGCTCACTGTCCTCAAGCCGGCACCGAAAAAGAAATAGGCCGGGTGTCGGTCGCGTGTCCCCATGCCGCAAACTCTGTTGAACAAAGTGGCCGTCATTACCGGGGGCGGTAGCGGAATCGGCCGTGCGACAGCTGAGCTTTTCCTCAGCGAGGGGGCCAAAGTCGTTCTCTTTGCCCGGAGCGCCGCTCCGTTGGAAGAAGTCGCTGCGCTGGCACCGGCGCGTGTGCTGACAGTGACCGGCGATGTGACCGTTGGCGAAGACCTCGCACGACTGGCGACGGCGACATCACGGCGGTTCGGCCAAACTGATATTCTCGTCCCAGCGGCCGGCATCGCCCGTCTTGCCCCACTTGTCCATGCCAATGCATCAGAGATCGACTTGCAGTTGCAGGTCAACTTCCTGGGGACCCTCAACACCGTTCGCACATTCGTGCCGCATCTCAATTCCAATGCCGCTGTGATTTGTCTTTCCGGCCGAATGCGAGAGGGCTGTGGACTCGGCGCATTCAATGCAACAAAAGCAGCCGTTGCTGCGACGGCTCGTTCGCTGGCAGTGGAATTGGCACCGCGCCGCATTCGTGTTAACTGCATTGCGCCCGGACCGACGGACACACTGATGTGGCGGAAGATCGGCGTGTCACCAAAACAGACCGAACAGCTACTGGCGAAACTGACTGGCCCGCTCAAGACCGCACAACTCGGCACGCCACAGGATGTCGCGGAAGTCGCGCTCTTTCTCGCGTCTGAATCGGCCGGACACGTTACCGGACAGGAGATTGTGGTTGACGGCGGCAATGCGGCCGGATAAGCAGGTTTGTAGTGACCGCATTCATGCGGTTCCGTCGTGCCATAACGCGACGACTAAGTACAACATGGTTGGCCGGGATTGAACCAAAACAAATGAGTGAAGCGACAAACACGACCACGCACCCGCAACCGCTGTCCGGCGTGCGCGTGCTCGATATCACACGCGTCCTCGCCGGCCCGTATTGCACGATGATTCTCGCCGACCTCGGGGCCGAAGTCGTCAAGATTGAGCGGCCCGATAGCGGTGACGATTCGCGTCAGTTCGGCCCGTTCCTGCCGTCGGGATTGAGCGCGTATTTTGCCAGCATCAACCGCGGCAAGAAGAGCATTACGCTGGATCTCAAGCAGGAAGCCGATTGCGCGACGTTCCTTCGACTCGCCCAGCAGGCCGACGTGCTGGTCGAGAATTTCCGGCCTGGCACGATGTCCGACTGGGGACTCTCGGCGGCCGATCTCAAAAAGGTGAACCCGCGACTCGTCTACGCATCGCTGTCGGGTTACGGTCATACCGGCAACATCAATCGGCCCGCCTACGATGTGATTATTCAGGCGATGAGTGGGCTGATGAGCATTACCGGCGAAAGTGAGGGACACTCGGTGCGCGTCGGCACGTCGATCAGCGACATTTTGACCGGCATGTTCGGCGCGATCGCCGTCATCTCGGCGCTAAGGCATCGCGACCAGACGGGTGAAGGCTGCGTTGCCGACGTCGCGATGCTCGATTGCGCGGTCGCGGCGCTTGAGAACGCCATCGCCCGGCATGCGGTCACCGGTGATGTGCCGGTCCCACTGGGGACACGTCACCCGTCGATCACGCCATTCCAGGCGTTTCCCACCGCCGACGGTTCGATTGTCATCGCGGCAGGCAACGATGCCCTTTGGCGTAAACTGTGTGAAGTGATCGGCCAGCCGGAATTGGCCGACGATCCCCGCCTCGCCGATAATGCCTCGCGGACAGACAATTCCGACTTTCTCAATGAGACACTCGCGGCACGGTTGCAAGAACACCCGCAAGCGCATTGGCTGGAATTGCTCACAGCGGCCGGTGTGCCGGCGGCTCCCATTCGGAATGTTGCCGAAGTGGTTGCCGATCCGCAACTGCAGTCGCGCGACATGCTCCGCGAGATGGAGAGCCCTGCGGGTGAACGGTTTCTGGCGGCTGGATCGCCGCTGCGAATGAACGGCCACGCTCCCCCACTTTCGCCGCATGCCCCCCAGCTTGGCGAACACAACAACTCGGTGTTGGATGAATGGTTGACCGAGAAATAACCGTGCGCCCGGCAACCGCCGACGATGCCGCAGCCATGGCCGATGTCGATCGGCAAAGCTGGCCCGCGCCGCTGGCGACAACCGCCGACGAGTTCGCCGCGCGGATCGCCGCCTATGCGGATGGCCAACTCGTGGCGATTGCCGCGGGACGAATTGTCGGCACGGCCTCGGCCCAGCGAATTACGACAGAGTTCCTGGCTGCCCAATCCCACAGTTACGATTCAATCACCGACGGGAATCGCTTCACGCGCTCGCACACCGGCGACGGCGAGATTTACCAACTTGTTGGCGTGGGTGTGCTGCCGGAAGTTCGCGGTCATCGACTGGGACGATTGTTGGTTGATCGTCAGATTGAGTTGGCCCGCAGCCTTGCCGGCGTCCGTCGAATCGTCGGCTTCACGCGACCGGCTGCCTATTCGCTACACGCGACAACTCCCATCGACGACTACATTCAGGCACGCGACTCCGATGGAAACCTGATCGACCCCGTGCTGGCATTTCACATCGACGCGGGTGCGCGAATCGTGTCACTGCACCGCGACTTTCGCCCAGACGACAGCGCTGCCTGCAGTCACGGCGTGTTGATTGAATACACGAAGTAGTCAGCCTTGCCTAAGTAGGCAGATCGTAAACTTGGGAGGGCGAGGCTCCGGCCGAGCCGCATACACTACGCCCAAGCGACGCCACAAATTCATTTTTCGCATTCGTCGATCGCGTCATTCAACATGCGCGCGATAGAGCCATCCCACACGCGGCTTAGCCGGAGCTTCGCCTCCCAATTCTGACTGACGCTTGAGCTTGGGCGAGCCAGTCGTATTACGTTAAATCGTGTATTGACAGTGTGCTACAGCCAACCGACGAACACCGCCAGCGCAATAACGACAACCATCACTGCACCGACGATCAGTTTCGCCATCGTCCCTAACAGTCGTCCGATGAGAGCGGCCTTGCTGACGGCTAGGCTTTCCGCCGATGTCTTGCCCTTCCAGGTTTCACCCAGGTAGGCACCGCAAAACGCGCCGAGCGCACCGCCGCCAACTGCCGCAATGATGGAGCCGACAACGGGAATTGGCACGCCGATGATTGCGCCCGCGATACTGCCGACAACTGTTCCCAGAATGGCCAGCAGCATGCCGCGTCGGCTGCCGCCTTCTTTGGCTGCGCCGGCGGCACCGGCAGCAAACTCGATGACTTCTCCCACGACAGCCAGCCCCGCAACGACCGCCACCCCAATCCAACCAACTCCGCGGCCTTCGCCCTCGGGGTAGAAGAGCGCGAAGATGATGATCAACCCCACCATCACCCAATTTCCAGGCAACGAGAACAGCGTTGCGAACCAAGCCGCCACAGCGCACAGCACCAACAGTGCCGCCCAAATCCAGTAAATCACTTCTGAAGACATTTCTGGCAATCAATTCAAAGATGACAATCGACGGCCACGGCGGAATTTAACCGAACGGTTCACTTGATAATTGGCTACTGTAACATCATCCTCTCCTCTTCGGGAGAACAAACGATTCCCCTACGCCCTCATACACTTCCCCGAGGAGACCTGATCGATGTCAACGGGATCAACCGGCACTGAGTTCACAATCCGACGAAAAGTCCTCTCGTTTCTTGGTGCGAAATTTCACATTTACGATTCCAACGACAAACTGATCGGCTTCAGCAAGCAGAAGGCATTCAAGCTGAAGGAGGACATTCGACTCTACACCGACGAGTCGATGGACGAGGAGCGGTTGATCATCCAGGCCCGCAAGGTGATTGACTTCAGCGCCGCCTACGATGTGGTTGACAGCAAGAAAGACAAGAAGATCGGGGCACTACAGCGCAAAGGTTTGAAGTCCATTCTTCGGGACGAGTGGATCGTGCTGGATGGAAACGATGGTGAAATCGGAACCATCAAAGAGGACAGCACCGGCATGGCGTTGGTTCGTCGCTTTCTCCCATTGGGCAAGTTGATCCCGCAGAAATTCATGCTGCGTGACGCCGACGGAAATGAATTGGCGCTGTTCCGCACGCACTTCAATCTGTTCGTCCATCGCATGACTGTCACGGTTTATCCGGAATCGACCATCAGCCCCTATTTGATTCTCGCGGGCGGACTCTTGTTGGTTGCCATTGAGGGCCGTAATCAATAACGCCGATCGCGGTGCAGTCGTGAAAGCCAGCCGCGACCGGGAGTTTCGATCGTGTCTGGATCGGATGATTATATCTCGCGTTTGCCGGATTCGGGCTTCGGCCCGAATGCCGGTGGACTTCCGGTAATTCCGGGAGGCTGGATGAGCCGCGAGGTTGTGATCGGTTCGCAGACATTTTCCCTAGCGCTACCGGCCGACCCCAACGAGTTTCTAAGCGACCCCGAGACCCTCGCCTCTCGACCAGATGACGACGACTACGCGCCCTACTGGCCCCACCTTTGGACATCTGCTCGACCGATGGCCGAGGCGATTGCATCGGCCAATTGGACCGATGCAACGCGCACTCTGGAATTAGGATGCGGCGTGGGACTGGTTGGCCTGGCGGGGTTAGCCAGCGGGTTGGATGTGACGTTCAGCGATTACGAGCCGCACGCCGTCCAACTGGCACACCACAACGCCCATGCCAACGGATTCGACAAAGCCGGTGCTCTCGTTCTCGATTGGCGAGAACCGATTTCGGAGCGTTTCCCCGTGATTCTGGCGTGCGACGTCGTATACGATGTCAGCGATCACCTGCCATTGCTGGATCTGTTGGCAGTCATGCTCGAAGAGCGCGGTTGCTGCTGGATTGGCGATGCCGGCCGGCAGACAGCAGCCTCCTTCATCGAACTCGCTCGCCGCCGTAATTTCGATGTCGAATTGCACGACGAGTACGGAAACCGCATGCTGGAACCTCACGTCGGCCGATTTCAATTAATGCAATTGCGGGCAGGTCGATAAATGCACGGAAACCGCGTGAATGCGGTCACTACGAACCCTCTAATTGTCCGCCATCGTCACTGTCGCAGTGCAGACTGGCTGTGATTGCATCGAGAGTCTTGCGGGTTTCTTCCAGCTCGGTGTCGGTTCCCTGAAACAGGACCAATGCCGTGAAACGCTCAGTCTGAAACGCTCGCAGGAATGCGCTGTTGATCAATTCCAGACAGACGAATTCGACGTCGCCTCCGGAGGCCGGCCGGCCGCAAAGTTCGCCACTGACGGGGTAAAAGTCGAATTCGTCGTACTCGCCGCGAAACGCTTCGACGGCTTGCGAAATCACGTGTTCCGGCGCGGGAGCATCGAAAAACAACTGCAGCGTCCAGAAACTGGTCCCGGGACCGGAAACGGTCATCGCAACCCCGTCTTCGTTCTGCTGTTCGGTCAATTCCCACAATTCCGGGTACCGAAATCGCACACCGTTTCCAGCAAATTCATCTACCATGAAAAGACCGTTTGAATCGAGAATTATCCACTTTTTCAACCGCCCCAGCGGTCGCGCGCGGACTTGTGACAGCCCCACCGATGGTGTAATCTATAGGTATTGAACTGGTATGCAAACTGAACTAGTTGTTGATGTCAATTCCGGCACTCCCTTCGAGTCGCCGACCATATGCTCAGGCTTTGAAACAGGGAAGTTGATTGTCTGTCCGGGAAGACCGTCTTGGCTTGATACGGGGACTTTTTGCATCCTCAGAGAGCCATCTGCCGTGAACCGGCTACGCGACGACTGATCTGAATCGGATCACGATTCGTCGGCGACGAAGGTTTTAACGGGCGACTCGAAATTGTTTTTCACAAGAAGAGAAAGAGGTATCGGCTATGGTGTCCACGCGAGCACAAGAAGTGGCGGAAGTCCTGTGGGAACTGAAACGAGCCGACAAAGTGGCGAAATTTAGCGACATCGCAGGACGTGCCGGCTTTAGTGCTGGAACCAAAGGCCGCACGATGATGACCTGCCTGAAAACCGTTCGCCGCGATTGGCCCCACCTGCAGTGGTGGCGTGCCATTAACGACGACGGCTTGATCGAAGGCGATTCCGAACACGCCACCATGCTCTCCGAATCGGGCATCGAACTTTCCGCCGCCGATGGCAAAGACGACCACATGTCGTTGACGGAACCGGATGATCACCTGATGGACTGGAAAGAACCGGAACCCGCAGCGGACGGTGAGGAAGCCGCAGAATAGAGCCGGTCACCAGTTCGTGGATCCCGAGAGCACCCAGTCGATTCTCGACAGGCCAGTGGCACCCGTTAACTGAGGGGCGATTTCCTGATCGAATCACGACGTCGGTGATGTGGTTTTAGTCGGCGGAATTTTGTCGTCCCGCGCAAGATGCCGACGCAGTGCGGTTCCGGTGTGGCCTTCCGTGATGGCTGCGATCTCTTCTGGCGTCCCGGCGGCCACCAATTGGCCGCCGCCGGCTCCGCCTTCGGGTCCCATGTCGATCACCCAGTCGGCGGCGGCGATGACATCAAGCTGATGCTCGATCACCACGACGCTGCTGCCCTGCTCGACGAGCCGTTGCAGCGTCGCGATCAGCCGTGCCGTCTCGACGGGATGCAGCCCGGTGGTTGGTTCATCGAGCAAGACGAGCGTGGGCGTGTGGGCCGTCAGCGTCAGTTCGCCGGCCAGTTTGATGCGCTGCGCCTCACCGCCGGAAAGTGTCAACGATGACTGCCCCAGTTCGAGATATCCCAAGCCCACATCGTCGAGGGTTTGAAGCAACGAATGCAATTTCGGTACGTTTTCAAATCGCTGCAACGCATCGCTGACTTTCAGCCGCAGCACGTCGGCCAGATTCATGCCGGCGAAACGAATGGAAAGTGTTTGTCGGTTGAACCGATCTCCTTTGCAAACCGGGCAAGTGACGAACAAATCGGGCAGGAACTGCATTTCGATGCGGTCGGCTCCCGTTCCTTTGCAGTGATCACAACGCCCCTCGCGTGCATTGAAGCTGAATCGACGGGCCTTGTAACCCCGCAGCCGGGCATCGCGAGTCCGCGCGTACAACTTGCGGATTTCGTTCCAAAGGCCCGTGTAGGTTGCCGCGTTTGATCGCCCGGAACGACCGATCGGCTTCTGATCGATCTCCACAATTCGCGTGAAGTTCTCGACGCCTTCCAGACGCTCAAACGGTCCGCTGATCGGCTTACCGGCGACTGCCAATTTCAGAGCGGGAACAAGCGTTTGCGTGAATAGCGAACTCTTCCCCGATCCGCTGACGCCCGTAACGCAGACCAATGCGCCCAGTGGAATCTCTACGTCGACATCGCGAAGATTGTGCAGCCGCGCACCGTAAATCGACAACGCATGTTCGTGATCAATGGCTCGCCGATCCTCCGTAGCCACCGGCGAACCATCGCGCAGGAATCGAGCCGTCGCCGAATCTGCTTGTGCGGCGACTTCGTCCGGCGTCCCGGCCGCGACGACTTCTCCGCCATCCGTTCCAGCACCGGGTCCGATGTCGATGAGATAGTCGGCCCGCCGCATCAGTTCTTCGTCGTGTTCGACGACGATGAGGCTGCTCCCCTGCTCGCGCAGTTCCTCCAACACGAGAATCAGCCGCTCGCTGTCGCGGGCATGCAGGCCGACGGTCGGTTCATCCAGAATGTAACAGACGCCGGTTAAACCGGAGCCAAGCCCGGCCGCAAGCCGCGCCCGTTGAAATTCACCGCCCGAAAGTGTCTGCGTCGTGCGGTCGAGCGAAAGATATTCCAGCCCGACCTTCTCTAAGAAACCAAGTCTCGAAGCGATTTCCGGTAACGTTCTTTCGGCCGCCAACCTGCCTTCCGGAGTGAGTGAACCGTACTCGGCATTTGCGTGCAACTCTTTCTGTATCCTGCCAATCACTACGCTTGCCTCGGCGACCGATAACGCCGTTAATTCGTGCAGTCGCACACCACCGAATGTGACGGACCGCGCAAACGGGTTCAGTCGGCTGCCGTTGCATTCCTTGCAAACCTGTTGCTCGTCGATGTCGCCACTCGTTTTCCCGTCGGCGTCATCTGCCTGCACCTTGCCCAGCCCTTCGCACTCCGGACATGCACCGTAAGGGCTGTTGAAGCTGAATGTGCGCGGCTCCAATTCGGCAAAACTTTCCCCACACTCGACGCAGACAAATCGCTCGCTATAAAGTCGATCATGCCACGTTTCTCCGTCGCGAAAACTCACCAGGCACGCCCCCTGCCCGTGCGAGAGAGCCAGATCGACCGACTCCTGCAATCGCGGACGAATGCCTTCCTTGATAATTATCCGGTCGACAACCGCTTCGATATGGTGTGTCTTGCCGCGACTCAATTCGGGTGGATCGGCGGCATCGATGACTTCGCTGTTCACACGTGCGCGAACGAAACCTTCGCGGCTGATTTTCTCGAACACTCCCCTGTGTTGCCCTTTGCGTCCGCGCACCATTGGCGCGAGAATCATCACTTTCCGCCGCTCTTCGAGTTCGAGAATGCGATCGACGATTTGCTGTGAGGTTTGCCGCGAGACGGCGACTCCGCACTGCGGGCAATGTGCCTGACCGGCCCGTGCATACAGCAATCGAAGGTAATCATAAATTTGAGTGGTGGTGGCCAGCGTGCTGCGGGGACGGACCGAACCGGTTTTTTGATCGATACTGATGGTCGGGGGAAGACCACTGATCGTATCGACGTCGGGCCGCTCCAATTGATCGAGAAACTGCCGCGTGTACGTCGATAGACTCTCAAGGTACCGCCGCTGTCCTTCGGCAAACAGCGTGTCGAACGCCAATGAACTCTTTCCGCTGCCGCTGACTCCACTCAGCACGACGAGTTGATTGTGCGGGATATCAACATCGATATTCTTCAGGTTGTTCACCCGCACTCCGCGGACGAGGATCGCTTCGTCGGCATTGATGGGAAGAACCGGCGCTGGGGTGGAGTTTCTCAAATCCGGCATGGACGATCGTGTTAGCAGGCTAGTCGGGTTTCAAGTCATTTTAGAGACGGGAGCAGAAAATACCGCCGGATACAGAATTGACGCAAATCCGACCACGAAACGGTGGTATCAGTGATCCAATCGGACTAAGCTGCGTTATACCAATAAGCACTCGACGTCTCCACGCTGGACTTTCGCACGCCGAGTTGCTGGCTGCCCATCGGTTACCGAATGGGGTTCGCGCGCGCTGCCTTGCTTGCGATCGTCTCCTGTTGATCAAGCGTGATTTACAAGGCCGTCTTTCTGAAATGTGAGGGCCACTGTCTCGACTCAGGCGATACATTTTCGTCTGCGACACGCCTCAAGACCATACGAATGATCGTCGTCCGAAGGCGGGACGATGAGGGCGCTGAGAAAAATCGTCAATCGAATGACTCACCGGTTCGAGTTTGACAGGTGATAAAATGGCAAACCCAGAATTCTTCCACGTTTATAAAACCGGCCCGCTGACAATTGTCGGCTTTCAGGGAAAGCACTTGTCGGAACCGCGTTCCGTCGATGAATGCTTGGACCGACTGCTCGCGTTGGTCGGCTCGGACGTTTGCCAGCTGCTGGTTGTCGATCTGGCGGAAGTCGGAGTCGTCTCCAGTTGGGTACTCGGAATCCTGGCATCGGTGCAACAGCAAGGCATCGAGGTCCACATCTACCACGCGGCCGACGACATGCAGGGTGTCCTGAAGACAACGCACCTCGACGCATTGCTCGACGTACGAGAAGGCCTCGACCACATCGAGTAACGCTGGTGGCTTGCACTTCGGCCTGGGGCAGCTCGGCCTCGGTGACATTCGACCGGCGACGATCTATACTTACGTTCTCGGTCGGCGCGGATGAGGCATCCGTTCTCCGGCGGATTTCGACGAATTCGTTTCCGAATAACGTCCGCACGTTATTCGGAATTGGTGCTGATACACAGTTAGTTTTTTTGCTTGATCGATGAAACACTTCCCCAGTCGCGACGAAATCACACCTGAGGAGTTCGAGCTGACTGTGAAGGCATGGTTTGAATCGTTCGCTGAAAGACTTGATGAATTCTCGGCTGAACACCTTGATTCTGTCGAGGGAATGGATGGCGAATTCAAATTTGACGTAACGATTCGCTTCACCGCGTTTGGTGGTGCGAAATTCCTCGTGGTCTGTGAATGCAAGAAACACAAGAACCCAATCAAGAGGGACGTGATTCAAACGCTTAAATCCAAAAAGGAATCGGTCGGCGCACAAAAAGGATTCGTAATCGCAACAGCCTCATTCCAATCTGGAGCTGAAGAATATGCGAAAAAGCATGGAATCGCACTTTGTGAAATCGTGAGTGGCGATATCGCATACATACAAAACAACGCACAAAGGACGCTTCCACCGATACCAGAGGACGCTGATTCATACGTTGGTATTTTCCCTTGTAAGACTGCCGATGGTTCAATTTTCCCGGGTGCGCTTATATCCTCAAGAAGCACCTATTGGTTGGAAGGATTCCTCAAAATGTCCCCGGGAAGAGAGTACACGGAAGACGCAACATAACAAACGGATACACCGGAGCGGAAAAACTGTCGCGATGAATTGACTCCCATTGAAAAAGGACTCACGGCAAATCGCCGTAAGTCCTAATTCGAGCGGAGAGAGCGGGATTCGAACCCGCGGTCCGGTTTGACCCGAACACAGCATTAGCAATGCTGCGCATTCGGCCACTCTGCCATCTCTCCGGATCGTGTTTTACTGCCTCACTTCACTGTGTCTTCATGTCCGTTCAGGCTCCACTGAAACCCGTCCGGTGTCGCGTCACCACCTCCCCGTTTGACCGGAAAGGCGGTGGCGAGGGTGAAGTCTACCAAATCACGCCGCGCGAGCAAGCCTCAGAAGCGCAACAATGTTTTCCAACGGATTCGGCCGGGATGCCGAACGCTGCAGCTTTGTGGCCTGTCGAACGAGCAGCCTAATTCATATGGACGCACTGCTGAGCCTTGAGTCGCCATTGACCATTCACACGATGAAACCAATACCGTGCAAACGCCCCATGCATGTCGGGGCCGAAGTGGAGTTGCACTATGGCCTGCGTCCCATCGGACGAATATCCCGGCAGACTGACCTGAACCCAATGTCGGCAACCGGGGAAACGCTCGACCATTTCAGTGATCGGCATACGCGGGAACCGCGTGCGCGGGCCGGGTGGGTTGAACAACTCAGATTCAAGATCGCAAAGACGGATTCGATTATCACGAGGCCGAAATCGGAGACGACATGACCTTTGATTGCGACGCTTCAGATGACGTTCGATTTCATCTGGAATGCGATAGCCATTGATCGAACCTGTTTTACGATCATAGTCGATGCCGGTGGACCATACCCAACCAATGTCAGTCGATGTATTGAAATCAAGCAGAGCATCGAACTTGTGTCTCCATCCGGAACTTTGACGTTCATCGGCGAGCAGCAGGAGAACAGAGCTTTCAATGATCAACTTGTCGTCTGATGTGATGACATCCTCATCCAGCATCGCTGTAGGAGGTGAAGTGAACACGAATGCGGCCAGCACGAGAGCGGCTCCTGACGCTGTCAATGCGCCGACGCTCCCCCGTCTGGACGGAATGTTCGACATTGTTGGTTCGCCCAACGGTGGTTCTAACTATCAAAGCTCGATCACTTCTTCCGCCATTTGTCGACGAAATCAAACAACAGCTTGGTGGCGGGGTCGTCGGGCAGGCCGAGGTCGTTGTTGAGTTTGTTGTGGGTTGTTTCCCGCGCTCCGTACACCGTGGTTGGAATCTCGGAATCCTTCAGGACCATGCCGAGGCGTCGGGCTTGTGCGGCGGTGTTGGGATGGCCGGCCACATGGAGAATGAGAAATGGCGGGATGCCCTTCCCTTTGGCAACGTGTGTGACAGCTGAAAAATCAATGTGCTTTTTCGGATCGTTGCCGAACTTGACACGGTGGCCAAACTTGGGGAGCGGCAGGCCGTGAACCGTCTGGCGAAACTCGGCCGTCATGATGATCGCCGGCAAATCGAACGTGTCTCCATCCACGGGGACGCATCCCCTAAGAACGTCGAACGGGACGCCTTCCGCTTCCAGGTAGCGATCGTCGGTGCAAAGCAGGGCCGCAAGCTGGGCGCCGGCCGAATGTCCCATGACGAAGATCCGCTTCGGGTCACCTCCGTATTCGGCGATATTCTTGTGGACCCACCCCAGCGACTTAGCGACGTCGCGAGTCAGTACGCCCATTTCCACGTCAGGAAGCAGCCGGTAGTTTGTTGAGACAAACACAAAGCCGCGCTCAGTGAACACGCGCGGCTTGATTTGCACGCTCGACTTGTCTCCCGTCTGCCATCCGCCGCCATGAATCCAGAAGACCACAGGCAGGGATTTCTCTGTGGATTTTTCGGGCGTGTAGATGTCGAGCACGTGCCGTTCGTGCGCAGGCTCGGCGTAGGGGATATTGCGTTTGACCTTCTCGGCCTGACCCACAGTGGCGAAAGAGAAGAAAATGGTAAAAGTCAAGAAGAACGGGAAGCGGGAATTCATATTCGGGGTCCGCCAGATTCAGGTTGTGAAACGATTGCGTACTCAAACTGCGTTTTGATTCCAGCTCGGCCTTCGACGGCAGGTCGAAACCACTCTTTGCTGGAATACCTTCAGCAGTACGCCACTGTACGACTTCACAATACTCTCTGCAAACGAAAGTATCTTCAGTCTGCGCGATCGCTCACTTCTTTGGCGTCTCAGCCTCGGCTTTCTTCGCTGCCGCTTCTCGCTCAATCATCAGTTCAGGCCCTTGCCAAAGCAACTTCTGATCATTGGGAACTGAGGGTGACAGTTTGGGTTTAGAAGCCGTTTGCCCCTTCTTGTCATCCTTCTGTTCTTCTTTCTTCGGCTCTTGTTCTTTTTCCTTCGGCTTGGCCGCAACCGACTTCCCTGCTTTGGGTTCGTCTTTCTTTGTCGGCAACTTTTCCGGTTGAACAGGTTTCGGCTTTTTATCTGTGCGCAAGAAGACGTGCTTATCAGTGTAATTGACAGGAATTGTCGATGGCGTCGGCTTCTTTCTCCAAGGCCAGTAGAGTCGGACTTTGGAGGCCCTGAACGTGCGATCTTTGTAGATGTTTCCACGTTGAAAGGGGCCGGCACCGAGAACCCAGGTGTTACTTGCTCTACTCGAAGCTGCCGAATTGCCCGACTGCCAAACCGGCTGCCGGGTTTTTACGTTGTACGCAAACAACGCCACTTTGGCCGCCGACATCTGGCTATGTTTCTTGGCCAGCGACAGTTCCGGAAGCGGCGGAATCGCTGGCATGGTCGGCATGACGGCTGCCGCAGTGTTGAGCGCACTCGTTACAGAAGTATTCTGAGGTAAACCGTATGTGACATCGTGCGAATTCGACCCCAACACTCCGATTCGCGCTTCGATGACGAAGTCGGCCTCTTCCATCTTGTCTTGCAACCGGCAGTTTGCGGCGACCATCTGCTGCCGTAGTGAGCTGATAAAATAATCGGAGTTCACAAACCCGATTCCTTTCACCGCGCGAATGTATTTTGTGTCGAAAAAGACTTTCTCTCCCGACAGAGTGCCGAAGTCGATCTCCTCGATCGACCGATCGACCGCGTCGGAGAGCAGCAGATGTTCGGTGGCCGACTGGCTGATCATCGTACCGCAACCGCAGCAGAAAACCGGAAACAACAGTAACCCGAGCAAGGGGATCAATCGAAAATTGAGCCGCGAGAAAACAATCAACGGAGTGCCTCGCCGATTCATTGCGCAGACGCCCGAGCAGCCGAAACTCGGAAGTTGGCAGGAATCGAAATGGAATGGGAATTGAAGTGTGAGAGGTGAGTAACGAGCGGGAGATTATAGCAATCCATCAGAATTTGCCAACATGTGCGCGTCCAACCCGCTTCAGCTGCCAACAGATTTCCCGCAACACGTTAACATCAAACCAGTTGCGCCGCAGAGAAGAACAGCCTATCCTCTGCGTTCGTGCATTATCGCAACGGGGCCAACAATAGGGTAATATCGATTCATCAGTCTGTTGAACTCTGCTGACGGCCGTTGGCATCGCCTCAATTGCAACGGGTGATCCGTCTGCCTGGCGACAACAACAGCGAAAAAACTGTAAACCGATCCATCAACTATGCGTTCCAATGCGCGAGGAATTGAAATGATGAAAACCACCTGCGTCGCGTTAATTGTGGCGATGTCTACGTCGGCTCTCGCGGCAGAGAAGCCGGTCGTCACGCTCTGGCCAAACGGACTTCCCAAGGATGCCCGGCCGATCGATGCGGCACATGCCAGGAGTCTGTTGGCCAAACAGACAGCCGAGCGAATCACGTACGTCGATTCACCGACGCTGACGCTGTATCGCGCGCCGGCCAAGACGGCCAATGGTTGTGGCATCGTGATCTGTCCCGGCGGCGGATACAACATTCTCGCCTGGCCGAAGGAAGGCCTGGAAGTCGCCGAGTGGTTCAACTCCATTGGAGTGACTGCCGTCGTTCTGAAGTACCGGGTTCCCCGCCGCGACCCAAAACGGCCGCACTGGGAACCGCTACAAGATGCACAGCGTGCCATCCGCATCATGCGAAGAAATGCCGCCGACTGGGGAGTCGATTCCAATCGCATCGGGATTCTCGGATTCTCCGCTGGCGGACATTTGACCGTCATGGCCGGCACGCACTACAACGACAAAACCTACGACCGTGTCGATGAGGCGGACGAACTCAGCGCTCGTCCCGACTTCATGTGTCCCATCTATGCCGCTTACCTGGGCAACGATTACAAAGACAACCGGGCGGAAATCGGATCGCTGGTGAGAATCACCAAAGAGACGCCGCCGACGTTTATGGCGGTCACTCTCGACGACACGTTCCGCGGTGTCCAGGCGGGAATGCTGTTGGCGCAGTTCAAGCAAGCCGGCGTACCGGCCGAGGCACACATCTACTCGACCGGCGGACACGGATACGGAATTCGCCCGTCGTCGAATCCGATCTCAACCTGGCATCTGCGATTGGGCGAATGGATGAAAGCCCGCGGCCTGTTGAATCGCGCGGAGTAGTGGTTAACGCGTCGCGCTCCCCTGCGGGTCGCGGCTAAACGATCGAGGCGGGCGAGAAGCATCGCGTCACTCTGGTACAAGTGGCGGTTTCTCGCGCGCGGCTGAGTAGTCCCGTTCAGCAATCGTCGGATGCCCCCAAGGGCCGAAGGTGTCGAACTCTTCGCATTGATCGTCACCGAGAACGAACTGCACATCGATTCCTGAATCGGTCACCTCACAGCGGTGGAATCCGAACCGGGTTTCGATTTCGGGCCAGCGATCCGTCATTTGCGCCGTGTTGCCGGCGGCGGGTGTTCGATACAGGCGAATGCCGTCGATCAACTGCATCGGTCGGCCGGTGTGAACGTGTCCGCAGAATAAGATCTCAACACCGGCATCCTGTAACAGTTGCCACAACCGTTGCCGATGCGGCGCGTCGATGGAGAAATACCAGTTGTCGTACTCTTCGGCGATTGTCAGATCCCAAGCGGGTTCATCGGGCTGCTCGATGAACGGCCAGTAATGCATCATGGCGACGTGATGTTTGGCGGGCGGTAACTTCGGCAGAAGTTCCAGCATCCGCCACAATCGCTCTTCATGCGACAGACCCGAACCGGCGACGGCCGCGTAAAACCCGGTGAAACGAATATCGCGGTACTTGAACGTCCAATGCGTCGGCCCGAAGTACGATGCAAACAGATTCAGGCGGCGTTCGGACATGTTCCAGTCGGTATCATCCCAACCCCAACCCTGCTCGTCCCACTTCGGTTTGGCACCGTTTTGGGCGGCGTGTTTGTTGCCGACGTCCATGTTGCCGGGAATGACAAACGAGGGAAACGGCAGCGTGTCGAGGTCCTCGCGCGCCTGCAGATACTCGAACTCGTGTGTTTCCCCATCGCGCGTCAAATCGCCGCCGTGAAGGAGGAACTCGGCATCGGTTGCCGCCATCTGCTGTTTGATCGCCGCCCAGCGTTTATTAACCGCCGGCCGAAACCGATACGAACGCGCCGTTCCCATGTGACTGTCGTTGACGTGAAGGAAGGACCATGATTCCTGTTTGCTTCGCTGCGTCGGCATTCTTGAAATCCAGTTATCAAATTGGTGATGGTGCTGGTCGGAGTCCGTAACACTTGAGTGCGGGAGGGACGAACGGCAAAGCGACACGCAATCCGACCGCACTCACAACCGAGGCGTCTTCTTTGCGATGCCATGATCATCGCGGTACTATCACTCCATGAGACGATAACGCCGAAGGAAGTTCAATGATCTCGCTCTTGCTCGGTGTTTTGCCTGCCCTTTAACGGCTCCCAATTGCCCCTTCTCCGGAACTTGAAATAGATGAACCTTGAAGACGATACATCTCAGTCGCCAGAGGGGCGACTGTGGCGATCGGTCACAACAAAGTGGTTTGGGGTCATCTTTGGAACCGCGCTGGCCTATGCGATTTTGCGATATCATATTGCAGGGGATGTTTCGTGGACTCAATTCCCGCTCTTCATTCTGAATAAAGCCATGTCGTTGGCTGCTGTTGCCTTCGTGGCGTGTTCTTATCTCGTCGGGCGTGTCATTCGCTGGCACAACGAAGACCCGCAGACGAAACTGGTGGTGATTAAGTTCTGTGGTCTGATGGGTTTGTCATTGGCAGCAATCCATGCCCTCTGCTCGATGTGTCTGCTCACCCCAGCCTATTATGCCAAATTCTACGGACCGGATGGGCGGCTGAACTTCACCGGCGGTTTGGGGTTGGCGGTTGGAGTGGTCGCGTTGTGGGCGCTGGTCGTTCCGGCCATCACAACATTGCCGACGATGCCCAAGGCCCTTGGCGGGATTCGTTGGAAGAGGACACAACGCGTCGGATATTTGTGTCTCGGCCTTGTCATTGCACACATGGTCGCATTCGGGCTGAAAGGTTGGATGACGCCAGAGAAGTGGCATTGGGGACTGCCACCGATCACCCTGTGGGGCGCCCTCGCTGCAGCCGTCCCAATTGCCGCGAAATCGTGGCAGTTGTGCCGAAGGCAGAAATAGACCAGATTCAGAATCCGCCGAACACCTGCCCGTCGGAGCGGTTGCTGAGTTTCTGATACGTGCCCATTTTTCCACCCATGCCGGCGCGAGAGTCGATCTTCTCGCTGATGAAGCGTACCGACCCGTCCGCAATCGCGAAATTGGCGCCGCCGAAGTGCCGACTGGAGAAGGCGGCGAACCCGGAATTGATTTCGTTGCCGGCGCTGCAGTCGGTCACCTGGTCGTTCTCGAATTCATTGCCGCCCACTCCAACCCAAATGCCAGCTCCGCTGGTGACCGATCGCTCGCCGACCATAAACGTATTCGACGTCCCATCGGTGAAGTAGCGGATGCTGATGCGGCTGTTCAGACACATGACGCCATCGGTCTTGACCGGCGTATCGGCTTGACCGGGCCAGCCTGCGCTCATGCGTCCCGGCAGCCAGCGCGGCGGGGCAACCGGTCCATAGTTGGCGGAATAGTTCGACGTGCCATAGTTGCCGCGCAGCGCGTTGATGTGAGGCGTCGTATCGGCCGGGCAGCGATACGCCGTGAGTCTTGTCTGGAATAACTTATTGACCGGTGGATTCTGCGCCTGGAAATCCAACCGGTTGTAGAGTGGCCCCTGATCCAAGTAGGGGAGCACAAATGCCGTCCAACCAAAGCGAACTTCCGCGCCCGCTTTGGCGTGGTGATTCGTCCAAGCGGGAGGAAAAGTGTTGTGCACGTCGTGGTAGTTGTGCATCGCAATGGCCATCCGCTTCAGGTTGTTCTTGCAGCCCGTCGCTCGCGCGTCCTGCCGCGCCTGTTGGACCGAGGGAAGCGCGATCGCCATCACAATGGCAATTATCGATATGACGACCAGCAGTTCAAGCAACGTGAAGCCGCGTGTCGTTTGCCGTTTGATTCTGCTCATTACGGACTCCAAATGAATCGTCTGTGCGAAAGATAGCAATATTAATCGCCGCCATCAGCCAATTAACGCTTCTCAAAAATTCAGCATCAGTATTCGCCAACTGTCTCCAATTTTTTCGAGCTTGACGAATTTGCCACCTTGCGGCGTGAACTTTGGCAAGGGAAGCGTCACCTGCATTGCCACTTCCTTACGGATTGCCGTGGTGCGGTCGTACAGCCGCCACGAGTTTTCCGCCTTCTGCAATTTGAACGTCCGCGTCGGGAGCTTCACTTTATACTGGCCGTTGACAATCATCCCTCCTTCCAACTGAAACGAGGCGACGCTGCCCTTGGCTTCCATTGTTGGAGTCTTCCCTTTGATCGCCTTCAGATCAGCAATCATCTGCTGCACCGGAGCCGGGTTTGCTTTCATGCGGCCGACAACTAAAGCCCGGCGTTTCTTCGCATCTGGATGCCGCAGTTCGCCGGCGGGAAACATGTTGGTCACAAACAACTCGACGTCGCCTTTTTCCAACGCGGCCACCGCCTTGCCAATGGCGACGTCCAAATCCGATCCAAACCCCGCCAGTTTGACATTGGTTGTTTTCGGTGCCGTCCCCTCGCTCGCCACGGCAGCCGGTTTGCCATCGACTGGTTTTTCGATAATTCGTAATGTCACCTCGGTAAATGTGTCATTGAATTCCGGAGTTGCCTTGCGCGCCCTTTTGAGCAACTCGGTCACCCGATTGAACGATGCGGGATCTTGCTTGATTCGAGACAGAAATCCGCTCATCGCACTCTTGCTCCGAAGTTCGCGGATCACATCTACCTGCAGGTAGTACTTGATGAATCCGGGGTAGTCTTTCACCTGCAGTCGGCGAATCGCATCGTCGATGGCAGTGTAGACTTCGTCTTTCGGCGTTACCGGACGCGATACCTTCGGCGGATCTTCGACTTCCTCCGATGCGCCCACAATCGGACTTTTGGTGGCAGGTGTGTCGGCCGTCGGCCGAACGTCGTTTACTGCCGGTTCAGTTGTTTTCGGCTCAACGGGTCCTGGCGTTACAGTCTCCGCGACGGCCTGCTGCGATTCGGTGGTCCCCAACCGCGTACCGTCCTGCGGCGGGATCGGCGGGTCTTCGGAAGTCTGCGGAACAAGATCGTTTCCAGTCGGCTCCGGCGTGAGCGCAGTTGATGAATCGGCGCTGTTGTTAACTGCTTGCCCTTCGGCGGTCGGGTCGTTGCCGCAACCCGAAATCAGCGCAACCACAAACAGCGCCGCAGCGAAACTCGCATGAAGAAAACGACACTTGGAATGGAGAAAAATCGGCATCGCAGTTTCCTCGTCGTCGGTTACGAAACGAGCCTGAGCAGACGCCCGTAAAGATACCGAGCGATTCACCGGGATACAAACCGGAACTCAAAAAATGACGTGCTGCACTCCAACGGTCGCTCCGTGGTTTTGCATCGCTCCAACGGTTCGGATAGAGTAAACGCCCTCAATTCGCACGCGGTGTTTTGCTTCCAAAGGACGACGGTATCCTCCGCCTGACGTTAGCCATTTTGTTGAACGCGGTCCTGCTGCCACTTGGGCTGTTGCTGACGCTTTCCGATTCCGGGGCGGGAACGGCGTATCCCAATCGGCCGATCAAGCTGGTCGTGCCGTTCGGTGCGGGCGGCGGCACCGATACGTTCGCCCGGATTATGAAGCAGGCAATTGCCGACGAGGGGTTGCTGAAGCAACCGTTGGCGATCATCAATGTCGGCGGTGCCGGGGCGACTATCGGCAGTCGGCGGGTGAAGAACGCCCGGCCCGATGGTTACACGATGCTGGTGCTGCACGATGCGATTTTCACGGCCCAACTCTCCGGAACGGTTGAGTACGGCCCACAGGCGTTTGAGCCGATTGCCGGAACCGGTGAAGTCGGTCTGGTGATTGCCGTCCGAGAAGACTCGCCGTACAAAACGCTCGAAGAACTGATGCGGGCGGCACGCGAGAAACCAAATGAGATCAATTTCGGCGCGAACCTCGGCGCGTTGACTCACTATGCCGGCTTGCAACTGCAAGACGGTTGGCCGGGCGCAGAGTTTCAATTCTCGCAGGTGGGAGGTGGTGCGGATCGATACGGCGATCTTCAAGGCGGCCATATCGACGTCACCGGATTCTCCATCGAGGAATTCTCCCGCTTCCGATATGGGGAGTTCGGCGACCTCCGCGGGCTGGCGTTTCTTGGGAAAGAACCGCACCCGGGGGCACCCGATGTTCCCGCCGCACGCACGGCGGCGGGAAAGCCGATCATCGGCAAGAATGTTTTCTACTGGTGGTTTCCGAAAGGAACTCCGCCGGAACGCGTCGCGTTGCTGTCCGACGTCTTCGAGAAAGCGATGCAGACCGAATACGTTCAACGGAAGATGGCGGAGATTCAATGTGAGCCGATCTTTCTGCGTGGCGAGGCGCTGAGGCGACACCTGGAAGAATCGTCGGCCCGCTATGCCGACATCACGCCACCGCCGCCGGTTAAGCTACCCAATTTTGTAGCCGTCATCATCACGGCGGTCGCGCTGCTGGGGGGATTGGTCCTGCTGCAGGATTGGCGGGTTCGCATGCAAAACACCGGCGCGGCATCGATGTCGCTACAATCAAAGAAAACGACACCCCGCAACGGTCTGGCGGGCATTTGTTTGGGACTGACATTCTTATATGTGTTGGCGATGAGCGCCGCCGCGATCGACTTTCGCATTGCCACGATTGTGTATGTATTGGCCGTCGGCGCGACGCTGATGCGATTCAAGCCGCGCGGGCTGCCATGGGTGTTGGCTGTCGCGCAGTCGATGGCGTTCGGATTGCATTTTGTGATGACGCGGCTGTTTGAGATTGATCTTCCGTGAAGTGTTTTTGCATCCCACGGGGCGCGGCCCGTGGGCTTTGAGATGTTGTTAACAGTGGATTTCGATGGACGGACTGCTCTCTGCTTTTGAATCGCTGTTTTCCGTCAGACCGTTCTGTCTGATGATGCTTGGCACTGCGCTGGGCATTACGGTGGGGGCGATTCCCGGCTTGACCGGCGCGATGCTGATCGCCGTCACCTTGCCGTTGACGTTCGCGATGGGCGGCAGCGATGCGATGGTGTTGCTGGTTTCGATGTATGTCGGCTCGATCAGCGGTGGACTGATTACGGCGACCCTGTTGCGAATTCCCGGCACGCCCGCCTCCATCATGACGACGCTTGACGGCTATCCGCTGGCACAACAAGGCCGTCCCGGTCGTGCATTGGGATTGGGGATTTGCGCGTCGTTTGTGGGCGGCCTGATCTCGTGGTTCTTTCTGGTGGGACTGTCGCGGCCAATTGCGAGGTGGTCTATTGAACTGCTGGGACCGTACGAGTACTTCTCGCTGATCCTGATGGCGATGGTGCTGATGGCCTCGGTTTCCGGACGATCGATTACGAAGGGCATGTTCTCCGGGTTTCTGGGAATTCTGCTGGCGATGCCGGGGCTTTCACCATCGACGGGCGAACTGCGGCTCACATTTGGTTTCACCGAACTGAGTGACGGTTTCAAACTGCTTCCCGTGCTGATCGGCATGTTCGCCGTCAATCAGATCATTCGCGACATCATTGAGATCGAACAGGAAGGAACGGTCGTTCGCATGTCGCGCCGCGGAATGCTAATGAGTCTCGCCGACTGGAAACGGCAAGCCGTCAACCTGTTGCGGTCCTCGCTCATTGGCACGTGGGTCGGTATCCTGCCGGGAATTGGTGCCAACATCGGATCGGCAATGGCGTATTCGGCGGCAAAGAACTTCTCGGCCCATCCGGAGAAGTTTGGCCACGGCGCTGAAGAGGGTGTGGTCAGTTCCGAAGCAGCCAACAACGCAACCATTGGCGGGGCGCTCATTCCACTGATTGCCTTGGGAATTCCCGGTAGCGTGATCGACGCGATTCTGCTCGGTGCGCTGGTCATTCACGGGTTGCAACCAGGGCCGCTGCTGTTCCAGAACGATCCACACATCGTCTACACCATCATGGCCACGTTCTTCGTCGCCAACTGTTTCATGTTTCTGTTCATGGTGGCCGGCGTCGGTCAATTGGCACGGTTGGTCGATGTGCCGCGAACCTACCTCATACCGATTATCCTGGTGTTCTGCGTCGTCGGCTCGTATGCGTTGTCGAATCGGATGTTCGACGTCTGGGTCATGCTGGCGTTCGGTCTGGTCGGCTTCGCGATGGAGAAAGGGCGCATCCCGTTAGCACCGTTCGTCATCGGTTTCGTGCTCGAATCGCAGGCGGAATACAATCTGGCGAAAGGACTGATGACACACGGCGGCCGCTTGCCGTCGATCACCGAAGGTGAATGGCTACCGTACGTCTTCTTTTTCATCGCGGTCGTATTACTCGTCTGGCCACTCTGGAAGCGATGGCGATCACGCGCCGTTTCTTAACGCTCTAATGCCGCGTCACAAAGCCCGCGGGCTGGGTCCCGCGGGACCCAGCGGCAATATTTGCCACTTCCTCAAGCCAATTCGCACAGAATTTATCTTGCGAAACCGCCGGAACTTTCTCGCTGCATCTGCGTCTAACCGTCGTTAGTTTGCCCACAACAAACGGAGAAGAACGATGTTAAGACGCTGTATCGCAGGTTTGCTGGTTGGGTTGCTTTTGCCGACTGCCATCGCGTCCGCCAATCCGATTTTGGAATTCCCTGCAATCAAGCGCATCACCAACGTGCGCCCAAAGGCCAACGTGTATAAGAATTCCAGCCACAATAAACCGTTGGTCATTCGCAACGAGAAGGATGCAGCCAAGTATTTCGCGGCCGCCGATGTGGTACTGCTGTCGAAGCAGGTCGATTTCACGCATCAGACGGCTCTCGTGTTTGCATGGCGCGGCTCCGGGCAGGACAAGTTGACGTACGAAGTTCTCGAATCCTACCCAGAACAAATCATTTTCAACTACACACGCGGACGCACCAAAGACCTGCGACCACACGTCTACATTTTCGCGTTGCGGTCAAATGTGAAGTCGCGAACCGGTCGCGGCAAAGGGGCGGGACCGATCCGATCAGCCGAACAATACATTCAGGTCGAGGTCAAAGGTTTGCTGAAAACCGGAATCCTCGCAATTGGTGGCGAGACGACCGGCACCACCATCACCGCTCGCGGCGTCACCTGGGAACTCGATTTCGGTAAGCGCGCCGATCTTCGCAAACTGACCGACAAATTGAGCGACCAGAACGTCATTGTCACCGGCCGACTGAACGTGAGGCGCGGCATCGAAATCCGTCAACGGTGGATCGTCGATGTGACATCGCTGAATGCGGCCGGCCATGCGGGAACAAAGAAGTCAGGTGGAAAGAACGCGTACTTAAATTCCGAGGGCATGTTCAAGCACGCAGTCGTGCTGCGTGACTCGCAGTCGGGATTCGCCGGTGAAAGCGGTCACATTTTCGTCATCGAGCCAAACGGCGCGTGGACCAAACAACCGTTTCTCAATAAGAACGTGCGTGACGTCGAGCAGAAGGGACAACTCACGAAGAAGCAACTCCAGGAATTGGCAAGCGGCTTCAGCAAGCACAACCTGCTGACGATTCCAAGACGGTTGGGCAAACCCATCGGCGCGAATCCGCACGTCTTTACTGTGACATTCGGCAAGACTCAGTGTGCACTTATCCTGCAAGCCGGAGCCGCTGTCCCCAAGCCCGACCCGAAACGGGCCGACGCCCCCGAGCAGCGATTCGCGTCAGTGGTTCGACTGTTGCAAGACGCAATGACGGTCGAGTAACCAACCAGCGCTGGACTATTTCGGTTTCTTATCCTGCTGCATTCCCAACAAGGCAGCGGGGGTCTTGCGGGCCATTAGCGAGATTTCCGCATCGCTGAAGCCGGCTTCGCGAAGTTGAACTAAGAACGCGCGCATGCCGTCGGTGGGAATGGGATTCAGGAACTGGCCCAGATCGGAACCGAGTACAAAATGCTCCGGGCCGACCGCTCGCATCGCTTTCGCGTAATCCTCGACCGTCACTTTTCGCCAATGCCGCATACTGGGCAGATGTGCTTTCGGGCCGGCGAGATTCGTCATCCACACGCATTCCATTTTTGCGCCAAGTTTGGCGGCCGTCTTCATCTGCGCGACGGTCATACCAATCGGATCGGCCATTGCATGGGTGACGACGATCTTCTTCACGCCCGCTTTCCGGGCGGCTCGAATCAGGATCAGGCATTCGGTTGCCGAGGAGTGGCCCGTCTGCAACACGAGATCGTGTTTGGCGATGAGTTGCAAGATGTCGGCCAACTCCGCCACCGGTTTTCCGTTGCGAACAACCGGCACCGACGGGCGATCGTCTTTGAAATGGCGGACGTGATTCTCCGCATCGAACGTCGGCAGCCAAACCACCTTGCCCCGCTCGCCGGTGAACGTCACCATGCGCGCGACCGCTTCAACATTCAACCCACCAACAGCACGGTTGAGTACAATGCCGCCGTAACAGCGCTGCCCGGTCGCACGTTCGGCCAACCAGGCCCTGTCGGCCGTCATCGTGAAGTGATTCTTCATCACCAGCGCGCCCATCTTCCGCTGCCGGGCGATTCGAGCGATTTCCAAATCGGTAATCGACCGCGTAAAACTGTCCGGCCCCGAATGCACGTGAAAGTCAATCGCCCCAAACAACGGATTGCCCTTGAGCGTCGTCGGGGCTTGCGCGATGACGGTGATAGGAGTCAGTGAAACAGCGACAAGAACAAGCAAGGCGACAGATGGATTCATCATGCGAGTGTTCTTTCATAGTGGTCAATCATTCGATGGAATCTACATGACATGATAAGCGGGAACCGGTACAATCTCCCAGTCAACCAACAATTCGGTCGCTGAATGATGATCCCCCGCAATGCGACAGGAGTCGGCTGTGGAAAACTACGACGACACGTTCAACGAAGATTTCGCAGACGACTTTTCCGAACACCGCGTGAAACGTCCCGGCCTGCTGGTGCTGATGGCAGGCGTCGGAACATCGGTGGCAACGCTGGCATTGCTGTACGTACTCAACATCGTCTCGCCCGACCTGTATGTGATGGGATGGTACGCGAATGGCGTCATCCCGATTGGAGCAATGCTTGTCGGTCTGGTGGCTGGCAGCGGATACGGAATTGCGTCGTGGCTCACCGGTGCGAAGATCGGCAAAGGGTTGTTGATTCAAATTGTCCTGCTGCAACTTCTCGTCTATATGTTTTCCCAGTACGTTCATTTTCTCGTAATCACGGCCCCATTTGACAACGTGCCATTTTCGTTTTGGGAATTCTTCGACCGCGAGACCCGAGCATTTGCCTGGAACAACGATGGCCAACCGGGTGAACCATTCGGAATATGGGGTTACGGGAT
The DNA here is from genome assembly GCA_018699955.1 of Planctomycetaceae bacterium. Lineage (GTDB taxonomy): Bacteria > Planctomycetota > Planctomycetia > Planctomycetales > Planctomycetaceae > JABISG01. The sequence goes on along the minus strand of JABISG010000147.1, from coordinate 18,880 downwards.
GCTTGCCCTGGAAATGGCCGGCTTTTCGCTCTGCGCCATGATCGCCCCGGCCATTCTGTTTGCTGTGCCGTACTGCGAAGCGTGCCAGGTCTATATGAAATCGACCGAACTGGGCCTGCTACCCGCCGGCATCGCCCCGCGCAAAATTAAGAAGAAAGACACCGAAGGACAACAGGCCTACGAAGAGGAATTGAAGCAGGCGATGGAGTCGGGCCAAAAGCGAATGGAAACGCTGCTGGAAAGTGTGAACGAAAAGGACCCGCAACAATTTGTTGACCTGTTAAGCGAGCATGCGGACAACAAGAAGGCGATCAACAAACAGACCAGCCGCCTGGCCGTCTCACTGGAACACTGCAAGCAATGCCAATCAGGCCGCGTGGTCCTGAAAGTCCAATGCGGCTTCGGCGAAAACCAAACTGTGACGGAACTCGCCCGCATTGACATCGAACCGGAATTCACACGCGACGTGATCTCGTTTCGGAAACGGTGAACGAGACAAAGACACGGGATTTGACCGTCGAGAAACCCGGTTTCTCAAAGAAACCGGGTTTCTGATTCACTGTTCCTTGTCGATCTCATCCGCGTACAGCTTCGCCTGTTCGTCGTGAAGAGCCAACCAGTCGAGAACAAAGATCGGTCCGTCCGCTGCGGTCTGCCCTTCGTCGATTTTGACAATCGCTTTGTCCGCGTCATCGGGACGCCAGATGACGTAGCGATTATCAAACCCGGGCCGTGGGAATCCGAAAACGGTCAGTTTTTTCAGCACTGTTTTCGAGTCATTGATGATGCCCGCCGCCATCTGCGCGCTCGTAATTCCGCCGGTGCGTTTGGCGATCCAGATTTCGTACGATTCGTACTCGTCCGGTTTCTTCTGCGGCTTTCTGGATAGCTTGCGCTGCAGCGACACGCGGTATCCCTTGCCACTGAAGTTCTCGTCGAGCAGTTCCCGAATCCGCACGCCGAAGTCAAGATAACTGTCATCATTCACCTCGGGCGTCGCCCCGCGAAAACGGTTCAGTTTCTCGATCCGTTCCAATTGCCGCGTCATCAACTTCAGCGACGTATTCGCCTTATCGACAATTTGATCAATCTTGCCGGAGTTGTTTTCAACCAGCGTCTTCGCCTGCTCGGAGACCGCTTTCGAGTTCTCGGCCGTCTCCTTGAATTTATCAATCGGCAGCGCGGCCACTTTGTTCGAGACCGAGATGGCAAGATACGTCACCGCACAAAACGCAATCACCCCCGCCACCGCACAAATCTGAACCAGCCGAGTTTTGAGGGGACTGTCGTTGCTCATTGGTTTTGCTTTCGCAGGGTGAGGGGCGGTGAATGGAGTCTTGGAATCGATGTCCTCTACCGATTCGCTCAACTGACCAAACAATTAGCGAGTCAGATTCAAAACTTCTGAGTCGCCGAATATTTGAATCAGAATACTGGACGTGACGCCAATGTGGAAATTACACGACCAATTCCCTGTTGGTGACATTCGGCCAGAAGGGTATTCTCCAGCCTTCCGACGAAAGCAGACTTGCCAACATGTGTACGCATGAATAAACTGTAAATTGGAGGACAGGTCAATGGCACAGAATTCATCGATCGAATGGACTGAGGCAACGTGGAACCCAGTCACCGGCTGCACAAAGATCAGCCCCGGCTGCAAGTTCTGTTACGCCGAGCGAATGGCCAAACGGCTCAAGGCGATGGGACAAGAACGATACCGTGACGGTTTCAAACTGACACTGCAGGATGACGTAGTGGAACTTCCACTGAAATGGAAGAAGCCGCGAACGATTTTCGTCAACTCAATGAGCGATCTTTTTCACGAGGACGTGCCGACGAAGTTTATTCGTAGTGTTTTCGACGTCATGAAAAAGGCATCCCATCACAAGTTCCAAGTGTTGACTAAGCGCCCGGAACGAACTGCGGAGTTGACCGACAAATTGCCGTGGCCGGAAAACGTGTGGATGGGAACGAGCGTAGAAACCGCCGACTATACCTGGCGCGTCCACGAGTTGGCAAAGACCGACGCCCACATCAAATTCCTGTCGGTCGAACCGCTGCTGGGACCGATTCCCAATCTGCCAGTAAGCGAAGTCGACTGGGTCATCGTCGGCGGCGAGTCCGGCCCCGGCGCACGGCCGATGCAGGAAGAATGGGTAACGGAAATCCGCGACCTGTGCGCGGACAAAGATGTGCCGTTCTTCTTCAAGCAATGGGGTGGTGTGAACAAGAAGAAGACGGGGCGGTTGCTGGAGGGGCAGACTTGGGACGGCATGCCAAATCGCAAAGAGGACCAGAATGGCAAAGAAAACAGATCGTTGGTTGCAGTTGCGTAAGTCCGTCGAGATCAACGACGGCCTGGAAGTGCGCAAGGCTCAGGTATGGACTGAAGACAAACTGTGGTGGTGGAATAAATACATCGATATCACGACTGCTGCACTTGTTGGTCGCAACAAGTGGCCACACGATTTGGTTTACGTCGATCTCTTTGCAGGGCCGGGAATCCTAGAGTTCGAGAGTGGAGAACGAATTCCAGGATCTCCGCTATTGGCTATGCGAGCCGCGAAGCCGTTCACCAAAGTCCTATTGTGTGAGAAGAACCATTCGCGGGCTTTGGCGTGCAAAAAACGCGCTCAATCGCTTGCGACAACCCAATCGATTCGAGTTTTCGAGGGCGATTGCAACGAACAGATCGGATTGATCTGCAACTCAATCCCTGCGAATGCGCTTACGCTTGCTTTTATAGACCCGACAGGGTTGCACGCGTCATTTGAAACGCTCGCGACCCTGACGGAAAACCGCTCTGTCGATTTGCTGATCCTGTTCGCCGATTTCATGGATATCATCCGCAATGTCGCGACTTACGCGCAGCAGTCTCAATCGAACTTAGATCAAGTCCTTGGCCCTGATTGCGATTGGAGAAGCGAATGGCATTCACTTGCCGACCATAGTGCCGCAAAAGTCAGCAGACTTTTTGTGCAACTCTATCAGAACCAACTTCGAGAACATCTTGGATACGAGCATTTCGGCGACGAAGTACTCTACCTTGACCGTGGCGTCCCCCTGTACCGCATCCTGTTCGCATCAAGAAACCCGTTGGGTTTGAAGTTCTGGAATGAGAGTACGAAGAAGCAACGCGGAAGCGACAGACTCTTTTGAAGTATTCCATCGCCGTATCCGTCTGCGATGCGTCCGCATCGCAGCTGTTAGCCACGTTCCACCAGCGGGGTGAACTCACGTCTTTTCGGGCCTTTGTATTTCGAGCGGGGGCGAATCAAACGGTTGTTTTCGGTTTGCTCGATGACGTGGGCGGCCCAGCCGAGGACTCGGCTGACGACGAACAGCGGCGTGTAGAGTTCCACTTCCAGGCCCATGTAGTGGTACAACCGCGCGCTGGGCCAGTCGAGATTGGGGGGCAGGCCCTTCTCGGCGACGACGATGTTCTCGATGGTGTTGGCGATTTCTTCCAGTTCGGTCTGGCCGGTTTCTTCTGCGAGTTCCGCGCAATACTGCTTGAGGATGACGGCACGTGGGTCGCCGGTTTTGTAGACGCGGTGACCGAAACCCATAATACGCTCTTTGTTGGCCAACGCATCGCGAACCCACGATTCGGCGCGGCCGGCGGTGCCGACTTCTTCCAGAACTTCCATCACCCGCTCGTTGGCTCCGCCGTGAAGTGGGCCTTTGAGCGCACCGACGGCGGCCGCAATGGACGAGTACAAATCGGACATGGTCGAGGTGACCACGCGGGCGGTGAAGGTGGACGCGTTGAATTCGTGTTCGGCATACAGAATCAGCGAGACTTCCGTCGCTCGCTCATGCGAGGCCGGCGGCTCCTTGCCGGTCAACATGTACAACAGGTTGGCCGAAAAGCTGAGTTCGTCGTTCGGTTTCAGCGGCGTTTCACCCTGACTGAGCCGATAGCGGGCGGCGATGAGCTGCGGAATTTGCGCCAGCAGCCTGAGCGTTTTGGCGACATTGGCCTCGCGGCTGTTGTCGTCGAGTTGCGGATCGAAATGCGAGATCGCACTGATGCCGGTCCGCAACACATCCATCGCGCTCACATGCAGCGGGATCGATGCAATCAGATCGGTCACCGAGGGGGGCAATTCGCCAGACTCGACGAGGATCGACTGGAAGTCGGCCAGTTGCTCCTGGTTGGGCAACTCGCCTTCGAGCAGCAGATACGCCACCTCGATGAAGCGGGCATCGCGGGCGAGTTCCTCGATGGAATAGCCGCGATACGAGAGACCGCCGGCGATGGTGCAGATGGCGGTCTCGCCGGCGATGACACCTTCGAGACCGGGATAATAGGGTTCGTCGCTCATGTCAATTCGCTCCACCAGGCGTTGAATACCGTGAACGAACAACCGGAACGAGTCGGATCGACCGACCATATGCCAAATTCGCGGGACCGGGCTGAGGGGAATCCCGCGCTCCAGAATCCGTTGGGTTGGACCGGCTCGCCACCATGCGAACCGAAATCAATTCGGCTGAATTGTAGTTAATGGACGCGGCAATGAGAATCGTGTGGGGTGAAACTTTGTCTCGAATTCAAAATTGAAGCGGCACCCGTCGGCGTTCATTCGGAATCACGAGGCCACCGGCATGCGTCCGGAACTCGTTCGCAACATTACGAACCCAGGAAATAGCTGACACGAAGATAGACACCGTGACTGAAGATATCGTTTTCTTCAACGACATATGGCGAGGTTTCATCATCGACATCGTCCCATCCTGGAATGGCGATTGAGCGTGCACCGCCAACCAACAGGGACGCGTTATAACCAATGGCACAATTCCAATCGCTGGCCATTTGGTAGGACAACTCAAACGAGCATTGCATCATCGGAACAACACCGGACGACTCCATTGTAATATCACTGAAGGCAGTTCTGGAAAGGCTTTGGTTGAAGTTCCGTTCGTTCCTTCTCAGGTCGAAATTGGAATAGACGGCCGCAAGCGAGACATCCCCTGAGAGTGCCAGCGATCGCCCAAACTTCCACGTGCCGCCGGCTCCAAGGACTGGCCCCAGCCCCAACATCTCCGAATTGAAATCGACATTGGCAGTATCCGTGTCAGCGTCAGGCACGACAATTGGTCCGGGCAGGACCAAATCCTCAACATTTCTATACAACACTTCGCGTTTCATATCCGAGGAGGCAACGCGGACGCCAACATTCCAGAATGTCGTTGTTCGATCTGAAACCTGCGACTTTTTACCGAATATGATATCCACAATCTGCTGATCCAGCGTGACATCGTCGCTGGCAAAATCAACCAGACCGCTATCGAAATCGTCGTTCAGGGCATTGTTATCTGCCAGCGTTCGACTGTGAAGATTCGCATGAATGTTGTCGATATCGGTGGCACCCCCTGCACGAGTTTTTCCATTAATGAAGATGCCCTCATAAACTACCCCACGAAACCAGCCATCGCTGTTCTGGTTTAGCAGTGAGAACCGGAATCCGGGGCCGTTTAGCGAAACAGGTTCGGCTGACAGATTGTGGGAAGAACCCTGTACGCCCGCCGGCGGCGCATTCCCTGCGGACCGATCAATGGTTGGGCCGGTCAGTTGGCCGAACGCAGGAGCGTGGCCAATTTCCGATTGAAAAATGTAGATCGCCCGAACATCGGCAACCCAACCCGTTTGGCCGCTGTAGCCCCTCCCGGCGAGCCAGCCAGGCGCCACATAATCAATAATCTCGACGGCTTCGACCGGCGGTGGTGGCGGCTGGTTCAGCACCGCATCGACCGATTCCTGCAAGCTGGTGTTTCTGGCTTCGAGACCGTCAATGCGACTTGCCTGCTGATTGATCAATTTTCGCTGCTCGGAAACTTCTTTCAACGGGACCGCCGTACTGACGTCGAGGGTTGGCCCGTTCGTCTCTTTTAGTTTGATGAATTCGCCTTTGAGATGCCGGTTTTGCTCTTTCAAGATCGACACTTCGTGGCGTAATTGATTCAGCGCTCTCAGGACTTCGCGGTTAACGGCCTCGTCCTGGGCCTTCGCTGTCGTGGCGAAGCCTGCTGTGGCGACGCCGGCCACTACAAGTACGGCCAAATGCATGTTACGCATCGGTTCTGTTCTCCCTGTGAAGGTCACTCCATCGAGAATTCGCGTGTCACTCCAATGGTTTCCTGTGCGAAATCTCTGTCTGTTTTGTTGGTCAGTCGAGCGCACCGCCGACAGTCCCTGACTGAGTCAGGCCCCGGTGTGACGAATCGTAAAGATGAGGAAAGAAGACGAGTGGAGAGACTGAGAGGATGGAATTCTGCCACAAGGCGGCTTGCCGTTGCGGCAATAAATGTCTCTACCGGTTGATGATGTGCTGTGTCGTTTGATACGCCAGAACGGCGCGATTGACCACTACTTGAGATCGGCACAATATGCCGTTGGCTGGAACGACCGTGGTTGGGGTGGAATCCTCGTTTCGTTCGCGCTACGTGGTGGCGCTGGCACAAGAGTTGGGTACGGCAGTTGCGTGACGAACGGCATTGCCGTCACCATCGTCGCGGCTGCCATTCTTCTTAAGACCGGCAACTGCAAAGCAAGCACAATCGGAATAAACCCGAAACAGAGACTGAGCAACAGAGCGATGTGCGGCACGTTGAGGTCAGATAAAAACCATGCACCCATCATTTATCAAGCTTTGCCCGAATGGCCTCAACCCGCTCGCGATTCGCGCCGAGATCGGAATACCCCGTGCGCGAGGCGGAGCGGACATGGATGATGCCGGCCGATTCGTCGATGAGAAATTCGACGTCGTCGGTGAAACGAAAGAAGGCCGATGTGAACTCGGCGTGCAGATAGTCATCCATTTCATCGACGACCTTCGCGCGGGGAATGGTAGCGATGATGGTTTCCAACTGCTGTTTTGCCTCGGCAGTGCTGCCGGTTATTCTGAGCGGTTCGATCCGATGGACGCTGTCGGTTTCATGCGAGCAAACACAATTGGGCGTGGCAGGACAGGCTGCAGCGAGTTCAAATTCCGTACGACCGAGTAACTGGGGACGGCGCTCGAACAGGCTCATCAGCGCCAACGCAACAATTGGCAATAGCAGCACGGCGACAACACTCACGATGATGGCGGTACGGGTCATGGTGAATCGTCCTGCTGTTGAACGCGATAAAAATTGAGTCTGGCGTGATGACTGCCGAGATGTCAATTGTGATCACAAAATGGCATGATGCGACAGATGAATTGCAATAAACCACATCAACAAGCACCAATCGTCGCCATTGCATCTCAAAGCCCCGGGTTGCGGCCCGGGGGATCGAACGATGTTGAGCTCCGTCCGGAACAATTCACGTGAATGACGCGGTGAATCAAACAAATACGGAAACAGCAAACGTCATCGTCGCAGCAGACGATGTGGGGATGACATTTGACGGCGCGCACCACGCATTGGACAACGTATCACTGTCAATTGAAGGCGGAGAGTTTGTCTCGATCATTGGTCCGTCGGGTTGCGGGAAATCGACGCTGCTGCGGTTGATTGCCGGCCTGGCTGAACCAACAGCGGGAACATTAACCGTGGGCGGGTTGTTACCGGCGGAAGCGCGGCGGGCATGGCACCCGATGGCGTTTGTATTTCAGGATGCGACACTGCTTCCGTGGCGAAACGTCATCGACAACATTCAATTGCCGTTGGAACTGGAACGAACCGATCTTTCTGCCAACCGTTCAATCGTGCCGGAGAGTCTGAAGCTGATCGGGCTGTCGGAGACCGATGCGGCGAAGTATCCCCGAATGCTTTCCGGCGGAATGCGGATGCGGGTCTCGTTGGCGCGGGCGCTGGTGACGGATCCGGCCTTGTTAATGCTGGATGAACCGTTTGGCGCGCTGGATGAAATGACGCGGCAGCGATTGAACGAGGATTTGTTGCGAATCTGGGCAGAGAAGAAATGGACGGCTCTGTTTGTGACCCACAACGTAGCCGAGGCAGTCTTTCTGAGCCAACGAATTCTGGTGATGGGTACTGCACCGGGGCGAATTATTGCCGACGTTGCCGTGCCGTTTGCCTATCCGCGTTCGCCAGCTTTGCGAGCGGAAGCCGACTTCGCCCGACTGACCGGTGAAGTCAGCGCCCGGCTGCGGGAGGCGTCGTTATGAATGGTTTGCGGCGGCGACTGACGCACGACATTCTTCCTCCGGTCGGTTTGTTCCTGCTCGTCCTGTTGTCGTGGCAACTGGCGACAGTTGTTTTTCAACCGAAGGCGTACCTGTTGCCCTCACCCGTCGCAGTCGCCGAGGCGGCTCGCGAGAACGCCGGACAGTTGATTTCGGCGATGGCGTTGACCGCTGCCGCCGCAGCGTGTGGTTTTGTGGCGAGTTTGATCGTCGGCACACTGATTGCGTTCGCGTTCTCGCAATCACGGTTGGTGCGGAGCAGTTGCTATCCGTATGCGATTTTCCTGCAGACCGTTCCCATCGTCGCCATCGCGCCGCTGATCATCATCTGGTTCGACTACGGATTTCAAAGCGTGGTGGTGGTCGCGTTCATCATCAGCCTGTTTCCAATCATCGCCAACGTGACAGCGGGATTGATTTTGGTCGATAACGATCTCGTCGATTTGTTTCGCCTTCACAATGCATCGCGGTGGCAAATGTTATGGAAGCTGCGTCTGCCGAATGCCGTTCCCTACCTGGTGACCGGCGCAAAGACGGCGAGCGGGCTGGCGGTCATCGGTGCAATTGTGGGCGAGTTTTTCGCGGGCTACGGAGCGGAACGGTTTGGGTTGGGTTACCTCGTGCGTCAAACATCGGACCAATTGAAGACAGCCGAATTGTTCGCGGCAGTCATCGCCTCGACGGCGCTGGGGATTGGCATTTTCGGCGCCGTGAACATGGCCGGCGTCACGATTCTGGCACGCTGGTCCGGCACGAATAACGAATAACGAAAAACCCGACCGACTGGAACGCTAATCTCCGCTAGTCAACGGGTAGCTGGATTCGCAAGAATTCAGACACAACGATCTGAATTCTTGCGAATCCAGCTACATCCGACAGACTCATGCGCGATGATTTCCACACGTTCACAAGCTCGGTCTTGGGAGCCAGACAAACCGCCCTCTCAACCCGACTGAATGGCCGTCGGTTGTCGTTTCGATTATCATAGAGGCATTGACTGCAACTACGTGTTTTTCTTGTTGACGGACGATGGAGCAATACGATGAGACGTGTCCTGACCACAGCGGTTCTGGCCGGAATGTTTGCCGCCAACAGCGCTGCATTTGGTGCCGACGAAGAGAAGGTCGATTTCGACCGGGACGTGAAAGGAATCATTTCGGACAATTGCTTCAAGTGTCACGGTCCCGATGACAAAGACCGCAAGGAAGATCTGCGGCTCGACACGCGCGAGCAACTGTTCGCCAAACGCGACGATCATTTCACGGTTGTTGCCGGCAAGCCGGGTGAAAGTGAACTCTTCAAGCGGATCGTTTCGGACGATGAGTTCGTCATCATGCCGCCGCCCGATTCAGGCAAGACGCTGACAAAAAAACAGATTGAAATCATCCGCAAATGGATCGAACAGGGAGCCGAGTGGAAGGGACACTGGGCTTACACTTCGGTCGAACGGCCCGCCGTTGCCAAAGTAAAGCGGGCTGGCTTTGTGCGGAATGAAATTGATCGCTTTGTTTTGGGTTCGCTCAACCGCAAGCGGGTTTCGCCGGCAAAGGAAGCCGATCGGGTGACGTTGATTCGCCGGTTGAGTTTCGACCTGACCGGGCTGCCACCAACATCAACAGAGGTAACAGACTTTCTGGCCGACAAGAGCGACGGCGCGTACGAAACACTCGTCGATCGGCTGTTGCGGTCGCCGCATTTCGGCGAGCGGATGGCGTTGTACTGGCTGGATCAGGTGCGATTCGCCGACACGGCCGGCTATCACAGCGACAACCATCGCGACGTCTGGCTGTATCGCGAGTACGTCATCAATTCGTTCAACCAGAACCTGCCCTACGACCAATTCACCATCGAACAGTTGGCAGGCGACCTGATTCCGAACTCAACACGGTGGCAACGGATCGCCTCGGGCTACAACCGACTGATCAAGACAACCGAAGAAGGTGGTGCGCAGGGGAAAGAATATCAGGCAAAGTACGACGCCGACCGAGTGCGGAACATCGCAGAAGTCTGGTTGGCCTCGACGATGGGTTGCTGCGAGTGCCACAACCACAAATTCGATCCGTACACGATGAAGGACTTTTATAGTCTCGCTGCAATGTTCGGCGACATCCAGGAGCGACCGGTTGGCAGGCAAGCACAGACGGCGGTGCCGACGAAAGAGCAATTGGCCAAGTCTCAGAAAATCGATCGCGAGATTGCCCCACTGCGAGCGATCATGAACAAGCAGACGCCGGAACTCGACAAGTCACAGCAGCGATGGGAAGCATCGCGAGATGTGGTGGTCGCACCGGAACCGGGAAAGCAGCCGAAAAAAGACAGCAAAGCAAAGACGCCGCAACCGCCGAAGGACGTGTTGCCGATTCTTGCCATCGAGGTTGGAAAGCGCAGCAAACCGCAACTCGCGAAACTGGCGGCCTGGTATCGCACCATCGCGCCGGAGTTGGCATCCACGCGGCAGAAGCTCGCTGTTAAAGAGAACGAAAAGAAGGCACACCAGACAACCATTCCCACGACGTTGGTTTCAACAACAGGCAACAAGCGTGCGATCCGCCTCCTGCCGCGTGGCAATTGGCTGGACAGTTCCGGCCCCATCATGTCACCGGCGGCGCCGGAGTTTCTGCCGAACATGAAACTGACCGGCGAACGAGCAACACGACTCGATTTCGCACGTTGGCTCGTCTCGCAGGAAAACCCGCTGACGGCCCGCGTGTACGTCAATCGCTTGTGGAAAACCGCCTTTGGCGAAGGACTCGTCCGCACTCTGGACGACTTCGGTGTTCAGGGCGAGGTGCCGTCGCATCCCGAGTTACTCGACTGGTTGGCGGTCGAATTTGTCGAGAGTGGCTGGAATGTCAAGCACATGCTGAAACTGATGGTGATGTCGGGAACCTACCGGCAGTCGTCCGCTGTGAGTGCCGAACTGCGGCAACGCGATCCGTACAACAAGTGGCTGGCGCGGCAAAACCGTTTTCGCCTACCGGCCGAAACAGTTCGTGACAACGCATTGGCAGTCAGTGGGTTGCTGGCTGACACAATTGGCGGACGCAGCGTCAAACCGTATCAACCGGCCGGCTACTGGATGCATCTGAACTTCCCCAAACGCAAATGGGTGGCCGATACGGGCGAGAACCAATATCGCCGCGGCTTATATACCTACATCCAACGCACATTCCCGCACCCCAGCCTGCTCGCCTTCGATGCCACCAGCCGCGAAGAATGCACGGCCAATCGTTCGCGCTCGAACAACCCGCTGCAAGCGTTGGTGCTGCTGAATGACCCCACCTATGTCGAAGCCGCGCGTGTCTTCGCCGAACGTGTGGTACGAGAAGGCGGCAAGAGCGACGCCGAACGGTTGCAGTTTGCGTATCGAGTCTGCCTGTCGCGCGACGTGCATCCGGCAGAAGCCAGATTGCTCACCGCACTTCTCAACAAACACAAAGCACAATACACCGCCGACGAAAAAGCGGCCGCCGAGTTGCTCAGTGTCGGACAACGGCAAACACCAGACGGAATGAACAAGGCAGAACTCGCCGCGTGGACCAGCGTGACACGCGTGTTGTTGAATCTGCACGAGACAATTGTGAGACGGTGATGACCAACTTGAAAACACATAGCATTCAATAGCTGCGAGCCAATGGCTCGCAGACACGGCGGTGTATTGCACCGCAGCGACATTGCACACGAGGATTGCTCAATGACCAGTTTTGAAAGCTTCACAACATCAATCAACCGCCGCGCATTCCTCAACGGCACCACCGCCGGTATCGGCTCGGCTGTGCTTGCTTCGATGCTGGCGCATTCCGAGGGGCAGGAGTCCTCATCCAGTGGGCGTTGGGAAGGTGTCGTCAATCCGCTGCATCATGCGGCGAAGGCGAAACGCGTCATCTATTTGTGTATGGCGGGCGGGCCTTCACATTTGGAAACGTTGGACCACAAGCCGAAGCTGGCCGAAATGAACGGCAAGCCGATGCCCGAGTCGTACACTAAGGGCAAACCCATTGCGCAGCTTCAAGGGCGCAAGCTCACCTGCCTCGCGCCGCAGCATCCCTTCAAAAAGTTCGGCGAGTCGGGCCAGGAATTGGCGGAGATCTTTCCGCAACTGGGAACGGTGGCCGACGACATCTGCATCGTCCGCTCGATGGTGACCGACGCCATCAACCACGACCCGGCCCACACGCTGATGAACACCGGCACCACCATTTCCGGCCGGCCGGCAATGGGCTGCTGGCTCAACTACGGGCTGGGCAGCGAAGCCGACAACCTGCCCGGTTTCGTCGTGCTGGCATCAATTGGCCGCTTTGGGCAGTCGCAGCCAATAGCCGCCCGGCAATGGCACAACGGGTTTCTGCCCGGACGACTGCAGGGCGTGCAGTTTCACGCCAAAGGCAACCCGGTGTTGTACGTCGGAAACCCCAAAGGCGTTGATCGCGCACGGCAGAAGGACGTCGTTGATACGGTGGCCGAACTGAACGGCCTGCGGAACGGATTGGTCGATAATCCGGAAATCGCCACCCGCGTGCAGGCGTACGAAAAAGCCTTCCAGATGCAGCGGAGCATTCCCGAACTGACCAACTTCGCCGACGAGCCGAAACATGTGCTCGATTTGTACGGCACCAAAGGAGCCGACGGCACGTTTGCGGCCAACTGCTTGATGGCGCGTCGCTTGGCCGAACGCGGCGTGCGGTTCGTGCAACTTTATCACCGTGCGTGGGATCATCACGGCAACATCAAGAACACCGTCAAAGGAACGGCGGGCGAAGTCGATCGCGCGACGGCAGCGCTCATCAAAGATTTGAAGCAGCGCGACATGTTCGACGACACGCTGATTGTCTGGGGCGGCGAGTTCGGCCGCACACCGATGGCCCAGGGCAGCGGCCGCGACCACCACATCCGCGGCTTCTCAATGATGCTGGCCGGCGGCGGCATCAAAGGCGGCGTCACCCACGGCGCGACGGACGAGTTGGGTTACGAATCGGTCGAAGACATCGTCCACGTCAACGACCTGCACGCCACCATCCTGCACCTCTTAGGCATCAACCACAAACGCATGACCTTCCGCTTCCAAGGCCGCGACTTCCGCCTGACGGACATCGCCGGGGAAGTGGTCAAAGGCGTGTTGGCGTAGGTCGCGAGAATAGTGGTCGGTAGGTAGTGGATACCCAAACGCGAGCCGCCGGCTTTATGCCGGCCGGTGGGGTTGCAGATGGTGTTGCTGTGCCGACAAGTGCACTGTTGAGACCCTCCGTTCTACTCGTCGAAGTCTTCAAAGTCGGCGCCGATTTCCACCAACTCAGATTCGACTTCGACAAGTTCGTCAGGACTAATCTCCTGAGTTTCGCGATACTCCAGTGCTTCCGGCTCAGCAACGTATTCGACTTTCCCGTGATGCGTTCTCACCGCAGCAAGTATCGTGTCAAGCTGCACGGCGAAATACTCTTTGCGTAAGTTCACTCGATTGACGCGATATCGCGTCAATTCGTGATGTAATGTCTTCTCCAGTTTGGGCGCGTCATCGCATGTTATCATCGCATGCACGTCGAACGGAAATGGAACACTTGCATCGCCGAGTTCCTTCACTCGAAGCTGCGGCTCCACTCGGCGCGTCATGCCGACTTTGAAAATGCCCTCCCCAAACGAGCCGATGTTAGACAGAATGTAAACGTGTCCTACTTTTGTTTGCTGTGCCATCGATAGCGCCCGTTCGGAATTGGCATGGGCCTCAGCCAATTGGCGTTTCAATTCTTCAATCTCGGCGCCATGTTCGTCGGCGTGTTCTCGGAGGGCCTCATCCAGTCGTTTCTGGATGTCGTTCTCGCGTTGTTCGGCTTCCTGCAACGCCTGCTCCCTTTCTTTCCTCGCTTTCTCCTCTTCACGCATTTGCTGTTTGATTCGGCGCTGCTCATCTTTGAGAGTCTGCTCGCGAACCTTTACGCGATAGCTGGACTTCAAGTCCTTCATTGAATCCTTGCGCAAATTGCGCGGAACATCGTACCCAACACCGTCAATGAAATCGAAAGCCTTTATGAGTTGCAGCTTGTTGCGCTGATAGTTCTCCGGGTCGGGCCGTAGTTTTTGGGAAACCCACTTCAAATGATCCTGTATGAACCGCGCAGCCATCTGGAAAATTCGATCTTCAACGTGTTTGACAGCGCGTCGGTCGCGCTGGGCGGCACCTCGCATTGCCTCGGCATCCTTCCTTTCCTTTTCGGCGCGTAAGTAGATGTCGTTGTAATAGTGTTCGATCCGAGTGTCGCCCGTTCGCAGCAGATGGTTGTATCGGAAAATCGATTCCGACACACGATCACGCATGACCTCACCGTATTGTTTCATACGGTTCATGTACTCCAAACTGGCTTCAATTTGGCGAGCTTCGGCGTGGCGGACGAAACCGAACGCAGCGAACCCGATTGCAGCAAGACTGCAGACGGTGGCGACGATGTAAGAGTTGAAGATGGCAACGAGCGCCACGAGACCAAAAACTGCGACTGCAGCAAGCAACAGGGTCGTGCTTGGGTTCTTCAGGAGGTCAACAGGGCGGGCTGTTGGTATTTCCGGCGGATCACTGATCGGCCGGTAGTCGTAGAACCAAACGTTCGATTGACAGTGGGGGCATCTCACTTTTCCCTCTGCATTGATCTCCACAGTTTTCTTACACTTTTGGCAAACCCGTAGCTCATCATTCCAAAATTTCACGCCCATCACCTTTATCTCAGGAGTCCACCTCTGTGCAGATACATGACATTTACTACGCACGAACAGACAACACAACCGTATAGTGCAAATCTCGCTGCCAAGGAACGTCTTGCGGCGATTCTTGTGGCGGGCTACGATTTCATCTCCCTTTGTACACACACCACCGGAGCTTCGGCATGGCGGACGAACGGCAACCGGGCGACGCGGCAGATGAATTCGATGAGTATCAGCTCACCGACTCGGATGAAGCGACCGAGATTGAGACGTTTGTCGAAGACGACCCGGCAGCACGAGCGTCGCGGCATCTCGATGCGCTGCATGCGGCGGTCAGCGACGTGGATGAGACCGAAGAGCGGCCGCAGATGCCGTTGCGATGGGTTGAGTTGCTTGGCGTGTTCAGCCTGGTCGTGCTCTGCGATCTGACGATCTATCGCGGCGGCGGGTTTGCCGGGTATGCGTTGTTGTTCTCGGCGGGGCCGATGATGTTGTGGATGAGTTCACATCGGCGCTGCGGCGGGCCGACGTTCTGGTTTGTCTCGGCGATGCTGGCGGCTTTGGCGTGTAAGTTGGCTTGGTGTGGGTCGGTGCCGTTGGTGCTGATTGGGTTCGCGCTCGTTATCGCGTTTTCGATGGCGATCGCCGGGTATCGTCCGTATGTGCTGGAAGCATTCTTCTTTGCATCGCGGACTTTGTACTCCGGGTATGTGGCCATCGTCGATTATGGGCGACGCGTCAACAGCCTTGGCCCTGTCATGCCGAAGTCGTCGTGGATCAGTGTCGTGTTGCCGGTGCTGGCATTTCTCGTGTTCGGTTGGATTTTCATTCTAGCCAACCCCGATTTGTCGAACTGGTTTGGTGAAGGGATTGGGCGATTTTTCGATGCGCTGCAGAACTGGGTCGTCGATTTTTCACCCGATCCGTTAGAGATGGGATTCTGGTTGGTCGTGGTGTGGGTCGTCGGCGGGCTGGTGCGGCCTACCATCGATCATGCGTTTGCCACTTCGTCATCGAATGGATCGCAACAGAAAGTTAACGCGCCCGCGACCGATGCGTTCCTGTATGCGGCCTTTCGCAATACGTTGGTGACCGTGATCGCATTGTTCGCGATTTACCTGGTGTTTGAATTCAAGACGTTATGGTTCCGACGATTCGAGCCGGGGTTTTATTACTCCGGGTATGCACACGAGGGCGCTGCCTGGTTGACGGCTGCGTTGGCGTTGGCAACGGTGTTGTTGTCACTGGTGTTTCGCGGCAGTATTCTCCGCGATCCACGTATTGGCTCGCTACGGCGGTTGGCGTGGTTGTGGTCGATTGAGAATATGATTCTGGCGGCCGCCGTTTTCAACCGGTTGTTCATCTACATTGGTTTCAACGGCATGTCGCGGATGCGGATTGTGGGCCTGTATGGAATGGCGGCCGTCGCTGTTGGTTTCCTGCTGGTCGTGTGGAAGATCGTTCACAACCGCCAGTTCTTGTGGCTCGTACGGCGTCATTTGTGGACGCTGGCGATTGCGATTTATCTGTTGGCGTTAACGCCGATGGATACGATTGTCGTCGGCTACAACGTCCGCCGAATTCTCGCCGGCGATCCGGCACCGTCGGTCCAAATCAGCGTGCATCCGATCAACTCCGAAGGCGTACTTTTGCTTGCACCTCTGCTCGAATGTGACGACGAGATCATTCGCGAAGGAGTTCGCGCGTTAATGGCCGAACAGCAACTCGAGATCGAATCGAAGGCAACCGACGATGCGACACTCGGATGGACGGCGTACCAATTCGCCGATCAGGCCGCGTTGAAGGGACTCCGCCGGGACAGCGGTCGTTGGGGGCGATACACTGAGGTTGATCGGCGGCAGCATGCACTCGACCGGTTTCACGAGTACGCGTATCAATGGTATTGATGGCGACTCGTCGGGCGTTGCCCTGCCGCTAAACGAAACGAGAGACAACAGGATCTGCAATGAAGTTCAAACCGGCATTTTACCTGATTGCCGCCGCCGTGTGCGGCGTCATTTCGTTAATGATTCTCAATGACGGTTTTTTCGCCAGGAGCCCGGCCTCTGCTGGCGCTGCCGGCGGATTCGCTGCCTCTGTGGGTCTGCTCGGCATCGCCGCCGCACTGGCCGACCGCAACGAGTGAAGTGATTGCGATCCCACCTTGCAATGCACTGGCGACACGCCAGTGGCACCCGCGGCAGCTGCATCTCAAATAAATGGAATTCCATTCCGTCCAACGGCTACTCGCGCTTCAGGAAGATCAGAAACTCACCGCCGTTCTCGGTCGCGCAAGAGAATTTGCTGGGGCGTTTTTCCTTGTTACGACTGCCGCACAGAATGACGTAGTCGTCGGCTAGCACGTAAATGCTTCGATAGACATCGCCGTTGGGAAACGTCTGCGTGAGATGTTTCGGGCTCTTCGTAGCGTCGATCTCAATCGTCGTCTCGATTCGGTCCTGCCCACCGCTGCGGTACGTCAGTTTCTTGTCGGAAATGACGAACTCGCGTGTTCCGGGGCGCTGCTGCTCGCCCTTCTCTTCGTAGTAGGAGAACTTCCACGTGGCCTGCAGCAAATCGAGGTCGTTGTTCTTCGCCGCATCCGCATTGGGCGCGTCCTGCCCATTGGCCCGCTGTAAAACGGCCGGAAGGGTGGCCAAGCCGGCCGTGAGGGTGGCGAGCGCAACGGCGGAAACGGCAAATCGACGCATGATGACTCTCTCTTTATCTTGAACGGGAAACGGTCACGAACAGCCTCTCTCAATAGATTGTACGTCACGGACTCGCCAACAGCCACCGCATTGTTAACAGCCTTTTCCGCAGTGATGCAACAACGCGTTCCGCTGCCTCGTGCGTGTGTTTTGTGTACTAACGGCTTACAATCAGGACACAATTCAACTCGGCAATTCCTGCACTGTCGATAGAACAAAAACACGCTCCCTCTTTCCTTTGGTTTTGAATGAGAAACGAACCATGAATCAAATCGTGAGACTCTTCGCGTTGGCAGTTGTCATCACAGCCTCATTCTCCTCCGGGCTGTCGGCCGAGGAGGCGAAGACCGTTAAGGTGTTTGTGCTGGCGGGGCAGTCGAACATGGAAGGCAAAGCGCCCAACGCGCTGCTCGATCATCAAGCAACCGACCCGAAAACCAAAGCACTCTTCGCACACCTGCGGAAAGACGACAAGTGGATCGTCCGCGACGACGCGTTCATCAAGTACCTCAAACGCAACGGCGGGCTGACCATCGGTTACGGCTCACCCAAGCGCACCGGCGTGGAGCTGGAATTCGGCACGGTGATGGCCGACAAGTTTGATGAACCGGTTCTGTTGATTAAAGCAGCTTATGGTGGGCACTCATTGTTCAAGCTGTTCCGATCACCCTCAGCGGGAATGCCGAGCGATGAAAAACTGCAGGAGGAATTGGAGAAGGCACAAAAGCGGGTGAAGAATAAAAACGAGAAGAAAAAGAGAAACGATCCGCTGCCGACGCTCGCCGACATCAAGGAACCTTACGGTTCGTCGTACCGCAACATGCTGGCCGAGGTGAAGGAAACCTACCAGAACTACGAGACGATGTTCCCGTCGCTCAAGGGAAAGAAGCTGGAGATGGCGGGCTTCGTTTGGTTTCAAGGTTGGAACGATCAATACGGCGCGCAGGATGAGTACGCGTCGAACATGGAGCATTTCATCAAAGACGTCCGCAAAGATCTGAACGCGCCGAAGATGCCGTTCGTGATTGGCCTAATGGGACAGAACGGATCGAAGCCGGCCAAGGGTGCGATGCTGACGATTCAGCAGGCGCAACTGGCAATGAACGACGTGCCGGAGTTCAAAGGAAACGTCAAAGCGATCCGCACCGACGTGCTGGTCGATAAGGCAGCCGAAGAGTTGTACCCCATGTGGCGCAAACGCTTCGAAGAATGGAAACTGACCGGCGGCGACTTCGCGTATCACTACATGGGCAGTGCCATCTGGTTCAACCGCATCGGCAAGTCGATGGGCCACTCGATGCTGGAATTGATGGAACGTGATTAGTGATTAGTGGATGGCGTGCGGCG
>JABISG010000158.1 GCA_018699955.1 Planctomycetaceae bacterium | reverse complement strand
CTCGAAGAATCGCGAGCGAAAGCCGCCAACAAACGTGACCGCCGCCGTCGCCGCCGTGTTGTGGCCCGCCATCAACGCTAGGCAAATTCCGTTCTCCCACTCATGAGCAGGCCGGACGCTCACGAAGCCATACCCTTTCGCGGAATCGGGCTCGACCGGAGGATTCCGACAGGGACGGCCTACAGCCTGCACGTTTTAACCAACGATTGTTGATGCCCCGGCCACAAAGTTTGAAGAAATCCAGGAACTTTTTCGCCCGCCAGTTGTATAACCTGCAAACAAATCAAACGAGAGCGGATCATTGGCGAGCGAAGATCAAATCGTAGACCAGGTGTTATCCGGTAAGACGAGTGAGTTTCGGAAGCTGGTGGAGCAGTATCATCAGCCTGTCTTCCGCTTCTCACGCAACTTGATCGGAGACGATCACGATGCCGAAGACATCACGCAGGAAGTCTTTCTGGCGGCGTTTGACCGTTTGGCGTCGTACAACGCCAAACGAGCTTCGTTGCAGACGTGGTTGTTCACCATCGCGCGGAACCGATGTGTGAACTACCTGAAACGAACGCGGCCGGTGATCGATGGCGAAGCGTTTGCCAACACACAACCAGCCGCGAGCAACGACGATTCCGCGCGGAATGAGTTTTGGAGCCGCCTCGACAAAGCGCTCGATGCGTTGCCGATCGAGCAGAAGACGGCGTTTGTTCTGGCCGAGATCGAAGGTCTGCCTTATGCCGACATTGCTCATATCGAGCAAACGACACTCGGCACTGTGAAGTCACGAATCCACCGCGCCAAGCAGCGTTTGCGGGCTGTTATGGCACCGACGTTGGGAGAGCAGTGATGGCCGACGAACCGATGTACGACGAGTGGATTGCCGATCGCCGGGCTGCCGAACCATCCCGCGAGCTGACCGATCGAGTGATGGCCGCTGTGGAGGAGCGGGACGTGCAGCACAAACGTTACGTGCGTCTTGCCGATCGGATGAACGAATCGCGACCGGCTCGTTGGGCAGCTTGCCTAGCGGCCTTGCTGGTTGGCAGCCTACCGTTTTTGTTTGTCGCGTATGTGGCAGAGTTGCTCGTATTTTAGTGGAGAACGTCAGCAATGGCCTCAGACCAAACCTCTGTTCGATTTCCGTGGTTCGCACTCGCTCTGTCGTTTCTATCGTCTGGGGTCGGCCACATTTATTGCGGTCGCATCGTGAAGGGGCTTTTCTTGTACGCGGCAAGGTTTTTGCTGCCGCTGCTGTGCATCATCGCCGCGTTCGCGCAACCTACCAATGGAGTCCTGCTCGGTCTGATTCTGGTGCCGGGTGCGGCGACGGTTATCATCTACCTCTACTCACCGATCGATGCGTATGCCATCGCTAAGCGAGCTGGTCCTGACTACAAGCTGAAGGAGTACAACCGCGCGAGCTTGTACTGGTTGCTCGTCGCAATGCAGCTTGCTTATCCCGTCGCGCTGACTTGGGTAGCTCGCGAGTATGTCTACGAGCCGTTCCTCATCCCGACGCGCAGCATGAGCCCCAACTTTCTGGCCGGCGATCGGATTCTGGTGAACAAGCGACCGTTCCGTAACGGCTTTCCGGAACGCGGCGATGTCGTCGTGTTTCGCACTCCGGCGTCGGAAGTAGGACGCACCTGGATCAAGCGTGTTATTGGAGTCGCAGGGGATCGGATTGTGATCAAGGGGAGAGAAATCACAGTGAACGGTAAGAAGCTCGAGCGTGAGCGAGTGCCGACGGAGAGCATTGCCCAGATCCGCAAGCAGGTAAAGGGCTATGTTTATCACGAATCGCACGCTGGTCGCCGGTATCGAGTACTCTTTGCCGATGATTCCATCGATGGATCGGCAGTGGACGAAATCAATGTCACCGTACCGGATCGCAGCGTCTTCGTGATGGGAGACAATCGCGATCGCTCAAGAGACAGTCAGCACATCGGGCCGATTCACGTTGGCGACGTGATCGGCTATGTCGACTACATGTACTTCCCGGCCGAAACGTGGTCACGATTTGGCGTGTACCGGGACTAGGCTCTGATTGAACCCCCGTGTTGGGCAGGAGAGAGGGCAGGCCACATGCGGCTTGTCTCGTAGAACTACTCAACCAACTCGCTTGTGTTCCGACTCGGTCAGATGAGCCAGTCCTTGTTCGGTCAGATTCACAACTGACCCGACGCAGTCCAAACGGGATTCGGGTCCGATCCTGTCCGCTAAACCCGTCGAAACGCGGACACCAAAACAAAGCACCGTTTCGCGAAATCGGTGTGCGCATTTCGCTGCGGCCGGATTCACGCGAAACGGCGAGTCGTTGATCTCGCTTGTTCCTGTTCAGGCGGTCAATGCGACCAATGGGCAACGACGAAAGGCCCTCCAACCAGCGCCTCGCGCGGGCGCGCGCGTGGGCGAGAGACGAATTCTCCCCGCCTCCCTCCCCGCCCTTGCACACGTCCCCCGGCCCATCGCTTACCGCGTCACTCGCTGGACATTTACCGCGTTAACGCCATACCGCCACATTCATGGACCCACAACCGTAAGTCATTTCGGGCCGTCGATCCAGAACAATATACGTCAGGGAGTCAGCGACTAGGGTGGGGAAGCGGATCAATTTCCGGTGACCTCGCGCGGAAGCCATTCGTCGCCACGGACGCGGGTTGCCCTGGACGGTCCAGAGATGCAGCCGTCAGCGTCGATCCTAGTGCGTCGGCACCGCCTTCTTCTACCTGTTGCGGTCATCGGTCAGCCCTCCGCACCGTCCCGCCGTCTCCACCGCCAGGATGCCGGCCGAAACACGGACCGCTTCCCGCTCCCGTTCGTTGCCAAGGTTCGCATGATCCAGTCCCCCGTGCATGATGCAACAAACCAACTCTCTCCACCACCGCAACCGTTCCCCCGGCAGTCGCCAAGCGAAGCCGGCCGGGAAGTACCTTTAGGGAATATCGGGAGCGCGCGCCGGCCCTACTCCGCCGCCCGGATCATCGCCAGGATGCCGGCCCGAATGGCTTCCGGCAGCTTCGGCCAGGCATCGACAACCGCCGCCAGATCGACGTCAATGGGCGTGATTTCTGCGCCAACTGCTGCGCCTGGCGCTGCGCCTTCCCGAGAATGTGCGTTATCCTCGGGGTTTTTGGCCCCTACACGTTGAATCATAATCCGCGTGTCGGGGGTTCGAGTCCCTCCTCCGCTACTTGGTGTCCACCACTTTGGGAGTCGCGGATTATGATTTCGCGTATCCCGTTGTGGAAGACGCTGTAGCGAGTTCGTATCGCAGAATTGCCTCCACAATGGAAGAACTCTCCGAGTTGAGCAAATTGGCTGATTCGAAAGTCGCCAGCCGGCTTTACGAAGATGCAGTTGGCCTTCCCCCCTTTAATTGATCCACAGCGAGTGAGAGAATCTTGACCGGGCTGAACACCCGGAAAGGATTCTTTGAGATGAAACAGAACCGACACACGGTGGACCAGATCATTGCCAAGTTGCGTCGTGCTGACGTG
>JABISG010000173.1 GCA_018699955.1 Planctomycetaceae bacterium | reverse complement strand
TGGCCGCACACCGAAGATCAACCAGAATGTCGGCCGGGATCACTATCCCAAGGCGTTCAGTGGTTTGATTGCCGGTGGCGGCATTCAAGGCGGACAGTTCTATGGCGAAACCGACGAGACCGGCGAAGAAGTCGCCGACAAGCATGTTGCAGTCCCCGACTTCAACGCAACCATCGCCTACGGTTTGGGCTTGCCATTGAAGCGAATCGTCAAGTCCCCATCGCGACGACCGTTTACCGTCGCACACAAAGGCGAACCGGTCACCGAACTCTTCTAGAATGCGGCGAAGAACCCTCTCCCCGGTGGGGGAGAGGGACCGCTTCAGAGCCAAAGGCGACTGAAGCAGGGTGAGGGTGGCCGATACACCAGATAACAACCCTCGCCGGAACCAACTCCCAGAGAGTGTTGGTTGAATCTCGCGCCACATTGAAACGGCAGCAACACACTGGTAGGTTGACCGTGTGTTAGGCATGCCGACGGTTTCCCGGTCAAACGGGAACGGGCGCTTGATCAACGCATCACTCACCGCGGAGATGGCATCATGCACCGAGTTATTCTTGCCTTGTTGACGGCAGGTGGCCTCGCAGCCACTCTCGCCCTGTCCAATACAACGACGACTTCAACAACGGTTGAATCGCTGCAGCTTCCCACCGCCTTCGGCGGCATTCACCCGCGAATCTCGCCCGACGGAACACAGATTTCCGTTTCCTATCAGGGGGCAATCTGGCGAATGCCGCGCGACGGCGGAACGATGACGCGGCTGACCGATGGCGTCGGCTTCGATGTCGAACCCGCCTGGTCACCCGACGGCAAACAGATCGCCTACGTCAATTCGCCGAACATGGGTGGTGGCGTATTGAAAGTCATCGATGCCGCCACGGGGAAACCTGTTTCTTTGCCGCCAGCCCCCACAGTCAGAGGAACTTTCGCCAACTACAAGTTGGAGTTCCATCCCAATGGCAGCAAGATTCTCGGCGGGTTTGCCGAAAACGGCAAAGACATCGGACTGGCCTGGTTCGATCTAAAAACGGGAACCACCCGCACTATTGTCACACCGCCGAACCGCTCGCGGTATCGGCATGCCCTTTCCCGAGACGGCCGGCGGCTGGCGTATTCCGTCTCGATGGACGTTGACGGCCAACAGGGCGGCAACGACGGACCAGAGGCCGACATCTGGATTGTCGATACACAGAAACCGAACAGCAAGCCACAAAAACTGACCCGCTTTGCCGCGCGGATTCACGACCTCTGCTTTGAAGCCGACGACAAATCGCTGTGCGTCGTCAGCGATGTCGGCGGGGCACATTACGACTTATGGCAGGTACCGCTATCGGAACCGGAGCGCGGCGCGAACCGTATGACGTTCGGCCAAGCCGACGAAAACCGCCCCTCAGTTTCTGCCGACGGACGTTGGCTCGCCTATTCCGACAACCGCCGTAGCGCGACACAAATTGTCGTTCGCAATCTGGCAACGAATGTTGACCGGACGGTACCCCTCAGCCAGATCGACTATAGGACACCCACGGGCCAACTCACCCTCCAAACCGTTGACGAAAAGCTAGATCAGCTGGTGACCACACGTGTCTCCATCCAGCGAGTTGACGGCAAATACTTCGCGCCGGTTGGTTCACTGCATCGCGTGCTCAACAACTACGGCCACTTCTATTGTGATGGCGAAGCGGAACTGCAATTGCCGGTCGGCAAGTACCGGCTGCGTGCCTTCCGTGGACCGGAATATCGAGTCGCCTACCACGATTTTGAAATCACTGAAGGCGACAACGAATTGGCCGTCGAATTACAGCGTTGGATTAACATGAAGGCCAACGGCTGGTATTCCGGCGAGAACCACATTCATGCCAACTACGGTTACGGCCAATGGTACAACACGCCCCAAACGATGCTGCAGCAATGTTCGGGCGAAGACCTCAACGTCTGCAACTTCATGGTGTCGAATTCCGACACCGACGGCGTCTTCGATCGTGAATTCTTTCGCGGACGGGCCGATGCGCTTTCGACCGACGACACCCTGCTCTACTGGAATCAGGAATTCCGCAGCACCATTTGGGGACACATGACGCTGGTGAACCTCAAGCAGGTGGTCGAACCGGTCTTCACCGGCTTCAAAGGGACCACCAACCCCTGGGACATTCCGACCAACTCCGACATCGCCGACCGCACGCATTTACAGAACGGGCTGGTGAACTACACCCACGTCGCTCAGCGTCCAGAAGATCCCTACCAGAATCCCTACACGGCCAAGTCGATTCCCGTTGGCGTCGCGTTGGGGAAGATCGATTCGCTCGACATCAACAACAATTACGCCGGCTCGACGGCCGTATGGCATAAACTGCTCAACTGCGGATTCCGCTTCCCCGCCACCGCCGGCACCGACTGTTTCCTCAATCGCATTCGCAGCCGCCTGCCGGGTGGCGACCGTGTTTACGTCAAAGTCGATGGCCCGTTCTCGTATGCGAAATGGATCGAAGCGATGCGGCAGGGAAAGTCGTTCGTCACCAACGGTCCCATGCTCGAATTGACGGTCAGCGACAAAACGATGGGTGAAACCATACGGCTACCCGGCCTGACCGAAGTCCCCGTTATCGCCAAAGCTCGCTCCAAGTTCCCCCTGAGCAAGGTCGAACTGTTAATTAACGGCAAGGTCATTGCCGAAGCCAATCTCTCGAATGACAAACGGACTGCCACAATCGACCGTTTCTACAATCTCGACCGTAGTGGCTGGATCGCCCTCCGCGCCACCGGCCCCGGTCATGCCGATCACCCCGTCGGCAGCCAATACGCCCACACCAACCCCATCTACGTCGAAGTCGAGGGCAAACCGATCGACGCCCGCGAAGAGGCCGCCTTCTTCCTCAAATGGATCGACCGCCTGGAACTAGCCGTCCGCAACCGCGACCGCATTCCCAGCGAGGATTTGAAGCGGCATGTGCGCGAGCAACTGGAATCGGCGCGGGTGGTGTATCGTAAACTGGCAGTGGCGGCGGAAGAATAGCGCTCGTCAGAATCGCTCCACGCTTGCCGGTGCATGCTAGGTTCGAAGTCCACTCTTGATCGCATGGTACCGCGCGGACAGTATGCCTTAGTGTACAGTCACCCTAACGTGTGCGATATCCGGGAAATCGAATGAAGATTCAAGACCAAGACCTCTTTCACGGAGCAGCACTGACTCAGATCGTCCAACATGAATCATTCAAGGCCCTGAACCGTGGTTCAAAGACCAAATATGGTCACTACCTGATAAACACGAACCGACATGTCTTTGTGAAATACCGAAAGCCAAATCAGTCGCCTTGGCAGCACACGTTTTCGGAGGACGAAATCGATGCGATCGCGAATCAGATCAAGAAGAGGCAAAAAGTGTTTCTCTGTCTTGTGTGTGGAAAAACAACTGTCTGCGCGCTGAGAATTGCTGAGATCAAGAGGGTCTTGGACATGAAGGGCGAAGGGCAGCAATGGGTTCGGGTTGAAGTCCCCAAAGGGGGTCGTTGCCACGTAAGCGGTTCAAACGGACGCCTTGCCAAGACGGTTGCACATAGTGCTTTTCCAGAAAAAGTCTTCGTGTAGCGTTACCTTGAGGCTCACGCCTCCGCCCGACTCTCCAGCCAGCGTTTGAACGACGCCTAGCTTTCCGCCGAAGGTTGACCGGTGAGGAGATTTTCTACGCTGATGTCCTCGTCGAGGTGCGGCCAGTTGATGCCGTGACCGTTGCCGATGAGTCGCCAATGATCGCGTTCTTCCGCCGTGCCGTGCGATAGTCGTGGGTACCAGGCAATGGGAACGGAAATTGCGCGTCCGTCAGATAGATCGACCGACAGCGTCTCATCGCTGATGCGGACTCGCGTGGCGGTTGGGGTTTGTTGGTGAGTTCTTGAGCACATCACATCGACTCTCAAGCAGTTACTGTCAGTGCATCCCGTCACAATAGCTGATATCGAAGCACCAAACCATCAACCTCCCCGATGCCTGCACCGCCCAAATTTCCGCTAACTTGACGGGTTTTCTCGGCGATGTTACGGTTGTTGGCTTAAATTCACTGACTTCTAAGGCAAAGACCCACATGTCCACAGCAACTGGTACAAAGTACGTCTACTTCTTCGGCGATGGTAAGGCCGACGGCAATGCAACGATGAAGCCCCTGCTGGGTGGCAAAGGTGCCAACCTGGCGGAAATGAATAATATCGGGCTGCCGGTCCCCGCCGGGTTCACCGTCACAACCGAAGTCTGTACCTACTTTTACGACAACGACCACACCTACCCGCCCGAGCTGAAAGAGCAAGTGGCCGAGGCGATGCAGGGCATCGAACGGGTGATGGGTGCCGAGTTCGGTTCGACCACCAACCCGCTGCTGCTTTCCTGCCGATCGGGTGCGCGGGAGTCGATGCCGGGCATGATGGACACGATCCTCAACATTGGCCTGAACGACGAAACGGTCGAAGCGTTGGCCAAACAGGCCGGCAACGAAGCCTTTGCCTGGGACAGCTACCGCCGGCTGATTCAGATGTACGGCGAAGTTGTGATGGGCATGAAGCCCGAAAACAAAGAAGACGAAGATTACTTCGAAGACATTCTGCACAAGAAAAAAGAGGCGGTCGGCGCCGAATTCGATTCCGATCTGTCGGCCGATCATCTCCGCGAGCTGGTGGCCGATTTCAAATCGACCGTCAAACGGGTGACGGGCAAGGACTTCCCGTCCGATCCGCTCGATCAGATGTGGGGGGCCGTCGGTGCGGTGTTCGGCAGTTGGATGAACGACCGCGCGATGGTTTACCGCCGCGATTACGGCATTCCGCACTCGTGGGGTACGGCGATCAACGTGCAGGCGATGGTCTTCGGCAACCTGGGCGACGACTGCGCCACGGGCGTAGGACTGACCCGCGACTGTTCGATGGGTGGTCCCGGCTTCAACGGCGATTACCTCATCAACGCGCAGGGCGAAGACGTGGTTGCCGGCATCCGCACGCCAAAACTCGTCGAGGAGACGCTGATTGAGGACGCGCCCGACGCGTTCGAGCAACTGACCGAAATCGGCCAGAAGCTCGAACAACACTACAAAGACGTGCAGGACATTGAGTTCACCGTGCAGCGCGGCACCGTCTGGATGCTGCAAACCCGTAACGCCAAACGGACGGGGTTCGCCGCCGTCCGCATTGCCGTCGATCTCGTCAATGAAGGGCTGATCACGCCGAAAGAGGCACTCGAAGCCCGACGCATTCCAGCCGACGACTTGAACCAGCTGCTGCAGCCGATCTTCGATCCGGCGGCCAAGAAGCAGGCGCAGGAGGACGGGTCGTACCTGGCGACGGGAATTAATGCCGGTCCCGGCGCAGCAACCGGGAAGATTTGCTTCCACGCGGCCGATGCCGAAGCGGCCTATGAAGAGGACCGCGACGTTCAACTGATTCTTGTCCGCCGCGAGACCAGCCCGGAAGATTTGCGGGGCATGCGGATTGCCAACGGAATTCTGACGGCATTCGGCGGTGCCAGCTCACACGCTGCGTTGGTCAGTCGGCAGATGGGCAAGACCTGCATCGTCGGCTGCTCGGAACTGGATATCGATTATCACGAAGCGACGGTCACCGTTGGAGAGAAGGTACTCAAAGGGGGCGACTGGATCAGCATCGACGGTTTCACCGGCGAAGTGTTTGCCGGCCAGGTGCCGACGAAGCCCAGCGAAGTGGTCGAGGTGCTGATACACAAGACCATCAAGCCCGAGGATTCCGAAGCCTTCCAACGGTACGAACAATTGATGAAGTGGGTTGACGAACACCGCACATTGCAGGTGCGGGCGAATGCGGAAACCGATCATGCGGCCGAATCGGTTGCCTTCGGTGCTGAGGGCGTTGGCCTCTGCCGCACCGAGCACATGTTCTTCAACCATCTCGACGAAATTCGCGAGATGATTATCGCGGATACGAAGGAAGCCCGCGGCCTTGCATTGGCCAAGTTGTTACCCTTCCAGCGCGACGACTTCACCGAACTGTTTCGCACGATGGGCGAACGGCCGGTGACGATTCGCTTGCTCGATCCGCCGCTGCACGAATTCTTGTCGGAGCACCACTTGGAAGAACAGCCGGATCTGCTTCACAAGTTGGCCGACATGATGGGCGTTGCCTCCGAGGTCATTCTACGCCGCGTCGAGGAAATCAAGGAATCGAATCCCATGCTGGGCCATCGGGGCTGCCGGTTGGGAATCGTATTCCCCGAGATCACGGCGATGCAGGCCCGCGCCATTTTCGAGGCGGCCTGTGCAGTTAAGAAAGACGGCATCGACGTTCACCCCGAAGTGATGGTGCCGTTGGCCGGTTTCAGCAGCGAGTTCGACAACCAAGCGAAGATCATTCGCGATACCGCTGCCGAAGTGATGAAAGAGCAAGGCGTTGAAGTCGAATACCTTGTCGGCACGATGATCGAACTGCCGCGAGCCGCGCTGTGTGCCGATCAGATTGCCAAGACGGCTGAGTTCTTCAGCTTCGGCACGAACGATCTCACTCAAACGACACTTGGAATGAGCCGCGACGATTACGGCGGATTCATTGGCTACTATCAGGAAAACGACATCATCCCGGCCGATCCGTTCCAGACGATCGACCAGGACGGCGTGGGCCGTTTGATGAAAATCGGTGTCGAAGGCGGACGGGGATCGCGGGACGATCTCAAGATTGGCATCTGCGGCGAACATGGCGGCGACCCTGCCAGCGTAATGTTCTGCCACAATATTGGCCTGAATTACGTCAGTTGCTCACCTTTCCGGATTCCAATTGCACGGCTGTCTGCCGCGCAGGTGGCGGTCGCGGAAGAGTAGAGGCACGGCCGAGCATATCCATCTGACCATGCATTTACCATTGTGGCGAATGCATGGCCAGATGCTCCCTCACGACCGTCACGCAGCGTTTCAAGTCGTGTCGAAATTAGCATTTCCGTCAATTTCTCCCAGAATCCCTCTTTCCTAGGACCGTCATTGACGATAAGATTCACGATTCAGAGTTTCCTGCCTGAATCGCCTGCCTTGAAATGCGCCGCTCGCCGGCCCTGCGTTGGTCGTCCATACAATGGACATTCGACGTAGCGCAGTGACAGCGAGGCGAACATCTGGTTTCCCGAACCGGACGGGCGCTAAAGTGTTCTCCCTGAGCAGTGTCAACGGTCGGTGTACTTAGATCGCTTGGCAAACTATCTCCACTTTTTGAAACCACGTTGCCGGAAATTGAATAAAGTTACACTCCTGGCGAGCCGGCTCGCCCATTCCCCGGAAGTAGTCCGGGTCACATTTTGACGGCGCCACAGAGCGCAGGCAGTTCCATGAGCAATTTAAAAAAACATCGCAACATTGGCATCTCCGCACACATCGATTCGGGCAAAACGACCCTGACCGAGCGGATTCTGTATTATTCGGGCCGGATTCACCGAATGCAGGAGGTCAAAGGAGGCGATGGCGGCGCGACGATGGACTTCATGGACCTCGAACGCGAACGCGGAATAACCATCGCCTCGGCGACGACCCACGTCACTTGGCGGGACCACGCGGTCAATGTCATCGATACGCCCGGCCACGTCGATTTCACTGTCGAAGTGGAACGCAGCCTGCGTGTCCTCGATGGTGCGATTCTCGTCCTTTGTGCCGTCGGCGGCGTTCAAAGCCAATCGTTGACGGTCGACCGACAGATGAAGCGGTATCACGTACCGCGGATTGCGTTCATCAATAAGATGGACCGCACGGGTGCGGACCCCGCAAAGGTCATCGAACAGATCAAAGAAAAACTGGGCGTCACAGCGCTCCCGCTGCAACTCCCGATGGGCGCGGAAGCCGATTTTGAAGGTGTGATCGATCTCGTCACCATGGAAGCGGTCTACTTCGACGGGACAATGGGCGAAAACGTTCGCCGTGAGCCAATCCCGGCCGAATACGCAGATCAAGCCGCCGAAGCGCGCAGCGAAATGCTGGAAACGCTTTCGTTGTACAGCGACGACTTGATGGTCGCTTTGCTGGAAGAAACGGAAGTCAAGGAATCGGAAATTCGTCAGATCATTCGCGATGCGACACTGACACAGGAAATCACTCCCGTGCTGATGGGTACCGCCTTCAAGAACAAGGGCGTGCAGGAAGCTCTCGATGCGGTTATCGAATATCTTCCCAGTCCGATTGACCGTGAGATGACCGCGATCGATCTCGACGCTCCGACAACCGACGAAGATGGCAACGCGATCGATTCTGAGCGCCACGTTTTGTCGCACTCCGACGATGACCCGTTGGTCGCGATGGCGTTCAAAACTGTCGATGAACAGTTTGGCCAACTGACCTACTTCCGTCTTTACCAGGGAAAGATGGTCAAGGGCGAGAGCTACATCAATACGCGTACCGGCCGTAAGGTGCGGTTTGGGCGGATGGTGCGGATGCACGCCGACGAACGAGAAGAAGTGGCGATAGCCCACGCTGGTGAGATTGTGGCCGTTGTCGGCGTCGATTGCGCCTCCGGTGACACCTTCTGCGGCGACGGCGTGAATTACGCTCTGCAGAGCATCTTCGTTCCGGAACCTGTCATTCGACTATCGGTCGAACCACTCAAACGCGACGGTGCCGACCGGTTGGGCAAAGCCCTTCAGCGTTTTCGTCGGGAAGATCCGACGTTTCAGGTGGAAACTGACGAAGAATCGGGCGAGACGATCATCGCCGGTATGGGGCAATTGCACCTCGACATTTACATCGAGCGGATTCGCCGCGAGTACAATGTCGAATGCCTGGTCGGCGAACCGAAGGTCGCCTACCGCGAACGGCCGACGCGAGAAGTCGAGTTTAATTTCAAACACAAGAAGCAAACGGGCGGCTCGGGGCAATTTGCGCACGTCGTTGGTAAACTCGTGCCATTGCCCGACGATGCCGAAGACAACTACGAGTTCGTCAACGAGATTACCGGCGGCCGCATTCCGAAAGAATACATTCCTTCAATCGATAAGGGTTTCAAACGTGCGTTGGTTGAAGGACCATTGTGCGGCTGTGAAGTCGTCGGCGTGCAAATGGTTCTCGAAGATGGCAGCTTCCACGAAGTCGACTCGTCGGAAATGGCGTTTAATGTCGCCGGTTTCAATTGCATGCGAGATACGCTGAAGAAAGCGAAGATTGGTTTGCAAGAGCCAATCATGCAGATCGAAATCGAAGTCCCGGAAGATTACCAGGGGCCGGTTACCGGCCACCTTTCGAGTAAACGCGGGCTAATCAACTCGAGTGAAGTACGGCAGGGCATCTCCGTCATTCTCGCGGAAGTCCCGCTGGCATCGATGTTCGACTACGCCAACGAGCTGCGATCGATGACGCAGGGCAAGGGAACCTTCAGCATGGAATTCGCCCGCTACAAGCAGGTGCCGTCCAATCTGCAGACAGAAGTCGTCGCACGCCGCCTCGCCGAAAAAGAAGAACGGCTGGCAATGGCGTAAGAAAATGGATTCGACATTTCAACAGCCCGGTTGCTCAATGCAGCCGGGCTGTTTTTTTGTCGCGATTGCGATTCTTCGAAGGGGTGCCATTACACAGACGGTCTATCCGTTCGACAGGCCGACGCTGGCCAACTCCCCGGCCAACTCTGCTTCGGCGGCCAAAATGGGCTGCATCATGGCATCGATCTCGGCACATTCGCCTGAGGTCAACTGTCGCTGTGGTGGACGCGCGGGACCGAAGTCCTGGCCGAGGAGCTTCATGGCATGTTTCAGCATGCTGATGTTGTAGCTGTCGCCGCAGCGTGCCCGGTAGTCCTCAATCGGCAACAACAGATGCTGCAATCGCAGTCCCTCTGCAAATTCGCCCGCTGCCAGCGCGGCGTGCATGGCCAGCGTAATGTGAGGGCAAAGGTTGCCCGCGCCGGTCGTGTATCCGTTCGACCCGGTCAGCATGTAGAAGGGAGCAAACCGTTCGGCCGAACCGCACAACCACTCCATCCGTCCGCCATCGGCAAGCACCGCCGTGCGGAAGCTGTGCATGTTATTCTGCGCGTACTTGGTGCCGACAACGTATTGGTCGTCTGCCAGATTCAGCAACAGTTCATTGCTGGGAATATCGGCCTTCTTGTAGATCAGTGTTGGAGCTTTCACCGCATCGATGACCGCACGATAGTAATCGTGTGCACCGGCATCGCTGAGGTATGGATGGCAGAACGGCATGAACATGATGCCGCTCGCCCCCACTTCCATCGACCGCCGTCCAACGTCAATCGCGTTTCCAACCTGCAAACCGACGGGAGCAAAGATTTGAGCGTCTGGGCCGGCCGCTTCACGCGTGATCTGTATCAGTTCGACGACTTCATCGGCCGAAAGACTATGAAATTCGCTGGTGCCGGCCGCCGGCATGTAGACGCGAATTCCTCCCGCCGCCATTCGTGAAATATGTTCCGCCTGCCGTTCGCGATCGATTCGCCCCGAGGCGTCGTACGCCGTCAGAGGCACCAGATGAACCGTCCGCAGCAATTCCAGATCGTAATTCTTGCTCATCGGTGTCGCTCTTCCCGTCGTCAACAGTCAGAATGTGAATGCACAGTAAACCATTTTGTACGCCGCAAGCCCGCTACGGTCAACCGTCACAACAACGAACAACAGCATGCCACAACCGACCGCCGACCTCACTCGCCTGATTCGCTGTGCCTGCATTCTGGAGGCGACCGCTCGTAAGCCGGGCAATGTTCATCCGGAAGCCGCATTTTCTGACTTGTGTTACGACGATTTTGTCAAAGCGGCTCGTGTTGCCTCGCCGCTTCTGGCAGAATCTCAACAGCGGGGAGTCGGCCGGGCAATTCTCGATGCCGTCCGTGCCACCGGTGAGACGACCGCCAGCAATGTCAATCTGGGCATCATTTTGTTGCTCGCGCCGCTCGCTTCCGTCCCTGCGAATCTCAGCCTTGCGGACGGCATTTCCGGTGTTCTCGACAATCTCACACAGCAGGATGCTTCGCTCGCCTACCAGGCAATTCGCCTCGCCAGCCCCGGCGGAATGGGTCGCAACGAAACCGAAGACGTCTCCGCCGAGCCGACCGGTACGCTGCTCGAAGTGATGCGGCTCGCCGCCGATCGTGACGCGATCGCGATGCAATACGCGAGCCGATTTGAACTCGTCCTCAAAACCGGCGTTTCGATTCTTGCCGCCGAGAGTGACTTTCGCGAGAATTGGGAACAGGCAATTATTCGCCTGCAACTGACATTGATGGCGACATGCCCCGACTCGCTGATTGCCCGCAAGCTAGGAGTCGATGAAGCCCGTCAGTCGGCCGAACTTGCGGAAGCCGTCCTCGCAGCGGGATGGCCATCGACTCGCCGTGCTGCGCAGAAACTGATAGAACTCGACGTCTGGTTGCGGGATCGGGAAAATTCTCGGAATCCCGGAACCACCGCCGATCTCGTCGCCGCCTCGATCTTTGCCGCCCTGCGTGACGGTCTTGTCGAAATGCCGCCGGGGATGGAATGACGGCCAAATGCCGAAGGGCCGCTAAACCGCAAGCGAGTTTGGAAAACGAAACGAATGTCTGAACCACGTTTTCATGTCCGCGTCACCAAGGACCATTTGGTCTTCAGTGCGGCACACTTCATCACGTTCAACGGCGACGTCTGCGAACGGCTACACGGACACAACTGGCGAACGGCGGTGGAAGTTGCCGGCCCGCTGGATGAGAACCGCTATGTGTTCGACTTCATCGCCCTACGCGATGCGCTGCAGTCGATTGTGAACGAGCTGGATCACCGCATGCTGTTGCCGACGGGACACCAATGCATCCACGTCACCGAAACCGATCGCGAAGTGGAAGTGACATTTGCCGATCGCCGCTGGATTTTCCCGCGTGAAGACTGCGTGCTGCTGCCGATCGCCAACACCACCGCCGAGGAGATCGCTCACTGGATCGCCGGTCGCCTGCGCGATGAGATCGCGCCTGCCGATTCCTGCCAGCTCGAGTCGATTCGCGTCGAAGTGGAAGAGAACTTCGGGCAGTGGGCCGTTTGCGAGTTGCCCATCGGCTGAACGAAACGGCACAATTCCTGTAGCAGTTTTTTCCGTCGCTGGTATCATGGAAGTAGCGGATGATCGCGCTGGGCCGGCGTGAGATTGTTTGGCGATTTGTTGTTTGTGCGCGATCGCGTCGCGATCACACAACATCTCCCCGTTCGACAGTGCCTTCAGCGAAATCTACGGAGTCTGCCATGTCGCGTTCTTGTCGTCTCTTCCTGTCGATGGCGTTCACCGTTGGCATCGCCCTCTTTGTTGGCTCGCCGTCTGATGTCAACGCCCAAGCCGTTGGCGGCAATGTCGGTGGCGGAAACGTCCAAGGGGGGAATGTCCAGGGCGGCAACGTTCAAGGCGGAGGCGGTCAGGGAAACCAGCAAGCAGCCGGAATCCACATCGACGCGAAAGGTGTCGTCCAACCGGTCTTCGTTTCAAGAAAGTCAGTCGCGCTCTCCAGGAAGAGGATGGACGCGATTGCGAAGAAGCTGCTGTCCGGCGACGTCAACCGCCCCAGCAAACTGCGCAAAGTCTCGCTGGTTCGTTTGGAAGCGGCCTGTGAAGACTACGTAAAGCAAGGCAAACCTGCCCCACCCGACATGCAGTTTCTGGCGGGCGTGCAGCGGATCGACTACCTGTTCGTCGACCTCGACGGAAAAGACATCGTGATCGCCGGGCCGGCTGAGGGATACGCCAACGATTCGTCGGGTCGCGTCGTCGGTTTGACGAGCGGACGGCCGCCGTTGCGATTGGACGATTTGATTGTCGCACTTCGAGTGCTGCAGCGCAACCAGATGATTGGTTGCTCGATCGATCCCGATCAAGGCCGACTCGCATCACTGCAGCAATACATCAAGACCAACAGCAGTACGACTTCGACCGGGATTGCGCAAAAACGATATCGCCGCATGCGAAATATTCTCGGTAAGCAGAACGTTCGCCTGTGGGGCGTCGCCGGGGAAACGCATTTTGCCGAAGCGATGGTCGAAGCTGATTACCGCATGAAACTGATTGCACTCGGGCTGGAAAGACCGCCGGTTCGCAGTTTGACCAGCCACCTGCAGATGGTCGGTTCGGGTGGAAACAGCATGCAGCGGTGGTGGTTTACACCGCTGTACGACGCCTTCAACACGACCGAAGACCGCGACGCTTTCCAGTTTGCCGGCCCGCGGGCACAGCTCATGTCGCAGGAGGAAAAGGTCGGGCCGCAGGGACAGCGCAGCGATGCACCCTTCACCCGTATCTCAACACAGCGATTCGGCAAATTGTTCACGGCGAAATTCCCCGAATTGGCGGCACGCTCGCCCATCTTCGCCGAGCTGCAAAACCTGATTGATCTCGCCGTTCTCGCCGCCCTGCTCAAGAAAGAGCAGTTGCCGCAAAAAGTCGATTGGAAGATGTCGCTGTTCCTCGACTCGGCCAAGGCAAAAACCCAACTGGGGAACGCTCCCCGGGAAGTTCCGTCAGCTGTGAATTACAAGAAGGCGCGGCGCGGCATGATTGTCGGTCTGGTGGGAGGTGGCGTCACCATCAATGCGGATGCCACCGTCCGCGCGATCGAATTCAAGGTCGATCCGGCCGTACGGCTCGGCGGCCTGCGGACATCTGCGTTGAAGAACAATTCATCCGAAACGCATCCGTGGTGGTGGGATTGAGAAACGCTGAAGTCGATCGTCGCCAGGGCAGCGCGGGGCGTTGCACCGCCGCTAAACTATGAAATAAGAACCGTTCAGTGACTTCAACATGTCCCGTTTCCATCGGCTCCGTCAGTTCACCGCGATCCTTTTCATTGGCTCGTATTTACTGCTCACCGGGTTTTTCCTCGTTCGACATGCCGTCGGCGACTCGCTTGGTCACCCGTTGGGCTACTTCTGGACGTGGGATATGTTTCCCAATTATCCCACCGAGTCTGCCAGACGGTGGGCTGTTGGGGAAACGGCCAGCGGCGCGTATGTCAAACTCCTGCCGAATTCCGCCCATCGTTTTCACTGGGGTGTTCACGGGGACGCGACGCGTTTCGACATCGACCGCCGCCAGTTGTTCTTTCGCCAAGCCACCGTGCATGCCATCGAACGACACAACGCAACAACACTCGATGATCCAATTCGGTTCGTATATCTGGCAGAAAAGTATTGGCCAGAGAAGTTGAATCTGCCCGACGAGTTGTACCACGGTTTCTACCACGACGAGGTGACAGAAAAAGTCTATTGGGCGTCGCCAGCCGAAGAGGGTGAAGTCTCCAGGCGATTTTATTGGCGAATTCTCGAAGAAGTG
Source organism: Planctomycetaceae bacterium (assembly GCA_018699955.1). Taxonomy (GTDB): domain Bacteria; phylum Planctomycetota; class Planctomycetia; order Planctomycetales; family Planctomycetaceae; genus JABISG01. The sequence goes on along the minus strand of JABISG010000173.1, from coordinate 4,889 downwards.
GATGTCGAGACCGACGGACGAGTGATCGCTTGGGAGCCGTCGCCGTGAGGGCGTTTTTCTTCGCCCCCGAAAGTCCCCGGCCTCTCGCACTCTTGCGAATCGCCACGGGGTTGGTGTTCCTCTACGATGCCATTGTCCGCTGGCCATTTGCCGTCGAATTGTACTCGGCCGCTGGGTTACCGATGCCGGTCTTTCCGCCGGAGCTATTTCCCGGCACGCACTTCGCGCCGTTGCCTCTCGCCGCGGGTTGGACCGTCGCGCTGCATACGCTGTTGGTGTTTGCTCTTGTTTCCGCCACCGTCGGCTGGCGAACGCGCACCAGTTTGTGCGTCGCGTTTGCCATTTCGTTGTGGTTGGGGCTGCTCGATCAGGCGGGTACGTTCAAGAAGTACTCCGTTATCGGCCTGCATCTCATGCTGCTGCTCAGCTTAACGCGTTGCGGCGGCGCGTGGTCGATCGACGCTCTGCTCATCAGTGGGAGCCGTCAAATCACCCGACTGAGCTTGGCTTGGCCCAGACGGTTGATTCAGGTCCTCGTCATCGCCGTTTATCTCGGCGGAGCGATGACCAAGATCCGGCTGCCCGACTTTGCCAACGGCGATTTGCTGATGTTCTCCCTGCTCGACGATCAATGGGGCGGCGGCTACGTCGGCCATTGGCTCAGCACACGGCCGCAGCTGCTCATCCTCGCGAGCATCGGCACGGTTTTATTTGAAATCGCCTTTCCGTTGCTCATCTGGAATCCCCGCCTGCGGCGGCCCATGCTCGTTTTGGCGGTCGCGTTTCACTTGATGTTGGCAACAACGATGCACCTGGGCATCTTTTCATTCGTCATGCTGGCGGCGCTCCTCGCATTTGTTGAAGAACGTGATCTGAGCAGGTTGGTTGGCAACAGCCAGTCTGCTTTGCCAAAAAGCGATGGTTCCGTTGCGCGAACTTCCGCACTCAGTGCTGCTGGATGGGCAGTCGCTGCCGCGCTGCTGACTACCGCAGGGGTCACCCTACACAACGACGGTATTCGAACGCAGCACGGCAGAACGGTTTTCGATCCAATCGATGAACAGACATCGGTCGATATCCTGGCTTCAATCACACCGGCGCAGGAAGGCCGATATGACGACTACTTTCACCGCGTTGAATTGGGGAACCGACTTTCAAGTGACGGAACAAGGGCGCTGGGAAGCGCAAGTTCGTTCCGGCGGGGGATGACGGTCCACGCCTGCGCACGGCTGATCCAGAACCATCCGCCGTTACAAATTGAATGGACTCTCATTCGCTCTGACGGCAGGGAAGTGAAATTCGCTTACCAACTGGCAGCCAACGTTTCACATGCCACCGTTGGCTTTGCTCTCACCGATAGTGACCAAACGCCAGCGGGCGAATATCGGCTCATCCTGCGCGCCGACGGTTTCGAGGTCGCCACCCGCGGATTTATACTTCGCGAATGACATCTCAATGGCTTCAAGCCGACACGTCAAACTGGCCGCCGACTCCCGCGCCGCCACTGGTTGCTGCGACCGATTGCCCCGGTTGGTCTCCACCAAACGACTGGCCCAACTGCGAAGCCAACGCCAAGCCCGCGAGCATTCCCAACGCTCCTGCGGCCCCTCCGCCTCCGCCGCCTTCCTTATCACCCTTGTCCAACAGCGCGAGAATAAGCAATGTGAACACCAGGTTAACATCCCCAAAGTTCTCGGCAACATCACTCAACGATTCCAGACTGGCGGGAGTGGTTCCTTGCAGAAACGTTCCTTCGAGCGAACCGGGCGCGTCAAAGCCTGTCGCTTCCGCTCCTGCCGCCGTCGAGCCGGCTGCTTCTGCACCTGCCGTCGTGGCCCCGGCGGTGACTCCGGCTGCTCCGGCCCCAGCAGCCACACCCGTACCAACCGCGCCACCGGCACCGCCCACGGCTCCCCCGCCCATTGCCATTCCGCCGACTGCTGAAACTTGCATCGCTCTGCCCTCGTTTGCTGGAACGCCTTGTTTCGTTGTCGTGCCATAATGCAAACGAAGGACCGGACTCAGACAGAACTCGGGGCAATTGACCTAACATGTGATGCGTAGACAGATTGAATTGATCCAATTGCATCACCGGCAATTCGTCCGCGTTGCCAATTGGCATCATCCATTTGCGGTGACGGCAATTTGATGTTGCCGAATCGCCACGTTTGCCGCCGCCGCCCGAAAGACATACACTGCGCACTTGGCTTTGTCTGCCGAGCCGCACGCCGTTAAAAGTTTCGGCGGCATTTCTCGCCGAAATCCCCAAAGGGAACCCTCTGCATGTCCGACCAATCGCAATGGATCATTGAAACAACCACCGAGCGTTTCGAGGCCGACGTCATCGAGCGTTCGGCCCAACTGCCTGTGGTCGTCGACTTCTGGGCACCGTGGTGCGAACCCTGTCGGCAGTTGGGACCGGTGCTCGAAAAGCTGGCCGTCGAGTACAACGGCAAGTTCTTGCTGGTGAAGGTCGATGTCGAGGCGAATCAGGAAATTGCAGCGGCCTGCCGCGTCGAATCAATTCCCTACGTGCTCGCCTTCCACGACCGGCAGGGAATCAATCAGTTTGTCGGCCTGATGCCGGAAGCCGAATTGCGTGAATGGATCGGCACGATTCTCCCCAGCGAAGTCGATGCACTGATCAAGCAGGGACAGGAACTCGAACAGACCGATGCCGCAGCCGCCACCGACATCTTTCAAAAAGCGTTGGAATTGTCGCCGCAGGATGACGCCATCAAGATTCATCTGGCGCGTTCACTGGCCGCTCAGAACCGCGGCGACGAATGCCGTGCCATCATCGCCGAACTCGAACAGCGCGGGTTCCTCGAACCCGAAGGCGAGGCGATCAAGGCGCAAATCGAATTGCGCGAGGCGGCGGCCGAAGCCGGCGGCGTTGTCGAAGCCCGCAAGGCGGCCGAAGCCGCACCGGACGACCTACCCGCACAGCTGGCGCTGGCCGACACACTGGCTGTTGCCGGTCAGCACAGCGAATCGCTCGACATCTGCCTGGCGCTTATTGAACGCGACAAGGGCGGCATCGGCGGCGACGCCAAGGACACGATGGTCAAAATCTTCGAAATGCCCGGAACGCCACCGCACCTCATCAGCGAATACCGCCGCAAACTCGCCACGGCATGGTATTAAAGGATAGGTGATGGGCGGCCCCGTTCGCTTGCGGTTTCGCAGTCCTCTAACGCGACGACGTCTCAACCCGCGCCGGCAACTTCCCACACTTCGACAACGCCAACAGCGGATACGCCGTACCGCTGTAAGTGATGAAGTGATAGCGATCGGTGTTCAGCGATCGCGTCCACCACCGTCCCGATTCGCGCTGATTCGACAGCAGCCACTTCACAGCGGATTCGATTCGCGGATCATCGGCCGGCACACCGGCGTCGCGCAGCGCAATCACTGCCAGGCCGGTCATGTGGCCGTCGCTTTCGGGATTGGAATACTCCGGCTCGCTGCGAAGTTTCTCCGCCCGATTCCCGCGTCCCCACTCTTCCGGCTTGGCGAACGTCCGCACCGACCACCCGCCATCCTTGCGCTGGTGCTTCCAGACGGCACTCACCAACTCTTGCCGCGACGAGTCGTCGAGCAGTCCCGGCATTCGGGTCGCGGTCCACAACAAGAGCAGCCGCGCGTAATCATGCGGCGGCTTCGTCTCGCGAAGATACTTCTTCAATTTGCCGACGCCTGCCTGCAACGTGTTGTCTTCCAAGCCTTTCAACCAACCCGGTGCAGTTGCCGCCGCCATCGCTGCGACCGTTGCTTCCTGATACGCCGACGATTCAAACGGTGGCCAGCAATCGAGCGATCCCCATGTCCCGCTTTCCAACTGCAGGCTGAACATGAACCGCAAAGCCTCGTCGGTTTCCGGCGACAATTTGCCGCCGACGTGTGCGTCCCATTCCGACAGGCCGGCGGCGATGAAGATGGCCTGTGCCGGCCGCGTTCCCGCCATCAGTTTATCGGGCGCGACCGCTTTGAGTTTCTGAAGTTCCGCAAGGTAAAACCGGCGGATCTCGTCGTTTGGTTTTCCCAGCTGTGCAGTCAACGCCGGACGAACAATCATGTAGGTGCCATTGGTGTGACAGGTCACACACTTGCGGCCGCGCGTCCACGCCAGTGCGCCACGCTCCAAATGTTCGTCCGCCTTGGAAAGAGAAAACTGAGCTCTCTTCGGCTCGGCCGCCGTCGCCGCCGAAATAACAATGTCGCCCGACCGATACTGAGGTGCCGGTTCTTTCGTCTCCTGCGCTTCACAGGTTTCGTGCAACAGCACGACCGCACCAATCAAAAACAACGCGACTTGCAGCGAACGAACGATCATGTTGGTTTCCCCTCAATCCAGCTTCACTTCCAAGATCCACTTCAAACAGCAGTAGTTACCGAGATGCTAACCGGACAGCCATTCAGCCGCCAGCAACTCCTGAATCGAGAATGAAGTCGGCCAGTTCACGTGTTCAGTTCCTGACAGAGCCAACCTGTTGCCAGTGTTCTTGCACACAAACTCCACTGGAGTGTTAATTTTGGTCGGCCGCCGGGTTAGAATGAATTGCAGACATCGACTACGAATCATCATTCGGTCCGATTCGACGACCGAAACCCGAAAGGTATGATATGACTGTCTCGGCGATCTTGCGTTTGGCGCTGGCGAATGCCATTCTGTTCGTAACGCTTGCGGTTGTTTCACCATCCAATCTCACAGCCGGACCGATTCGTGACCGGGCCGCAGTCAGCGTCTTGGCCTTCCCCCCTTTAATTGATCCACAGCGAGTGAGAGAATCTTGACCGGGCTGAACACCCGGAAAGGATTCTTTGAGATGAAACAGAACCGACACACGGTGGACCAGATCATTGCCAAGTTGCGTCGTGCTGACGTG
>JABISG010000172.1 GCA_018699955.1 Planctomycetaceae bacterium | reverse complement strand
CACGTCAGCACGACGCAACTTGGCAATGATCTGGTCCACCGTGTGTCGGTTCTGTTTCATCTCAAAGAATCCTTTCCGGGTGTTCAGCCCGGTCAAGATTCTCTCACTCGCTGTGGATCAATTAAAGGGGGGAAGGCCAGAACCGCAAACGGTGGCCGCCGATCCCTCGCCCATTCCGGCGGTCGGCGAAGCTGCGACAAGGCGACCAACCACCGCGACGGCGCACGCCCGTGCATCGAGACTCCCCACGGTCACCGCTCCGGAATCTCCCGCCACGCTCGAGGCGACCGGCCTGACGCTTCTGTACATCGCCGAACTGGTACTCAAGCATCTCTACGTGCAGGGGAATCTGCTTGGCGTCGAAATCGCCCGAAACATCCGCCTGCCGTTCCAAATCGTCCAGGAATCGCTCCGCTGGTTAAAAGACGAAAAGTGTGTCGAAGTCTCTTCCGGCGACGTCATCGGGCCGGCATCGTACCATTTTCATCTGTCCGAAATGGGCCGCCGCCGCGCACGCGAAGCGTTTGAACAATGCCGTTACGTCGGGCCTGCTCCGATTCCGCTGGAAGATTACATCGCGCAATGCAACCGTCAGGCGGTCGCAGGAATCACCTGCAGCGAGGAAGCACTAGAGGAGGCATTCGGCGACCTGATTATTCGCGATGGCTTACTCAATGAATTGGGGCCGGCCATTTGCAGCGGAAAATCAATCTTCATTTACGGCCCGCCCGGCAATGGCAAGACGATGATTGCCAAGGGGTTGGGGAATTTTCTCAACATCTACGGCGGAGACGTCTATGTTCCGTATGCCGTCGCCGCCGAAGGTGCAGTGATTACGGTCTACGATCCGACCGTTCACCAAACGACCGACAGCGAGGACCTCATCATCGATGCTGAGGGATTTCTCGTTCCCGGCCTCAATCGCCGTGCCGGAGATCATCCCCTGCCCGATTCCCGTTGGCGACGGATCCGCAGGCCAGTTGTCATGACCGGGGGCGAGTTGACACTGGAAATGCTCGATCTGCGATTCAATCGCTCCAGCAACTTCTATACGGCACCGTTGCACATTAAAGCGAATGGCGGCGTCTTTCTCATCGACGATTTTGGACGCCAAATTGTCAGTCCGCGTGATTTGCTCAACCGCTGGATTTTGCCGCTGGAAGAGCATGTCGATTTCTTGTCGCTCGCCACCGGCAAGAAGTTCTCGGTGCCGTTCGAGCAGCTCATCATTTTCTCGACCAATCTCGATCCGCGGGAACTGGTCGATGAAGCCTTTCTCAGGCGGATTCGCCACAAAATTGAGGTCGGTTCCCCTACGCGAGAACTGTATACGGAAATCTTCCAACTCTGTTGCCGCCAACGGCAGGTGCCATTTAGCCCAGAGGTCGTCGATTACCTGTACTCCACCTACTACGACCGTGGTAAACCTCCCAGATCGAGCGACCCGCGAGATTTACTGGAGATCACAAAATCGATCTGCCGATTCAAGAAGCAGCGGGTTGTTCTCACTCCCGAACTCATCTCTGAGGCTGCCGAGCGATTCTTCTGTCAGATTTGATCGCGCGCAGCACGTTTTGTCAGTTCAAAGAGGCAACCCCTTCAGGTTTCGGTCCGATTTCGGGCGAATGACCTCTGATATCTCAGAGGTATTTCGTTCCGTTCGCCAACACGGAGGTGCGGCGTGTCTCGACAGTATTTTCTGCAATTTGGGCTCGGCGTAATCGTCTCGGCCACCCTGACCTTGGCCGGCTGCGCTTCCTCGACGAACATGGCGTCTAATGCCGTACCCGGTCTAACTTCTCGCCAGGCACCGGAAGAAGTTCTTGCAGGATCGGCACAAAATGTCGGATTCTGGAATCGTGCCAAGTCGTGGATGCCCAAAGCACCAACCGGCATGGCGGCAGAAAAGCCGGTACAAAACCCCGGCAAGTTGCATCTCGCATACGCACGGTGGCAAGAGACGCTGGGCAACCTCGTCGAAGCGCGTGAATCCTACGAACTTGCTCTCGGTGACAATCCCAAGTCGGCCGATGCGATTCTTGGTTTGGCCCGACTGGACCAACTGAACAATCGAAACTTCGAGGCTGAGCAGCGCTTCCTCAAGGCCCTCAAACTCAAACCCAACGATCCGAACGTTCTCGATGCCGTTGGCCAGTACTATGCCACGCAGGAACGTTGGGACCGATCGATTGAATTGCTGACCCAGGCCGTGCAGATCACGCCGCAGGATACGACCCACCGCTTCAACCTCGCTGTGGCGATGGCCCGCGCAGGCCGCGTCAACGAAGCGATGCCACACTTTTCCCAGACCGTTGGCGATGCCGAAGCCCACTACAACGTTGGCTACATTCTCTACCAGCAAAACGACCTCATCGGTGCCGAACGCCACCTGCTGCAAGCGGTCGTCTCGCACCCGGAACTCACCCAGGCTCAAGAGATGCTTGACCAGGTTCGCAGCGATCAGGCCGACCGCACAATGTTCGCCGATGGCCGGCGTCCCGCGGCAACACAACGTCCAGTGGCATCGCAACAACCCGCCACATCCCGGCAGGCCAGCAACTTCCGACGAAATGAACCAACACGCGAGCCGTACATCCAAGCCGGGCACCGCGCCGACAACACTTACCGCGCGGAGCAGCGTTATCGCGACGTTCGACCGACGGCTCCCGCTGTAGAGAACGCCCCGCAGGACTATCGACGACAGTATCAACAGCGCCCCGCCGCAACCGAAGACCGCGTAAGAACAGACGGTGCCATCCCAAGTCAAACAAACGGCCGCCGGTCTCCACCGCCGTGGCATACCTCGGCTGCATTCGACCGCGCCCCGGCAACGTCGCGGCGACAAATTCAGCAACCGCCGCAAGCGAACGGCTCGCCCGCAGCGAACCAGCCCACGCCGGAACAGCTCGAACAGTGGCGAAACCAACTTTCGCCCGGCAACGGCGGCAGAGGGTATTAATTCCGGAAAATAAACCAGCACAAACCAAAGCCCGGCCGCACAATGCAGCCGGGCTTTTTTCGTATCACCTGTGCAAAGTCGCCGGGCGTTGTCTATTCTGGTCGGCGACCTCTTCCCGTCTTCTCTTTTTTTCACCCATGTCGTAGCACCAATGACCTGCTCAATCGGCACCGATGTCCAACACGCTGCGGCGATTCTGCGAGACGGGGGTCTGGTCGCGTTTGCGACCGAAACCGTTTACGGCCTTGGAGCCGATGCACTGAATCCACAATCGGTGGCCCGAGTTTTCGAGGCCAAACAACGCCCCAAATTTGATCCGCTGATTGTGCATGTTGCGGAACTTGCTCAACTCGATTCGCTCGTCAAGCAAGTGCCACCGATGGCCGAACAACTTGCCGCCGCCTTTTGGCCTGGCCCGTTGACGATGGTGCTGGAAAAGGAAAGCATTGTTCCGGATCTGGTGACCGCCGGACTGACAACGGTCGCGGTGCGGATTCCCGCGCATCCGTTAGCGTTGGATCTGCTGCGGAAGGCCAACATTCCCGTCGCTGCGCCGAGCGCCAATCCGTTTGGTCGAATCAGCCCGACAACTGCTGCCCACGTCGCCGAACAGCTTGGTGACGAGATCGACTACATCCTCGACGGCGGGCCGTCTCAGGTCGGCGTCGAATCGACAGTGCTGCAGCTCACCGCCGATGCTCCGCTATTGCTGCGTCCCGGCGGACTCGCACTCGAAGACATCGAAGCGGTCATCGGGCCGGTGTCGATTCCCAATCCGGACGCGCGTCCCGAATTGACGGCACAACATTCGCCCGGCCGTTTGCCGAAACACTACGCGCCGCGCACACCGCTGGTCATTCAAAACATTGACTCGATGGATGTGAAGGCAGGCACGCGGATCGGCCTGTTGGCGTTCTCAACACCGTCCGACGTTTCTGATTTCACTGCTGTCGAAGTCCTCTCAGCCGATGGCAACCTGAATGAAGCCGCCACCCACTTCTTCGCCGCACTGCGGCGACTCGACGCAGCCGGCGTCGATCAAATCATCGCCGAACCATTCCCGGATGAGGGACTGGGGCGCGCGTTGAATGACCGGTTGAAAAGAGCCGCCCAGAAATAGTCGAGAGACTCGTATCTTGTCAATTCTCAGTTGACGGGTGCCACTGGCGTG
>JABISG010000170.1 GCA_018699955.1 Planctomycetaceae bacterium | reverse complement strand
GCTTTTGACACTTTCTTTACAACAAAGACGCACGGCACGGGACTGGGTTTGGCCATCGTCAAGCGAACAGTTGAAGCGCACGGAGGCGGGGTAGCCGTCGGCAATGGCGACGGACCGGGGGCAGAGATCATCATTACCTTGCCGAGGAGCAGAGAATGACGAAATCATTGCGAATTGCCATTGCCGAAGACGAGCCGGAACTGCTCGCCGACCTGTCCGAGGCGCTGACCGAATTCGGACACGAAGTCGTCGCTGAAGTTCAGAGCGGCAGCGATCTTGTTGGTCGTTGCAGGGAGACGCGCCCAGATCTCGTGATTACCGACATTAAGATGCCGGACATGGACGGCCTGGAAGCCGCATCGATAATTCGCAAAGAGTGTCCGATTCCCTTTGTCGTCGTCTCCGCCTATCACGACCAGGAGTTCATTGATCGTGCTTTGAAAGAACATGTCCTGGCGTATCTGATCAAGCCGGTCAACGATCAAAGCCTGAAAGCGTCGATCGATCTGGCGATGCAGCGGTTCAAGGAGTTTCAGGCATTACAACAACAGGCGGCCGACTTGGAACAAGCCCTGCGGGATCGCAAACTGATCGAACGGGCCAAAGGTGTCCTGATGCAGCGGGCCGAAATGAGTGAACCAGACGCGTTTCGCCGGCTGCAACTGCTTTCCAGCCAGAAGAACACGAAGATGGTGGAAATTGCCCGGACGATTGTCGAAGCCGACGAGGCGTTTCAGAACTGAGCTGCTCCGGGACACTTTTCGGGAGGAATTCGTGAATCTCGCGAGTGGCTTATTTTCTCCGTTGACTTTCACAAACTGCGTACCTAACCTTACGTTTGTCGGACCGAAGAGAGGCCCACAATCTGGTAATGACGCCCTTCTCGCGATTTCATCGTGAGCGGGGTTTTTTTGTTCGGCGATGAAAGCTCCACCGTGCCCATTCACGCACGGTCGGGGCTTTTTTTGTGCGATGAACGCGGGAACTGGCACCAATGAGCATGCACCCAAAAACTCACACGAGACCGTCCGTTGATGCGAACACAAGCGACGGAAAACTGCTTCAGAGAGTCAGAGCATCTCTCGCATCGACCGGCTATCCGCAACTGCAGGAGATCAGGGCCAGCGTGCATGAAGGCTTTGTGGCTCTTCGAGGATGTGTGGCCACCTATCACCAGAAGCAAGTCGCGCAAGAGGCCGCGAAGTCTGTTGATGGAGTCGAAATACTGAAGAACGAAATCGTCGTCCGATAGCAATGACGGACTGCAACTGATGGAAAAAAAGGCAAGAAGGAGACAGAACAATGAAACAATTCGTCTTGCAACACAAAGGGAAGCTGGCAGTGGTGGTCGTTCTTGGTGTCGCGGCACTGGCATACGGCATGGCGCCTCCGAGTCAGGACGCATCCAAACTGGATGAGTACGCGCGCGGGGCCGTTTGCCGAATCAAAACGCAAGGTGTCAGTGACAGCTACGGAGTGAATACGCAGAACTGGGGAGTGGTGTGGATGGTCAACCATTGTAAGCCCGACAAATCCACACGAGTGTTTTTCGACGGAGTTGAGTTCCCCGACGTTGAGATCATTTCCAAACCGAAATCTTTTGAAGGAGTTGTCGTCCTCCGCGTCGGCACACGCGAGTCGTTGCCGTTGATCGCGGTGAGGAAAGATCTGGCAGAAGTGGGTGAGCGTTGTTTCATCCTGTCGCTTTCAGATGAACCCAACGTCCGCCGCTATGGCACGGTCCTAAGCAACACAATCGCCGACGAGGATGGCACGCGTCTCCTGAAAACCGACCACAACACGAAACCCGGTGACAGTGGGCGGCCGTTGCTCGACTCAAGTGGACGACTGATTGGACTGCTATCGGGTGGACAATCGACGGGGGAATCCGTCTGGGTTCCGACGGCGGACTATCGCAATTGCGAATGGAAACCTGGTGAATTGCGTCAGAGATCTGAAATTGCGAATCGCCGCCCGCTGGGAAATTGAGGTCCCGTGGAAAACCCAATTTCGCGCGCGACGAAATTGCGGTTTGTAGTCGGGTCTGTTGGAAAGCCATTAGCGAAAAAAGGAGTCAAGCCATGACGACCGAATTGTCACCCCGCCCTGCCACTGGACTGGGACGCTTTTTCGACCGCGACCCGTTCCGCTCGTTGCAGCACCAGATGGACGATCTGATGGCGAGTTTCTCTCGCGAATGGGACGGCAGCCACTGGCTCTCCACGGAGTTCCACCCATCGATTGACGTCTCCGAGACCGACGATGCGATAGAAATCCGCGTCGATCTGCCTGGCATCAAACCCGAAGAAGTCGATGTCGAGGTTCGCGGCAATCTGCTGCAGATCACCGGCGAGCGAAAAGAAGAACGCGAGGAGAAAGGCAAGACGTGGCACCGAACCGAACGTCACGTTGGCAAGTTCGCCCGCACGATGACACTCCCTTGCGACGTCCAGGATAACGAGGTCGAGGCCGAATGCTGCGAGGGCGTACTCCGCATCACACTGCCGAAGGCCGAGCAAGCAAGAACGCACAAGATTCCCGTGAGAGCAAAATAGTCGATCCGGCTTTCGCACGAAGCCGGGGCTTTCTCTCCAGTAGCGACCGGGCTGACTGCCGTGGCCCATGTTCCGCGCCAGGTTCTCCGTACGATAATCGTTCGCAGTCCATCGAACGCTTAAAGAGCCGTTGCGGTGATTGTCGATTCCTCCATAATGGGTTTCCTACTCTCAATTCCTCCGAAAATTCGACAACCCGGTGCCTGAATCTGGCGTCGTTCATTGCCCCCAGTCTCCTAGTTTGCCACGGCGGTTCGCCCGATTCGGACCGCACACTTGAAATCTTCCCGAAAAGGCTGATTCCATGTGCTTTGTTGGAGTACGTTACAGCTGGCTTGCGGCCGTGTGCCTGTTGTTCTTGGCGGCACCGGTTGATGCGGCCGATCTGGGATTGGTTCGCATTCGCACCCACCTCACGAACGGCGACATCGTGTACTTTACGGGTGCACACATCGGCAACGATCTGATCCTCAGTTGCGGACATTGCTGCCAAGCGGCCAGCGGACCTGGCGCACGGTCTGAAGTACTCATCCTCTCTGCAGACACCTGGATGCCCTACCGGCGGACCACCGCCTCTGTATTGTGTTTGAATCACGAAGCCGATGTGGGGTTGTTGAGATTCGACAAACCACAGACGCTCAAAACCGCCTACAAATTGGCGCCGCGCGGCCACAAAGTGCAGGCCGGTGACGGGGTGTTTGCCTACACGTGGAGGCCCCAGAATCGCAGCGAACATCTGTTTTCTCTGCGGCAAGTTGTGACAGACGTCAACCGCTATCTCGGACCGGCCAACATAGAAACCACCGGCCTGCCGCGGGGGGGCGATTCTGGTGGTCCCTTGATTCATGATAAGACGAGATGGATTATCGGCGTGACCAGCGCCGCCGACCACCACAACCGCCGTGGCTTGTATTGCGGATTGAGCCCGATTTACGATCTACTCGATCACTGCTCATCTGGAACGGCAGCAACGCCGCCTCGCCAGGCCTCCTCTCCGTGAACTCACCTGCATGAGTGACCGACGCGTGCTGTCTTGGAGATGCGAGAATGAAAATCCTCTTCGCGACCGATAGCTCCGTTCATTCGGAAGCGGCAATCTGTCTGTTGAACCGCTTCCCGTTTCCTGCAGAGAGTGAGTTGACTCTGCTGGACGTTTTCGAGTTGCCGCCGCCATTCGTTTCAAAGCTGGAGCAGCAGGAATTGTTACAGGATTGGAACGAGCAACTTCACCTGGAGATGAAGGCGGCGTTCACCCGGCAGACATCATCGCTGGAACGAGCGAGATGGAAGGTCAACACCACGATCCGTGAGGGACATGCGGCGAGAGAGATTGTCAGCGCCGCAAAGGAACTTGACGCCGATCTCGTCGTCGTCGGTTCGCACGGACGGGACACCGTCACGCGGTTCTTGCTGGGTAGCGTTTCGAACCGCATCGTTCCCCACGCGCCCTGTTCCACATGGATGGTGCGATGACTTGATCCAAGCGAGACCCACTAACGGAGTTACGCGATGGCGGACGACAAGATCCCGATCGACGACCTGAATTTATTGCTTGCCGAACATCGCGCGCTGCTAACGAAAATCGCGGAGTTGCGCGAATGGGCCACCGCAGTGGGCGAGCACGGTATTCCCCGCTTCGGCGAAATGGGTACTCGAATGGAGCAGCTACGTGATCGGCTCCGCACTCATTTTGAGGAAGAAGAAAAGGGAGGCTACCTTTCGCCAATCGTGGAGATTGCGCCGCGGTTTGCTAAGGAAATCGAGGAACTCGGTGGTCAGCACGGAGAGTTGTTGCTGACGTTGGACCGTTTCATCGCACGATTGCATGAAACCGAACCGCCATTCGCGAGTTGGCAGCAGGCGATGCGGGAATTCGAGGAGTTCATAGGCGCATTGCGGCAACACGAAGGTCGCGAAAACACGATCGCTCAAGCAGCCTACGGTCAGGACATCGGTGCTGCCGATTGACGCTTGACAGTGGCGGATGCCGTCAGCCGGGGAGCCAACCAGTCTGCAGTCGCGTCAACTGATCACCAAAATATTGACGATGGAAAGGAGCAAGGACTGCCAATCCGCCTGCCGCGTGCTCAGCGTACGGCAAGAGTAGTCCGCTCAAACATCACTGCTGCACCGCCAAGTCAACTCAATGTCATTTCCTGGGAGCGAAAACTAATGCCTTCACTATTTGAAAAGATCCTGGTTCCACTTGATTTCACAGACAAGAACGAAGCCGCCCTGAATATTTGTCTCGAATTGGCCAAACAAAACCGCTCCCAGATTGCGTTGTTGCACGTCATCGAAACAATCCCCGGCTTGCCTGAGGACGACGTTCAAGATCTCTACGACAAACTTAGAATGAGCGCCAAGACGAAGCTGGAGACGATTGCCAAACGGTTCAAAGCAGAGAATCTGCAGGTGGACATCGAAATTGCCATCGGTAAGAGAGGTCCGGACATCGTGCGTTGTGCGGCCGATTGGCAAGTCGATCTTGTGATACTCAGTTCGCACAAAGTTGGTATCAAAGATCCCGTTCGCAACTGGGCGACGCTGAGTTATCAGGTATCGATCATTTGCCCGTGTCCGGTTCTGCTGGTGAAGTAGCAACGGGTTCTTGGCGGTAGCTTCTGAGGTGTAACCGAAACATTGGTCGCTTCCCGTCCCCCAGCAGCCCCGTGCCGATTCGAGGAACTGCCCTGGGGTGTTGCCACCAACGGCGGGGAGACCGGGTGTGCTGAAACCAATGCCAAATAACCAAAAACAACCGCAATCAACCAGAATGCTGTAATACCTAGTGAAATCGGGGGGGGGGGCATCGCAACTCCAGCCCTCACAATGGGCTACGACGAACGGCGTGATCGAATCCCCCTCTCTCCGCTTTCAAAGAGTACGGGGCTCGCAAGTGCTAATTCTATTGCCACTTGCGAGCCGCTGTCATTTGACAGGCCCCCCTCTTGTCTCGGTTGGTTTCGGCGGAATTGCGGGCGTTGGCCAGGTTGATCACGGTCAACGCGTCGTTCGCGCTAACGGTCAGTCCATTGGTGGCTGCCATCAAACCACACTTCGATAGTACGTCATCTGTTCGTCTCCTGATTCTGTTGACGACAACAAAGCCGAGACCTCTTTGCGCCGCGTTGCCTGCTGCGATTTCGGAAGCGACCGTCGGCAATCCGCTTGACAGATTTGGCGAATTCGGCGAGAGTTCGCCGGGGCTGGACATCCCCAGGCGTCCCCATTCTCCCCCAGGCCACGAACGAAAATGACAGTTCCCGTCGATGCGGTATCGAACAACGGCCTCTTTGAAACAGGCTCGATCGAGATCGAACAGCTGGCCCGCTCGGATGTCGCTGAAAGCGATTTCTTTTCCCAGCTTGTGGCAAAACTCTGTTCGGTCGTAAAGGCTGATGCGGGCGCCGTCTGGCTGCTCGATCAGAACGGCATGGTGAACCGGGTTTGCGAATCGGGGTTCGATGCGCTCGGGCTGGATCAGAACCGCAATGCGAGCCGTCTCAACATTCAGTACATGCTGGATGCGATTCAGAACGGCGAGCCGAAAGTTCATAGTTTCCGCGACGACGGCGAAAGCGAAAGCCCGGTCGATCGGCCTTTGCTGGCGGTACCCATTCGAAGTGGCGATGCCAATGTCGGCGTGGTCGAACTGTTTCTTCCCCCCGATTCTCGAGCCGAAGATCGACTGGAACAACTGCAGTTTGTCGAGGAAATGTGCCACCACGCCGGACGATATCTGGCATGGAGGCAACAGCTCACTTCTCCGAATGACCAACTCGAATTCTGGGACCGGTTTGAGCAATTCCAGTCCTCACTTCACCAATCGCTCGATTCGTCCCGAATCACAACGGCAGCCGTCAACGACTCGCGGCATTTACTCGACTGCGACCGCGTGAGTATTGCCGTTCGCCGTGGGCCGAGGACAATTCTGGTGGCCGTGAGTGGCCAGGAATCGATCTCGCAACGCTCCAACGCCGTCAGCGGACTTACGGCACTCGCATCCGAAGTGATTGACGAGGCGCAAACGGTCAGTTATTCGGGGCGGTTGATGGCGGCACCGCCGCACCTCGAACGGCAACTGCAAGACTACTCGGAAGCCAGCAACTCGAGAACGATCGTCGTGATTCCGCTGCTGGAATCGAAACTCGACCAGCCGGACAAACCGGCCGACGAGTTGCCCCGAGCATTTGGTGTGCTGATCATCGAACAGTTTTCTGCCGAATGGTTGACGCCGTTGACGGCCGGGCAGGCCGATCTGGTGGCCGGTCACGTCTCGACGGCGTTGGAGAATGCCCGCCAACACGAGGGCGTGCTTTTGCTTCCGCTGCGGCGAAAACTGGGCCGATGTTTCGGTCTTCTCGCCGGGCGCCGGCTGGCCGTGGCCGGGATCGTTGCGGCGTTGCTGGCCTGTTCGATTGCGACACTTTGCATCGTACCAGCGACGTATCGGGTCACGGGAACCGGAAAGCTGATGCCGGTCGTTCAACGCCGCGTATTCGCTCCCTGGGACGGCGAAGTTGTGGCAGTCCGCGTGAGCGGTGGTCAGCAGGTTGAGAAGGGGCAGGCGTTAATCGAATTACGGAACGACGACATTGCCGCGCAGCATGTCGCCGTCCGCAATCAACTCGAAGCGAAAACGCAGCATCTGACGGCGCTAGAAGCCGCACTCGATTCGACGCAGCGGACATCTTCGCGCAAGGAACTCATCGAATTGCAGGGCCGGATCGCGCAGGCGCGGATTGAAGTCGATGGGTTGCGACAACGGGACGAAATCCTGCAACGACAAGTCGAACAGCAGACCATCCGTTCGCCGATCACCGGCACTGTCGCGACGTTTCAGATCGACCAACTCTTGAAACACCGGCCAGTCCGCCGGGGCGACGTTTTACTGCAGGTGATGGATAAATCCGGTCCCTGGCAGTTAGAAGTGGAAGTTCCCGAGCAACGTGTGGGACATCTCACCAATGGCCGGGAGCCAAAGGCAGTGCGCGGACTGTCGGTGGAATTTGCGTTGGCAACCAAACCCGAAGCCCGCTACAGCGGATCGGTTGGGAAGTTATCCGGCCGTACCAGTCTTTCCGTCGATTCCGGAACCGTATCGAGCGTTCTCGTGGATATCGATCGCGACGACATTCCCAATCGCCGGATCGGTGCCGACGTCCAGGCGAAGATTGATTGCGGAACGACGAGTCTGGCCTACGTGCTGTTCGGCGACGTGGTGGAATTCGTGCAGAGGCATCTCTGGTAAGGTTGCTTACGGGAAGCCCGCCAAGCGGCGCACGTCTCCCTTCAGCAACTCACATGCGGAAACGAATGGTCTCGTTGAGCCATCGCCAGGCCCATTGACCTGCGGTGCGGCGCTTGCCGGCGAATCGCGCCTTTCCACGTGAACCGGCAAGCAGATGTTCGCCCGGTTCATCCAGGATTGCGACTGCCTCGTAGGCGAATCGGCTCAATTCCTCGCGGCCCTGCGCATCGGTCACCGTCGGGACATCGCTGCCAAACTTGATCGACAGGGCTTTGGGGGCAATCGAGCGAGGCCGCTGAGAGACCTTGACGATTCTCCCGCGAAAGACCTTGCCGGGGCGTTGATCGAGTTTGATGGCCACCTTCTGCTCTGGAGCAATATCGTTGCGGTGGGCCTGATCGACCAACAGGACGGCCTCAAATCTGTCATCGGGGGCCACACTCAGCAGGTGCGTTCCGGAACGGATCCAGCTTCCACGGTTCTGTGCGTCCAAAGGCATGCCGGACCAGCCGTTCAAACGGTCGTCTGCCGCACTTCGATTTGGGGCGGGAACCGGCGACGGCACGACAACGATTCCGTCGCAGGGTGCAACAATCACAAGCTGCGACAATCGTTGTTCATACTGTTCGATCTGCTCGTCGATGGCGTTCAGCGTGCCGGTGGCCAGTTGTTGTTGCGCAGGATTGTCGAGGAAACGCTGCATCGACACTTCGATCTGCTGCATCTTTCGAGCAGACTTCATCTTCTCGTATTCAAGTTGGCCGGTGACGTCCGACAGCCGGGCCAACACGTCACCGCGACGCACCCGTTGTCCCGCACGCACATTCATGGAATCCAGCGAGCCGGCGGTGCGCGTGTAAACGTGTTCGATGCCACGTGGTTCAATCAGCAGCGGTGCTTCCTGTCGTAACGGCAGCGGAACAAACCACGCACCGCAGCCGAGACCGAAGATCAGCAGGCACGTCGTCAGGACCCTGGGAAGACTGATTCGTTTCATGTGCGACTCGCGAATGATCCGAAGGATTTGAGCGCCGAAGTTTCCGACGAGCATGACGGCCGAGAACACCCCCATCGCCAGTCCGAGGTTTTTCAACCCGTAAGGTTTGAGCACGTTGTAGAGAAAAAACGTAATCGCGAACAGCAGAAACCAGCGGTACAAAGCAGACGCGATGGAAAACAGCGCAAACCACATCCGCCGTTTCTTGGGCATCGACGGGTCGATGGGCAACTTCAACCCCATGCAGTGCCAGGCAAATCCATGCCACAACAACCGGTCTGCTTTCGGTCGCAGATTCGGAATCTCGAGCAGATCGCTGAGGATATAGTAACCGTCGTAACGCAGCAGCGGATTTGCGTTGTAAATGATTGTTGAGATCGTGGTGACGAAAAACACGTTGAGACAAAGATGGTTGAGCAGCCCGGGCGCGGTGTTCCACCACAGAAACGCCGCGACCGCTGAAATCGTCACTTCGACCGCCATCCCAGCGGACGCAATCAGAATTCGCTTCCATTTGTTCGCCAGCATCCACGAGTCCGACACGTCGCAATACAAACACGGGCTGAACACGAGAAAGGCGACACCAATCTCGTGGCATTCCACGCCGTAATGTTTGCACGCCAAGCCGTGGGCCAATTCGTGTACCAGTTTTGCCAGGCCCATTGTCAGCCAGAGCAGTCCGACATTCGGCCAGCTGAAAAACTGCTGAAATTCGGGCAATCGCTGATGAAACTGCTCGAAGCCGACGGCGAGCAGCACCCACGATGCGAGCACAAGTGCAACTCCCGCAGCAACGGTCAGCGGGTGAAATAACCAGGATGTGAGCGGATACAGACGCGTGAGCAACCGTTCGGGATCCCAGCCCGGAACGCGAATGAACAAGATGTTCTGTAGCACGCGCGTGAATTTTTTCCAGCGCCGTTCACGTAGGCGTTTCAGGAACACATCTCCCTGCCCTGGTCGATTGCTGACAACAAGCCGCTTTTGATGCAGGTCGATCAGCAGATGCCGAACGGAATCCGCAGACCACGTTTGTTTGGGAAAAGCACGCTCCATTGCCGAGCTGATTTCTGCCAGCGTTTGTCGACTGTCGAGCAGCTTGAGCACGTGATACTGACTCGGATCCAGACGAAAGTATTCCAACGAAACGGGGTCTTTAACCACCCAGTGCGTTTCGTGCTGAAATACCGACGTCGTAATCACCAGATCGCCGCGCATTTGCAGCGGAATCGATCGCTGATTGGACGGCCGAGGCGAAAGATCGTTTGCTGCCATCATTTCGCGCCGCTGGAGAAGCACAATCCGGCCGACACGGCACGAATCAGGATTCGCTACTTAGCAGTTACCGGCCACGACGTAAATACCGGCTGGAAACGGCACAGACCAAGACAGCGTGACTTCCCGCTTTGCACACGTCGCAAATCTTAAAGCAAAGATGCTGACATCCACGTCGGTTCAACGAAAGAATAGCGGTATCAACGGATTGTTCCGGCGATCTGCCTTGTACTGCCCCTCGCCGTCCTGCCGACGTAAGCCGTGAAACCACTGCAAGCGAACGCGCGAGTACCAGGGGTTATAATCGACCCCCCACGTTCCTTCGTTGGCAACACGCCTCTCACCGCGAAGGTGGGTCGGATTCCGTCCGTAGAGCGCTGCCCCGCCTCCCACGAAGTAACCGCAATACGGGCGACCGTATGTAAATCTGGCCCACGGAGCGAGACATTCCGGGTAGCCTGCACGTCGCAGCCCTGCGGCAGTCGATCGTTGCGGCTGTTCCATTTCGGCTGACATGTCAAGCACAATGGTGTGCCCGTCTTGCGCGACCGTATTGGACTGCAACGCGGCACTGAGAACAAGCAACAGTGCCGAGGTCAACCGGAATGCGTTCATGTCACAATCTCATGCTCTCGATTGATTACGGGATCGTAGATTCGAGTGCTGCGTCAGATTTCCATGCATACTTCAGGTTTCAGCAGCGTGTCACTCGTCAACGGAGACACGCGACATTAACCAAATGGATTCCGCAGGAATTTCTGGAAGGGCAATCGAACGTCGCGGAAGGTGAACTGATCGGCTCGCAGATTGTTCGGTGGTAAGAATCCGGTCGCACCGAGAAACGTTACGACATCGTCCTGATCGACGCCATCTCCACTGACACCAAATCCGCCGACAAGCTGGCCGTTCTTGTAGAGGGGAACGCTCCCGGGAAAGAAGACAATACCGTTCTGATTCGCGGCGTTGTCGGGATCCTGGAAATTCGTATTCGGAAAGAACGAATCGAATCCGAGCACGCTCGCGGTGTTCGGATTGACGGCCGGATCGAATGTCCCTGCCGCCGCCGGACCGCCGATGTTTTCGCCCGTCAGCGGGTCGATGTTCGGATGGTTCAGGATAGAAAACGGCCCTGGTTGCTCGCGGTCGATGCCGTCCGGATAGCGAGCCTCGGAAAGAAAGCGGAACGTGCGGTTTGTGAGTGCGGCTCCCGGCTGAACGACCTGATCGAAGGGCTGCAGGGCCGTGGTGTCAGCATAGTAGGCGGTGTTTCTCGCCTTGGCGACGGCGACATCGACGGAAAAGAACGTCGCGTCCTTCATTCGGAACAGCCCGAGAATTTCGCCGTTGAGATCGGAGACGGCAAACACCATCCGCGTGCGACTGCTCACCGGGAGGCGAACCGCTGCGCGGACCTGCTGGGCAGCTTGTTGGGATGAGTTGATTATCTGTTGCACGTCTTGCGCGGTCAGTCCACCGCCCGGTGCATCGTGCGGTGTCACAAGGACGCCCTCTGCTACGGACTGTCCCCGGACTGAAAATACAGTTCCGGCAGCATTCAGTTGCTGATTCGCTCCGCTGTTCGGGTTGCCGGTTCCCAGACCGCGGCCGACTGAAAGCAGTTGATCGAGTCCAAGGCGACCGGCCGTTGGACCGAGTACCGGCAGGTTGATGCCGACCAGATCGAGTCGGCCGAACGGAAGGTCGATCCGATCGACGCGGTTGATACCGCCGAGTGACCCAATTTGTGCGCCGTTGATTCCGTCGCCTTGAGCGAGCGCGCTTCCACCCACCGCCGCATAGGCAATGAATTCGGCTTCGAGTACGCGAGGAGCATTCAGGAGTTCCAGTGTCGACTGTCCGGTTCCCTGTACGAAACCCTGCTCGAACGATGCGAAACCGGTCGTGCCGGGGAAAAAGACGCCAATGCCTCCGACAAGTGTTTCACCAACCGAGTCGTTGTTTGTATCGCGGAAGATGGGAATTCCGCCCGGAAGCGTTGCGATTCCGCGGGCTTGCGCGTTGGTCAGAAGTCCGGAAATCAAACCGTACGATTCGGGAGCGTTGGTTCCCTGGCCCATTGGGATGTTGGCGTTCGCCACATTGAATCGATTCGGCAACGCGATGTCGTCTGCTGTTCCTTTGATGCCGTCCGCGCCGGGATGAACGAGGCTATCGCGATTCGTGTGTTCGATGCCGAACAGATCGACGGGCGGTGTGTATTCAACCCCAGGCGGAAAGTGACCGCCCAAACCAATGGGCGCAACTGTACCGGGACCGTAAACTGTCGATGCATTGACCGCCGCGACCGTTTGCGTGCCGTTGGGAGCTGGGGCGAGTTCGGAATTCGGGTTCGATTCGACCTCGCGCTGGGTGACGGTCGATTGGCTGACGAACTGTACGAGCCGCGAAGTGAGCGGCGCAAGAGTTCCATTGTCTGGATCGCCGTTGGAGAAGAACGCGGCAGTGCGGGCTTTGGCGACCGCACCATCGATGGCAAAGACCAGCGACCGGACATCGGGAAGATTCGCTAACGCCTGCTGTTCGACGCGGACGCCCAATATGTTGCCGCCACGATCCACGACGGCAATAATCGCGTCGTCACTGGCCGAGGCTGCCGCCGCTCTGTCGAGTAGCTGCTCAACTTCAGCTTCCACCAATTGGGGGAAGCCGGTCATCATCGGCGACACTTCGTAGCTGTCGCTGTTGAAGTCGAAGAACGACGACCGGATGGCCCCATGCTGCATGGCGAATTCGATGGATTCCGCAGAGCGTTCGATGTCGTAGATGCCGTTCATCATGTTGCCGTTCGAGTTGTCATAATTATCGACAAATCCTAGGGCATGGCCGGTTTCGTGTGAAATGACGGTGAAGAAGTCGTATGTTCCTTGCGGATCGCCGTTACCGATCTCGAGATCCCAATTCTCTGCCTGATCCAGCCAGACGACACCCCGAACGGTCGGTGATGCCATGCTTCCAATCAGACCGCCTCCGCCGACCCCCAACGTCCCATCCGTACCGCTGACGCCGCCGAAAGCGGCAAGGTCACCAATGCCCAGGTTCAGGATTTCAGAGTCGGCAGCTTGTGTATCGTGGACGAACTGGATTCGGCCGTCTGTGGCTGCCATCCAGGCATTGAGCGCATCGACGGCGGCATCTTTTTGTTCTTGTGTGACTTCGTTTTCGAAATTACCGACATCCCGAAAATCGTACTTCACCTCAATCGGGTCGGCGAAGAAATTCCACCATTCCCGAATGCCCGTCGCGTTGCCATCGGCGTCCAACGTGAAGCCGATTGCCGAGAGTGTGTCGGAGTCGATCGAGCCGTTTGACGGGTTTTCGGTCGAGATCGCTTCCCCACCGCTGGAGTTTGAAGCGTCAGGCGTGCCGGCTGGATTGGCAGATTGAGTCTGTTCGGTCTCGTCGCCGTTCCCTGTTCCGGTTGGCCCACCATCGCCGCCGCCATCGCCTTGTGCCGCCGTGGCAGTTCCAGAATCACCTGCAGCGAGTTGACTCGCGAGTAACGAGTTTGCCAACAATTGGTCGCCGATGCCAAGCCCGATCGAAACGTCGGTGCTGCCAGGGCTTTGTTGGCCGCTGGGCGATGTGGTTTGGCTGGAACTCGAGCCCGCCGTCGATTGACCGCCCGAATTGTTGGCGGGAATCGGAAATTCGTTCGTCTCAGGCAGCTGCGCAGTGGTGGAATCGCCAATGCTCGAAGCAATGGACAGGAATGCGGCGGATGGGACCGCATTGTCCACAACAACTCCCGGCCAGTCGCCTATTGGGGGCGCATTTAGCGTTCCCAGGCAGAGTCTCGCCTCAATTTGCTCGACATTGGACCTGACGGGCGGCGGCGTCTCGTCCTCGACACCTTGCGGACGTCCAGGAAAGCGCATTTTCCATGCATTCGTGATCCAGCTCACGGCAACAGTTCCTGCTTTGAGGGACTGGGCTTTCGTCCCCGGTGAAGTGCTAGTGGAGTCGAATGGTGTTGAGGAGAGAGATGATCGAGGGGACTCGATCCTTATCACTTTCGAGTGGATGGAACAAGGTGGATTTGTCGGCGGATACAGCAAGCGCGGATCGCCACCTGCGGATCTTATCGACACAATCCCTATGACCGGTAAAGTCAAAACCGGCTGATTTATCGGGTCCGACCAATCAAACCATCTTTCGAGACGCAATTCGGATCTGACGGCGCCGGCAAAATACGGGCTGCGTGAATTCCCCAGATTGCCCACAGACTGCTTGACGCACCTATGCAAGAAAAATCACCAGATTCGTCTTGTGGGAGAATTACAAAACCGCTACAAGCCTCCACCACTCACCTCTCTCACCTCAAGTTTCTCCCCCCTCATCAATATTTTCGACACTCGACGAAGGTCGGCGTACGCGTTCATCAGCGAACGTTCCAAGGGCCTTCGTTTCGTTCCCATTTCGTGCTTCCGACAAATGCTGTGTTGCGGCATTCGAGGCGGCACGACCTGACAAATTGGGATTCCGCGAAGACTCACCATTTCATCGTCGAATTCACAAGATGCCGATGTTTTGCACCATTCCAAACAGGACGACATTGATGTCGCGCGGTCGAAATCTGCGCCCGCTGTACCGTCTGGTATTGGCGACGGTTGTTTTATCGGGGGTGATGCAAGGTGACGTCGTTTTCGTCGCACCAGTGTCGCGGAGTGCAGTGTTCGGGGCGGAGACGTCGCCGGAATCCAACGTGCCTAGCCACATTCGCAACCTGTTTGCGGCGCTACATAGCGAGGATCCTCGGTCCGTCGAACAGACGTATGCCAAGTTGGTGCAGATGGGGTTTTCGCAGAAACAGATCACGGTTGGCAGCCAGCTTGTCGATCCAGACGCATCGGTCCGTCTGCAATTGGCTCGCTCACTGGCTCGACTAGACAAGTCGATGCAGACTTCCATTATCGATGACCTGACGCGCGACAGAGATGAAAGCGTTCGAGCGGCAACATTGCAGTCGTTACAGGAAATCGGTCCGCTGCCACACCTGCAGAATCGGATTCTGGAGATGTCCACGTCGGACTCCAGTCCTCTGGTGCGTGGCTACGCAAGGCTTCTGAAGTCGGACTGGAACGAATCGACTGCATTGCGGCAATCGCGGGAACAATTTCCGATTCGGAATCGGGGCGTCACGCCGATGCCGCCACGCAATCGATACACCGAGAGTTACACCAATCGACAACCCTTTGGCGCAGCGGCCAATGACGTGGCAGTTACCGGAAGCCTGTTTCGGCCACAAGTTCCCTACTGGAACGACCGAGACAGGAAGACGGCGGGTCAATCCACGAGTCCAATTCGATCGACGTATGAAGAGTCGCCCGAATCCTATTTTCCGCTGGTTCCCGCGATATCCTTAGTCTCCGGATCTGGTCCAGACATACTTCGTCCGCTCGACGATCTCCCTCCAGATCGCGGCTTTGGCGAACCTGAAGGCAGATTGCCGAACGACTATTTTTCGCTCGCCCAGGATCCCGGGCCTCTATTCGAAATAGATGTCGGTGTCCCGTTGGGATTCACCGGACCGTCGGGCGTGCAACCGAGTGAATACCGGGAAAACAGTCACTTCATACCAGTGGAAGACCGCTGGCGATTGGGGCTGCCTTCGTGGGACCGTTACGAAAAAGGTCATCCCCCGGTCGATGACATTCCCTACGTCGAAGGCCATTGGTGGGATCCATACAACCAGAACGTCATCAAAGGTGACTACCCGATCATCGGCCAGCACACCTTCCTGAAGATCACCGGCGAAAGCCTGATGCTTCACGAGTTTCGGCAAGTGCCCACTGGCACAACACCGTTTGAAAGCACACGCAGAGCGGGGCAATTTCGCTTCTTCGGCGATCCGGCCCAATACTTCTACAACCACAACTTCAAACTACGAGTCGAACTGTTTCACGGCAACGCGTCCTTTAAGCCACTCGACTGGCAGGCGCGGGTGACTCCGGTCTTCAACATCAATCACCTCGATGTCAACGAACTGGGGGTGGTCAATCCCGACGTTCGTCGCGGCACACAGCGCACCCGAACCGATGTCACGATCGAAGAGTGGTTCCTCGAAGCGAAGCTGGCTGACCTCTCTCCCAGCTACGATTTTGCTTCGTTGCGTGCTGGGTCACAGTATTTCAACAGTGATTTTCGCGGCTTCATCTTCAGCGACGTAAACCGGGCGGTGCGATTATTCGGCACACGTTTCTCCAACCGCGATCAGTTCAATCTCATTTGGTTTGACCAGACGGAGAAAGAAACCAACAGCGGGCTGAACACGTTCGACGACCGGCATCAGAACACGTTCATCGCCAACTATTTCCGTGAAGACTTCATCTTTCCCGGTTACACCGCGCAGGCCAGTTTCCACTACAACCGCGACGGGCCGAGCTTTCGGTTCGACAGAAACAACTTTCTCGTCCGCCCCGATCCAACAGGCGTATTTCAACCGCACCAGGTTGAATCCTACTACTTCGGACTGGCTGGCAACGGCCACATTGGCCGCTTCAATGTCTCGAATGCCTTTTACTGGGTCACCGGAACGGACAGCCTGAACCCCATTGCCAGCCGACCGGTCGAGATCAACGCCCAAATGGGAGCCATCGAACTCTCCTACGACCGCGACTGGGTGCGATTTCGCACATCGTTTCTATGGGCATCGGGCGATGATGATCCCAACGATGACGTCGCGCGCGGATTCGATTCCATCTTCGACAACCCGAACTTTGCCGGCGGCGAATTCAGCTATTGGCAGCGGCAGGCCATTCGCCTGTTCGGCGTGAATCTCGTTCAACGGCAGAGCATCGTGCCAGACCTTCGATCGAGCAAAACCCAAGGCCAAACCAACTTCGTCAATCCGGGTTTGTGGTTGGCCAATGCCGGCATGGATTTCGAGGTCACTCCCAAACTGCGATTTATCACGAACGCCAACTTCCTCTGGTTCGATTCGACAAGGTCGCTGGAGACCTTCACGTTTCAGGATCGCATTGAGCCGGAAATCGGCACCGACATCAGCGTGGGTATGGAGTATCGGCCCTTCTTGAACGACAACGTGCAGATCATCGCCGGCTCGGCCATGTTGATGCCGGGTGACGGATTCGACGATCTGTTCGGCAAAAGCAATTTCACGCTCGGCAACACATCCAAGGTCGATGCACCGAACATGTATTCGCACTTCCTCGAATTGATTTTGATCTACTGAGATCGTGCCTTCACCTGAACTTTCCGACCCGCTTCAGGACCGCACGCGACCGCCATCCCGCGCTAAGCAATCAACACCGGACAACGGATTCCGTCATGCATGCATCGAAATTCGCCAGACGACTTGTTTTCTCCCTGTGCGCTTTGATCGCGTTGGTGACCTGGTGGCTGTTGCCACGGGATGTCGAGAGCGACGATCTGCTGACCGCGGCCGAATTTCCCAGAGCGGCGGCACGCGAAACGCGCAGTCGTAAAGGCAACGAAACACGCCGTCGAACGATCGTTAGAGGAAATTCCCTAACACGACAGGCCAACTGGGAAGCTGCAGAGCAATCGAAATTGCCATACCCGGTGCCGGCGCACCTGCAGGGAATCGACCTCTCACAACAGACGGCCGATCAGGCTGCAGCCAAAAGCCACAGCTGCATCAAATGCCATGCAACCGTCCACGATCCACACGACAGTCCGGAAACGATTCGCCTCGGTTGCGTCGATTGTCATGGCGGTGATGCGAATTCGTACAAGAAGAAGACCGCTCACGTCCAGCCGCGTTTTCCCGGCGTCTGGTCAACATCGGGTAATCCGGTCCGTTCCTACACCGTGATGAATCACGAGAAACCCGAATTCATCCGCTTCGTCAACCCGGGAGATCTGCGCGTCTCTCACTTGAGTTGCGGTACGGCAAACTGCCACGGTCGCGAAACCCTCGAAGTTCGCAAGAGCATGATGACCCACGGCTGCATGCTGTGGGGTGCAGCCCTGTACAACAACGGTGCCGTCCCCGACAAGTGGTCGCGTTATGGCGAAAGCTACAGCATGAATGGCGCGCCGCAGCGACTGCAGACCGTGCCACGGCCGACGAAGGAAGAGACCGCGACGAAAGGCATTCTGCCATTCCTCAATCCGCTGCCTCGCTACCAGATCTCACAGCCCGGAAACGTACTGCGAATCTTCGAACGCGGTGGACGATTCGTCCTCGAATCGGGCATCCCCGAACGGCTCGAAGAACCGGGACGACCGCGATTTCGATTGAGCAACCGTGGACTGGGAACGACCAACCGCACGTCGCCCGTGATGATCGGGTTACAGAAGACGAGGTTGCTCGATCCGACTTTGAACTTTCTCGGTACGAACGATCATGCCGGCGATTACCGTTCCAGCGGATGCACCGCCTGCCACATGGTCTACGCCAACGACCGCTCTCCCGTTCATTCCGGCCCTTACGCCAAGTACGGCAATCGCGGAACGGCTGCCGCGAGTCGCGACAACATTGTGCGTTCCATCGACCCGACGATTCCAAAGCACGAGGCAGGACATCCGATCCAGCACAAGTTCACACGCGCCATTCCGACCAGCCAATGCATCGTCTGTCACGTGCATCCGGGAACGACCGTGATGAACAGCTATTTGGGCTATTTGTGGTAGGATCAGGAAACCGATGGCGAGTTTATGTACCCGCAGCAACATAAGAAATTAACTGCCGAACAGGTCATTCAGAAAGAGAGTTCCAATCCCAACAAAATCTCGGCACGTGGTAACTGGTCTGATCCGGAATTCCTGGCCGGCGTGTCCAAATTGAATCCGCATCTGCGGCACACGCAGTTCGCCGACTTTCACGGTCACGGCTGGGTCTTTCAGGCCGTCTTCAAGAAGAATCGTGAAGGAACTCTGCTCGATCACGAAGGCAACGAAATCCCTGAACCGACCAACCAGCAGTTGCAGGATGCGGTCATGATTCCTCAGTACGTCAAACAGTTGCACCTCAACCGAGACTGGGATTCGCAAGATGACCGAGAACTCGCGCGGTGGCAGAAGATGGAAGAGGAACTGCGGAAAATGCGGCACAACGTGCCGGTGCACATGCTCGATATTCACCTCGAAAAGGGGATGCACTGCGTCGATTGCCACTTCCTGCAGGACGTACACGGCGACACGAAACTGTACGGCGAAGTGCGTGCCGCCATTGAAATCAAATGCACCGATTGCCACGGCGACGTCGATCGCCGAGCCTACACGGAGGTCAACCGGCGTCTGCAGATGCGAACATCCGGTCCGGCTGCCAAGCAAGACGCCTATTCAGGAAAGAAGGGACGGGACCTCCTTTCCATGCGGACTCCCTTTGGAAAGCGACGCTTCGAAGTTCGCGGCGACCGCCTCGTGCAGAATTCGATGGTCGAAAAGGGAATGAGCTGGGAAGTCAAGCAGGTGATCGACACCATCGACCCAACCAACCAGAACTACAATGCTCGGTCGGCTTTGGCTAAGACTGTGCGATTTGACGACAACGGCAAATATGTCTGGGGCAACCTGCCCAACAACAAGAAAGATTGCGCGCACTCCAATGGCAACATGAGCTGCATCGCCTGCCATTCGTCGTGGAATCCCAGTTGCTTTGGATGTCATCTGCCGCAAAGGGCGAACAAAAAGACGCCCGATCTGCACAACGAGGGTGACATTGCCCGCAATCACACGTCGTATAATTTCCAAACGCTGCGAGATGACATTTTCATGCTCGGTCGCGACGGAAACGTGACCGGAAATCGGATCGGGCCAACCCGCTCATCGTGCGCTATTCACGTCAGCTCGTACAACGCGACGCGGGAATCGATCTATGTGCAACAGCAGACAATTTCGGCTGAAGGGCCGAGCGGAATCGCTTTCAGCTCAAATGTCCCACACACGGTGCGCGGAAAAGAAGAAACCAAGATGTGCGCGGATTGCCACATCTCCCGCGCCGGCGATAACAACGCGATCATGGGACAGCTGCTGATGCAGGGGACTAACTATCTCAACTTCATTGGTAAATACTGCTGGGTGGCGGGCGGCGAGCATGGGCTGCATGGCGTCATCGTGACCGAAACCGAAGAGCCACAGGCGGTCATCGGCAGCACCCTGCATGAGTTGGCCTTCCCCGACGAAGCCAAAAAGCACGAGGAAGCCCGGCGACAACTCCTGCACTCCCACGAACATCCCGGCAAAGACATCGGCGCGACGCTCTTGCATCCGCGTATGAAACCCGAAGTCCTGGATGTTCAACTTCGCGGAGAGTACGTGTATGCAGCGTGCGGCGAGGGGGGATTCCGGATATTCGATGTTGCCTTCATCGACAATAAGGCATTTTCGGAACGGATCACCACCGCGCCGGTCTCACCCGTCGGACAAAAATTCTACGTCCGTACAAAGTATGCCACCGCGGTTGCTGCTCCCGCAACGACTGCACCCGATCCAACACGGACTCACCGACCTGAGAATCACGAGCCCACCATTCACCTGATGTATGCCTTCATCTACGTGACCGACAAATACGAGGGGTTGATCATGGTCGGGGCAGGGTCGCTGCTCGACGGGAACCCGGCTAACAACTTTGTAAAACGCGATGTGACCTTTAACCCGGATGGGATTCTGAATGGAGCCAATGCGATCTCCATCGTCGGCACGTATGCCTACATTTGCTGCGATGCTGGTCTTGTTGTTGTGTCGCTGAGCGATCCAACGAAGCCGACGATCACCGAAATTATTGGCAACGACAAACTGCATCATCCCCATTCGGTGCAGGTTCAATTTCGGTATGCCTTCGTCTGTGACGAAGAGGGCGTCAAAGTTCTGGACACGACCGACCTGGCATCTCCCAAACTGGTCGCCGGTCTGCGACTTGAAGAAGCCCACAGCATTTACCTCGCACGAACCTACGCCTATGTGGCCGCCGGCTCGAAGGGGCTGGTCATCCTCGACATCAAGAACCCCGAACGACCGAGAATCGATCAGGTTTACGACGCCTATGGAACCATCAACGACGCGCATGACGTGCAGCTGGGTATCGCTTATGCCAGTCAGTTTGCGTACCTCGCCGACGGAAAGAACGGTCTGAGGGTCATCCAGTTGACGTCTGCTGAGACACATGGCAACTCCGGTTTCAGCCCGCGGCCTACGCCGCGACTTGTTGCCACACACAAAATTCCCAAAGGCGGACACGCATTGGCCATCTCCAAAGGCGTTGATCGAGATCGCGCTGTCGATGAATCCGGCAATCAGATGTCCGTATTCGGTCGTGTCGGGTCGCGGCCTTTGAGTCTCGAAGAACAGAAGAGGCTGTATTTGCGACCCAACGGTTCTGTGTGGAAGGTGGAGGACGGAAAACGCAACTACACCATCCCCGATGTTCGCCGGCGCGAAATCGACTTGCATCTGCAACTTGAAAAATTCTATGGGCCGTCGGCGATCAGGCGATCGGGCAACTGACCTGCGAAGTCAATTTGCGAAGCTGACCTGCGAAACGGAAATGCCAGCCGGAATTGGCAGCGTTCGACACCAGGCAGACCGCCGTGATAGGCCACCAATCACGAGGAGAGTCGAATGAACCGCCGCGTCGTTGGATTTACGATATTGTGTTGTTGTCTGGTCTGTCTGCTGCTGGAAATGACCTCTCACGGCGATACGCAGGAAACGGAACGACATAGCCGACGTCGTCCCGATTCGGCACGCCAGGACGCGTTTGTCGTTTCCAACTGCCGGATCAAACTCATCAACGACGTTCAATTGGCGAGCGAACGCCCAGGGATATTGTCTTACGTGGCTGCGGAAGGAACGGCCGTTCGCAATGGTGAACTCGTCGTCCAAATTCGCGACAACGTCGCCCGGGCCAGCTATGACGTTGCTGAGAAACTCGCCACCAACGATGTGGAAGTTCGGTTTGCCAGTAAGGCAACCGAGCTTGCACAGTTGAAATTTCTACGGGCGTTGGAAGCCAACGAACAAAGCGCCGGCACGGTGCCGGATCTGGAACTACGTGAGCTTCGCCTGCTGGCCGACAAGTCGCTGCTTCAACTCGAACAGGCGAAACAGCAATTCTTGCTTGCCGGTTTGAAGCGAAACGAGACCCGTGAGCAATTACGAACCTATCGCGTGCAGACGCCCTTCGATGCCGTCGTCCTCAACGTCTACAAGCAGGTGGGGGAAGTCGTCCGCGAAGGCGATCCGATTCTTGAAGTTGCCAGCACGGCCTGGGTGCGAGTCACGGGATACCTGCCGGTGGAATACGCTCATCAGGTCGCGAAAGGATCGCTCGTTACAGTTCGGACGCAATTGCCGCACGTCGATAAAAAGACGGGCGAACTGCACTTCTCCGGGGAAGTCGGATTCGTCGGCACGAAGGTCGAGCCGCTTACCAAGAAAGTACGAATCTGGGCCATCGTCGCAAACCGTAACGGACTGCTCCGGGACGGGATGACGGCCTCGATACACGTTTTGCCGCGAAGTTCGGCCCGTCAATCGACAGGCGACAACGCCGAGTGACCGAAACCATCGTCGGCTTCTTGTGCGGCTTCCGGCGACTCTTCGGACGACAGGCTGATGGAGGCTGCGAAGTTCTGAGTGCTGCCGTTGAGACCCGCGGACCACGAACCTTCCGCCAACTGGACGTTACTGTGGTCCAGCAGGGCGCCCTTCCGAAAGTAGTATTCCATGACGACTCGGTTGTAGGTCACGACGCTGCGGACGTGTTCCCTTTGCACTTCGACCAGGCTGATTCGTGATCGCAGCAACAGGTCGAGATTTGTGCGACCGGCACTGTAATCCGCTTCGAGCGCCTTGACGCGCTGCCGGGCCGCTTCACGGATTTCGCGGTTGGTTTCGACGGCGTTGTACCAGCTGTCGAGGCGCTGAAATACGGACGCCAGTTCGTGGCTGATTTCCTGTTCCTGCAGAGACAACGCCGACGTCGCCTTGGCGAGACGTAACTCGAGATTGCGGACTTGTGCCGACGCATAGCGAAAACCGATCGGCACGGTCATCTGCAGTCCAACGTTCCAACCGGTCTGGTTGCCACGGGCAAGCGACTTGTATGCGCTGCCGAAATCATCGCTACTTGAACCTTCGCTGCTGAACAGGTTGTCGCCAAACCCGTTGACCTGATATCCCGACACAAGATCGACATAAGGACGAGTCAGGCTCTTGGCGGCCTTCAATTGCAGTGACAGACTCCTGATCCGATTCTGCTGCTGTTGCAATTCGATGCGCCGCGAAAGTGCTTCGACGAGTGACGATTCCCAATCGGGGCTTAGTTCGTCCATGACGGGCTTTTGGATCGGCCGAATGATGCGGCCGTCGTTCACAGGCAATCCGAGCAGGCGTCTGAGTCGCGACTCCGTTTCGAATAATCCAGAGAGCGCATCGGCGGCCCTCAGCTTTCGCTGGAGGTAATTCTGCCGGGCCTGCGCCTCGTCGGCAGCTCCCACATCCTGGAAACCCGCTTCGGCCCGTCGCACGACTTTGTCAAGAAGTGACTTCGCATCGTTGCGGGCGGCCATTTCGTTGTCGTAAATGCGGTAAGCAAGGTAGAGTTCCCAGTATTGCTCTTCGACATTCTTGAGCAGCAATTGCATCTGCCGCTCGAAATCGACTGCGGACATTTCGTTGTTGAGGCGAGAAATTACGATGCCACGATCAACTCGTGGACGGTCCGATCCGCGATAGAATGGGCCGGCGATGCTGGTGAATTCTCGCCCAGCACCTCCCCACAGCGGGTGGCGATACTCGGCCTGCAAAGTGCCGACGTAGACCGAGCCAAACAGCCGACTGGGAACATTGTTCGAGGAATAATTCCAATTGTGCGCGACCGAGAACAGTCCGCCGCTTTCGAATTGCTTCTGCAACTGAGCATTAAACAGGCTCGAAGCGTCGGAAAGAATGGCACCCGGCACCAGCCCTCCGGAAAGGAAACGGTTGTTTTGGACGAGAAGGTTTTCACCCCAATTGACGCCGGTGTTGAATTGCGGATCGAAATCGGCCTTGGCTGCGTGGATTCCGCCGCCGCCGTATTGGCCGCCCGATTCCTGAATCGCCGGATCGAGCACTGACGGATTCTGATCCGGATTGTTCAGCAGCAGATTGCCATCAGACAGGAAATCTCCCCGCTGGCGAATCAGTGCGTTTCCACTCAGTGCAATGCGGCTGGCATCTTCCAGCAGGAGTTCCCACACCTCGTCGTCGCGTGGATGGCGAACGCGCCGCGGCTCCTCGGTTTCGACGCCAACGGTTACAGCGTCTGCATAAGTGACATTGCCTGCGGTGACCTTGTAGAACTCAACGTCGTTCGGTTCTGACGAACGTTCAAACAGACTGCAGCCGCTGCTACCCAACAGCAACGCAAGTCCGGCGACGAGTTTAGTCCAGCAGTGCGGCATCGAAATGGGCGATCGGATGTGAGCGGACGAAGCGAGACAGTCCGGGTTTCGGAACAGATGACATGCCACTCGCTCTTGCGTGTGTGGCATCACCGCAAATGGTTACTGTGGAACAACTTATGGGGGAAGGCTGTTTCGGCGTCACGATGTGAAATGACGCGGTGAGGAGAGAGACAGCCTTATAGCAGTGTCGAGCGATTGAATCAACGGGTTTCCGCCTGTTGGCATGTCCCCAGTGGGGAACGAATTCCGTCGTGTTCCGGGTCGCCGGATCGACGGCAGATCGGGACAGAACTCGATCCCGATGGACTCAAACACCGCCCGGCCGTCCTACGTCACTCAATTCAAACCGGCCCACTACCGAAACGTTACAGCTGCGACGCACCTCTCGAACGAAGCCAACAGCCAACAGCCAACGGACACGAGGCACGAATGCGCTGAATTGCCGACGGTTTGCAACGCCGAACGGAGGTGATAATATGACACCTCTCCCCTCCCACTCGAGCATTGACTCATGAATCGGGTCAGATTGCTTTGGATTGCGTCAGTCAGATTCTTCTGACGCATTCATCTCAACCCGTGTATTTGGGCGTCGGTGTTCGACATTTGTCTGAGAGGCTGTGATGGCGAAAACGCAAGTGATGCTGCCGGCAGAAATGGCACAGGAAACGGCTGAGTTTCAGCCGGGCGACGAACTGCTGACGGCCGATGAACTGCAGACCCTGTCGTTGTTTCAAACGCTGAAGAAAGCTCCAAGTTTCGATAAGTTTCCGGGAACGACCGTCTTGCGGCGCGGCGTACCGGGACGCATCATCTTCTCCCAGGGGCAGCCAGGTTCGACGGCATACTACGTGCTGACGAGCGAAGATGTGCTGGAGGTGCGGAAACAACAACTGCGCAACGTGGTGGAACGGCTCGAAGCTTCTGGGCAGGAAGCTTCCGATTTGCCCCCCAACGAGTTTCTCACGCAGTTCAGCGAGAGGGAGTTGTCTGAACGCGAACTGGAACTGCTGGATGAAATCGCTGAGTTGCACCAGCGCGTGGATGAAATGAAGGCTGCCGCAACTGAGACGAAAGGGCAGGCCCGTCGAGTGGCATCGGCCCGATTGTTGGTACAACTTGACGGCGGGCAGAAAAAAGGGGGTTGGTTGGGACGGCTCGTTGGTTCTTTTGGCAGGCGAGGGAGAGCAGCAGCAGACCTGTTGCCGCGGAGTGTACCCACCGATGGCCCAACCGACATCGATACCGACACAATGGAGGCACCGATGCACGAAGGGGACATCTTCGGTGAAATGAGTTGTATCAATCGTGCGCCCCGATCGGCCACTGTCACGATTGAACAGGATTGTTACCTGTTGGAGATGCTGCGGAACGTGCTTGACATGCTGCAGCGAGACAAGAGCTTCCGCATCCGCATGGACGACCTCTACCGCCAGCGAGTGATGGAGACGAACGTCCGCCGGATGGAACTGTTTGCGGGGCTGTCCGACCACGAGTACGCTCAGCTTCGCGACACGATTGATTTGAAGGTTTTCGACGCCGGAAAGATTATTCTGGAAGAGGGGGAACCGTCCGATGCTTTGTACGTTGTCCGTAGCGGCATGGTAAAGACTGTCCTGCACATCGGCTGTCGATTGCGCGAAAAGGATTTCACCGCTGCCCATTGGAAGGAGTTGCCCCGCGAACTCGCCGCTGCCGGAGCAGCGGACGAATCGACTCTTCATCGGAAGGTTTGGAAACAGCTGAAACCTGAATTGCGGGATGCCGTAGCGAAGATGTCGGCCAAGCAGCCCCTAAGTCAGGAATTCAAGCAATTACTGATCGACGGGCTGAACCAGTTTGTGCGCGAGGGAAACCTTCACCTCGACAGAGCATACGGCAAGAAGAAGGAGAGGATCGTTCGGGCAATCGAGGATGAGCAATTGCAGCTAACGCTCGAACCGTTTCCCGATAAGGCAGATCACTGGTCGGAACTGGAATCACGAATCTTTCACCGCGTCCTATTAGAATGTCTTTTCCCGCAAGGCATGCCCCGCCGCATTGCCACCAACGAACCGATGCAAACGCTTTCGTATTTGGGGCGAGGCGAGATTCTGGGTGAAATGGGTGTACTTCGCAATGCGCCGCGGTCGGCCACATGCATCGCTTACGATCACCCGGAAGGGTATCACCAACGGATTCCCGATTCGCGCACCGGTGCCGTCCCGTCGCGCGTCGAACTGGTGAGAATTCCGGCGGCACCGTTTCGCGAGCTGATGAATTCTTCACCGAAACTCAAGTATCAGATTGAAGATGTGATGCGGCGGCGCGATCAAGATTCTGCTACGCGAACGAAGGCAACGTCTTCGGGCATCGACGATTCGCCTGCGCTGTCGGCAGAATTTGAGGAACTCGGCCTCGTTCAAGGCCAGAAGTTGATGCTGATTGATCTTGATCGCTGCACGCGCTGCAATTCCTGTGTGGAAGCGTGCGTTGGTGCCCATAGCGACGGACACACCCGCCTGTATCTGGACGGTCCGCGGTTTGAAAACTATCTCATCCCGCTGACCTGCCGTAGTTGTCTCGATCCGGTGTGTATGATCGGCTGCCCGGTGGGGTCAATCAATCGTGGAGAAAGCGGTGAGATTATCATCCGCAATTGGTGCATCGGCTGTGAAATGTGTGCCGATCAGTGTCCCTACGGCGCAATCCAGATGAACGAGTTGCAAAATGTTGAATTGAGTCAAACTCAGTCGAACATGCTCGATCCAACGACGACTATCAAAGCGGTGACAGAGCGAGCTGTCGTTTGTGATCTCTGTCGAACCCTGCCGAGCCAGGATCCGGCGTGCGTTTACGCATGCCCTCACGATGCAGCCATCCGAGTCAATTCACGTCAGTTCTTTGTTGAGTCAACCCAAACGTAGCGATATACGTTTCGACCCGATAACCTCACGGCCGATTGAAGGAGAGTTTGAAACCGTGCTCATCGACAGGACACATATTCGCTGGGGCGTGATATCGGCGGGAATTCTGGTTGTTTCGACTGGCATTTATACCGTCTACGCCATTCAGGCAACTCCCCATCCGAGCGCGGGCAGTGTCGTTGGGCTGCTGTTTGGAATCACCGCATCGTTGATGATGGTCTTCGCCGGCTTGCTCGCCGTCCGCACTCGCTTTCCCACCGTACGATGCGGCAGCGCTCAATTCTGGTTGCGCGGCCACTTGTGGCTGGGGGCGCTGAGTCTCGTCCTCGGTTTTTTTCATTGTAACTTTCGTTTTGGAAGCACGTTGGAAACGATGCTGCTTATCGTGTTCATTGTCGCGATTGTCAGCGGTGTGTATGGAGTGGTACTTCAGCAATTTCTGCCTCGCATGATTTCGATCCGCGTACCGCTGGAGACGTTTCACCAGCAGGTGCCGTTTCTCTGCCGACGATTACAGGCCGAATCTGATGTCATTGTGGCCAATATGTGTGGAAAGATCGAATGCGAACACGAGTCAGTCAGCGACGCGGCATACAATCTGGCAGATTCTCTCGGAAAACTTCGCAACGGAAAAGAAGGGGCAGATTTCCAGAAGTTTCTGGAAGCAACCTACGTGCATGGTAGCGCCGTGGCAGTGCCGGTGGTAAAAATTGAGCAGGTTGAAACGGAATCGGCCCCCGAGAAGGGAGCAGCCACAACCGGCAAGCCGCCAAAGAAACAACCAGGCAAGCCGACAAGTAAGAAGGGTCAAGCGGACAGTTCTCCAAGCGACATCGTTGAGCCAGCAAGCGCAAAGGCCAAACCAACAGCGCCGAAGTCCAAGGTGGAGATGATTCGCGAAGCTGCTGCAAAGAAGGGGGCGAAACCAGATGGTCCGCCGTCAGAAAAGGAAACGACTCCGCCAACCGCACCGCAGGGTTCCGCCGCGCCGCAAACGGATGACGAATCGAAGCCGAAGGAAAGCGCGAAGGAAGTAGAAAAGCCCAAAGTGGATATGTCTCGCATGTCCGTTGAAATTATTTCGGTCAGCTGTCCGAAATGCAGTAAGGTACTTATCTTGCCCGATCGTAGTTTCCTCGGCCGTTTCGCCAACTGCCCGCAATGTTCCCAGAAATTTGTGTTGGCCCTGGCAGACGCACCAAAGGATCCTGAGCCTCCGATCAAGTCGCCCTCCGCAACCCCACCTGCTAAACACGAACGAGCAGAAACGGCCGCCACTGCCAGTCCCAGCCCGAAAGAGAACGAACCGAAACTGAGGCCGCTCGCAAGAATGAAGGCAGCTTCATCAGAGAAAAAAGGGAGTGAAAAACCAACTTCTGTCAAGAAAGCACCCGGTCGACCCAAAGGGAAACCGTTGCCGAAGAAACCTGCCGCCGCGACAAACGAACCGATTCCTCGCGCGGAAATACTCAAAGGGTTCTATCTGGCCAACGTGCGACCATTCCTGGCCTACGAGCGAAACCAGAGGCGCCACGTGCGGCGTTTGGTCACACCAAAGAAGTTTGCTCAGGCGCGAAACAATCTTCCTCCGCAATTGCACAGTGTGTTAAACCAATTACAGTCCTTCTGTGACGAAAGGCGTCAGTTTACGGTTCACCAGAAACTTCATCATACGCTGCACTCCTGGTTGCTCGTGCACATACCCGCTTCCATTGCCTTGTTCGTGTTGTTAGTCGTCCACATTGTTGTCGCCTTGCGCGTGATTCCCTGGGCTCGGTGATATGACGGTGCAAAGACCACGGGAATGCCCGATGCCGTGTGAGAAAGCCGAATGAATGAGGTCTGAATTGTTTGTCATCCTGAGCCATGCTGTTGGATTCAACATTTGTCGTCAAACTCGAAGCCGTTACTCAATTCTTGCACACTTCTGTTTTGTAAACTCCCGCGCGACCCGCTGGGCCGTCGCTTAACCCGAGGCGAGATGATCCATGCCGATCATTCGATCCAGTCGAGAAATCGCCCAGCGCGTCGATCTCTCATCGCACAAACAACGTAACCGGCTTCGTCGGTTGACGTGGCTCACAGCACTGCTGGCCGGGGTGTCGTGCGCCGCGTGGTTGACGTCAGCATCGTTACGCGGCAAACAGGAGATTTACCAGCCGGGACAGCTTTCGACCGTACATCAGATGCTGAGCAACGATTGCTCAAAGTGCCACGACAAATGGGCGGCGTTGGGACGGCTGACGACACTGAGTGAAGATGTGCGGTCGGTTCCCAACGGCAAATGTGTTGTGTGCCACAGCGCCGCAGGACACCAGATAGGCCAAGTCCCCGCCCACCGAGAAATCAAATGCTCGTCGTGCCACGATGAGCACCGGGGCGACGTACAGCTATCACACATCGCCGATCATCATTGTACTAATTGCCATAACGATTTGACGAAACACGGGGGATCGAACAAATTTGCCCGGCACATCGACTCGTTCGGCGGTTCATCGAAAAATGCCCATCCGGAATTCGCAATTCATCGAAAAGATGCTTCGTCAACACGCGTTATCATACCCACAAGAGTTGGCGAGTTCAGCTCGCATGCCAGCCCGGAGTCATCTCTTGAGACCGACTGGAATGCGATAGCCCAGAATCCGGATTCCGCTCGAATCCGTTTCAATCACAAAGCACACCTGCAGGCTCGATATGGTTCGGACGGCGACAAATTGAGAAATCCAAAGGCCTTCAAAGACGGCAGCGGCCAGTTTCTCGATTGCAACTCGTGCCATCAGTTGGACTCCGCCGGTCGTTACATGCGGCCGATCCAATACGACCAGCATTGTGCGACCTGCCATCCGCTGCTGTTCGACAACACCAACCATCCCGGCGTGAGCGTTCCGCACGAGTCGCCTGGTATTGTTCGGGGTTTTCTCACCAATCGTTACACGTTGGATGCGCTCAAAGGGGCCACATTGAAGGATGGGAAGCCGCGTTCGCCGCTCGATCCTGGATCCCCGTACCGAGGTCTGTTGACGGAAGATTTGGCAAAAGAGGTGGATCGAAACGTTCTCACAGCCGAAAAATTGCTCACTTCGGAAAGAGTTCTCACTGCGGAAAAACATGTACTGCGGAAAAACCACACGCTGTTCGGCCGGGAGGCAGGTGGAAGTTGCCGCTACTGTCACACTGTGACTGAGGCAAACGAAGATCGGACGTGGGGGATCGTTCCTCCGGGAATCCCCAATCGGTGGTATCCGCACAGCCGATTCCGCCACGATAGCCATCGTATGCTAGACTGTAATAGCTGCCACCGCGATTTTTCGCAGTCGGCTGAGGGTACACATGTTTCATCGAGTCAAAAGACGGCCGACGTTTTGATGCCGCCGATCGGCATCTGCCTGAAATGTCACACATCGCAGTCAGATGGCGGCAATCTTCTCTCTGCGTCAAAATCCTTTACAGGCGCCCATGCAAATTGTGTAGAATGTCATAGCTATCATAAGCGGGACGGCGCGAGCCAGAATGGCACTCTTGGGCTCGACTTGAAGCCGACAAAGGAGGACCACCGGCCGAACGAATCGCCCGCACGATGATTGGAGAAGGCAAAACGCCATGCGAAACAATCGTTTGAAAATCGTTGGAATGGGCGCGTGTCTGAGTTGCATTGCCGTGGTTTTTGCATTCAGTGTGAATTCCGGTGCGCACTCGGCCGACATCATCGGCGAGGACAGTCCGAAATCGGTGAGCGAGTCTGCCCTGTCCGTCGGTCCTCCTCACCCATCGCTGACGATGAACCGCTACGTGGGCGTTGGATCGTGCGCCGCATCGGGGTGTCATGGCGGAGAAGGCTCTCACGGAACCATTGGAAGCGAATACAGCATCTGGATTCAGCAGGATCCGCACGCAAGCGCCTACTCAGTCTTGTACGAACCGCTATCGCGACAGATCGCTAAGAACTTGAAACTGGGTCCGGCGCATCGAGCGGCCGAGTGTCTTAGTTGCCATGCAGTCGTTGCCACTCCCGATGACCTGACATCAAACCAGCGGTTCACCGTGGCCGATGGTGTCGGTTGTGAGTCCTGTCACGGACCGGCCGCCAATTGGTTGGAATCTCACAAACGAGTTGGCTGGCAACAATTAACGCCGGCACAAAAAAGTGCAAAGGGATTCTGGGACACCGATGACTTGTTGACGCGCACGCGAATCTGCGGGAGTTGCCACGTCGGTTCGCCGGGACGCGAAGTCAACCACGACTTAATCGCCGCCGGGCACCCACCACTGAAATTTGAGATGTCATCCTACCACGAGCGAATGCCGCGACACTGGAATTTGCAGAAGGACCGTCGCCCGCATACTCCGTCGATGATGGCCAAACTCTGGGTTCTTGGGCAGGTTGTATCGGCCGAGATGACTGCGCTTCAGTTGGCAGAGCGTGCTTCTCCCCATAACACGATCTGGCCTGAGTTCTCCGAATACGGCTGCTTTGCCTGCCATCACGATTTGCAACCGAAGAGCTGGCGACAAAGCCGTGGTTACGCCGGTCGCCGCCCGGGCGACTTGGCATGGGGAACATGGTCGATGCCCATTCTGAGCACGTTGGCCCAAGCAACCGCTGAAGACAAGAGCGATCAAATCAACTCTTCAATCAAACAACTTGCCGCGCTAATGGGCAGCCCCTACACCGTGGATGCTGAAGCAGTTGCTGGTAAAGCGGCGACGGCGGCGGAACTGCTATCCCAGTGGGCCGAGACATTGAATCAACGGCGATTTACAGATGAAGAAGTGCTGTCGCTGCAGAAGAGTCTGGCGAGCGACGGACAATCGCTCTGCACGACAAACTGGGACGCGGCAGTGCAGGTTTACCTTGGTCTGGTGGCGTTGGAACGCAGCCGCATCGAAAATGCAGGCGGTGGACAGTCGACGGAGAATCACGCCACAGTGGCAGAAGAACTAGATCAGATCCGAAGCGGTTTGACGTTTCCATTGCTGAAGGATGGCACGCGCTACAACAGCCCGCAGTCATTCGGCCCCGATCGAACGAAGTTGATGCAGGAGGCG
Source organism: Planctomycetaceae bacterium (assembly GCA_018699955.1). Classification (GTDB taxonomy): domain Bacteria; phylum Planctomycetota; class Planctomycetia; order Planctomycetales; family Planctomycetaceae; genus JABISG01. The sequence continues at coordinate 10,961 of JABISG010000170.1, read as the reverse complement.
CTGGAGAAAATCCAGTCCATTGTTGGAGAGAAACAATAGGGCAGGCAACACGATCTAACGAACGCTCAATTAACCAACAGCGAGATCCTGCTACAGGGCCGAAAGAACGGCCAGGAGCGAGAAATGTTCACAATTGACCGTGTGGTGACCGCAAGGTTCAGCGCAATCGCCGTTCTCATTGTTATGAGTATCGGTTTTGTTGCCGATCAATCAGCAGCGCAGGAGAAGAAACCTGAGTTTCTCGGCCTGCTTGGTTGCGTCGGCTGCCATGACGGTCCGAATGTCTTGTACAAACGGGCCGGAATTGAGAGCTTTGTCGAGTTGACGGAGGCGCTCGATTGGGTCGCCCGGGATCGTCACTCGCAGGCCTGTAACCATATTGATCCCGCGCAAAGCAAACTCGCCGAACAGATTTATAAGAGACTGAATATTCCAGTCGCGGATTGGACAAGCCAACGCCAATGTTTGAGTTGCCACGCGAATTGGCTTCCACAGCAGACGGACCTACCGCCAAACTACATGGAAGGAGTCGGTTGCGAATCGTGCCATGGGCCAAGCTCCATGTGGGACCCTGGCCACCGCAGCGTGAAATGGCGGACGACAAAGCCTGCTGACAAAATGAAACTGGGAATGATTCCCGTTCGTCACCCGGTGGCGCGTTCCGAGCAGTGCTTCTCGTGCCACATCGGCAATGCGAAGGAGCAAAAGGTCGTCACGCATGCCATGTATGCTGCAGGCCATCCACCACTGCCGAATGTCGAAATCGAATCGTTCGTCCGCAAGATGCCACGACACTGGCGCTCCCTGCCGGAAAAGGGCGACTTTCAACACCGTGAAGAATTCGTCAAGCTTCATTATGGCTCGGCGGATGCGGAAAAGGATCTGCCGCAAACCAAGGCAGTTGTCATTGGCGGCGTGGTCGCTTTACGTTGTTATCTGCAGTTGCTGGGGGCGCAAGAGACTGAGGAATCGCAAGGTGGCTTACGATGGCCCGAATTGGCAATGTACGATTGCAGCGGTTGTCACCACGATTTGAAGAGCCCCAGTTGGCGGCAATTGCGGTCTGATTTTGGCCGCGGACGACCGCGAATGTTGGAGTGGCCGATTTTGATCGCCGAGCATGTTTCACTGCCGTTGCTGAACGACGATGCCGCGACAAAGAAATTCAAGACCCACATGGCGGACCTCCGCATACTTCTGGCGCGGCGCCCATTCGGACCGCCTGGAGCGGGCAAGGGCAGCCTGGCTGCCGAAGCGCAGCAATTTGCCAACTGGCTCAAAACTATCGAGCAGCAACTTGCTGGCAAGTCCTATAACCGGGAGACCGCTAGTCAGGCTTTGGCAAACGTTGTCAGCGCGAACAAAGCGGAACTGTGGGACTACTACACGGCCCGACAACTAGCCGATGCGTATCGGACGATTCAGCTGGAAGTTCAGACCGGATACCCTGAGTTCACCGAAGTTGGGGCAACGCCGCAAACGAAAGCCGAAGGCTACTTGAAACAACTCAACGAGTGGAATTGTGGACCGGCTGCGGAACGGTCGCAACAAATTGACAAGCAACTGACCGATCAGTTATTGCAAAAGCCATTATCGCTTCTGCTGCTTACCGATTTCGTCTGCAACAAAGAACCAGAGCTGACGCCGGCGGCAATGAACGAGAAGATTTGGCTGAATCGCACTCAAATGCTCGAGAACGCTACGAAGTACGATGCCCGTTGGTTCCAGCAGCGTTTCGGGCAACTCACTTCTGGTTCGCCGTCGAAATAGAATTGCTGGAAAACCGACCGCCGTTAGATCCCGTCAGACAATTCGAGATAGGGATCCAGTCCCATCTGAGTTAGCGATTTCAAGTTTGTCTGCTCGGTGCGCAGCATCAATTTGCGTTGTTTTCGGTGGAGTGATTCGAGGTAACGCTGCGTTGAACTGAAGAACGTCAACCAGCGCTCAGGCAATTCACCGTTCGAGTCCGGCCGCGCTTGCCGTCGCATCTGTGTGAGTTCCTCTTGCGAGCGACAGCGGAGCAGTTCGTCCTCCAGCGACAGGAAGAACTGAAACGAGCCGGCATCACCCTGCCGGGCAGCCCGTCCCACAAGTTGGCGGTCGATGCGAACGGCGGAGTGCATTTCGCTGCCGATGACGTGAAGGCCGCCTTGGTCGCGCACCTCGGGATGCAGGCCGATGTCGGTGCCGCGCCCCGCCATGTTACTCGCGATGGTGACGCGGCCCGGCTGACCCGCTTCGGCTACGATTTCGGCCTCGCTTTCATGGAACCGTGCATTGAGCAGACGATGCCGGATACCTCGGGATTCCAGCAGCACCTGCAAAGCCTCTGACGCTTCGACCGATGGAGTGCCGACGAGAACGGCTCGGCCGCCAGCATGAGATTTCTCCACGGCATCGACAATCGCGTCGCGTTTGTGTTGCAGGGTGGCGAAGATGCGCGGCCGCAGGCCGACGCGCTGACACGCAAGGTGAGTCGGAATTGGGGTGACGCGAAGACGATAGGACGACTTCAACTCGCGGGCGGAGTCGGTCGCCGTCCCCGTCATTCCGGTCAGGTGAACGTATTGCGCAAAGAATCGCTGCACGGTCACTCGTGCGGCAATGGCCGTTTCGGATGTCACCGGAAGTGATTCCTTCGCTTCGACCGCTTGGTGCAGTCCCTCCTCCCACTTTCGGCCTTCCATGACGCGACCGGTCGATTCATCGACGATGACGATTTCGCCGTCTCGCACCATGTAGTCGCGGTCGCGATGAAATCCATGAGACGCAATCAGCGCACTCTTGACGCGACTCAAAAAACCATCGACGCCAACCGAATCGAGCAGCCGCGGCTTGGGGGCTAACAGAACATTGCGGCGCCCGGCTGCCGTTAGAACGGCGGTACGCCGGTCCGGCAAGTAACTGTAGTCGTCGGGCGACTTCAGTCGCGCTGCAGCGCGGGCGCTCCAGCGCAATAGCGAAACGGTCCATTGCTCGTTCGGTTCGCTCAGCCCGATAATCAGAGGGGTTCGCGCATCGTCAATCAGGATGCTATCGGCTTCGTCAATCAGCGCGAAGTAATGTCCTCGCTCGATCACGGGCCGTTCGTCGCCCTGTGTCGGCAGAAAAGCGCGGCGCGGCGTATTGTCTGGCGACGCGTTTCTCCGCAGTCGATCTCGCAGAAAATCGAATCCCAGTTCCTTCGCCGTCGCATAGGTCACATCGTTGCCATACGCGCGGCGACGTTCGTCGGTCGCCATCTCCGATTGAATGCAGCCGACTTTCAGCCCCATCAGCGAAAACACCGGCCGCATCCAGTCAGCGTCGCGGCGGGCAAGATAATCGTTGACGGTGATTACGTGGCATCCACGTCCAGGGAGTGCCCGCAGGAATGCTGGCAGAAGAGCCGTGAGCGTTTTTCCTTCGCCCGTTTGCATCTCTGCAACGTGACCCTCGAACATTGCAATGCCGCCCATAATCTGGACGGGATAATGCGACATTTGCAGCACGCGACGCGAAGACTCGCAGACCAGAGCGAACGCATCGGGGAGAAGCCCGTCAAGCGCGATTCCACGACGGGCGCGACGGCGAAGTTCCTGCCCATTGACAGTCAAGTCTCCATCCGACAGCGACCTGAGCGCATCGGATCGACGAGAAATGTCGTCTGCGAGAGACCGCCATCGCGACAAACGTGCCGATGTCGGGCGTCCACACGACTTGAACCAGTGATAAAAATGAGGCGCTCGCACGATACTGTTTCAACCGCTTCACGATGATTTAACACCTGAGATCCGACACCTGATGGAATCCGCCACCATCGACACTCAATAAGCGGGCGAAGTATTGCACGAATCTCACCAACGCACAACGGCAGAAAGCGGACGCGTGCAGGCGTGCCAATTCCTCGCAATTCACGATTCCTGGCTGCTAACGACGTGTCGCCAGTGCATCGCGGTGGCCACTGGCGACAAGCCAGTGGCACGCGAACACCGATCGTCTAACGGCCGGTGCGATTTAGACGGCGGCTCGCAGCAGGATTTCGCCCTTGCCTTCTTCGAGGAAATCACCGCAGTGCCGGCGATAACTCGCATTGAGGCAGTCGTCGGGGACGGGAAAGCCGAAAGCCTTCAACTGCAGAAACAGGAACCGCAGAAAGACGGGCCGGTATTCGCAGGCGAATTTGAATGTGGGCAGCATTTCGGGAGCTGCATCGGGTTCCCCGTAGACAATCGTGCCGCGTCGCATGCCGGCGCCTGGGCGGATTCCCGCTTCGCCGAACAGAAGCACCGAGCCGGCAATCATGTTGAAACCAGGAGCATCGCCAGAACGGCCGCCGATGGCAATCGTACCGCGACGCATCGTGTGGCCGATCTCATTTCCGGCGTTACCATCAATAAAAATCTCACCGCCGGTCATGCCGCGACGTCCACCCCGGTACACGGCACCCACCAGATGCCCGGCGTTGCCGTGAATGTGAACGCGTCCGCCGTGCATCTCTGCGCCAACCCAATCGCCGGCATCACCGCTGACTTCGATTTCGCCACCGGACATTTCCGCCCCAAGGTGCATGCCGGCGTTTCCCTCAACCCGAATCCGACCGGAACTCAGATGGCTGCCGATGAGCTTCACCTTCGAGCAGTCACCGCGCCAAATCATTTCATTGTCGTCAGCGGCGGAACCGGAGACGTCGAAGAAGTCGGCCAGCGGCAATTGCTCGTTGCCGCGCTGAATCAGCGTCGCCTGCACCTGATCTGCAGACTGACTGCGAATCGCTTCTAACCGGACGGTATCAACTTCGAGGGGGATCGATGAAGGTTGTTTCAACTCGCAAACGAGCGGCATAAATATTGGTACATTCAGCAGAGGTTAAGACGAAGACATTAGCAGTCGCGTTGTTGGTATTCAAATTTAACCGATGGGGTAACGGCCTTCATAGGCGAGGCTGTCGAGAAACTTTCGCGAGGCAATGTATTCGTTGGTTGGCATGTTGCGAATGTGCTTCTTCAGCTCGGTACGCATGCTACGGGAAATCTGATTGATTTGCGAGTCGTATTGCCGCAGCGATCCTGTATGGAACCCCAACTGAAACAACTCGTCAAGTTCCTTCCGTAACTCGGCGTACCTGTCGCCCATCAGCGCTTGCGGCCAATAGATTTTTCCGGTCGATGGGTCAAGCTCCGCCGGGCTTAAACGCGGCGGAAACCCGGATCCTTTGGTCGCACGATAGGCATCTCGCCCTGCTCTTTTTCGGTCGTGATCCTTCTTCAGTTCCGCTTCGCCCAACCGCTTGCGCGCCCAGTACGTTTCGGTGAATTTCATCTTGTTGTCGATGTACTTGCTGCGAGCCTCTTCGTAATTGTTCATCGCCCGCGTACCTGCTTCAGCCGCTTCTCCGCGGGCACGAATCACGTCCGCCATGCCGCGGCGCGCGCCTTCGACGGGTGTTGACGAGTAGCCGCCGTAACTTCCATAGCCGCTGTTGAATCCAACGATGCCGGGATTACGGTACCAGTTGCGGCGCCGGAATTGGGCATCGGCAGGAGAGGCGACGGCGAGGAACGAGAATGCCGACAGAAGCAGTGCAAGGTTTCTCATGGTGAATCCTCCGGTAAAGTGTGCCGGTGAAAACTTGGTCGATTCTTGGTCGATTCTTCGTACAACATCTGGATTACGCGAACTGCAGTGGGATAAGATGCATGCGGCGCACGTCTCTTACCCAGTTCTATACACGTTCGCGCGACAGTTCAACTACTGTATTTGACATCTTCAGAAAAAACATCTTTGGACAATCCGGATTGGAGTCAACGATGCGTTCTCTCGCTACGTTCGTCGCCGTCGTACTGCTGACCGCCCCATCAATCGCATCCAGCGAGTCAGACGAAACCTCGCTTGCCGAGAAACTGAAACAGCGCGTTGCGACATTGACTTCGCAACTGAAAAGCTCAGACGTTTCGGAACAATTGAAAGCTGTTGAAGACTTGGCGGAATTGGGGCCGCTCGGTGCAGACGCCGTGCCTGGGTTGGCACGCCTCACTCAGTCGAAAGATTTGGCGTTACAACACGAGACGGTGATTACGCTGGGGCGCATCGGTCCTGAAGCGGCGGCAGCTGTCCCGGCGTTGACCAGGACACTCGATTCCAAATCGACCATCGTCCGACACAGCGCCATGCATTCGCTTCGGTTGATTGGATCGGCATCGAAGCCAGCCATTCCCAGGCTTTCGCAACTGGCCCGTGAAAAAGACCCGCTACTTAGTGTGGCTGCAGCATGGGCGTTGGTGGGAATCGATCCGGACAACGGTGCGCTCGTCAAGTCGGCGTTGCCCGTCCTTGTCTCCGCGTTGAACAACAAAAGTGAAGATGTTCGCAGCGATGCCGTCGCCGCGTTGGGTGAAGTGGGAGCGCCGGCAGTCGCTGCCGTTGCAGCGAGAATTGGCGACTCCAACCCCGTCGTCTGCATGCGAGCCTGCGACGCCTTGGCGGCGATTGGTGCACCGGCTGCGTCCGCCGCTCCCAAACTCATCGCCAAGCTGGATGATCGCGATTCCAAAGTGTGCTGGCATGCGGCCCGTGCTTTGGGCGCAATCGGAGGCGACGCGGACAGGGCTGTTCCGGTCTTGGCGAAACTGTTGAAGCACAGTTCAACTCCCGTCCGAGGACACGCGGCTTCGGCAATTGGACGATTTGGTGGCAACGGCAAAGCTGCCGTACCGCAATTGGCTGCGACACTGCGAGATGACGATGCCACCATTCGTGCGGCAGCTGCGCGGGCCTTGGGTGCCATTGGACCGAATGCCAAAGCAGCCGTCCCCGCATTGGCAACAGCACTGGATGATGAAGTTGGCACGGTAACAATCGCTGCAGCCGAGGCGCTTGGTGCGATCGGCAAGGCGGCCGTTCCCGCTTTGAACGAACGGCTGAAAGATCCCAACCTGAGTTCATTGGCGGCAACGATTCTGGGCGAGATCGGCCCCGATGCCGAAGCAGCCGTTCCAGGTTTGGTTAAGCTGCTTTCGGCGGAAGACGAGGCCACCAAGACCGAAGCATTATTGGCATTGGCCGCGATTGGGTCAAATGCAAAGGCGGCTGTGCCGACACTGATGAGACTGCTGAAAAGCGATGCCAAATTTGGCCGTGCCGGTGCTGCCTATGTCCTTGCCAGGATTGGCGCACAAAACGCGATTCCTGTGCTGAAGCAAACGATAAACGAAAAAGGATACGACTCATTGCAGATGGCCAGCGCTTGGGCGCTCGTCACTTTGAAACCAGATAACGCAGATTTTGCAGAACTTGCCATCCCCCATTTGACAAATGGACTCACGAGCAAGCGTTCGCTCGCGCGACGGGAAGCGGCCGATGCGTTGGGACGGATCGGAAGCTCGGCCAAGTCGGCGGTTCCCGCTTTGGCAGCGGCATTGAAAGACCCGGTCGCCGATGTGCGGGCCGAGGCGGTTGTCGCGCTGGCGGAAATCGGTTCCAACCCGACTGACAATGTTCCATTGGTCGCGCGGATGTTGAACGACCCCGCTGCCGAGGTGCGTTACGCAGCCGTGTTTGCACTGGGGACGTATGGCCCGAAAGCACAAGTCGTTGCCCCGCTGCTGCTAAGTAAGATGGCGACGAGTCGCGACAGGTTCGAGCGAACCGTCGCCGCCTGGGCCGCCGTTCGCGTTGCTCCCGGCAAGAAAACGAACAAAGCGGCGCTGCCGTTGATGGTTGCCGCACTCCAACTTCCGAATCCCGAGGGGAGAGTTGCAGCGGCGCGCACACTGGGCATAATAGGTGTCGGCTCGAAGGCCGCGATCGCTGCCCTGAAAAAGGCAACACAAGATGAAGACAAGGCAGTTCGCGATGCCGCAGCTTCGGTGCTGAAGAAGATTGACAAATAGCATCGCAAGATGCTGGAATTGGTCATTTGTTTTTTCATCAATGGGGAAGTCGTTCGTTCATGACAAGACTGACAGATCGCGTTGCATTGGTTACGGGTGCCGGCCGTGGGATTGGGCGGGCCATCGCAATCGCGTTTGGCCGAGAAGGAGCAAAGGTCGCCGTCACGTCGCGATCCACTTCAGAACTTGACGAGGTCGTGGGAACGATCAGAGAGGCTGGCGGCACAGCCATTGCAATCCCCGCCGATTTGGCCGCTTCGGGCGAGTCGGAGCGGCTGGTTGCGGATGTCAGTTCGCAGCTTGGCCCAATCGAGATTCTGGTCAACAACGCCGGCTTGGGCAGCAGTTCCAATCCCAAGCCGGTTGTTGATTTCGATGACGACTTCTGGGAGATGTCTCTCAAGATCAATTTGACTGCTCCCTACCTGCTTTCGAAAGCTGTGTTGCCGGGCATGCTGGCGAAGAAGCAGGGGCGGATCATCACGGTTGCCTCAATCAACGGCAAGATGCCCAGCTTTCACGGTGCCGCCTACGCCGCCAGCAAGCATGGTGTTATCGGCCTGATGCGAACGCTGGCAGCAGAAACGGCCGCCGAGGGAATCACGGTGAATTCCATTTGCCCCGGCCCGGTGAAATCGTTGATGAACGACAAGCGAATCGCCTACGATGCTGAGCGGCTCGGACGAAACCTGGAAGAGCACGAACGGTCGCTAACGCCAATCGGCGGACGGCTCGATCCAGAGGACATTTCCCCGATGGCCGTCTATTTGGCAAGCGATGAGGCACGAGCAGTCACGGGGCAGGCGTTCAACGTCTGTGGAGGATTGGTGTATGCGTAACGATGCCGCCAGTCGACGATGATGCATTTTCGCAACATCGTCAAACGTGATACAGCACCATTTGGCGAAAGGAACGCGTCGGCACGCCGGTTGCGTTGAAGTCTGTTGGCTGAGCATTCTGCTGCAACGGCCGACAGATCAACCGGCGTTCCTCTTGAAGGAGTCAGCACCATGATTCACGTTTTCGAAATCAACGATGAAAATGGGTTGGACGGCATTCGATTGTTGTGGAACTCGTTGTGGCGACGAACGCGCGGCGCATCGTATTTCCAATCGTTCGACTGGCTCACACTTTATTGGCGACATTTCAGTGGTTCGCAAAAGCTGAAAGTGCTGGTCGCTTCACTGGCCGGTAAACCAATTGGCATTCTTCCGCTTGTCGTTCGCAAGACAGAAACAAATTTCGGACGGGTCAATGTTCTAACCTACCCGCTGGACAATTGGGGAACGTGTTACGGTCCCATTGGCCCCAACCCGGCCGCAACATTGATCGCCGCCATGCGGCACCTTCGCGAAAGACGCAGCAACTGGGACGTTCTGGATTTACACCATGTCGATGTGAACGGAGTCGATCGGGGACGAACGCGAAACGCCTTGCGGACGGCAGGCATGAATTGTTTATCTCGCCCCAGCCGCACCGCAGCCATTGTCGATCTCAATCCAGACTGGATGACCTACTGGAGTGAACGACCGCTGCAATCGCGGCGGCTGTATCATCAGTCTGAGCGACAGTTAGAGCAGTCGGGCAAGTTGGAATTTGTCCGCTTCCGCCCGGAAGAGCGGTCGTACGGCAACGCCGACTGCCGTGGCGATTTGTTCGACGAATTCCTGTCATTGCGACCGTTTCCCAGTACGGAATCGTCCGCCGAACGTGCGTTCTTTTGTGAATCACATTCCGCCGCAGTTCGCATGGCCGCCGTCGATCTGAATTTACTGCGACTCAATGGTCGGCCGATCGCGGCCGCATACGGTCACCACGTCAACGGCCAGGTGGACATCGTCGGCTGCGGTGTCTCAGCCGACCACGAACGAGACGCCGGCCGCGTGCTTGCTGCTCGAATGTTGCAAGACGGAGCCTCGCGCGGCGATCAGTGTTACCGCTTTGCGCCGCAGACTCGCTCATTCGTCACCGATTGGCAAACGAGTGAACTGGAAACCGCCCGGTTAACGCATTTCGCGCCGATGGCACCCAAGGCGCAGCTGTTACGCTGGAACCGCAACGTAAAGAATTGGTGGAACTCACTCCGCCGGGCAACCGCGGCGTTAAACCTATAGGAAGGACAAGACGTCGGGGCGGCTGCCGATCTTGTTTGTTCGCGTCATGGCGCAATCCTATCTCATCATCGACGGCTACAATTTGATGCACGCGGCCGGAATGGCGCGGCACAAATACGGTCCCGGCGACCTGGAGAGATGCCGCAAGCGAGTTCTCCACTTTCTCAGTCAACACCTGTCCGCTGCAGAGCGCGCTCGCACGACGGTCGTGTTCGACGCGGCTGATGCGCCGCCCGGTCTTCCGAGGACCGCAGTGTTGGAACAGATGGAGATTCTGTTCGCGCCGCGTGGAGGCGACGCGGATACAACTATCGAAGAACTCATCGAGCAGCATTCTTCTCCGCGACAAATTCGTCTCGTCTCCAGCGATCATCGTCTGCAAAAGGCAGCTCGCCGACGACGTGCGAAGTTTGTCGATAGCGAACTGTTCGTCACGCAGTTGGAAGACCGCGACACAAAAAGGGCCGACAGCGATGGGCGACGAGAATCAACGATTCCAGCACAGAAACTTTCAGGGCGGACCAGCCGCGACGAAATCGCCGAATGGCTCGAAATTTTCGGCGACATTCCCGAAGCCGCAGAACTGACGAGCGACACCAAACGTTTGCAGAATGAGTTGGACACCTGGGCGAAAAAGGCAGAGGACGAGTTGGATTAATACAACGAGAGAACGCAGTTCCTGCATCGGGTGAATCGCGCTAGCGCGGTCGTTACGAACCGGCTACGTTCAACAGCCGTTCGGCCAGTTCGTCGGGTGGCTCGCAGCCGCTGATCTCGACCGCCGCACATTCTTCCAGATTGCGAAACCACGTGTGCTGCCGTTTGGCGAATTGGCGGGTTCGCCGCTGAATGGTCTCGATGGCTTCGTCCAGCGTCGCCCGGCCTTCCAGATGATCGATGACTTCCTTGTATCCCAACGCTTGCAGCGCGGTGCGGCTCATGGGATGTTGGGCCGACAGAAGTTCGCGGACTT
>JABISG010000048.1 GCA_018699955.1 Planctomycetaceae bacterium | reverse complement strand
GTCAATTTCATCACTCCATCCAATTGCTTCGAAAGCATCCAATATCAATTTCTGATGCTCGGCAGGATTCGTATATCGCTTGATTCGTTTACCGTTGACCCAGAGTTGCCTGCCATCCCATTTTGGCTTGTTCGAGTCTGAACCAGATTCAGCCGCAATAATGATCTCAGCCGATGAAGCTTCGCCATCAGAACTGTCGATTCCCACTTCTTCAAAATCCGCTTCTTCCGACTGGCGGGGAAGACAGATTGGACTCGTATCGAAAACACCACCCACGGACACAGCTTCATTAGGATTGAACCAATAGGAGATTGCTTCGGCAGAAGATCGAAACAGGTTCAGGTGCAAGCGAAAAAACAAAGGGTGGGCCGGAATACACGTTCCATCTTTCGTGGAACACCAAATCTCTTCTTCAGTCAAATCGACCGAGCTTCGCCCGTCATCTAAATCCCAACAAGTCACCTCTGACCGCAGGAGTGCCGTGTTCAGACTTGCTGTGTCGTACAGAATTTGGAGCCATGCAAGGTGTCCACCAAAAGGAGGGAGTTTGAGCCGAAAGCCATCCGGTACAGGCCGACCTTCTGCGGAATAGAATTGAATATCTCGGAGGATCAAGTAGCCGCTGGTAGCAAGTCGATGGAAATGGGCCAGCCATTCGTTGCGGCCATGGTAGCAACCGCACTGCCATCCATCGGGCATCGGTTCCCACTCCTCCCACCCGGCGTTTTCGACTCGTCCCGAGTTGGCAGCAATGAATGCGTCCCAAGCATTCTGTTCAATTTTGTCATCGGACTGGAACATCGCATGAAAAAGACCACAACCAGCAATCGCAACTTTCTCGAACTCGTGTTGCACATCTTCCAGCGAGCAACAGAGGCGTTCGTACCATTCGAAGTCCAAGTCCGTATTGTCCACATCATCGTTCGACATATTCAAGTTCTCAGAATCGCTTACACTCATCTCAGCCCATCTCTCGCATTGTACTCTTGGCAAGCTCAAAATCTCTCTCGGCGTAAATCTGAGTAACGTCTGCTTTTGAATGTCCCAAAACAACCTGACTCGCTTCGAGTCCGTAGGCTCTCCGAATCTGTGTCCCCCTCGTATGCCTCAACTGGTTGGGACTCCAGTTTGGCACACCGGATTTCTTGCAGGCTTTTCGAATTGCATATCCATAGCTGGCCGTCGTGTAACGGTCTCCGGGCTTCTTCTTCGGTCTGCCCTTTCGCTTTCGTGCCCGGCTGGATGGAGTGTGAGGAGTCCTGCGTTGTTTGCTTCGTTCGACATCGAACTCTTCTCGTGATTCCTTTGGACTGAAACAATACGCCTGCAAGTCTCGGTTCATCCACGGTTCGAGAATTGTTTGAGCACGCTTGCCAATGAAAATTCGCCGCTGACGTTCATGATGTTCGGTTTTGTGCGACTCGGGCACAAATTCCCACACATCCTCGTTTCGAGAAAGAATGTCGCACGGGCGCAGAAGTGTGATTTCTCCGGGCCTGCAACCAACAAGATATTGAAGTTGGATCATGGCCTGAATCGGAGCAGGAAGAAACGGCAAGGTTGTCTCAACGTGTGACCAACGGACAGGTCGAATTCGCTTCGATTCCTTTGCCCTGCTTCTGCCTTTTCTCAGGCCCTCGACCGTCATGAGCGATTGAAAGGTCGTGACAGGAATCAACTCCTTCGACACGCCCCACTTGAACATCCGCCGAATCCGTCCCACATGCTGGTTGATCCGATTGCGAGTAATGTTCGCATCGATCATCCGTTCACGGACAACTTCAAGAGAGAGTGGGCCAAACTCTCTGACAAGCGTGCTGCCATGGAGTGCCTTCAGCGGACGCAGAGCCAATTTCAGGCTGGTCTGTTCGCTCGTGGGTTTTCCATTCTTGACGTAGTATGACCCGGCAAATTCCCAATACGCAGCGATGAGTTCAACAACCGTCAGGTCGGATGCTCGTGAAGTCGCAGCGAGTTCCGCCAACCTCGAAGTTTGGCCGTTGCTGAAATGCTCGGCGATTATCCGTCGATATCGCTCGTGGCTTTCGGGAGTGCCATAAATGCCGAGGTAATGGTCACTGCTGTTGATACGGACAACGGCCTGCCCGCTTGCTTTGTGCCTGCAATACGAGGGCACTTTCTTGGGCCTTCCTGCCATCTTGCGACTCCTCATCGACTCATTCCTCCGTAGGACTACGGAGAAATGCGAGCCTCTGAGCCGCCTTCTGCCATCAGGCAGGGTATCCCAAGTCTGGGATTCGGCAGGGTTTAAGTAAAGCTCCCCGAGTAGGACTCGAACCTACGACCTAGCGGTTAACAGCCGCTCGCTCTACCAATTGAGCTATCGGGGAATGGAGCTTGAAACGGAAGGGAAAATTCCATTTGTGATGACGAAACAAATAGAGAATTCAGCGATCTGTTGCAAGAGAAGGTGAGACAAATTTCGCGGTCGATGTGGAAAAACCAATTCGTGCCGGCTGAATTTCGTGGATTGAGCGGCGGGAGGATATCAGGACGACTCGTCTTCCGAGGCATCACCGTCGCCGTTTTCGGATGCCTGCTCTCGTTTTTTTTCCAGTGTGACACGATTTCCGGAGTCGTTGAACTCGATCAGACTCATGAATGACCGCATCAACATCAGGCCGCGACCACATGGCCGCTCCAGATTTGCGGGGTCGGTTGGATCGGGCACTTCTTCCGGCTCGAAGCCCTCGCCTTCGTCTTCGATTTCGATCCGCGCCAAATCCTGGCTGATACTGCATTCGATTTGAACGGACTTGGTGGGGTCCATTCCATTGCCGTGCTTGATTGCGTTGACCAATGCTTCTTCCAACGCAAGGCGCACGCTGAATACATCGCGGGGCGGGTATCCCAAGTCCTCCAGGATCTTGACGATCCGTTCTTGAACTTGCTGTCCCGCGACCGTGTCGTTCTTAATCGTGATCTGAAATTGTTCGCAATTCGACATGGAAACCGTGAACAAATCGTGCTGAAACATTTCGCGGAAGCGCCGCGCGCCCCACTTCGTGTCTCGAATTGCTAACTGTTATTTGTGCAGAAGGAAATCATGAGAGATGGTTCAGCGAGCTGATCGGTCAATTGCGTCGTTCGCTCTTGGCCTGCCGCACAGCCGATCAGTCTGCTGTCGGTTGCCTAAAATCCTTCCAAGGCCTTTTCCTGATCGTCGCGGATATCAAACAGCTTGTTCAACTTGGTGATGGCGAAGACTTCGTAGATGTCAGGCCGGATACTGCAGAGTCGCAGTTTTCCTTTGGCCCCTTTGACCTTCTTGTCCATCGTAATGAGTTTGCCAAGTGCTGCACTCGAAAGATATTCCACGTTGGTGAAATCGAGTACGATTTTCTTGCGGCCGTCCTCATCGACGAGGCCAAAGAGTTGGTTTCCAATGATTTGAATGTTCGTTTCGTCGAGGATCTTTTTGTCAATGAACCTGGCGACTGTCACGTCACCAACGTCCTCGATGTCGATTCTCCGTTGACCACCGGTTGCCATTGCTGCCTTCCAATACTTTTTTCTAAGTTCCGAACCTTCGACACCACACACAGGCATTCGCCACGCCCACCGGCTCATTCTACCGGCCCGCCGAAGTTGATCTTCCTTCGAACAAGGTCGATCAAAAAAGCCAACGGCAGAACGCAAACGGATTCCTGCTGGCGCAATGACGATCATCCAGCTTCCGGGTTGTGGTGTCAAGCGATCTTGCCGTTTCGTTGACACTTTTTAATCGCGTTGCAGTCAACTTCGCGAGTCCACCGGCTGAAGTGACGCACATTCTCCTCAAATACGTCAATCAATGGGCCAAACGGCCGCGTCTTCACCATCGAGCCGTAACGTCAAACATTTTGCACTTCCGCCCGCCTTGATGAACTCATCCAACGTGGTCGGATGAGTCGTGAAGCCACGGCGCGAAAGTTCCGCTTCCAGCTGTGGGCAGCCGGAATTGAGCACGACATGACGACCGACAGCGACGGCATTGCAGGCAAAGCGGCGGGCTTCATCCGCTTCGACCTCAATCAACTCCGGTACGTGTTCCCGCAATGCCTGTTGAGCATATTCATCGAACGCCGGCAGGAAGCAAATCGCCTCGGTTGCACTCAGCGGACAAAAACAGGTGTCGAGGTGATAGTAGTAGTCATCCACGAGTTGAAGCGGAATCACGCGGCAACCAATTTCAGCCGCCACCCATTGCATTGCCGCGGCGTCGCTGCGAATCAAATACCCGGCAAACAGTGTGTCGCCGCAAAACAGCGCGTCGCCGGCTCCTTCAAAATTCATGCCCTCGGGAAGCGAAACCGTCTGAAAGCCGTGAGACTGAAAACAGGTATCGTCCAACGGCGTCTCGCCCTGCCGAGCCTCGTGACGAAATCGCGGCAGAAACACACTGTCGCGGCACACCAATCCCGCATTGGCAGTGAAAACCAAATCGGGCAGACCGTCAACCGGTTCCATTAACCGCACATCGACACCCAACGATTCGAGCACCGACCGCAAGCCGTGCCATTGTTGACGCGACAGTTCCGGGTCGCTTTGGCGACTGCGGCTCATCCACGGGTTAATTTCGTATTCGATTCCGTAATAGTCCGCCGGACACATCAGAATGGTCGGCCCGGAAAAATCAGCTGTCATCACGGCTCCATCCGTTTTGAAAAACGGGCAGAGGCTCAAAGGGTCAGAGTGAAGGAAACTCGACACAATAAGTTGGGGCGATCTTCACCCCCGAACCTCTTGCCTTTGCATCAACTCTCAAATCATAGCCCGTCTGTCCCCGTCCGTGTATACTCACCGTCCGGTTTCCTCTCTGCAGACAAGGACACAGCTCATGCCGACGACTCCTGAATTCCCCCTTATCTGGGATCTCGATTCCATTCTGCCGCACCCCAGCACCGATGCCTTTCGCGATGCGCTGAAGACGTTTCGCCAGGACTTAGAGGCCTTGGCCGAACGATCTGACAGCCTGCCGATCGTTAACGGCGACGCTGCCAACGTTGCAGGTTGGACCGACTTCTTGCGCGAACTGGAATCAGTCTCAGGCCGTGCGAGTGAATTGAATTCATTCATCGGATGTCAGGCGGCCGCCGATGCAAACGACAAACTGTTTCAACAGTTGGAAGGGCGGTTGTCGGCTCTCGATCCGCTGCGCGAACAGATTGCGACCAATGTTGAGTTTGCGTTGAAAACGGCTGCCGAGAACGATCTGTCCGATTTCGTTGCGGCCGACCAGTGGTTGCAGGAAATTGCCTTCTTCATCGACGATCGCCGTCGAAACGCGGAATTGCGGCTGCCGAAGGAACAGGAATTGTTGGCGGCCGACCTGGCCGTCGATGGCATTCATGCCTGGGGACGGTTGTACGATCGCATTTCCGGATCGCTGCGAATCAGCGTGATGGAGAAGGGCGAACTCGTCGAGAAGTCGGTCGGGCAAGTGCAGTTCGACTCGCCGCAGCGTGACGTTCGCGAGAACAATTTTTTTGCCGCCGACAAAGCCTGGAGCGGGATCGCCGACACCTGTGCCGACGCCATCAACCACATTGCCGGCACGCGGCTCACACTCAACCGGCGTCTGGGACTGGCCGACCATCTTGAAGTCCCCTGCCGTTACAACCGCATGCAACGAAAAACACTCGACGCCATGTGGTCGGCGGTCTCGGATCGAAAGTCCGTTCTGCTCAAGTTTCTCACGAGAAAGGCGAAAGCGTTCGGCCTGGAGAAGCCAACCTGGTACGACGTCACCGCACCGTATCCTGTCGCTGCAGGCGATTCCGAGGTGTCATGGAACGAGGCCTGCAATCTGATCATTGAAACGTTCAACAACTTCAGTCCCGATTTTGGCGACTTCGCAAAGTTGGCGTTAGAAAATGGTTGGGTCGAGGCGGAGAACCGATCGGGCAAACGGCAGGGCGGATTCTGCACCGGCTTCCCGGTCAAGAAAGAGTCGCGTATCTTTATGACGTACACCGATTCGGCCGATAGCATGTCGACTCTCGCGCACGAATTGGGACACGCTTATCATTCGTGGGTTCTCCGCGAGCGGCCGTTGTTTCTCAGGCGGTACCCAATGAACCTGGCCGAAACAGCTTCCACATTTGCCGAAGCCGTTTTAGGGGAGCAACGTCTTGACGCGTCAACTTCAGCAGCGGAGCAACTCAAGATTCTCGACCTGATGCTCTCCGATTCCGTCGCGTTCCTGATGAACATCCACGCAAGGTTCATCTTCGAAGACAACTTTCATCAAGAGCGAGCCGACGGCGAACTCACCGCCGGCCGACTCTCGGAACTGATGCAATCGGCACAGCAGGAAGCCTACGTGAACGGCTTGGCCGACGACGGCTGGAACCCGAACTTCTGGATCTCCAAACTGCACTTCTACATTTCCGGTCTGCCGTTTTACAACTTTCCCTACACCTTCGGCTATCTGCTTTCGCTGGGAGTCTACGCCGTCGGCAAAGAAAGCAGCGGCGACTTCCCCGCCCAATACCGCGAACTGCTCATTGCCACCGGGTGCCAGGAAACCGAAGCCGCCGTCCAGTCAACACTCGGCTACGATCTGACACAGCCCGACTTCTGGAACAAGAGTCTGGACATTGTCGAGCAACGCGTCGAGCGGTTCCTGGAATTGGCCGACGCGGAGTGAGAGGCGGGTTGTAAAATTGCGGCGACGAAGCAAATCGGTAATCGAACGAATTATCCCGATTCACTTTTCAAGATGAAGCGTTCGAAATCCGCCAATTCGACGCGGCTTCCGGCAACAAGCGGTGTGCGTTGATGAATGCTGTCGGGCTGAACGTCGAGCATGCGCCGCGTTCCGTCAAGTGCCGTGCCGCCCGCTTGTTCGGCCAGAAATGCCACCGGATTGGCTTCGTAGAGCAGTCGCAACTTTCCGTCGGGGTTGGAGTCTGTCGGCGGATACAGAAATACGCCCCCCTTGAGCAACGTGCGGTGAAAGTCGGCGACCATCGAACCGATGTATCGCGACGCATACTTGCGGCCAAGCACGCCGCTGCGCAGCCGGTCGATGTATTCGGCATAACGCGGCGGAAACGAATCGCGGTACGCCTCATTCACCGAGTAATACATTCCCTGTTCGGGCATCCGCATATTGGGATGGCTGAGAATGAAGGCACCGACCGATGGGTCGAGCGTGAAGCCGTGAACTCCGTTGCCGACACTGTAAACGAGAATCGTCGATGACCCGTAAACAACATAGCCGGCCGCAATTTGTTTGCTGCCCGGCTGGAGCACCCACTTCTCCGGTTCGTTGAGACTGACACCTTCCGGCCGCCGCAAGATAGAAAACGTTGTTCCGACGCTGACGTTGACATCGATATTCGACGAACCATCGAGCGGGTCGAACACGACGGCATAATTCGCGTTCTCCGACCCCTGGTGAACGAGCAACGGCTCTTCGTTTTCCTCCGATGCCAGCACGCCGATGCTCTCGCGAGCGCTCAGGCAATGAATGAGCACCTCATTGGAATAAACGTCCAGTTTTTGTTGGACCTCACCCTGAACATTCACCGCTCCCTGTTCGCCAAGAATGTCGGACAGCCCGGCCCGGCGCACTTTGGCTTGAATCAACTTAGTGGCGATCGTAATCCCCGATAGCAGCCAGGAAAACTCGCCCGATGCGCCGGGAAACCGCTTTTGCTCCTGAAGAATGTGCTGCTGAACGGTAATGATCGGCAGCGTTCCAGAGGGTTCCGCATTCTCGCTCATGGCTTCTTGCCCGTTTGATCAATGGTGAGTGGCTCGGTGGTGAATAGTTCGGCTTGTACTCCACCACGATTCTACTGAGTCGCTCTCCCAACTCAAAGCATTGCCGATTCGCCGAACCGACCGGGGCGCACGAATTCTCAGTTCGCGCCAGCTTCGGGAGAAAGCTCCGGCCAGTATGCCACTCTGAACTGTGCGTCACGAAGCGGCGAATGGAAACATTGCCGGCCCGCGAGTACGATGCAAACCGAACAGGTCAGCCGAATTCATGCCTCTTCCCACCTGCTTGCAAGGAGTCTGAAACTTGAGCGACTCGCCTATCGATTCTTCCGAATCGTTTCCCGGTTGGATGATGCCATGGCCGGCGTTCGACGTCGATTGTGGCCTTCCCCCCTTTAATTGATCCACAGCGAGTGAGAGAATCTTGACCGGGCTGAACACCCGGAAAGGATTCTTTGAGATGAAACAGAACCGACACACGGTGGACCAGATCATTGCCAAG
>JABISG010000090.1 GCA_018699955.1 Planctomycetaceae bacterium | reverse complement strand
CTGTGCTTCACGGTGCGGCTCGTCTAGTGGCGATCCCATTCCAAACTTTCCGGACGGGACGTAGGTCAGCCGCATGCCGGCCCCTTGCGAAAAGTGGCCGAACTCGTGCGCCAACACGCCTGCGAATTGTCGCGTGCTCATACCGGCCACCAACGGCATGCCGATGGTGAGTACCAGATCGTTGCCGAGAAAGCTCAGCCAGCCGCGGCGAAAACTGGCCGACGCGTTGACCTGGACATCGAGGTTAATTCGACTCGGATGCGCCGCCCCGACGGCATCGCAAATTCGCTCGACAAACGCGAACAACAACGGTTGGTCGTCGCGTGTCAGCGACCGCCACCGCTCGCTGTGTGGTGATCGCGAAAACAGCGGCTTGAACATGAACACCACCAGAATGCCGCCGATGATCATGGGGGTCAGGTAAACCAGAAACACCATGACGACACCGCGACCCTGGGTGCCGGAGAACATATCGACGTTGGACGCCGCATGCCAGTAAACGCCATACGCCGCCAGACCGATGATGCCGACGTAAAGCAGCGGCAGCAGCAGCATGAAAAACGCCACCAGCAGAATGCCGAGTCGATACCCGATGCCGACCTGCACCGGCTCGATGTCGCCGTCAAACGCGTCGATGACTTGCTGCGGTGACGGCCGAGCCGGGCGTTTCTTTTTCTTCCTGACCTTCTGGGTCGGTGTGCCGAGATCCAATTCCGATTGTCGCGATTGCGTTGCGGAACTCTGTTTGTCCATTGGAACATCCCTCAGCGACAAAGACCGGACGGGGAAACAGACTGCGCCCCATTCGATCAGAGTACCGCCGACACGTCCACCGTTCCAGTGGCAATGTTGTTGGATGTTGCGGCAGGCTAGCGGGGAGGCGACGACACAAGCGAAACCGTCAGCGATTGCCAAGCCGTCCAGGTGCCGACATGAAGACGGGGCGAACACGAAAGCGGTCCCTACCCTGCTGAAATCGTCTCAAGTGGGTCGTTGTCGTTGGTAATGGCATTCAAGACATCCGCAGCGGCATCGCCCGGGATTTCTAGTTCTCGAAAAAATAGCCAAAGCCCTTCACGGGCGCGAAGCCGACAACGCTGGACCAACTCTTGGTTACCTAGCTCGACCTCAGATGTATCGGGTTCTCCAGTTAGTATCTGGTACAGCAAATCAAGAATCGCAATCTTCACGAATTCGGGTCGATCATTCGCGAACGCGGAAACAAGAACGCGAGTTACCGCTTCTGCCGCTTGAAATACACTTCCCTGAGCAACAACGTGATTCTCCAACTTCCAGTAAGCAGTCCCAGCGGAATCAGGATCCTCGGCCGACAGTAACTCTCGAAGTGCCTGTCCGACGTCTTTTGCGCTCCCGGTTATGACTCGTTCTGCTGGCCAATCGACCAACTCAATCAGACGTTCTGCAATTTTCTTCATCTCCACGCACCTCCAGCGTCACATTTACTCGTGGCCAAGCCGGAGCTTGGGAACCAGCTGAGCAATATACTTCACTACGGTTTCCCCGCCATCACATCCAGCTCCGCCAGTTTCAGCCGTACGCTGACAATGTACGGCGATTCGCCTTTGGTCCAGTGGCCGTAGGTGGTGGTGACGATTGTGCCGTCGGGGAGGAGTTCGACGCCGGGGTAGGCGCAGTCGCCGCCTTTGTGGTTGTCCATCAGCCGCACGCGGTATTGGCCTTCTTTGCCGTTGACGATGTCGTCGTAGGTGCCGACCCATGCGACCCAGTCGCCTTTGGTGGGGCTGACGTGCGTGGTGTCGCGGAACGAGATGAACAGTCGGCCGTCGGGCGTGTACTTGCCGGTGTGACGGTCGCCGGTTAACGATGCGGGCAACTCGCGCGGTTTGCTCCAGGTCTCGCCTTCGTCGTTCGAGAAGATGACAAAGGAGTTACGGCGGCGGCTGTTTTCGCGGAGCAGCACGGCCATCTGCTTTCCATCGGGCGAACGAATGCAGCCCGGTTCGCAGAGGTGAACATCGCCGCGGGCAAACAGTGCCACGGGATCAGACCACGTCAGTCCGCCATCGTTTGAAAGCGTCTTGTACAAAGTGAACCGATTGACCCGCTTTCCGTTCCTGGTGAAGAACCGGCCGTCGTCGTGAAACATGGCGAGGTATCGTCCCGGTTTTCGCAACTTCTCGACGAATCCCATCACGACAATGCCGCCCCAATCGCCGACCGGCTTCAACTCCGACCAGGTCTTGCCGTCGTTTTCGCTGACCGCCAGCCGTGCGGGGTAAAGCCCCGACCACATGATGATCCGTTTCTTTCCATGTGCATCGACGACGCGGTGCAGCGTGGGCACCTCTCTGCTGGTCGCCCAACTTGCCGGTGTGGGCAATCGTTTGCTCCACGTGCGACCGCCGTCGGTGCTTCGCTTGTAGAGGATCGCGCCGCGTCCGTGTCCCTTGGGATAAACGGTCAGAATCGTCTTGCCGTCTTCCAACAGCAGCGTCGTCGGATGTCCGAGATACTGCCCCGCCTCGCGGTCGATGATGACTTGCCGTTCTTTCTGGTCGGCAAGATCGATGGTGGGAATTGTGTAACTCTTGGGCAGCGGTTTGTCGGCCGCGTCACTGGGAGCGAATGAGAATCCGATGATAATTGCGGCGATGGTGATCGCGGTGAAACGTCTGGGGCGTTTGGTTGTGGAGTTCATGGTTTGATTCTCGATAGTCATCGTTTCGCGGGTTGCGGTTGGGCGTGATTCCCCGTCTCCGAGTAAACCACAACGTGAGAGGGGTTGGCAATGTTCGGTTTCAACGGGAACTCAATCCAGCGATTCTTCGCGCGGTCGATATAAGATCGCGACGGGCAAAAGCAACATGCTGGTTATCGCGAAGATCCAACTGATGGAAACTCCCGCATCTTCAAACAGCATTGTGCAAACCTGATAGAAACCGGCCGCCAGTAGAATGCCGATCCAGTTCACCAGATTCATCGCGCCGATCATGCGGCCCTTCTGATCTTCGGGCGGGCGCGCCTGCATGAAAACTTGCAACGGCACAACAAACAGCCCGGCGAACAGACCCAGTCCGGTCAACGTCAACCGCATCAGTGTTTCCTGGGTGGTTCTTGGAATCAGTAGTTGGCCAATCGATTCTGGCGGTGGACTTGCAACGGCAATCGACGAACCGTCGATTGTCTCGCGATCGGAAGTTGACGCCGCAGCGACGGTGGGTTGTGGCTCGTCTGAATTTGGTGGTGCCAACAGAGTCCCCAGCAAAGTAATCGCCGCCAGAGAAGCGGCCATTCCCCATGCGCCGATGGTCACGAATTCAAACCGCAACCGTTTTTTCGAGAGCTTCCCGGCCGACACGCAACCGATGGCGATGCCGATGCCCATGCAGGTGGCCATCAGGCTGGTGCGGGCGTCCTTGAGGTGCATCTCCGATTTTCCCAGCGCATTGACGGCCGGCAACACCAGCCCGCCAATGAACCAAAACAACGATGAGATCAGCAGCACACCACGCAGCGGCCCGTCGCGCCACAAGAGTTTTCGCGTGGCAGTGTTGATTGCGAGCGAGGAGAATTCAAACTCCAAGGTCGGTTGAGCAACCGGCGTTCGCCGTACCAGCAGTGAGGTCAGCGTGCCGACGATGGCAATGACCACACAGATCCCCGTGATGATCCACAAACCATCGGCGAACAATTCTTTGCCGTAACCGGCCGCAGCCGTCCCGAAAATGATCGCCAGAAAAGTCGTCATCTGAATCATGCCGTTGCCTGTCGGCAGATCGCGTTCGCGAATCATCTCCGGCAGAATTCCGTATTTCGACGGGCCGAAAAACGCGCTTTGCGTTCCCATGAAAAACAGCACGGCGAACAACGGCCACAACCCACCGGTCAGCAGCGCGACGAAGCCGGCCAGCATGACGGCGATTTCGGCGACTTTGCATAGCACGATGATCGTCCGCTTGCTCAAGCGGTCGGACAGGTACCCGCCGAACCCCGAAAACAGCACAAACGGCAACGCGAACAACCCCTGCGCGATTCCCTGTTGATCGCCGTTTTGCATCGCGAAATCGACGCACAACAACAGAATCAACTGCTTGAACAGGTTGTCGTTGAACGCTCCCAGAAACTGGGTTGCCGTCATCCCCCAGAAGCCGTGGTCGCGCGACAACGGCGGCAACTGCTCGTGTGCCCGATGGGTTGCGTCGCTTTCAGTCATCGATTGGCGTTCGTCATGGGACGAGGGAAGAAAGAACCGTGGCTTGTTACATTAGCGAATCGTCGCTGGCGACGGAATTGATGTCGAGTGAGATTGTGATTCTGTGTGAGAATGCCGGAACTCCCGAAAAATGCCCAACGCTTGGAGCTTCCCCCGGCCGGTGATACGATGCAATGCGAACATGAAATCGGTCTCGCACAGGAACACGGAGTCTCACACCATGTGGAAGCAATTTGCGATTTTCCTCGCGTTGTCGCTGGCGGTTGGTTGCGGCGGCGGTTCGGACACGGACAACAGTAATGGCAATGGTGATGCGAGTGGCAACGCATCGGGCGGCGGGAAGAAATACCGTATCGCCGTCATTCCCAAGGGGACGTCGCACGAATTTTGGAAGTCGGTACACGCCGGTGCCGAAAACGCCGCAAGAGAGCTTGGCAATGTCGAGATTCTCTGGAAGGGACCGTTACAGGAGAATGACCGCGAAGGTCAGATCAGCGTCGTGCAGGATTTCATCACCAAGCAAGTTGATGGCATATGCCTGGCCCCGCTCGATTCGCAGGCGCTGGTCGATTATGTCGTCGAAGCAGGCGAGGCGGACATTCCTGTCGTCATCTTCGACAGCGGACTGGACGGAGATAAGAAGAATTACGTGAGCTATGTCGCCACCGACAACTACAACGGCGGTGCGTTGGCTGCGCGGCGGCTGGCCGAGGTGCTGGGAAAGCAGGGCGACGTCATTATGCTGCGATACAATCCCGGCAGCGAAAGCACCGAAAATCGTGAACGCGGATTCCTGGAAACGCTCGAAAAGGAGTTTCCCGATATCAACGTCCTCAGTTCGGACGAGTACGCGGGAACAACTCCTGAGTCCTCACTCGACAAGGCGACACAGCTGTTGCAGAAACACCGTGAAAAAGTCGATGGCATTTTTGCCGTCTGCGAACCGAACGCGACCGGCGTGCTGGGCGCGCTCCGCGATTTGGAGATGGCCGGCAAAGTCAAATTCGTCGCCTTTGATCCGAACCAGCCGCTCATCGAAGGAATGAGCGGTGGCAGCGTTGATGGGATTGTGCTGCAGGATCCAGTCAAAATGGGTTACGAAGCTGTGATGGCATTGATGGCCCAGCAGCAAGGCAAAGATGTGGAGAAGCGAATCAACACCGGCGAATACGTGGCCACACCTCAGAACATGGACGAGACGGAGATGAGCAAACTCCTCAAGCCGAAGCAATTTGAGGACTGACGCGTAGGAATGATGAAGGTCGAAAAATCGTTGCTCGATGTGTCACGCTGTCCATCGATATTTCTGTTTTGGACATTTTTTCGTCATTTGAATTTCGACATTCGTCATTGATCCCCCATGCCTGATCCGCTCCTGCGAATGACCGGCGTTTCCAAACGATTCGGGGCAACGCATGCGCTGCGCGACGTGGCGTTGGAGGTCAATGCGGGGGAGGTGCTCGCCCTCATCGGCGAAAACGGGGCCGGCAAGAGCACGTTGATGAAGGTGCTCAGCGGTGCTGTCCCGCCCGACTCTGGCAGCATGCAGATCTCCGGACAGCCCTATGCGCCGCGCAGCCCGCACTCTGCGCGGCTGGCGGGCGTCGCCATGATCTATCAGGAATTGAACCTCGCGCCCGATCTCAGCGTCGAAGACAATATCATGCTGGGACAGGAAACCGGTCGCTGGGGCATTCTCCGCCGCGATCTCCAACGCCAGCGCGTCCGCGATGTTCTCGACCAGCTTGGACATCCCGAGTTGCAGCCTGACACGCTCGTCAACCGACTGTCAGTCGGTGCGCAACAACTCGTCGAGATTGCCCGCGCGCTCGTGATGGAGGCGAGAATTATCGTCTTTGACGAACCGACAAGTTCTCTGGCCCGGCACGATGTCGAGCGGTTGTTCGGTGTGATCGCCCGCCTGAAGGAGACGGGAATCGGTATCGTTTACATCAGCCATTTTTTGGATGAGGTACGTGAGATCTGCGATCACTATACGGTACTTCGCGACGGCTGCGCCGTAGGCAGCGGTTCGCTTGAAAAGGTTAGTGAGAGCGAAATCGTCGCGTTGATGGTCGGACGCACTGTCGATGAGTTGTTTCCCTCGGTGCCGCACACTCCAGGCGACGTCGTCTTGTCGCTAAGTCGCTTGAGCGGATCTGCCGTGCCGACCGACGTGACGCTCGACTTGCGACGCGGTGAAATCCTCGGCGTCGCCGGTTTGGTCGGTGCCGGCAGGACGGAACTGCTCCGATGTATTTTTGGGCTGGATCCAGTCAAAACAGGTACTGTCAAAGTCGGTCAGTTTGCGCCGCGCCGAAGGCCATCACGCATGATTGCTGCGGGTTTGGGCCTGGTTTCAGAGGACCGCAAGGGCGAAGGCCTGGCGCAGTCGCGCTCGATTGCCGACAACATGACCTACAGTCGTTTGCAACCGTATCGCACCGTCGGTTTCCTGCACCTTCGACGACGACGGCAAGCCGTTTCGCAATGGATGCGCAAGCTAAAAATCAAAGCGCAGTCCCAGGAACAGTCGGTCGAGAACCTTTCCGGCGGAAATCAACAGAAGGTTGCCATCGCCCGCGTTCTGCATCAGGATGCCGACGTACTGCTGCTCGACGAACCGACGCGCGGTATCGATGTCGGTACGAAGGCGGAGATCTACCGGCTGATGGGCGAGTCGGCCGCAGCCGGCAAGGCAATTCTCTTTGTCAGTTCCTATTTGACGGAATTGCTGGCGGTCTGCGACCGTGTCGCGGTGATGTCGCGCGGCCGCGTCTGCGAAGTGCGACCGTCCGACAAGTGGACAGAGGAGACAGCGATGGCGGTTGCAGTGGCGGGTGAGTCGATATGAGCAGCGAGACAAACACCACCACCACACCGGAGCCTCAACTGTTGGCGACGTCGCGTGGGAACGCTTTGTTGAACGTGATCGGCCCCTTTCTGGCGCTGGCGGTTGTGTACTTCTTTTTCGGAATAACTGACGCGACCCAGGAAGACGGTGGCACGTTTCTCACTCCTCGCAATAACCGCGCCGTCGCAATTCCCACCGCGACAGTCGCCGTGGCGGCGATGGGGATGACACTGATTATTATTGCGGGCGGCATCGACCTGTCGGCTGGGACCGCGCTCGCCCTATGTGCCACGGTGCTTGCCTGGTGTCTGAAGGAAGGAGCTTCTCCCACGCTGGCCATTCTGGCGGCTGTCGGAACCGGATGTTTGACCGGACTCATTAACGGCGTTCTCATCAGCGCGCTGCGCGTGGTGCCGTTCATTGTCACGCTCGGAACAATGACAATCTTCCTCGGCGTCGCCAAGATCATCGCAAAGGAAACGACCGTCCGACCTGATCGGACGACTCAGATCCCCGAATGGCTGCGCGGCTTTCTCAGTCTCCGCGAGCAGTACCTGTTTCCTGGCAAGTGGTTCGTTCCCTGGTCGGGCGAAGTCGGTGCCGATGCTTCGTGGTTTCGACGGACAGCTATTTGGGTCGCCGAATCGCTACGGCTTCCCGTGGGGGTTTGGCTCGTCATCGTGCTCGCCATTCTGCTGGCGTTGGTTCTGCGGTACACGGTCTTCGGCCGCTACGTCTTCGCGCTTGGCTCGAACGAATCGACGGCTCGTCTGTGTGGAATCAACGTAGCCTGGAATAAGATTGCGATTTATACCCTGTCCGGTTTCTTCGTCGGTATCGCCGGCATTTATCAGTTCTCACGATTATCGGTGGGAAATCCGACATCGGGTATTGGTCTGGAGCTGCGGATCATCGCAGCGGTCGTCATCGGTGGAGGCAGCCTCAGTGGTGGTCGCGGGACTGTCGTCGGCACGCTGACCGGGGCGGCCATTATGGCCGTCATCGCCAGTGGCTGCACACAGTTGGGGCTGAGCAATCCTGTGCAGGATATCATTCTTGGTGTGATTATCGTCGTCGCTGTGACCATCGATCAGATTCGTCAACGCCGGCTGGCGGCGTAAGAACAGAAACCCCAGATCGCAGCAGCCGGATTTCGCAACACGCGACGGGTCGCTGAACCACAAGTGTTCGCTGGAGGCCTGAAACATTCGATGACCGAACTACCTGTGAAATACAACGACGTTCTCGACGCGTTGCCGCGGGTGCGAGAGGTGTTGCCGCCGACGGCGCTCATCGAGTGGCCCGGTTTGAGCGAACTACTCGGTTGCCAGTTTTCCGTCAAACATGAGAACCACCATCCGGTCGGCGCGTTCAAAGTGCGCGGCGGGATCAATCTCATCGGCACGCTCAACGACGAAGAAAAAGCGACGGGGATTCTGGGTTGCTCAACTGGGAATCACGGCCAATCGTTGGCGTTCGCCTGTCGGCGATACGGTGTCGCTTGCACGATTGTCGTTCCGGAGGGCAACAACCCCGACAAGAATGCCGCCATTCGCGGTCTCGGAGCGACACTCATCGAGTCGGGCCGCGACTTCGACGAGGCTCGGGGGTTTCTGGAACGCGAAATTGCCCCGCAAGGCGGTCGCTACGTGCATTCGGCCAACGAACCGAAACTGATCGCCGGTGTCGGCACGATGGCCTGTGAAATCTTCGACGTTCTGCCCGATCCCGATGTCATCCTCGTGCCGATCGGACTGGGCAGCGGAGTTTGCGGCAACGGAATTGTTGCAAAGGCGGTGCGGCCGCAAACGATTGTGATCGGCGTGCAATCCAGCGGTGCCGACGCCGTCGCCAGATCGTGGAAATCGGGACGCTTGGAAACGAGCGACAAAGCCGACACCTGGGCCGAAGGCATGGCGACTCGCGTTCCGGCCGAGATGACGTTGGATATCATGCGGCAGGTAATGGATGACGTCATCATCGTCGATGACGACGAGTTACGGCGTGCCTGTTTTTCCCTGTTGAAGCGAACACACAATCTGGCCGAAGGAGCCGGTGCGGCTACATTGGCGGCCGCGTATCAACAACGAGATCGATTCGCTGGCAAGAAAGTGGTCGCCGTACTCTCCGGCGGCAACCTCGACCTCGCCGAACTCCCCCGTATAATGGCCGCAGGCGAACTTCGAACCGAGTAGCTGCGGTGCAACGCATCGCAAGGACGCACGATTTCACCGTTGAATCTCGTAGGAATCACATGACGAACGGAATCCGCTACAACCCCACTGCCGCACACAAATTGCTCGACGATCAACGTGTGACGGCGATGCGCGACAAAGTTCTGGCAGCGCGCGACGAAGCGTTGGCCGATGTTGAACTGTTGAAATCGGGCGACGCGATTCCAAACGAAAAACAACCGCTCGATGCAGGCTTCATCAATCTACCGGCCGAACTTCTTGCGGAACAGGAGAACAACGGCGACGACAGCCTCGTCGGAAACATCGCACAGGTGGCAACCGAACTGCGCGAGAGAATCGACCGGTTTGTTGTGCTGGGAATTGGCGGCTCTTACATGGGTGCGCGGGCGCTGTTCGAGGCGTTATGTCACCCGTTTCACAATGAACTTCCCCGAGACGACCGCGACGGCGTGCCACGAATCTACTTTGAGGGGAACAACCTCGATAACGACGTGCAGCGCTGTCTGCTGGAACTGCTGGAAAGCCAATGCACCGATGCGAACGACATCGCGCAGCGGTGGGGGCTGACGGTCATCAGCAAGTCGGGCGGTACGCTGGAAACGGCGGTCGCGTTTCGGCTGTTCCGTGCGGCGCTCGAAAGATTGTATGGTGCCGCCTCCGCCGAGGCACGCAGTTGTGTCATCCCGGTGACCGGTGAGCAGGGGAAACTTCGAGACTTTTCCACGGCGAAGGAATACCCGCACGTCTTTCCCATTCCCGATGGCGTCGGCGGACGATTCTCCGTTTTTACAGCAGTCGGTCTGTTGCCGGCGGCGATGCTCGGTATCGACATCGTCGCTCTGCTGCAGGGAGCGGCCGACATCACCGAACAACTTCGCGATGCGCCGCCCGGCGAAAATCCCGTAATTGATTACGTCGTCACCGCGGCGTTGTTTGAAGAGCAGGGGATGGACATTCGCGTCTTATCCACCTGGGGTAAACGGCTCGAAGCGCTTGGGCTGTGGTACGATCAGCTGCTTTCGGAAAGTCTCGGAAAACACGAACGCGGGGCAACCCCCATCACCGGCGTCAACACGCGCGACTTGCACAGCCGCGGACAACAGCACCAGGAAGGGCGCCGCGACAAACTGATTACCAACGTGATCGTCGAACGTCCCTCAGCTGCGCTGCTCGAAGTCCCGTCGGTTCCCGATGCCGAGAACCAGGACCAGTTGAATGCTCACGCCGGCAAGACTCTTCCTCAGTTGTTGTCGGCGGCCATTGAAGGGACCAACAAAGCCTATGCCGGCGACAACCGGCCGACGGCCGACATTTTGCTGCCGCAAGTCGATGCGTATTGCATGGGCCAGTTGCTGCAAATGTTGATGCTGGCAACTGCCGTCGAAGGCCAGTTGATTGGAATCAACCCCTACGGCCAACCGGGCGTCGAGGCGTACAAACAGAACATGAACGAAATTCTCAATAGTTAGCCCCCGGTGAAAACACCGGGGGACGGCGCGAAAACGAGAGAGCAAATATGACAACAACGGTCACGTTTCTGGGACATGGAACGTTTCAAATCGACATTGATGAAAGGACGGTCCTCATCGATCCGTTCTTCACCGGAAATCCGGCCGCATCGACGACGGCCGACGCTGTTGCGGCCGATGCGATCATTGTCTCACACGGACATGGCGACCACATTGGCGATACGATCGCCATTGCCAAACGGACTGGTGCGTTGGTGATTGCGAACCACGAGATTGCCGATTGGCTCGGCAATCAGGGGATCGAAAACCGGCACGCCCAACACATTGGTGGGGCGCACGAATTTGACTTCGGCACAGTCAAATTCACGATAGCGCACCACGGATCGATGTTGCCCGACGGTGCCAACGGGGGTAACCCGTGTGGGATTCTGCTGAAGACCGTTGACGGCAGCATCTACCATGCCGCCGACACCGGTCTGTTTTACGACATGAAACTGATTGGCGAAGAGGGCATCGATCTAGCGATTCTGCCCATCGGCGACAACTTCACCATGGGGCCGGACGATGCACTGCGAGCGGTGAAACTGATTGAACCGAAACGGGTGATTCCCGATCACTACGACACCTGGCCGCTGATTGCGCAGGATGACGAGGCGTGGGCGAAACGCGTCGCCGCCGAGACGTCAACCGAACCGGTCATCCTACAACCGGGCGAGTCCTGCGCGCTGTAACCAAACGGTGATCGCTTGCGGTTTAGCAAACCCCAAGACATCGCGCCCCTACGAAACCGCAAGAGTTATTCGCTCGACTCGGGTGTCGCCGAGCGCGGCGGGGGATCGGGAACCAGCACCTGGACGTCATCCCCTTCGACGCGAAGTTCGTAGCTGTCGGTTGCGAGCTTGGGGTTGGGATTGTCCAACCACGTTCCATTTTTGATGCAATATCGCCAGGCGTGCCAGGGGCAGGTCACCGCGCCGTCTTCAACGTGACCGGTGGCAAGCGAAGCCCCCATGTGTGGACAGGTATCGTTGATGGCATGTAACTCGCCGTCGGAATTGAAAACGGCAACCATGCGACCGTTGACCGGAAATGTCCGGGCTTCGCCGTCGGGGATATCGCCCACCTTGGCGACACTGACAAAATCGCTCATGAATATATCCGTTAAAAAGTTCACGTGAGAATCAAGGGGACGCGGAACCGCAACCGGACATCTTGTGAGCCGCTCGCAGTTTCGCCTGTTTTTGGGTATTCTAACGGTCGTTGTCAGAATTCCCACCGTGAGACCTCAGCCGAATCGAGTGACAGTACGATGAAGAAGAATCCCGTCAAAGCCGCGTTGCAAGCTGGTGAGCCGCAGGTTGGCACTTGGTTGTCCTTCGGAAACGTGTTTGCCACGCGACTGATGGCCCGTGTCGGTTTTCCCTGGCTGACGATCGACATGGAACATTCGGCCATCGATTGGGAACAGGCGTCGCTGTTGTTCGCTGCCATTGCCGATGCCGGCTGTGTGCCTTTGGTGAGGGTCCCCAAGGGCGATCACACGCATATCAAACGCGTCCTCGATGCTGGGGCGATGGGAATTGTGGTGCCGATGGTCGATACCGTCGAAGAGGCAAAGACGGCGATTGCCGCCGCCAAGTACCCGCCGGTCGGCAACCGTTCGTTGGGTGGCGGACAGCATTCGATCAACTTCGATGCCACGGCAGGAGAATACTTCCAGCAGGCAAACGATGAAATCCTGGTCGTGCTGCAAACCGAGTCGCCGCAGGGCGTGGAGAACGCTGAGGAAATCTACAGCCTGCCGGGCGTCGATGCGATCTTCATCGGCCCAGTCGATCTGCGAGCGCAAATGCGAACTCCTGACGGTGTTGACCCGTCACCCGAAGCACATGAAGAGATGATGCAGCGCGTGCTCGCCATGGGCAAACAAGTCGGCACGCCGGTCGGTTTGCACGTGCAGACGGTCGAAGACGTCGAGCAACGCATTGCCGAAGGCTGGCAGTTCCTGGCAATTGGCAGCGAATTGAAAATGATGATCACCGAGGCGCAACGGATCGTCGGTGCGCTCAGCGAATCGCGCGAAACCGCCGATCTGGCGCGTTACTAAACCTGAGAGGTCGCGCAAATCATTCGGGTTGCGATCGTTTTCGAATACGCCACGCTCAACGGCGGCGAACGTTCGATGCTGGCCGTGTTGGATCGGCCGGTTTGTCGGCAGTTCGAGTTCGTTGCCGTTGCGCCGTCGGCAGGTCCGTTGATCGAGGTACTCGATGCGCGCGGCATCCGGCGGGTGCCGCTGCAGTTACGAGACGGTGACGACAAGCGTTTGCCGCGGGATGTTGTCTGTGAGAATCTGCGCTGTGCGATCGCAGACGTCTCGCCGCAGATTGTCCACGCCAACAGCCTGTCGATGGGGCGGCTGACCGGAGCGGTTGCAGATCGGATCAGCGTGCCGACGATAGCGCATCTGCGCGATATCCTCAAACTGAGTCGCGCGGCAGTCGATGACTTGAACCGCAATCGGCTGTCGATTGCGGTCTCAGAGGCGACTCGTGACTTTCACATCGCACAGCATCTCAACGCCGAACAAACGCGCGTACTCTACAATGGCGTTGACTGCACAGAGTTTTGTCCGCGACCGGCGACGGGAGAGTTGAAGCGAGAACTCGGTTTACCCGACGACGCGTTTCTCGTAGCCACAATCGGACAGATTGGTCTGCGCAAGGGGCAGGATGTGTTGGCCGAAGCGGCCGTTCGCGCAGCCAGGAATTCGCCCAGCGTCCACTTCCTGTTGGTGGGAGTTCGCAATTCGTCGAAGCAGGAGAGCATTGATTTTGAGAGTGATCTGATTGCCCGGTTTGAATCGGCCGGTCTCAGCGACCGATTGTATCGGCTCGGTTACCGCGACGATGTTGCACAAATCATGAACGAGGCCGATCTGCTCGTGCATCCGGCGCATCAGGAACCGTTGGGACGCGTGTTGTTGGAAGCGGCCGCCTCGGGGCTGCCGATTATCGCCACCGATGTCGGTGGCACGTCGGAGATTGTGGAAGATGGAAATTCGGCACGATTGATTCCGCCGAACGATCCCGCGCTGTTGTCGTCCGCGATAACCGAGCTTCGGAGCGATGAAGTGCTGCGGGAACGGTTGGCGGCGTCTGCCCGAAATCGCGCCGAGGCGGTGTTCGATATCGATACCGCGGCGCGGGCGTTATGTGGTGTTTGGGGCGAGATCGGCGAATGATCGACCAGCAAGTTCCGCCGGGACGCAGCCCGGCGGCTTTGGTGTTTTATTCGGCGCCGTCGAGCGGTTTGCCGTGGTGGAATTCTTCCCAGCGCTGCCAGGCGTAGGTCCATTCCATCCACATTCGCATGACCGACCACAACAATCGCATTTTGGCGAGTTGTTCCGTGGGGAGTTTCTGTTGAGATGCAGACGATTCGCGCACGGCGTGTGATAAGCCCCAGCGATCGGCCAATTCGCGGCAGAGTTCGTCGGATGTGAGATCAACTTCGGCGTCCTCTTCCAGGTAGCCGGCACCGTGGGCAGTGACAAATAACTCGAAGAGCTGCGCTCGGTACGGGTCAATCTCCAGCGGTTTTCCCGTATCTTCCGCTTCGACCATCAAGCCGGTCACCCGCTTGATAATGTCGTCGGCCAGTGATCGATCGACCGAAGTGTCGCCTTGCATCGTTGAATCTGCCTTCCTGCTGCGCGTGAAATCATGTCTGACTTACAACAGTAGACACGGCAGGCGACAACGATGCAACCGCCGAAGCTCGCGGTCGATTGGGAATCACGGGAAAATCAGAAAAGCACCGGTCATTACGCTCGCCTGCACCAATGCGGCTTTGGCATTCAGTGGAATCTGGTAATGCAATCCGGGTGCACATTCGCCGGGCCGATAGTAGCCCAACGCATACCGGTGATGCTGCGGCCGCTTGATCGCCATCTGATAGGGCAACAATGCCAATTGCCCGCCCACTCGTTGGATGGAAATGAACGGTTGCAGAATGGCAAGATGCGTGTGGCCGTATCGCTCGAGCGCCTTGTCTTCAAAGTACAGCGGGTATGAAAAGACATTCGATGCGTCCCAGTTGAACGGCTTTTCGTCAAATGCACGCGGCGTGTATGTCTTCACAATCCAGGGTTGCTTGATGTCGTCTTCGGGGCAAGGACACGGTTTTGTTCCGCCTGGTTTGCGACAGTCGATCCCGTTGGCACACGGGCAGATCGTCTTGCAGTCCTTCTCCTGCGCGGCGACTTCCGATGGCTCGTAATCGAAGTACGGCAGAATCTCGCCAATTGCCGTCTCGATGTGATGGCCGGCTGTCGGGACCGCGATGTTCGGTTGTATTTCCTGTGCAGATTCGTCGGGCGCAGACTCCTGCAGGGTCGATGCCGGAATTTCTGCGCTACCGGCGGCATCTGGTGCGACCACGGGAGCTTCGTTGGGAACAGGAAGTATGACCGGCTGAAACGCGACCGATGCGGCCGATCGATTCGCGAACGGTTTCAGCCTGTGTTTCAATGCATCCCACCGCTTCGACGGAGACCGCAGTCTCAGTCGTTCCAGCGGAGACGCGCCGGCCCTGTCCGGTTTCACTGCGTCATCTTTCACTGCGTCATCGGCATAAGTCGCCGTGGCCGACGCGGCAATTAGCAGCGTTGCCAGTAGGCAATTAGACACCTTCGACCGGCGAGTATTCCGCCGTGTAGTTTGGCGATTCCTGTGTGATGGCAATGTCATGCGGATGGTTCTCCCTCACCGTAGCCGCTGAAATCCGAATAAATCGGGCGCTGGTTCGCAGTTCATCAATGCTCTGCGTCCCCAAGTATCCCATACCCGCCCGCAAGCCGCCTGTCAGTTGATACAACAACGCGTTCAGTGGTCCCTTGTAAGGGACGCGTCCTTCAACACCTTCGGGCACCAGTTTGCCGGCCCGCTTCGGGTCGCCTTCGGCCGATCCCTGCCGGTAGCGTTCGCTGCTCCCCTTCACCATCGCTCCCAGCGATCCCATTCCGCGGTATCGCTTGAAACTACGGCCTTGATACAAAATCATCTCGCCGGGGCTTTCATCCAACCCCGCCAGCAGCCCCCCCAACATGACGGTATGAGCCCCGGCTGCCAATGCTTTGCAAACGTCTCCGCTGTATCGAATTCCCCCGTCGGCAATAATCGGTACATCGCTATCGACCAACGCTTTCGTCGCGTTGGAAATTGCCGTCAGTTGTGGGACACCCACACCGGATATAATCCGCGTTGTGCAAATTGATCCCGGGCCAATTCCCACTTTGACGGCGTCGGCCCCGGCAAGAATTAGATCTCTGGCTCCTTCGGTGGTGGCCACATTGCCGGCGATGACGTCAATGTCCCACCGCTTCTTGATTTCCTTGACCGTTTCAATCACATTCCGCGAATGGCCGTGAGCACTATCGACCACAAGCACATCGACTCCGGTCTCGATCAATTGGCCGGCCCGCTCGTAATCTCCCACGCCCACCGCACCACCGACTCGCAATCGTCCCCGCGAATCTTTCGATGCCAACGGAAACCGTAAATTCTTATCGATGTCCTTTATTGTGATTAATCCCTGCAATTGATAATCGTCGTCAACCAGGAGCAGTTTCTCGACTTTATTTTCCCGCAGAATCCGTTCTGCATCGACGAGCCGCGTATCGGGCGGGGCAACGACGAGTTTTTCTTTCGTCATGACATCTTCAACACGCGTCTCCTTCGATTCGAGGAACCGCATGTCGCGGCGCGTTAAAATTCCCTTGAGTTGCCCATTCTCCGTAATCGGAACACCGCCGATGTTTCGCTCGTCCATAATGTGGGCAGCTTCACCAGCGGTCGCGTTCGGTGGAAGCGTCACTGGATCGACGATCACGCCGTGTTCGCTGCGCTTGACGCGATCCACTTCCAGCGACTGCCGTTCGATCGACATATTCTTGTGAACGATGCCGATGCCGCCCTCTTGCGCCATCGCAATCGCCATCTCACTTTCGGTCACCGTGTCCATCGGACTGCTGATGACCGGAACATTCAGCGGAATGTTCCGCGTTAACCGCGAACCAATTGTGACCTCCGACGGAACCACCTCACTGAAAGCCGGTTCAAGCAGCACATCATCAAACGTGATTCCATTGCAGACGATTCGATCTTCCATTGTGTTTTCTCCCACCCACTGCCGTTTGTCTATTGCTCGTTTCCACGCTCCTGCGTGGGCGTCCGATCCCTCGGGCCGCAGCCCGAGGGCTTTGAGGTGTTAACCTCCCGCATCATCATTCACCATCTTCGACACCCCAATTGCTGCCTGCACGCTGTTGGCCAACTTCACCAACACATGGGGAGCCAGTTCCTCGGCTCGCGCGGTACTCTTGAGTTCCAACGATTCAAGAATCGCGTCCATCTCCGGTTTCGTCAACTGCTTGCGATACATCGAGACCATCATGCTTCGCAGTAATTTGCGTCGCTGATGGAATAACCGCCGCACAAAATCGTGAAAGAATGCGCGATCCCGAATCGTTTCGCGTTTCTGCTTGTTGGGAAGTAGTTGCACGATGGCGGAGTTCACTTTCGGTCGCGGCCAGAAAACCGTCGGGCCGAGCGTCTTGAGAATATTCACCCCGCATTGTGCCTGCAGCCAAACCGAAAGTGCGCTGTAATCGCTGGTCGAGGGTTTGGCGACCATCCGTTCGCCCAGTTCCAATTGAATGGTCACCACCATCCGTATCCAGGGCAAATCGGTCGCCACCAGATTTGAGATGACCGGCGTGGCAATGTTGTAAGGCAGATTGGAAACCAACACGAGCCGCCGCTCGGGGGCTGCGTCCAACTTGCTTTGCACCACGTCCAGCACTTCGCTCGACAAAGTGTTTTTGTTCGCCAGCGCGTCGCATTTCAGCAGCGTGACGTTGTCGTATGGTGCCAACGCCTCGGAGGCGAGGCCGTGCATGTTCTGGTCAACTTCGACCGAAATCAATGCGGCTGCCTCCTCGGCCAGGTAGGTACTCATGCCGCCGGTACCCGCACCAATTTCCAGCACAACATCATCGGGGCAAACTTCGGCGCGACTGACGATGTACTCGACGATGTTCAGATCGATCAGGAAATTCTGGCCGAGATGGGTCTGCGGATGAAAGCCCTTCTTCTGAAACAGCTTCATCAAATAGGAACGGGTTTGTCGTTCGTGTGATTTCATTGGCCGTTTGCGGCTTCCATGAATTTGAGAACGTACTTGCCCAGAATGTCGGTCTCGATGTTGACCGCATCGCCCGGCTGTCGCACGCCGAGCGTTGTGACATCGAGGGTATGCGGAATCAATGCGACGCTGAATCGTTCCGGCTCGACATCGACCAGCGTCAGGCTGACGCCGTCAATCGTCACCGAGCCTTTTGTCACCATCTGCCGGCCCAACTCGGCGGGGACGCGAAACCACATCGTCACCCACTCGCCGTCCCGCTGGACCGATTCGACAGTGCCGACACCGTCAACGTGTCCCTGCACGAAGTGCCCGCCCAATCGGCCACCGGCGGGAAGCGGACGTTCCAGATTCACCGGGTCACCCTCGGCCAATTTCCCGAGGTTCGTTTTCGACAGCGTCTCCGCCCCGGCTTCAAATGCCCAGCAATTGCCGTCGACCTCGACAACCGTCAGGCAGCAACCGTTGATGGCCACGCTGTCGCCCAACTGGCAGAGCAGATCACCTTCGACTCGGCCGTCCAACTCCGCAGGCGCTTCCACCACCAGCCGCACCGCTGTCCCGTCCGATCGGATTTCCCGAATCGTGCCTCGTCCTTCAACCAACCCGGTAAACATCAGTGCCTGCGAGAAAAGAAGCGGAGAGATCCCATCGTCCAGCGTCCCGCCGCAGAGCGGACAAAATGGTGGTTCCCCATCTTCTTAGTTTGCCAAAATCGCGAGTGTTTGGGTAGGGATGGGTTTTGGATGATGGGGAAACTTTTTGAGAAAATGAGTTTCTTGATGCCCCCACGGCGTGATAGATGGAGTTTGGCCTACGGAAATTCGATGAACTCAATGGGAACTGAATCGACCAGCCACACATGATTCGCTGACAGAAAGAATCGGTACCCAGCATTGTGCATGTCAGCACTGGCGATTGAGAGGACAACCGGCTTACCGCGGCGCATGCCAACCTTCGTCGCAGTTTCCTGGTCGGACGATAGGTGAACGTGATTTCGTGACCGCTTTTGTAATCCCTGTTCACGAATGGATGGAAGAAACTGGGCGACAGTGCCGTGGAAGAGCAGGTTCGGCGGAGTCGTCGGCAGTAAACGCAAATCGATATCCGGTAGACTGTGTCCCTGATTGGCGCGAATACGAAGACCGTTTTCGCTGAGGGCGAATCGCTGTTTGTCGTTGGCGGCAACAACTTCGTGCAGCAATTCGAGCGAGATGTTGTTGCCACGTTTGTTCGCATTCTCGATCAGAGAGTTGATGTCCAGCCAACCATCCGCGTCAAGTTGCATGCCAATCGTCTCGGGCTTGTGCCTGAGAATTAGGCTGAGGAACTTGCTAGTAGAGATGAGATTCTTGTTCATGCACTCGTGAGGCTGCGATTGACCAGCCGATTCGTCAGATGTTCGAGAACGGTGCAAAAAGGCCCAAACCGCTTGTACAATTCTGTGTTGATTGGCGCGGCATCCGGTACGACACCGTGTTAGTTCGTGTCGGCCAACAGCGAAACGAAAAATGGATCATCTGGTCCGACCCTTACGCAACGACACCAATACACCAGATCAAGCCTTAAATCGTGGGCGATCGTTTTGAGTCGATTGATCGATTCGGCACCGGGAGACGCATCCGCATATTGGTCTAACGCAATTGTCTGAACGTTGCCGTTTGGAGCGACGCCGTAGAGCGTCAGATCATCTGTTCGGAACGCATAGCCGTTGGCGATCTGTGACCGCTGGCCGTGAAACGTTACGCCGACTGATTCGCAGGGTGCGTTCAACGAATCTGCTAGATCAGCCAATGTGAGTATGCAGGTGAGTGGCAATTCGGGATTTGCTCTAACATGGATTTCTTGCCAGCCGAATTCAGCCGCCTCGTTTTCGTGAATAAGCCGAATCTTTTCGATTTCTTCGTCAACAACGGGGGCCAGCTCGTTGGAAACGAACTCAAATTGCCGCCAATCGTCCTCTGCAAGAGCGAATTCACTACCGGAAAGTTGCTGATCTTCTACGCAAGGAATTGCATCGCAAATAGACGGCAAACTATACAGGATATCTCCAAGGGCCATCAATTCGATGCGACGAAGTCGCAAAGTCAGAGTCTTGGATTTTGTGTATGCGTCCCGAGTCATTGGCTGGGCATCAACAATGCTCCATTCCTCGTTGCCGATGTGGAGAGTTGTGTCAACTTCGAATGACTCTGGTAGGTCGGATGTCGGCATTTCAGTGACGGCGATTGACTCGCCAGTAGCGTCATCGATGAAAGCAATTTTGATCTTTGTCATATTACTGATCAGTGAGAGGCACAACGTCTAAATTTCATCGAACTGGGTTCAACCAAAGTACGATTTCACAAAAACAGAATGTTCCCATACATTATCGCATAGACCGCCGAATTTTTCAGCAGCATTCCGATCCAAATTCAACATGACGGATTCACTGCGGATCATCCCCAAACCGTTCAAACGTCGCCGGTGATCCGTCGCTGCCCTCGACTTGGAACGCGTCGTCTTCACAACCCAGATACCGCATGCGGATGATGTAGAAGGACTTTAACCTTTTGGCACCGTCCATCACGCTGACGACCCGTTTCCAGACATCCTGCGGCTGGGTTTCCCACACCAGCGTTCCCTCTTCGAGCCGCCAGCTTCCTTTACGGCTGATCGACTTCACGCCGGTCGCAACCGGTCGGCGATATTCGATGAGCGTGTGGTCGGCACGCATTTCAAAAATCTGCTGAACCGCTTTCGGCGACGGGTTCGGCGGCATCGGAAGCGTCCACGTTCCCACGAGCTTCGTCTCTGCAGTTGTCAGCGGCGCTGGCAGGCGGACGTACCATATCGCCACCACGCCGGCGACGACGATTCCCGCGATCAGCAATCGCCGGCGAAGAGTCCAGAACCGCGCCGGCGGAGGATCAATCGCCGTTTTGTTATCCGTCTGCAAATCAGGCATTGGACTCACCTGACAGCGTCACTCGTTGTTCTGTTTCGCCGTCAACAGCCGTTCGATGGTCGATAGAAACAACTTCTCACTCGGACCGGCGAATGAATACGATTGCTCGTATCCGCCGCGGTCGGTGTAGATGCGGTCGCCGCCGATGTAGCCCATGCCGCAGTCGCCGTAACCGGCGACGCACACGAAACGACGCGGTCGCATCTTCTGAGCGGCCAATTGATACTGCACGAACGGCTCGCCCGGCAGGTGCAGCATTCGCACGCGGCCAATCGACAGGCAACTCAGTCCCACCGGCTTGCCGGACTTCACCCGTTCGATCCAAGCCAACGCAATCGCCGCCTTGCGGCGCTGGCTGGTTTTCGCTTCGGGATTGGCGAGGACCTGCCGGTTTGCAGCCTCAGAGAACGCCTTGTCGGTTCGCAGCGGAAACTTGATCGGCTCGACTGCCCACGTCATCGGGCGGGCGGGTTGCCGTTTCACGCCGGCGATGCTCTGTTCGATTCCCTTGTGCAGGCGATTCACAATTTCCGCGCGGGCTTTGCGTGAGCCATCGTTGTACTTCCCGAAGGCAACGTCGCCGCCGCAGCCGGTCAGATAGAGTTGAAACGCTCCCGTGCTTTTTTCGAGTCGCTGCCGGATGATCCCCGGCACATCGTAACTCGCTCGCCCATCGCCGTAAAAACTTTGTGGGTGTGAGGCGTAATAGTGCAGATGTGCGACGGCACGATCGCCCTCATGAAAAGAGACCGTCCGCACCCACGCGTCGATTAAACCTTCCGGCAGCTTGCGCAGTTCGGGTGCTGACTTCGTACTGCTGCTGCGTCCCCGAATCGTGCCGTCCGCTTGTTCCAGTCGCCGATTCGATGCCACGCGTTCGACCTTCGCCTGTCCCGTGCCGATGTGAGTCACCGATTGCCAGTTCTGCTGACTCTTGCGAATCGCCGTCGATATCTTATCCGCCATGTCCACCAGATATTCTGCGGTGGCAATCCGTCGCGGGTCTTCCTGCGCCAATTCGAGCCGTTGCGCAGCAGTCGAGATTGCCGGGGCCGTGTGTTGGTGGAGGCAATGCAAAGCGACGTGTGACGCAGGGACGCCGGCCGCCTTGCCAATCGCCTGGCGCAGAAAGTCATACGATTCGTTGTGGACTTCCATCAGGTCGAGTGTGCAAATAACACACGTCGTGCGGGAGTCCTTGAGCAGAATCCCACGCGCCAGTAGCGGATGCTCGGCCGTTTGCAGAACCGGGATAAACCCCTGACCGACCGGCGTTCCCAGCCGCGGAGTAATCTCCGCCGAAAACGTCGCGACGCGCAGGCCGTCGGCTGCGGTACCGCGTTCGCACTGCATCAAAGGCAATGCCGCAAGGATGAGTACGAAAATGAGGCTTCTCATTTTGTTCCCAGGCAAAACAGAACGCCCTGTTGGCGGCCACCAATGTCTTGCGTGGTGCGGATGTAGATTCGGTTTCCGCAGATTGTGGGCGTGGCGAAGCCGGAGTTGCCCAGTTTGTTTTCGGCCAACAGTTCGAACTTCTTCGGGCTGGCTTTGTAGACGAAGGTTGTGCCATTCTCGATGGGCTGGTAGATCGTGTCGCCGACGAGTACGGGCGAGGACGAAACCGGCCCACGGAGACGCTCGCGCCACATCATCTCGCCGTCGGCCGCGCGCCGGCAGATGGCGATGCCTTGATCGGTGAGCGCGTAGATGTGACCGTCGTAAGCGAGCATCGATTGTTCGTAGCATTTCTGTCGGTCCTTCCAGACGACTTTGCCGGAACCGTCGGCCTTCATGCAGATGGTTTCCGCCTTCGGGTAACCGCCGCTGGCGAAGACAAGGTCATCGGTCCAGACCATCGAACCGCAGGTTGCCATTGTTGTGCCGGGGAACGCCCACAATCGTTTGCCGGTCTTGGGATTGTACGATGCGACCAACTCGCAGCCGCTGATCAGTAATTGATCGCGACCGGCAACGTTGGCAACCACCGGCGAGGAGAAGCTGAGCTTCTTTGGTCGCGTCGCCTGCCAGACGCGTTTTCCGCTTTCACGATTGTAGGCGGCAATGTAGCCACCCTTTTCATAATCGGCCGCAACGATGACAGTCGAATCGTAAATCAGCGGAGAAGGGGCGTAGCCGTATTGGTAGACACGGGGGTCGAATGGCCCGATGTCCTTCGCCCAGACCTTCTTTCCTACAAGATTGAGCGCCGCCAACGTCAGGCGTGCGTTGTGATGAAACGCGACGAACAACCGCTCGCCATCACAGGCGACAGTACAGGTGGCATGCGTATTCTTACGGTGCGTTTTGGGAAATCCGCCGCGGCTGATCTGCGTTTGCCACAGCAGTTTCCCGGTGGCGCGATCGCAGGCGACGACACTCTGGATTTCCCGTTGCTCGTCTGCCGTTGCCAGGAAAATCTGGTTTCCAACGACTGTGGGCGAGGAATGCCCGCGCCCCGGCAACGAACTCCTCCAGAGCACGTTTTGCTTTTCGCGCCAACGGACTGGCACACGTTGGTCGGCCGCGGCAACTCCATTGCGGTTCGGTCCCCGCCACCAGGGCCAGTCGTTCTTATCGGGAACATACGCGGGAAAGGCTGCCGCCTGCGAGACGAGCAACGTCAACTGAAATAGTACGAGCGCTGTTATGCGTGTCATGTCTTGCCTCTTGTTTTATCTGTCTGGAATCCGTCGCTGCTGGAATCCTGGCCTGTATGTCGTTTTTGGCGACAAGCGAACGGGTATCGATTCTTTGCGTTTCATTTTAGTCGATGCGTTGACGAGAGTGAATGCGACACCGCCATGATCGATGTTTCGGATGAACGAACTTCTGAAAGCCGTTTCAAAACTCCCTCTCCCTCTGGGAGAGGGTTGGGGTGAGGGAAGTCTTTCGGTGCGTCGGCCGCCCTCACCCTGCTTCATTCGCCTTCGGCTCTGAAGCGGTCCCTCTCCCGGGGGGAGAGGGGTTTGATGCTGCCTCGACGATGTCTCACCACCAATTCTCAATCGATGATTCTGATGCAGGACGGGCTTGGTATCGAGACTGGCTCGCCGACCGATTTCAGATCACCAGTTTTTGCGTCAATGCGAAAGACGGCAACATTGTTGCCCGGCATGTTCGCGCACAATAGCAAACTCCCGTTGCCTGCGATCAATAGATTCTGCGGTCCCTTGCCCAGGCTTGGCACAATTGCGATTAGTGAGAGCCGGCCGTCCTCGGCGATGCGGTAGGCAGCGATGCTGTCGTGGCCGCGATTGGTGCCGTACAGAAAACGTCCGTTCGGCGTTATCTTGAGGTCGGCACAGTGGCTGGTGCCTTCAAAGTCGTCCGGCAGTGTCGAAATTGTTTGTCGTTCGATCAACATGCCGGTGTCGCCGTCGTAATCAAATAATGTGACCGAATTGGCCAACTCGTTGATGACGTACAGGTGCTTGCCGTTGGGGTGAAACGTCAAGTGTCGTGGACCGGCGCCTGGAATCGTTCTTGCAAAGGGCTGCCGATTGGGCGACAGCTTTGCGGTCTTCGCGTCGAATTGGTAGCAGAGAATCTGGTCGAGGCCGAGGTCGGCGGCGTAGGCGAAGCGGTTGTTCGGACTGACGACGAAGCAGTGAGCGTGCGGTTCTTTTTGCCGCGCGGGATTGATGCTCGAACCGGTGTGCTGCACGAACGAAGCGGCCTCGCCCAGCGATCCGTCTTCGCGCACCGGCAACGACACGACGCTGCCGGTGGAATAGTTGGCGGCGACGACCGCCTTGCCGGTCGCATCGACATCGAGGTAGCAGGCTGCGGTCCCGCGTGCCGACTGGCGGTTCAGTAATTTCAGCTTGCCATATTTTCCCACAATCTCGAACGCGGCGATTTGTTCGTTCTCTTCTCCGCCGAAGGTTCCCGGTGCGTGAATTGAATACAGGAATTTGCGATCGGGCGACAAAGCCAGAAAGAATGGATGCTCGACATCGGCCGTCCGTTCCGCCGGTTTCAACTGCCCGCCCTTCACGTCCAGGTGGAAGGCATGAATTGCCCCCTTTTCGCCGGGTGCAAAAGCGGAGATGAAGACGAGCGGCGTCTCCGCGTATGTGACGCGAGTTGCGGTTTGCAGCACGACACTGGCGATCAGCACTGAAAACAGAACGGATGTGGCGGCACAGGGCATGACGGACTCCGGAGAGAGAAGGCACGTTGTAAATATCAATGATTACGGAAACCGACGACGACTTAACTTCGGCGGCACGATGAACTCACTTTGTGTTGGGTACCATCACTTGGCTACTGACCAGCGCCTTGCGTTCGTCGGTGACGTCGATGTACCAGGCGGTTGCGTCTGACGGCGGGGCGGCTCCGCTGATGGTGTTCTCTTGAATGGTGAGATTCTGCGTGGTCCACTTGCGCTGCGGGTTCTGTCGATGCGGGGCGGTTGTGAAGTGCAGGCGGGCCGAGCCGAGTTGGGTTGATGTTTTGACATTCGCCCGTAGCTGGCCGTTTTTTACTTGCGGTCGCGAAACGACCGGCAGCGGTGTTGACCCTTTGATGTATTGATCGACGAACAGAAAGAATTCCGGGAAGGTGAAAATGTGACCGTGCCGCATTCGCAGTTGAATGCTGTAGTTCTTTTCGCCCGCCACCAGTGCGCAGGTTTTTGCGTAGCTGTCCATGGGATAGGCAAAATCATTGCTGCCGTTGAGAAACATCACCGGCATGGTGGCCGAGCCGATGTACCGCGA
The DNA here is from genome assembly GCA_018699955.1 of Planctomycetaceae bacterium. GTDB lineage: Bacteria > Planctomycetota > Planctomycetia > Planctomycetales > Planctomycetaceae > JABISG01. The sequence goes on along the minus strand of JABISG010000090.1, from coordinate 110,281 downwards.
CGGGTCCCACAGCTTGTGCCATTTTTCGGCTTGGGCGGGTTTCATTTTGTCGAATTGCGACGCGGTCCAGGCGCTGTTGTCTCGCAGGAATCCGCAACCGTACACCGGCATGGCGACCTGAAACCGTTGATCGAGGCCGGCCACAATGCAGGTGAGATAGCCGCCCCAACTGATGCCGGTGAGAGCGGTGCGATCGACATCGACCTGGTCGAAACTGCGAAGCAATGAATGAGCCAAAATCACATTGGCGACGGCGTGGTATGTCCATTGGTCGGTCATCGGGCCGTCGATGGCGCCGAATTTGTCGGCGGCAGTTTGGTCTGGGCCGCCATCTTCAAGACGCTTGCGCTTGGCACCTCGTCCGGCGAGGTCCATCGCAATCGCGGCATAACCGCGTTTCGCCCAGATCTCCGCCCACTCCGAAAATGCCGTGCCGCCGCCCCCATGCACCAGGACAATGCCCGGCACTTTCTTCGCCGACGGCTTCACTCCGAGCGTCGTTGGCGATGCGTACCAGGCAAACACGCTTGTTGTATGGCCTTTGTATTTCTTCCCCTGATACTTCAGCGAATGAACCTTTCCCTCGCGATTGAGCCATTCCATTTTCGGGGCGGTGCTGAGTTGTTTGACGTCCCACGGCGTCGAATCGGGAAGCGGTGCCGGTTCGGCGGCAACAGCGCGGCTGGCGAGCACAAGGATTGCGAACAGGAACAGATTGCAGTGTTTCATCGTGGAACTCGTGAAGTTTGTCGTGGAACTCAAATAGGCCGTTGTGTGCCGGACTCGGATGCAGTCGGTGTGTCATTCACTCTACCACGATTGCCGTGCCAAGACACTTGAGCGATTGAATTCGGCTTCCGCTTGCCAATGGGCAGCCGACGATCCAGAATGAATTGATAACGAAAAGTTTCGCCGCGGCGTTCTTGCTCAGTTCCAAGCCAGAGCGTGCGTGCCAGATAAAACCATGTGCAATCAACATGACCGACCAATCAAACCGCAACCGTGAGCAACCCATGAGAGAACAACAAACTTCTCGACGACGATTTCTGCAATCGGCCGCTGCCGGCAGCGCGGCCCTTTGCGCCGGCGGATTGTCACTGCCCGGTCCAGTGGCGGCTAACGAGTCGAAACCGGAACCGGCCAAGGTCGGCATTTCCTTCAGCTTGTATGGCATGCGGTCGTTGAAGCTGGCCGAGGCGATGAAGGCGTGTTCCGACATTGGCTACGACGGCGTGGAACTCGACTCGGGACGCGGGCAATCGGGCGATCCCGAGAAGTTGTCGGCTGGCGACCGCCGTGATGTTCGCAAACAATTCCAGGACGTGGGACTGAATCTCCCCTGTCTAATGGAGAACATGCCGTTGCTGACGGCCGATGCGCGTCATCGGCAGAATCTCGATCGACTGAAGGCTGTCGGCGAGTTGGGACACGATTTATCGCCGGCCGCTCCGCCAATCATCGAGACGATTCTCGGCAGCCGCCCGGACCGTTGGGAAAAGGAAAAGGACAAAATGGCAGCCACGCTGGAAGATTGGGCGAAGGCAGCCGAGGCGAGCAAAACGGTTATTGCCTTCAAGGCGCACGTTGGCGGAGCGCTGCACACACCCGAGGGGGCCAAGTGGTTGGTGGACCGCGTCGATAATCGCTGGATTCGGCTCAACTACGATTTCAGTCATTTCCAACTGCGCGATTTCGATTTGGAAAAGTCGCTGTCGCTGCTCATCGACAAGACGGTTTTCATTCACGTCAAAGATAACAAAGGGCGGCTCGGCAATTTTCGCTTTTTGTTGCCCGGCGAGGGGGACATCGATTACGTGACCTATTTCCGGTTGCTGAAGCAGGCCCGTTATCGTGGGTCGGTCTGCGTCGAGGTGAGCGGCCAAATCCACGGCAAGCCGGGATACGATCCGGTCGCCGCGGCGAGAACGAGCTACGTCAATTTGGCACCGCTGTTGGCGAAGGCGAAACTGCGCGGTTAATTTGAACGCGGCGCGCTGCAGTAATCTCACTCAATTTCAAACTGCGATTCCGCTCAAACAGGCCGGCATGCTTTTTCTGCGCGCATCGACCGAAACCCTGTTTGACACCCCAGCGATGTGACCTATGTTTTCCCTGAAGTGAGGCGGCAACGCATTCACTTCGTCACACCGACGTCCAAACTGAACTCTCCAGCACGAGAAGACAGCTTTCGGCGCGGCAAGGAAAGCTGGGAGCTTTGAGGGGACCTTGCCGCGCCGTATTTTTTTACACGCCGAACACGCGACACCTGCACAGGATGGCCGGAAGATCGCGGGCTGACGCAAACGTCGCCACGCAGCGCACGGCTCCCACACTCTACGCGCTTTGCGCAATTCATATCGGAAATGCGGATTATTACGCCAGTTTGGCGGCCGGCGCAGACGATACGATAACCGGACGGTAGTGCATTCATCGGCTGTGATTTGGTGCGCTGTACCAAAGAATGAACGGGGTGTCCAAGACCGAACAGGCCAACATCAATCGACATCAGCCGGCTGCTGTGGACCTCCGGTTCGGCATTTCTGCCCAACATATGCGGCGGTTGAATTTCACGGGGCCAGTCGGGGACGGTGTACGGTGAACGCATCGCAGAATTTGCGAACGGCTTTCTGGTCGTTGACAGTCAGCTTTGGACTGTTGCTGTTGGTGGTCATCCTGCGTCCCGATTCCATCTCACCGGATCGCACGATCGACAAGTTGGATGCAGGTGTGTCCCACGTCGATGGCCATCACGAAGAAGAAAAAGCCGTTCCTTCACAATCGGACGACAGTCCATTCTTCCTGGCATCGACGACGGTGGCTGTTGAATCGGTGGCTGCGCGAGATTCGTCGCGCGCTCCCTTGGTTCAGATGGATTCGATTGAAGAGTTGGATATTAAGCCAGATAGTGTGTCCAACGTTTCCGAACCATCCGCCACATCGGCCAACGGCGCGCTGACAGCGCAAGTGGTGTTACTGCGGAAAGCCGTCGAGCAACTGAAACAATCCACGTCGGACCGGCGGGCTGTCGAGTTGGAACGAGCGGCGCACCAGCTCAAGGAGACGCAGCAATCGAAGCGTCTTCGAGAGTTGGAACTGCAGCTGAAAGATCTGCAATCGCTCGGTCCGTCGCTTCCTGACAAAAAGAAGGCCGCGGAATACAAACCGGCAGCCGTCAATCGCCCCCCGACTGTTGTCTCGGAAAAACAGCCGGTGACAGCAAAGGATAAAGCGGACACAGCGACCGTCGAGCGGTTTTCGTTGAAACTTCGGAACGCGGAAATCACCGAAGTGCTTGAATTACTCGGAGAGGCAACCGGATACGACATCGTGATCGGCGAAGGCGTCAGCGGGACGGTTCCGTCGGCCAATCTGAAAGATGTCAGCATCATCGAGGCGCTCGACGTCGTTGTTAGTTCGCTCGGATTTGTATTCGAGCAGGATGGTCAATCCATCTACGTCATGACGAAATCCGAGGACGCAGCCCGCAAGGCGGATGCGGCAGAGTGTGACGGTGCGGAAGCCTCGTGATTCTTGATCATCGTGAATCCGTGCAGGAAGCAAGAAACAATGATCGGGCGTCCGTATAACAATATTCGCCGACGCCCGTCGGCGCTGTCGGTGGCTTGCAGCGGGCAGGTCATTCTCGTCACGATTGCGTCTTGCCTTTGTGGTTGTGGCCTGCTCGATCGAAATCACCATAAGGAAGAAGTCACACAAATTGTGACCCGAGGGCAACAGCCGCTCAGCGTCTCAACCGAGCGCTCGACGGAAGACGCGCAGAAGCATGTTCAGCGTGCGAACGAACTGTACTCACAGGGCCGTCTGCGTGACGCACAGGTTGCTCTTGGCTCGGCATATGAAGCCGCCCCGACGCTAACAGCCACATTCGAACTCGCTGCCCGAGTTGCACTCGATCTGGGCGACATGCCTGCGTATCGAGCGGCATTGCAGCAGACGCTCGATGCGTATCCCGAATCGGCTGCGGTGCAGAACACCATCGGGAAACGGTTGGTCGAAAACGGTCGATGGGAAGAAGGCGTTAAGGCGTTGAACCGAGCACACGAATTGGTACCGCGCAATGCCAAATTCGCCCGCGATCTGGCTGCCGCTTGTCTTGACACATCCGCAACAGAACTCGCCGGTCAAATGTTGACGCAGGCGATGCGACGGAACCCGCAGGATACCACCATGCCAATCGCCTTGGCACGGTTTCATGAATCGTCTGAGAACTGGCAGGAAGCGGCCCGTTACTATGGTGTCGCCCTTAAGACCGACACGGACAACCCGTCGTGGCGCCGCCAACTTGCTCGCTGCCATTACAACTTGGGCGATTATGCCAGTGCTTGCGACGCGTACTCAGCCTGCATCGATAGCGACACGTCCAGCGTATCACTGACCGAATATGCTGAATTCGGCGACGCGTGTCTTCGCACCGGTGATGTCGAACGGGCGCAAATTGTGTACGACGGCATCTCGCGATACGGCCCGGTTCGCTCGCGCGAGGTCGAACTGCTTCGCACGATTTGCGCAGTTCGCCGGAAGGACTTGCCGCAAGCACGCAGCATTCTCCGCGATGCGCTCGCCCTATGGCCCAACGACGAAGACCTGCTCGGACTGGTTGATGTCACAGCAGACGATGACACTGCCGAGAAGGACAGCCCGCCGACATCCGCTGCAGCACAGAAAAAATAGTGATCCGTCGAGATCGATTCTGCGTTGTCGCCGATAGTCTGGTCCCCGGAGCTCCCAAGGGCTCCCCGTGTGATCTGCGGTGGAATCCGGAACGCGGTATGGCCAATTTTCGTTGCCAAAGGCGCGGCGGTTGTACTACTATCCGACTATCCAATCATAATTCGCTCAGCGTCCGCGAGCCGCCGGGCCGCTCATTCCATTCGATCGACAAGCGAGTCAATCATGTCCGAGACGATATCTGTCGTATGTCCAATGTGCGGCGTGAGTATGAAGCTGAAGGACCGCAGCAAGCTCGGCAAGAAAGCCAACTGCCCTAATTGCAGTAATCCATTCGTGTTGGCCGAGGCGACCACTTCGCCGACGGTTCCTTCGCAACCACCACAAAGAAGTAAGTCGGGACAGACAGCAGGGCAACGCATCACAGCACACCAACAACGGCCGGGGGGCGGATCGAAGACCGGTGCGATCATTGGTGGCGGCGTTGTCGCGGTTCTGCTGTTGGTGGGAGTCGGGCTGTGGGCATCCGGTCTCTTCTCCGGCGGCGAAAATCCACCGGCAGGTCCACCTGTTGCCGAAGGTGAAGGAAAGCAACCAGCGGCAGAGAACAAACTCGACCTTTCCTACTTGCCTGCCGATACCGAGCTGTTTGTCCAACTCCAGCTGGCTGATGCCTGGCAGTCGCCGCTACTCAAGCAACTCGCCGACATGCCTCAGGTGCAATCGGGACTGCAGGAAATTCAGCAGAATCTCGGGTTGGCACCCGCTGACGTTGCCAGTCTTACTGTCGGTCTGTCGGGCGTTTCCAATCAGGCGAAACAAGGGACGCCCGCAGGGCCGGCAGACATCGCGTCGGCTGCCCGTGATCAATTTACCGCTGTCGCGCGATTGAACAAATCGGTCGATGCCGAATCACTCAAGCTGGCCGAACACGAGTGCAAGGAACTGCAGCACGGCGGCAAAACATACTTCCTCTTCCAGCCGCCAGCCGACGTCTCTGATCCGGACGCCCCCGATCTTGCGGATAACGAACCGCTCGCCGTGTTCCTCGCCGAGCCGAAACTGATCGTTCTCGGGTCGGAAGAACAGGTCAAGGTGGCCATAACGACCGACGGAAAACAGACGCGCCGCGCCGAACTCGATTTTGTCGATCCCGATCAACAGTTGTTGATTGTATTTGTCCCCAAAGAGAAGTCGGCGTTGACCGATAACTTGCCGGGCGGTGGCGGCCCCGATGACCCGTCCGGAGAAATGGCGCTTGTGGTGGCAAACAATCTGCAGGCGATTTGTGTTGGCGTTAACGTCGGCAGCGGTATCGAACTGCAACTGCAGGCTAACTGCACCGACGACAAAGCCGCTGCCCAAATCAAACAACTTCTCGATGGAGTAATCGCCGAAGGTCACGCCGGCTTGAAGGATTCCGCCGCTGCAATGTTCGGATTCGATCAGATTCTTGAACCGGTGTTGGCAAGCTTGAAGACGTCGCTCGATGCAGCGACGGTCAACACCAGCGCAACGATTTCAGAGGAGACCGTCGCAGCCGTCAAACAGTCGGGGCCGCAACTGATGGGAATGTTGATGTTCTCCGGCATGATGCCCGGAAACGGCGGCAACGGAATCCCGCCAATCGGTCCCGGTTCGACCGAAGCCCAACCGATGCCGACCAACCTCCCCACCGAAGCACCGGACGGGTTGGAAGTCTCGGGCATTGTCCAGTGGGATGAAAATCAGATTCAGCAAGGCGATGGCAAGCCATTACCGCCGGACATGAAACTGTGGATCTACCTCATCGGCAAACAGCCGCAGGCAGCCATTGCCTGGGGACGGGTCAAAATCGACAAACTCACCGCCGACGGGGGACGCGAACTCAAGGTCAAGTCTCCCCAATTCAGTCCCAACGACCCGATCAAGCGGTTCATTCGGGTGGAACGCGGCGAATACCAGAACGATCATCCGCAGCATGGTGTGAAAGCCGTGTTGTCCATTCCGCATCCGCAACAACCCGTTTCGAGCGTGACCGCCGCCGCAGGAACCGTGTCGCTTCAGGTTGCCGGTGAACAGAAAACCGCAACACTGAAGAACGCACCATCGCTGGTTGGAAAGCCAATTGTCGATCCGGTTATCGAAAAGGCCGGTCTGGTGGTGGAAATTTCGAAACAGGGTAACGCCCTGAATCTGAAAGTGACGAAGGGAAACCCGTTCGCACTGGTGAAAGTCGAAGCAGTCGATACCGCCGGGAAACGCCTGGAAATGGCCAACGGTTTTCGTTCCGAATTCAACGGCCAAGTCAGCTACGGTTTCTTCCAGAACGAGGGTACTCCGGCCGACTTCTCGCTGAAATTGACATTGAACATGGGCATCAAGCAAGTCGATGTTCCGTTCGACGTTGCCGACGTTCGCGTTCCGCTGCCGCCGGACGCGCCGGGCAATCCGCCGACATCGACCGACGGAATCCCGGCGGGTTTGACGATCGCCGGGAAGACAGCTTGGAGCCGAATGCAAGAGTCGGATATGGACGGTAAGGAACTCCCACCCGCTCTCGACGTGCTGGTGACGATGCTGGGAGAATCTGCGAAAAAGGGCATCGCATGGGGTTTCGTCAAACTCAAGAGCGTTGAAGGGCCGGACGGCCTGCCGTTGAAATTGAAGGTGCGGGAATTCTCCTTCAACGGCGAGCCAACCAAGGAATTTGTGCGTGTCAAACGGGGCGGGTTTGAGAACAGACACCCCGACGACGGTATGACGGCCGCCATCACCCTCGAACATCCTTCCAAGCCGATACAGAATGTTGCCGCCATCGAAGGCTCGGTCAAGCTCCTGTTTGCCAAAGAGCAAAAGACGATTACCGTTGATGCATTTCCTAGCCGGGCGGGTAAAGCAGTCAGCCACCCCGATTTGAAGCCAACCGGTCTCCGGTTCAAACTCGAACGCGAGAACATGGGTTTCAAGTTGTCGTTGGTTGGGGGCAACAAGAATTCGCTAGCCAAAGTCGAGGCGGTTGATGCCGACGGCAAACCACTCGAAGATGCAAACGTTTCCCGTATCACATTTGGGAAGGAGACCTACTACGGAATCTCGTCTTTCGGTGCCAAGGTTCCCGCCAATGCCGCCCTGAAGCTGACGGTTAACCTTGGGATCGAAGAACTTGACGTCCCTTTTCGTTTTGAAAACCTTTCGGTACCCGACTTGCCCATCAAGTAGGTTACGGTTTGACCGATGCAATACCAGCACACCCAGCGCGCACCGATGCATTATCTCTTATGGGCGATTGCGATCATCCAGGCAGTGGCGGCCGCGATGTTGCTCGACGAATTGATTATCGCGATCATCCTGCTCGTTAGCGCTGCAATCATCGCGTTGTTTGCGGCCTGCTTCATGCACCTCACCATACAGGACGTAGGCGATCGATTAACCGTCCGCTATGGGCCGCTTCCGCTTTTTCACAAGACGATTCTTTACGCAGATGTGACAGAAGCCAAAGCCGGTCGATCTTCTTTGATCGATGGCTGGGGAATTCACTATGTTCCATCGCGTGGTTGGACGTATAATCTGTGGGGATTCGACTGCGTCGATTTGAAATTGGGGCAGAAGTCATTGCGCATAGGCACCGATGACGTCTCGAATCTTCTCGAACACCTGAATCAACAAATCCACACTCCGTGAACATAGCGTCGGGAGATGAAACATGGTTTGCACGCACCTGCACGAGTTGTACCAGTTGTGCGAAACGCAGCAACTTCGCCTGAGCAGTTCCGATCTGATTCACGTCGTTTGCACGCAATGCGATCAGCAGGAAGTCTGTCCTTCAACGTTGACCGATGAATACGACGCGCAGGATTCGGAATCAGCTCAACCCGAAACCAGCAGCAACGACGCAAGCTGACTCAGACACACTGCGCTCGCTTGCGGTTTAGCCCCCCTCGACTCCGCGCGCATTCTCGGGTATTCTGCGGCCTGTGTTTGGTCCATCCCACACAGCCGCAGAAAGGCAAGCGCATTCATGCCCGGCCTACTCGCCAGAGATCGCATCATCGCCCCGCCCGGCTTTAACCGTTGGTTTGTTCCGCCGGCGTCGGTTGCGATTCACCTCTGTATCGGCTCGGTTTACGCCTGGAGTATGTTCGACCCGGCCCTCATCAAAATGCGTGGGGTTGTTGCCAGTGCCGCCGACGAATGGACCTTGGGACAGACAAACCTCACCTACACGTTGGCGATCGTCTCTCTTGGGCTATCGGCCGCATTCGGTGGCAAGTGGATGGAAAAGGTCGGCCCGCGCATGGTCGGCACAGTGGCCGCCTGTTGCTGGGGCGGCGGGTTTCTGGTCGGCGCACTCGGAATTCACCTGCACCAACTTTGGCTGTTGTATCTTGGCTACGGAGTGATTGGCGGCTGTGGATTGGGACTGGGATATGTCTCGCCTGTCAGCACGCTCGTCAAATGGTTTCCCGATCGCCGCGGCATGGCCGCCGGCATGGCGATTATGGGGTTCGGCGGCGGCGCGTTTATCGGCGTGCGATTGATTCGGTGGCTGATTCGCAGTTTTTCTGAAGTCCCCGTGCGGATCGGTTCGGTCGAAGAGGTAACGCTTGTCACCAAAGCAGGAAGACGTTTCACTGAGGTCGCCGGCGAACTCCGCGAAGTCGTCGTTGTCGGCAGCACCGAAGTCAAACAGATGCTCGTTGGTTCCGCGGAAGGCGTGTACCAAGTTGGAACCGGACACATGGGTGTGGCCGAAACCTTCGTGGCGTTGGGACTGATTTACTTTGTCGTGATGATCGCCGCCGCCTTCTCGTATCGACTTCCGGCTGACGGCTGGTTGCCCGCCGGCTGGACCCCACCCAGCGAAGACGAAGCAGCCAAGGAGATGATCACAACCCACCAGATTAGTGCAGACGAAGCGCTGAAGACGCCGCAATTCTATCTCGTTTGGATCGTCCTTTGCTTCAACGTGACGGCCGGCATTGGCGTACTCGGCGTCGCGAAGACGATGATGAAAGATTTCACCGGCGGTACCCAGTTTAAATTTGCCGACGCGGCCTTCGCCGCCAATTACGTGCTATGGATCAGCGTGTTCAACATGGCGGGTCGCTTCTTCTGGGCCACCGTCTCCGACTACATCGGCCGAAAGACAACCTACACAGTCTTCTTCGTGCTGGGAATCGCACTCTATCTTTCGATTCCTCTGACGGCGTTCCAGCTTAGCGTGTCACCGGCGGTTATCTGGTTGGTCTACTTTTACGCGGCGACGTTGATCATCTTCACAATGTACGGCGGCGGATTCGCCACCATCCCGGCCTATCTGGCCGACTTGTTCGGCGCGAAGAACGTCGGCGGCATTCACGGTCGTCTGCTCACTGCCTGGAGTACGGCCGGCGTTCTCGGCCCGCTCGCCATCACATCGCTGCGCGAGCGAACCCGTCTGCAAGCCATCAAGCAACTGGTCGAACAAATCGATCCGGCCGAATTTGCCGAAAAATTCGGTGCGCCGGTTGGCAAGCTCAAAGAACTGGTCGAGTTAAAGACTGTCACCATTTCGCAGTTGATGGAAATCGCCCCCGCCGGCACGCAGAACCCAACACCTACGCTCTACAACACAACCATGTACCTCATGGCGGCCCTGCTCGCCGTTGCGTTGGTCTGTAACTTGTTGATTCGACCCGTCGATCCAAAACACTTCTCGCCGGACGAAACCGCCTGAAAGCCACACCCCTCGCTTGCGGATTTGCATCGCGTGTCCGGCGCAATTGGCGTTGTAAGGTTCAACGAAAGAAGACAGCAGATGCCGGTTGACTACGACGCCATATCCAGCGCGTATGCCAGCAGTCGCAGCGCCAACAGGGGCGTTGTCGATGAACTCCTGGCCCACGTCACTCTCGGCACGGAATCGAAAGTCCTCGAAGTCGGTTGCGGCACCGCCGATCACATTGCCGCGCTGATCGATGCCTGCGGTTGCAACGGTTGGGGCGTCGAACCATCGGCCGGCATGCGCGGCCACGCGCCGACGATAGACCGTCTGCAATTGGTCGCCGGCACAGCCGAGGCGATTCCGTTTGCCGCCGGTTTTTTCGATTTCATCTTCACGGTCAACGTGGCCCACCACATGCAGGACGTTGCCGCCTATTTCCGCGAAGCAAAACGCGTCCTGAAACCCGACGGCACACTCTGCACCGTGACCGAATCGACCGAAATGATCCGCAACCGCAACCCACTCTCCCACTATTGGCCCGCAACCATCGAACCGGAACTTGCCCGCTACCCAACGGTCGAAACACTGCTCAATGCAATGCAGCAAGCTGGCTTCAGCGATCCGGCCTCACACAACATCGGCACACCCGTCGCGATCGCTGATTCAAATGCCTATCGGCAGAAGGCGTATTCATCGCTGCTGTTGATTTCGGATGCCGAGTTTGAAACGGGTTTGAAGCAATTGGAATCGGACCTGCAAAGCGGCCCAGTCGCGGGGAATTCAGAATACGTCTGTATTTGGGGGACGGTGTGATAGAATAGTCGTCGGGTGGCCGAGACTGGAGACTTTTCGAATCCCAGGTGCAGGATCAAGTGATATTCAGTTGCTCACACGCTCTTTCAGTGCAAACGGAGACCAACCATGCCAACCCTCACCCGTCGCCACTTCCTCGCTGCGTCTTCCGCTTTGCTGGCAACTCGCCTGCCGGGGCAATTATTCGCAGCCGACACCCGTTCGACAGATTCCGGTCCACGCGCTATCGATGGCGACAATGTTCGCGAGCCCGATTGGGATGAGAAACTCACCATTACCGTCGGTCCCAAGCGGGGCGATCTTGTTGGCCGTGATGACAAAGTCGTGCAGGCGGCCGTCGATTATGTTGCGCGGTTGGGTGGCGGGACGGTGCAGGTGTTGCCGGGGACTTTTACGTTTCGCAATGCCGTGCATCTGCCGTCGGGCATTCGGCTGTTGGGCAGTGGCGACGACAGCATTCTGACAAAGATTGCTTCGGAGAGCGTGCCGTTGGGGGACGACTCGGACTGGTACGACCGGGAGATTACGCTGAAGGGTAAGCACGGATTCCGCGTGGGTGACGGCGTGCTACTGAAGGCGAAGAACCCACATAATGGCAGTTCGACGGTTATCAAACGAATGCTCGTTGCGGGATCGGGAAACCGTTTCAAGTTGAACGACGGGCTGCGCAAGAACCTGTGGTTGTCGGGCAAGCCGACTTGTTCGTCGCTGTTCCCGCTGTTGACCAGCGAGCGGACGGCCGACGTTTTCATTGAAAACATTACGCTCGATGGCAACCGCAAGAACAACGAGAACCTCAACGGAAACTACGGCGGCTGCATCTTCCTGCAGGACTGTAACCGCTACACCATTCGCGGCGTCACCACCCGCAACTACAACGGCGATGGCGTCAGCTTTCAGATTTGCCACGATGTCGTCGTCGAGAATTGCCACAGTCACGACAACGCCGATTTGGGCGTGCATCCCGGTTCGGGTTCGCAGCGGCCGCGACTCTTGGGCAACCGGCTGGAGCGAAACGGCATCGGTATCTTCTGGTGCTGGGGCGTGCGATACGGATTGGCCGAGAAGAACAAGATCGACGGCAACCGCAACTACGGCATCTCCATCGGCCACCGTGATACCGACAACGTGATGCGCGACAACGATGTCACCAACAGCGGCAAGGTGGGCGTGCTGTTCCGCAACGATGGCCGCGGCCGCGATTTCTGGGCGAACCGCAACGTCATCGAGAACAACCGCATCGTCAACAGCGGCGGCGAAGCGGGCATCGGCATCGACGTGCAGGGGCAAACGAAAGATATCCGCATCGTCGGCAACAGCATTCGTGAAACCCGCAAACCAATGAGCCGCACGGGAGTGCGGATTGCAGCCGAAGCCGGCACGATCCAGTTGGTCGAAAATTCCATCAAAGGATTCCAGACCGCCGTAATCGATGCCCGCAAGGCGACATGACGTCGGCCGTTTGTTAGAATCGCGAAATGCGAAGCGAATCTGAAGTCCCATTTGAAGACGCGCCCTTCACGATCCCGGTTTCCGATCGGGTGAAGCGGCTGCCGCCGTATCTGTTCGGCAAGATCAACAAGCTCAAATATGAGAAGCGGGTGGCCGGTGTCGATGTGATCGACCTTGGCATGGGAAACCCCACCGATGCGCCCGACCCGTTGATCTGCGAAAAACTCGGCGAAGCGATCAAGGATCCGCGTAATCACCGGTACTCGGTCTCCTCGGGCATTGCGAATCTGCGGCGCGAAGTAGCCAAGCGGTATTGGAAGCGGTATGGCGTGCGGTTGGAACCCGATGGCGAAGTGATCGCCTGCATTGGCTCGAAAGAGGGATTCAGCCACATGTGTCTGGCGTTGATGGGGCCGGGCGATTCGGCTGTCGTGCCTGCACCGTCGTTTCCCATTCACGTGTATGCCGTCATGCTGGCGGCGGGCAATGTGATTGCAATCGACTGTCGCCAGCCCGATCAATTTCTGAACAACATCGCCTACACCTGCGAGCATTTGTATCCCAAGCCCAAAGTGGTGGTCGTCAACTTCCCGCACAATCCGACGGCAACGGTCGTCGAACTCGATTTCTACATTGAATTGGTGCGGCTGGCGAAGAAGCACGATTTTATGGTGATGAGCGATTTTGCCTACGCCGACATTTGCTTCGACGGTTACAAGGCTCCCAGTTTTCTGGAAGCGCCCGGCGCGTTGGATGTGGGCGTCGAATTCACCACCATGAGCAAAGGCTACAGCATGGCGGGCTGGCGAATCGGCTTTTGCAGCGGCAATGCTGAGATGGTTCGGGCCTTGGCCACCATTAAGGGTTACTACGATTACGGGATTTTTCAGCCGGTGCAAATTGCAGCGATTGTCGCCATGCGTCATGCCGATGCCGCCGTCGAGAGCGTCGCCGCGGAATATCAACTACGCCGCGATGCACTGTGCGACGGCCTGAAGCGATTGGGTTGGGAACTCGAGATCCCCCGCGCCGGCATGTTTGTGTGGGCCAAGATCCCCGAGCCGTGGAGCGAAATGGGTTCGATCGATTTCGCGATGAAGCTGCTCGACGAGGGCGGCGTCGCGATCAGTCCCGGCCGTGGATTTGGCGAAGAGGGCGAAGGCTGGGTTCGGCTCGCCATTGTCGAAAACGTCCAACGGCTCCGGCAAGCCGCCCGGCAAATCGGCCGCTGCCTGGCAATCGACGAGCCACCCGCGCCGGAATGAATTCACAAGTAATTTTGCTGGGATCCTTCCAATGATAAGCCCTTGGACCTGGACGAAAGCCTGGCAGTCGGCCATATCACCGATAGCACTTCAGAAAGTCGCGGAGGAACTTGTACACGAGTTGCAGGAACGCGACTACACCAGCCGAGACATCTTTGGTTGTCGTCTCGGTCTTGAAGAAGGATTAGTAGAGAGTATTGGCACGTGGGTTTCCGTTGACGAATCGGTGACCATCGAGATCTCCTGTCGGGGCACAACTGGCCGGCTACACTTGTACGTTGCAGGGCAACTTCGATACGAGAAATAGCCAATTGACGGCAACATGACTCAAACGATCGATACCGCCCCAGCTACGTGTCGAGTCAGCGTTTCAAATGCGTCGGCGATTCGACGGGCATCTCGAACTGCTGCTGTTCTTCAAGCCAGGCCAACAGTCCCGCTTCGCGGCCGATTTCTTCCAGGTCGGCGGTCAATGTCGAGACATCCATCGCGGCCGGCAATTCGAGTTGCATCTTGATCTCGAACGAACTGCACTCATCTGTTCGTCCGGCGTGCATCTCGACAATATCAATTTCGTCGCGCGCGATTCGCGCGGCAATCTGCCCCAATAAACCGGGCCGATCCCGCCCTGTTAGTGTCAGGCGATAACGCGTCGTTTCAGCGTCCGAGGCAGTCAACTCGTCCAGTTCATCCGGCTCGTTCAATGTGATTTTGATGTCAAATCGTTCGCACATGCCACTCAGGTGATCGACGATGACATCGGCATCGCGGTGCTCGGGAAAATCGGCCGAGAGAATCATCGTGAAGTAGCAATCGAGAATCGTTTGCTTCACTTCTCGCAATTCGCCTCCCAGTTCGGCCAAGGCCGTCGCAACAGCCGCCAAAATGCCGACACGATTCGAGGCAGTGAGTGTAATCACATAGCGTTTATGCATCAGTCGCCTCCCTGGGTTTGAACGGCAATCGCGTGCCTGACAACAAACGTCTGCTCGCATCCTGCAAGGTTTCCGTTTGTTTGACCAGTCGATTCCTCGCGAGTGTTCAGCGGAAACCGAGGCGAGTTCGCCACGAATTCACGCAACAAGGCCATACGATGGTTTCTTATCAGATTGAAAAGTATGGACTGATTTCAGAAGTGCCAAATGCTCTAAATAGGGTAACATATAGCCCGTCGAAAAACACTCGACCGAATGGTTCGGGGGAGGAATTGGCAACCTCAATATTTTGGTACCAATTCCGACTTGCAATCTTCGCTGAAGCCAGTCAACGTCCGATCACAGTGCGTTCGGTCGCATCGAACCGGCGAGCAATTCACGCCGCAAACTTTCCCAACTGAGCTACTCCCAACAGAGACTGACCAGCATGACACCAATGGCACGCATTGTTTCGCTAACGCTATTGACCGTAATCATGGTCTTTCTGGGCATCACGTTCTTCCACGTTATTGCTCCGTTTCTGCTACCGCTATTTCTGGCGGGTGTCATTGCCATTCTCTGCCAACCGGTGTTTCGGCATTTTGTTCGGCGGACGAAGAATCGCGTCCGCGTTGCGGCCGGACTAACGACGGCCGTGGTGCTGTTTGTGTTGCTGGTACCGATGTTGGTTGGAACCGTAATCGCCTCGCTGCAACTCTATTCGTTGTCGGTAGAAAAGTTGAGCGACACCAATTGGAAGACGGCCGGTTCTCAATTGGAGAGCGAGGTGATCACTCGCATTCGCCCCTACCTCCCGCCCGACACCGACACTCAGGAAGTTCGACAAGATTTCCAGAAGCTGCTGAAGGCATTGGCAGGCCGCTCGGTGGGTATGGCCGGCACAACGCTGAACAAAACGCTCGACGTGCTGGGAGCGTTCGTTTCGCTGTTGATTGGAATGGTGATGTTTGTGATTGCCCTCTACTATTTTTTGGCCGACGGCCCCGCGCTGTTGACGGCTGCAGAGGGGCTGATTCCCGTCCATGTCGAATACCAACGAGAACTCAGGCAACGGTTCGAAGAAGTCGTACGGGCTGTTGTGTTGGCGACATTTTGCGCGGCCATTGCACAAGGGTTGGCAACATCGGTGGCGATTTATCTGGTCGGATGGCGAATCGATTCGGATCTGCTGCAGCACTTTTTTATCATCGGTATGATCGCCACGTTCTGTTCGTTGGTTCCTGTCGCCGGAACGTGGCTAATCTGGGGGCCGTGTGCGGTGTGGTGCATGTTCAATGGGTACTGGGGCACGGGCATTATGCTGGCGTTGTTCGGTTCGGTCGTCATCGGCACCATGGACAACGTCATTCGCACATATGTGTTGCAAAGCGATGCCCGGCTGCATCCACTGCTGGCATTTATCAGCGTGTTGGGTGGCCTGAAATTGATGGGGCTTGGAGGCGTCTTCATCGGTCCGGTGATCGCATCCTGCTTGCATGCCCTCGTCAAGATTTTTAACACCGAACTCAAAGAACTCTCGAAGCAAAAATTTGCCTTGTCGGAAGAAGGGGATGAGACGGAGCAGCCGCCAGTCGAGGAAACACCGGTCAAGTTGACGGTGATTAAGGGAACATCAAAGCCGCAAGAAGAGCTGTCGACCGATAAGGCGAACACCGAGCCAGATGCGTCTCAAACAGACAGCGCAACCGACGAATCAACAACAGATTCCCCCTAGCTGCGACTCAATAAGTCGCAGTCCGTCGTTTCCGGGGTTTGCCTCCAGGACGCGCGAAGCGGAGCTTCGCGTTGGTGTGTCCCCAAGCTGAAAACTGGGAACAAGCGAAGTTGTTTGTGCCGATTGCGTGCGTTCTCTGTTGTTCGGCGGTAGCATGGAACGAGACGTCTCTACGTTTTCAACCATCCAATGCAACTGTTGAGGTGCTTGCAATGCTGCGTTCTTTCTTCCGATTGTCATTACTTCTCGCCGCGATTGTTGTCACCGGTTTCGGCTCGCCGTCGCTGCACGCCGATGAAAGCACTGGGCGGTTAGATATCTATTTCATCGACGTCGAAGGGGGAGCGGCGACGTTGTTCGTCACGCCGGCCGGCGAATCGCTGCTCATCGACTCCGGTTACCCCGACTTCAACGGCCGCGACCGCGACCGCATTCTGAAAGTTGTGACCGAGACTGCCGGTCTCAAACAAATTGACAACGTGGCCGTCACGCACTGGCACCGCGATCATTACGGCAACCACGCCGCGTTGGCTGCGAAGATCCGTATCGGCAACTTCTGGGACCGGGGCATTCCCGATGCGCTACAGGAAGACGCGCAATTCGTCGATCGCATTGCCGATTACCGCCGCGCGTCGGAGAACCAATCGAAGAAGCTCGAACCGGGCGACATGTTGCCCTTGGAAAGCGGCAAGACGCCGTTGGGGATTAAAATCGTCACGGCCAGTCGCAACGTGATTGCCAACGACGGCCCGCCCAACCCATTCGCCAAATTGCACGTACCCAAGAAACGCGACGCCAGCGACAACGCGGCCAGCGTCAGCTTTCTACTCAGCTTCGGCAAGTTCCGCTTTCTATGTTGCGGCGATCTCACCTGGAATATCGAAGCCAAACTGATGACCCCTAACAATCCCATCGGCCAGGTCGATATGTATATGGTGACGCATCACGGTCTGCCGTCGAGCAACAATCCGGCGTTGGTGCGGGCCATCGATCCCCGCGTCGCCGTCATGTGCAACGGCCCAACCAAGGGCGGGCATCCCGACGTCATTAAGACCCTGCGGCAGGTGAAGTCGCTACGGGCACTCTACCAACTGCACCGAAACGTTAAGCTGAAAGCCGACGAACAAACGGCTGCCGCCTACATCGCCAACACCGAACCGACCACCGATTGCAAAGGCGTCTACGTCAAAGCGTCAATCGCGGCCGACGGCGGAAGCTACACCGTGCAAATTGGCGCGGACGGCAAACCGCGAACATACAAGACGCGGTAGAGACGGCAGCGATTTCGGCGACCAAAACGCCGCAGCCGCAAGGCTGCGGCAAAGGTTCGCAGTGACCGCATCCATGCGGTTCGATAGTTCCCTGCGTGACGAAACTATCACAACTCGTCCGACTCGACCGCGACGTCAACTGCCTCGTTTTCGGTCGGCTGATCGACGGAAATCGCGTTGGTAAACAACAGCGAATTCGGTACGAATATCTGCGTGCCATCGGAATCGAGCGTCGTGTAACGCAAGTCAATATTCGCAACGATTCCCGAGAACGAGGAAACCTTGACACGGTCGCCGTGCCGGAACGGCTTGTACATGATGATGAGAATGCCCGAGACGACGTTCGAGACGATGTCTTTCATAGCAAAGCCGAGAGCGAAACCGGTTATGCCCAATCCGGCGACGAGGGCCGTCACATCGACACCGACCGTTCCCAGCGCCGTGATCCCGCCGACGACCATCAACGTCAACCAAACCGTCTTGCCAAACAGTTTTGCGAGATAACGATCGAACTTCCGCGTCTTGCCGACACGGACGATTACGCCTCGCAGCAGAACCCCACCCACCCAAAACGCGGCAAAGACCGCCAGCGCGGTCAGCCCGCGAAGCACGTACCCGACGATGACGGTGGTGTTCCCATTAAGAGACGATTCCGTGATTTCAGCAAGCAAGAACATAAGTCGATTCCATTCATCACGTTCGTTGGCAGCAATGCTTGACACGTCTGGTCATACCAGAATACGATGGTCGTCCTGACAAACGGCCCCCATCGTCTAGCTCGGCCCAGGACACGGGATTCTCATTCCCGAGACACGGGTTCAAATCCCGTTGGGGGTACTTTGATTTGTCCGGCAACGGCGATTCCACCTGGGAGGAATCGCCGTTTGTCCGTCTGGGTGTTCGCTAACTGCTGCAGTTGCAACTCGCGGTTACGCTTGCGGTGAATCTCGCCGCTTTTCCACTTTCTGTATTGCTTGTTTGGCGGTCTGCTTCACCAGGCCATTCTTATCGTCGGCCAGATCCTGAAGCGGTTTCAGACTCTTCTCCGTGCCGATGCTGCTCAGAATCTTGCAGGCTTCAAAACGGACTTGCCATTCGCTGTTGTTGAGTTGCTTGAGTACCGGTTCCTCTGCGACCGAACCCATTGCCACCAACGCCCGCGATGCGGCCACTCGATTACGGAGGTCGGACAGTTTGGCGGCGATCGGTGCTGCCGCCTCTTTCGCCCGCAATCGTCCGAGCGCCTTCATGGCGGAGCCGGCAACGATGTTGAAGTCATCGTCGAGGGCGTCAAGTAGCGCTGCAGTTGATTTCGTGGTTGCCCAGTTCTCAAGGGCCTTTGCCGCCATGAAACGGTGCGATTTGTTTTCGGTCACCAGGTAAACTTCGAGTGCCGCCGCTATCTCTTCGTCCGGTTCTTTCGGCGACTTCCGCTGCAGTTCGATCAATCGTTTCAGAAACTGCGAAGATTCGTTCGACTTCAAGTCGGCGAGTATCTGTTCGCGTTGTTCTGCCGTTGGTGGGGCGGCTGCCTTGACTCGGGCAGCCTCGGCAGCGGCAAGAAACTTCTTCTGCTCTTCTTCACTGAGTAATTGATAGCTGACCTGCACCGGCGTCTCGCGAACGTCGTCGCCTTCGCGGACGGTAATCGTCTGCTGATACTGCAGTTTGCTGAATGCGCCGGATTTTCGATCGAATGTCAGTTTACCTTCGCCGACAATATGGAACTTCGGCTTCCCGCCGATCGTCAATGCGGTCTTCAACTCGTACTTCTTTCTTATGACGGCTGCTTCAGCTGAAATTTTCTCGACCGTGTACGTCGTCTCTTCGGTTGCATTGGTCGTCTTTTGATTCCGTCCTCTCAAGAAGCTGGGAACCGGCAATCGGTTGCTCGACTGCGAAATCGAAATCTCCCGTTGGTGTTTCCACGTCTTGTCGCTCGATTCGGGCAGCCGCTCGATCATGAGTTGTGAGAGATTCCCCAGCAGAAATGGCAACTGGGAACTGCCCTGGCTGCTGACGATTTCCCCTCGCAGATTGATCGTAAATTCGTTTCCGCCGCGCGTGCGCGCACCACTGACTCCGGTGAATGGCGAAAAGGGAGAAAAGCGTCGGGGGCCGCGAAAGATAAGCCGTTTACCCGGTTTCACCTTTCGCGACTCGCTAAGCGTTCCCGAGAAACTTGCCGTGATGCCATCGCCGTCTGCCGACTTCACACGGAAGGAAGGGCGTCCTTTGAGGATGTCGGTGTAGTCGCCACGGTCGGCCTCGACCGTCACCGAATAGACGAGCGTCTGCCCCGCCTTCCAGCCGTAACGTAATGCAGCATCTTCCTGCCCGAATGCATGATGGCCAAACAACAGTATGGTAAACAGGCAGGGAAATCGAAGAGGGGAACTCGAAAGGCTGTTAGCAACTGGCGAAGTCATCGCGTCTCTCCTTGGGTTGGACGAAATGGCCGTTCGAATGTGTGGCCGCTTATGCCAATATCTCTGGTATCACATTTCCGGCAACGTCCGTCAAGCGATAATCCCGTCCGTTGAAGCGGTAGGTGAGTCGTTCGTGGTCGATGCCGAGGATTTTTAGAATGGTCGCGTGTAGATCATTGACCCCCACGCGATTCTCCACCGCCTTGTAGCCAAACTCGTCGCTGGCCCCGTATTGTACGCCGCCCTTAATTCCAGCGCCGGCCATCCACATGGTGAAGGAATTCGGGTTGTGGTCGCGGCCTTTGCTTCCCTGGGAATCAGAAGTCCGGCCGAATTCGCCGCCCCAAATTACCAGCGTCGATTCGAGTAACCCGCGCGCTTTCAGGTCGGCCATCAGCGCACCAATGGGCTGATCGACCGACTTGGCGGCAATGCGGTGATTGACACCGATGTCTCCGTGTCCGTCCCAGGGGACGTCACCCACACCGCCGGCACCACCATTGGTGGCCGCGTACAATTGCACGAATCGCACGCCGCGTTCAACTAGCCTTCGTGCTGTCAGGCATTGGCGGGCGACCAATTGTGTTTCCTTTTTATCGATGCCGTACAATTTCTGTGTGGTGTCGGTTTCGCTGCCAATGTCCATCGCCTCTGGAGCGGCGGTCTGCATGCGGTAGGCCAACTCGAACGACTCGAGACGTGCTGCGAGATCGGCTTCGTGCGGACGCAATTGTTGATGCTTCTCGTTCAGCGACTTGAGTACATCGAGCTGATCGCGCTGTTGCTTCTCGGACATCGCTGTGCGACGGGCGAGATTGGCGATTGGCGTCTTGCTGCGTCCGTCGATTGCCGTTGGCTGGAACACCTTGGGCAGAAAACCGGGTGACCAGATGGGATTACCGCCACGCGGCTTCACGCCATGCATGACGACGAAACCGGGCAGATTGGCGTTTTCGGATCCCAGCCCGTAATTCACCCACGAACCGACACAGGGTCGCCCCTGCAAGAAAACACCCGAGTTCATTTCGAGCATGGCCGGCGTGTGGTTATTCGACCGCGAATAGCAGGAATAAATGAAGGCCATGTCGTCAACGTGTTTGGTCATGTGCGGGAAAATTTCCGATGCCCATGCCCCCGACTCGCCGTACTGCTGAAACTTGAACGGCGATTTGAGCACCTTGCCGCTGGTGGTGAAGAAGCCGGTTTTCGGGTCGGCGCCGTTGAGCTTCTGGCCGTCGCGTTTCTGCAATTGCGGTTTGTAATCGAAGGTATCGACCTGCGAGGGGCTGCCCGGCATGAATAACCAGATGACCGCTTTCGCCTTGGGTGCGAAGTGCGGCGGCTTCGGCGCGAGCGAACCGAAATCGGTTTCGGCCGCCGACGCATCTGAGAGCAACCCCTGCTCTTTGAGCAGGCTGGTGAGTGCCAACGATCCGCACCCCATGCCGGCCCGTTTGAGGAATGCCCGTCGTGCCTGAAAATTAAATTGCGGTTTCGCCGAGTTCGGCAGGTGACTGGTCATGGAGTTTCTTTCATGTCGCAGATTTTGCGGAGTTCGTCGTTTGCGTCATCAGTCCACAAAAAGGAATTCGTTCAGGCACAACACCAATTGGCAAAAGTCGGCGACCGCCGTATCGGTTGCGGCAGGGTTATTGCCGTAAGATTCGGCCTGTCGGTTGATGAATGTCAGCATCACAGTGTGTTCGTTGGCGGTGGGCGGACGGCAGAGAGCGATGGCGTAAGCCTCGTTGACCGTTTGTTCCAACGGCTTGTCTGCATTTGGCCGAATGCGCTTCGAGAACTTCTCGGCCAGTTGGCGAACAAACGGGGAGTTCATCATTGCCAACGCTTGCGGCGGCACGGTGGTAATCGTTCGCTTGCCAATTCCCTGCATCGCATCAGGTGCATCGAACAATTGCAGTACCGGAATGAGCGTGCCGCGTTTGACTTTCAGGTACACGCTACGGCGGCGATCCTGTTGGTTGAGCGAACCGGGGCCGAACATTTTGTTGTCTAACGTTCCGCTGATCGCGAGCATGGAATCGCGAATGACTTCCGCTTCCATCCGTCGTGCGGGGCGACGCCACCAGAGTTTGTTGGTTGGGTCGGCCTGCATGCCCGCCTCATTCGATAGGCCCGCCTGCATGTAAACCGAGCTGCTCATTATCAACTTGTGAATCGGTTTCAGTTTCCAACCGCCGCGGATGAGTTCGGTGGCGAGGTATTCGAGTAACTCCGGATGTGTCGGCCGTTCTCCCTGCGTACCGAAGTCGCTTGGCGTGCTGACGATACCGCGGCCGAAATGGTGCTGCCATAATCGGTTGACAATCACCCGCGCCAGCAGATTGCCAGCCCCCTGGTCAACGTCGGTCATCCAGTCGGCAAAGGCAATTCGCGGCGGTTTGAGTTGTTCTTTCCCGTCGGTTGTAGCCGCCACTGTCCAGCGTTTTTCCTGTTCGGGTGACAGCATCAGCAACTGCATAAAGCCGGGCGTTGCCAGTCCGAGTTTCACGTTGGAGTTGCCGCGAGAAAGAAAGTAAACCTTACGCGTGTCAGCCCCGAAGTTGTACGTTGTTCCCCCTTTGCGTGCGGCGAGAACCTGTACCAGATCCTGCTTGGGGTATGACTTCTGATGCTCCGCCTCGGCGTCGTTCAACGTCCGCCAACCGTCATCGTATGGCGCGAACCACTTGAGCAGTTCCTGTTTCTGTTTCGCGTTGCGTTTCTCTTCCGGCAGATTGAGAATTGCCAGAATGTTTTTCGGTGGGGCGGTGTCGAGCGCTTTGAAGTAGAACCCCGACGGGCCGGCACCGTTAACAATCTTCAGCAGCAGTTCGTTTCGTCCTGCTTTCAGGGTGAGCTTTACCTTGTCCTGGTCGGCGGCGGCGGCACCGGCCACTTTTTTCGACAGCGCGACCTTGCCGTTGAGCCAGACCTTTATCGCGTCATCGCGGCCCAGCGAAATTTCCAGCGGTCCACCCGTGGGAACTTCGATGGTGCGAAACAGGTAATTCGCCGAATTCTCGCCGGTGAGCGTGTTGTGGATCTTGCCGTCAGCCCAAGTGGGTTGAGGCGTCCATTTCACCTTGCCGTCGGAAAACGTCTGCGCGAGATCAACTTTCTTTTCCGGGGGAAACGCCTGATCGAATGCCTTGTCAAAATCAGCTGCGGCAAACGGGCCGGCAACCTGCCAAGAGCCAAGTTTGGGCTGAATCGCCTCTGCCGGGCGATTGCGACTCCACTCGGCGAATTTCGCGGCCAACTGCTCGCTCTCGTAGGCGACCCGTGCATCGGTCAACGGCTTGTGCGCCGCGTCGAATTCGGCCTTCGCTTTGCGAAATACTTCCGGCTGCCGATCGTGGGGGAAATTCTGGAATCCCACTTCGGCAAACGCCGCAGTCATCCGAGCGTAATCCTTCAGCGAGACGGGATCGAATTTGTGCGCGTGACAGCGAGCACAGCCCAAGGTCAGCCCAAGCGTTGAAGTGCCAATCGTGACGATGATGTCGTCGAGTTGCTCGTAACGGCTGCGCTCACGTTCCTTTTGTGTCTGTTGCGATGTGAATGGGCCGGACGCCAGAAACCCGGTCGCCGCCTGCGCCATGTAACTCGCCGGTTCCATTTGGTCGCCAGCGATCTGCAGACGAATGAATCGGTCGTAAGGCATGCTTTCGTTCAGTGCCTTGATGACAAAATCGCGGTAGTGGTATGCGTTCGGACGGTCTTTATCGAATGCGTAGCCGTTGCTTTCGGCGAAGCGGGCCAAATCGAGCCAATGCCGCGCCCACCGTTCGCCGTAATGATCGCTTTCGAGCAGGCGGTCAATGAGCTTGGTGTAGGCATCGGGTGAGGAGTCGACGACGAACGCTTCCACCTCGGCAGGCTCCGGCGGTAGCCCCCACAGGTCGAAATAAATGCGGCGAATCAACGTTCGTTTCGAGGCGACATTGTTTGGGACGATTCCCGTGGGCTCGAGCTTTGCCATCACGAATTGATCGAGCGGTGTACGGCCCCAGTCTTTGTTTTGCACTTTGGGTGTCGCAACGTCATGAAGAGGTTGGAACGACCAGAACTTGCGCGCGGCAACGAAGTCGATCTTTTCTTCCGTCGTTGTCGCCGCGCGGCCATCGCGCGGATCGGGGGCGCCCATCTCGACCCACTTCACAAAATCGGCGATGACGTTGGCCGGCAATTTGCTCTTGGGCGGCATCTCCACCGACTCGTAACGAATCGCCTCAATTAACAAACTGTCATCGACCTTGCCGGGAACCACCGATGGTCCGCTTTCGCCCCCTTTGCGGATTCCCTCGCGCGTGTCGAGCAGCAGTTTGCCTTCGAGCTTCTTGTTCTGCTGCGCTTTAGCCGAATGGCATTTGTAGCACTGCGCCACCAACACCGGGCGGATTTTGTTCTCGAAAAACTGCAAGTCTTCCGGCTTCAGCTTCGCCGGCGGATCAGCCGCCGTCGTACGGCCACACATGGCCAGAAAACAAGCGGCGAAAACGAAAAGAGGCAGTCGCATAATAATGGCACCGTCACAGAGGACAGAAAGTTGATCGTTAGACACCGCGATCCGGGAGAACCGTCACGTCCACACGAATCCGCCACAGCTTTAGCCGCGAATTCGGTCCAACAATTCTAGCACGCCAATGCACCGTTTTCGATGTCGCATCAGTTGTGTGACATGCGTGTACAGCGATTGCCGCAGCATTTTCGATCACACGACCACAGGGTGTGTTCGCGTGTTTACGTCTGGGCCGTTCAGCCTGCCGTTCGCGATTTCATAAACGCCAGCGCGTTTCGGGCCAGTGTTTCTTCGTCGGTATACATTCTTCGCCAGATTTTCGTGGCGGCGGCCAAATCGGGCAACGAGAGGCCGAATGCTTCGACCACCATCCAGCCGTCGTATTCCGTCTCTTTGAGCGTGTTAAAGGTGGTGTCCCAATCGACGTGGCCTTCGCCCGGCGTCGAACGGTCGTTTTCGGAAATATGTAC
The DNA here is from genome assembly GCA_018699955.1 of Planctomycetaceae bacterium. Lineage (GTDB taxonomy): Bacteria > Planctomycetota > Planctomycetia > Planctomycetales > Planctomycetaceae > JABISG01. Next base: position 85,032 of record JABISG010000090.1, on the reverse strand, counting down.
GTGGACCGTTTGATCGGCACAGGCGCGAATGGCCTCGGCAATGTCTTTTTCTTCGATGTTGGCATGAAACGTGTCATACATCGTCTTCAGGTAGGGATGGCCGACCTCAGCAACGAAGCGAGACGCATCGGCCGCGCAGTTGAGGAAATAACACTCGAATCGGTTCAGATATTCCACCACCAAAGTCACTTCGGCCGCTTGTGCATGATCGGCCGCCTTGGCGAGTGTTTCCTGGCCGTACTTCCATTCGTCACCCGTCGCGCCACTGCCGCTGAATTCCCCAATGGCGGAGTGAATCGGACCGCAGAGATGAGTGACTCCGGCGGCGGCACAAGCGTCGATGGCCTGCTTGAGCCGATTCAATCCAGCCTCGCGAATGTTGGCCGAATCGGAAATTGGATTCGCATCGCCGGTGCAGATTGTGACGGCGGTTCGCTCTAATCCGACGGAATCGAGTTGTTTTCCCAGAGCCGTGAATTTGTTGATGTCCATGTCGAAAACCGGAAGCTCGACGCCGTCGTAACCCATCGACTTCAGATTATCCAGAATTGGATAGTGCTCTTCGGTGACTTCGGTCGTCCAGAGCAGCATGTTCATTCCGTACTTCATCGGGTGGCTCCTCAGCGGTGTGTTTTGTGGTTGGTGTTTGCCGGCGAAACGTCTGCCGACGGGAAGGGCAGCAATTCACTCGCACGTTCGCGAATGAACTCCCGCCCGGTGTCGAATACGTCGGCCAGTTCGTCAGGAAGTTGCCTTAGTTTGATTCGTCGCATCACCTGATTCAAGCGATACAACAATCGAACCGAATCGAGGTAGTCGCGGAGAAACTGTTCGGCATGAAAACGCGGTATCAATCCCACAAGCCGATTCGTCTCTCCGCGGGCCATTTTATTGACGGTACGTTGTACCAACTCCCCATCGAGCGCGTCGATGGCGCGGTAATAATCGTCCAAACATTGAGGATCGCGTTCGATCAGAACGCCATCGAGGATCAACTCGGTTGCGATGTGTCCGAGAAATCCGGGCCGAAATCCATCTTCCGGACCGAGAACCCTGCGAATCAGTCGGGTGAGTTCAGCCGACGTTTCCACGAACGTGCGTGTCTGGTGAAAATGCTGATCGTCTTCCAGATGCTGCAGGATACCGGCGGCAATTTCCGCTTCCGGCGATTCGGAACCGTCGGCAAATGGTTCCACCCTGCGCGCTCGGAGACGCACACGACGATCGGCGACCGATAACCAATCGGGACAAGCGGTGCCGGCCAGAAAGTAGGGGCGATCACAGAATCGCATGCCGTGGGCGAAGTAGTTCATGTTTGTGCCAAAGCGGAGTGGGGAAAGCGGAACAAATCGACTGCACGCTTCGGATTTCCCCACTTCGCTCTATTTCTTACTTTGCATCTCGTCCTGGTTCCCATAGGCGATCGTCGGCGCCGTGCCGATTGCAGTCGCGCGCCAACACGAAGAGCAGGTCGGAAAGTCGATTGAGATACATGACAACTTGCGGGTTGACCGTTTCGGTTTGAGTGAGAGCGATAACGCCCGCCTCAATGCGGCGACAAACCGTGCGCGCGTGATGCAGGTGGGCAGCCGCCGGGGAACCGCCGGGGAGAATGAAACTTTCGAGCGGCTGCAGACGTTCGTTGACGTCATCGATCCACTGCTCCAACCTCGCGACTTGTGATTCCATCACGCGGAGCGGCGGTCGTTCCGGGGGCGGGTCGGATTCCGGAACGCACAAATCGGCCCCGACATCGAACAGGTCGTTTTGGACCCGCCCCAGTCGGTCGGCAAGCGTCTTCGGCATTTCGACGGTGAGCGCGACACCGAGCAGTGAATTCAACTCATCGACACCACCGTAGGCGCTGATCCGCGGGTGCGTTTTCGGCACGCGGCTGCCATCGCCCAACGACGTCTCACCACCATCGCCACTTTTGGTATAGATTCGATTCAAATAGACCATCGACCTGCCGCTGCAAACAGATTGTGCTCTTTCACCCGCCAAGCCGGAGCGGTCATCGTGTCTGTTCCACAGCGTGGAAAACGAGAATTCTACGGAGTTGCAATGCGGATGATTGGAATCGCGACATCAGTTTGAACGGCCCACGGCTTTTTCAGACGCTGCTTCATTCGTCTTCTTCTTCGCATCGCTCGCGTCCGGCGAATGGATCTTCTTGAATTCATCCAAATCGTGCAGCGATTTCAAATCGGGGTCCTTCTTCATCCAATCCTTATCGCGAAATCCGAGTTTGATCGAGCGTTTCAGATCGTTCATTGCCAGCTTCTGATACTCTGCGATTTTCTTGTCGCGGTCGGCTGCCTTCATGTCTTTCTTAACGGCTTCCAGCGCGCGTCCGTAAACACACGCTGCATTGTAGGCGAACATGACGTCGTTCTCGAACATCTTCCGCTTGCCTTCGATCAACTTGATGCCCTCATCGGCCTTTCCTTCAAGCACGCGCACGATGCCCAAGCCGGTGAGCGAAACGGAGTTGGACGGGTCGAGCTTTATCGCCTTCTCGAAGTCGGGGCCGGCTTCCTTAAATTTGTTCTGATGCAATAGCGCCGTTCCGCGGCCGGCAAAAGCCTCGGGTAACTGCGGATCAATTTGAGCGGCAAGCGTATACTGCTGAATCGATTCTTTCCACTTTTTCTGCCGGTCAAATTGTTGGGCTTGGTAAATGTACTGGTAGCCCGGAGACCGCTGCCGAATATTGCGCAAAGCGTTGACGGCGTAATTCCTTCGATTGGCGTCCTTCGACTGCGTCGCTTTCTGCAAGGCGGCCCGCGCTTCATTCGTCCCCAGATAGGAAAGGGCATTACTGATGTAGGACCAGGCTGTTGTGCTCTTTGACTTTTCAAAGCCGTTGACGAGCAATTCGATTGCCTTAGTGCTGCCGTCTTCCTGCAGACCCTGGCAGGCCGCGCGAATTAGCGAACTGTCTTTCGTTAACAGGGCCTCGCCCGCCAACTCGCGAAACTTGGGCGAGCGAAACTGGCGGAGCATGTTCAGCACAATCGTTTTTTCGTTGGTACTCAACGATGAATATTGCTTGAGAAACTTGTCGGCTACCGACTGATCGCCGATCTGCGCAAGCGTGCCGATGATCGCCGAGCGGCTCGACTTGGATTTCTCGAAGTGCGCGAGCAACAACGGCACTGCGCGGCGATCGCGCGTACGCTGCAGCAACTGCATCATTTCGGATGTCGGTGGTGATCGCTCCATTCGGTCGAGAGTGTACTGCATTGCCAGTTCTTCGCTTCGTGAGTCGGTGCGCGACGCGAGAATCTTAAACGCTGCCTCTTGAAAGGACCGCGTCCCCCGATGCAGTGAATCTTCCAGGACATCAACCATCTGCGGATGTCCAATTCGCACCAATGCCTGCAGCGCAACGACACTCACCTGTGGATCACCGGAAGTGGCGAATTGATACACCACGTCACGCCAGATCGGGCGGGGATAGCGAGCGACGATTACCACGATCTTCTTTTTCAACTCGGGCGAAGCGCCTTTCAGCAGCCTGAGTAATGCCCGATGGGCGGCCGAATACCGAGAGCCGGCAAGGCTCTCGGTGGCGATGGCCGACATCGTCTCTGTGCCCGCCCCTGCCTGCTTAATCAGCGCTGCAATCGCCTCCGGCTTGCCGAAATGCCGCAGCGCGATGAGTGCTGCCCGCTGCATGTCGGCCGCATCTCCTTCGGCGTATTCGAGAATGAGCGGCAGGTCATCGCTCGAAAGACGCCCGCCACCGCCTGCCAGCGCCGCCGCCCGCGTCAATGGGTGTCCTTCCTCAATTTCGCGCAGCAACTGGTCTCGCGAGAGTACGGCGAATGCGGTGCGCAATGCCGCCGACACCGCCGCTTCGACGGTCTTGTGGATTCTTTTCGGCGCGTTCCGGCCGTAGGACGAATAATAGGTTGTCCCACCGTTTTGGCTTGGGACTTCTGCCAGATGCAATTCGCGAATCGCCGCCGGAATGATGGGGAAACGGTTGTCGTTGTTTCGTTGGTTCTGCCCCGCTTGCTGCGCCTGCTGCTTGATCCAGCTGCCAATTTGCGAGTCGGCTTGTGGTGCCGATTTCTTCCAGCGAATCACCACGCGAATGACCTTGTCGGCCGTCAGCTTGTCGAGTTCATCGACCAAACTGCCGATGTTGATCATGTTCAACGAACCGCCAATTGTCAGCAACCCCAAGCTATCCTGCGGGCCGACGCGTTCGACGGTCAGTCCCATCACGCTTCGCGCGAAGCCGTTAATGTCGAGCGTGGAGAGGCGACCTTCCAGTTTCATGTTCAGCGACATCGTTGGAACATTGTTCCCCAGCGGCAGGTTTTCAAAAACAACCCAGATTGAATCGTTTCCGCCGGCGGGAATCTTCACTTCAGCCGGAAACTTCAGGTTGCCAAGGTACACGCTTTTATTGGCCGAAGAATAGGAATGATTCTTGACCTGCGTGGAGATTGCACCAGACTTGTACGTCTTTCCGTCCGCGTTCAGTTGCAATTCACTGCGTTTGATGACGATCGGTTTTGCGGTCGGGTTGTCGATGATGAGCCGTGCTACGAAGAATCGTACATTTTTGTTCGAGCTGACATAGACCGTCCCGACGTACGGTGTATCCAGCAGCGTGCGAATCTTTGGGTTCGCTGCGGCCGGTGGCTTTTTTCCGTTGGCAGCTTTCTCTTGAGCCAGCTTGGCTTCCGCCTTGTCGAGTTCGCTGAGCAACGTGGCAAACTGTTTCCGGTTTAGCGTTGGCTGCCCGAATGGACTCGGATTTGTTTTTGTGGGTTTCGGTTGGGCGACCGTGGCCGGCGCGGCCTTTCCCTTTAGTTTTCCACGGTCGATTTCCAACCGATGTTCGCGAACCGTGCGTCGCAAATATTCAACCAGTTCCAAGGACACGTCAGCGGGTTCATTTTCCCGTGCACGCTCAGCGGTTGATTTGGCGCCGGTTAGTGAATCGAATGCCTGCCCAATCTTTTGTAAAACAGTTTTTGCTTTGCTCTTTGCGCCGGGCTTGCTGACTTGCGGCGGTTTCGGATCCGATGCGGTCCCCTCACTGGCCTGGGCAGCGTCCTCTTCTTCTTGCGCGCGGAGGGTGCCGATCGCCAAAGTCGAGGCAAGTGCACAACAGAAAATCCAAGATACGCGGGTGCGTTTTTTCATGAGAACCGGCTCCGCAATCGTTGAACAGACAGGGCGCAGACTTAACAGGCGTCAGCCGACAGCAGGAAACGCACCTCTTCATGCGTGGTCCGTTGCCGTTGCCACCGCATGGCAAAAATGCCGTCGAGTGATTGGCAAAGAGTCGCCTGGAACGCTGTATTGTATATGGTGACCGTTCCCACAGGGCGTGACAAGAGCAGCGATGTCACTTCGTCTGGTGAAGCCGGAACCAATTTTTGCGTTGAATTGAATCACAACGACACGAAACGCCGCAGATTTCTCCGGGAAAGCGGATACGTTTCTTGCCAACAGTCCAACATCTCAGCTCGTAGAGGAAATGACTTGCCCCGGATGCTGTGTCGTGAAACAGAACTGGCGGACCGCGCAACAAAAGGCCCTGCAAGCGACAATCCGCCAACAGGGCCTTCGTGTTTCTGCACCCGTACTGTGTTTCAGTATGAGTCCTGAACTACCAAGCGACACGGTGACTCACCAATGGCGACAACCTCAGCATAACACCGAAGGTGTCCAGACATCCGCAAACTCAGCCGTCGTATTTATTTCGCAGAGGGTGTCCAGGTCGTGCAAGGGGAACTTTTCAGATCACCTTGACGTTCTCGGCCCGCGGTCCTTTGGGACCCTGGCCTTCGTCGAACGACACTCGCTGTCCCTCTTGCAATTCATCGTAGCTCACGTCAACAAGGTTCGACATGTGGAAGAACATGTCCTTTCCTGTTCCCGTGTCAATGAATCCAAAACCCTTGTCTGTCAACCGCTTGATTGTGCCTTCTGCCATCGCGTCGCATTCCTAAAAAAGTAGACCGTGCGGAGACGCCCAAAACTAAAAGGGGCAAGCAAATCTTCCGCAACTGCAAATTCTATCAACCAATACAGAAACGTCAACTGATACATTGCAGACTGATCATTTTTTCAGAAAGCTTTGATGTAAGAACAGTCGGAGTCATCAGCAACGCAGCGCGACATTGTCGGCATCATTTGACCGAAGTATTGCTGTCGAGCTAAATTCAAGTAACGCAACTGGAACGGCAAGGCTGAGGCAACTATCGTGCAGCAATTCGCATTTCATCGCGATAATTCAACGCACCAATTTTCCCGCCGCAACTGCTTGCGCTTCGGCGGACTAACCGGCTTGGGAGCACTGCTTTCTTCTGCGTCGGTTGCGCGCGCTCATGCCGACGATCAGTCATCCGCAGCGATCCCCGGATTCGGTCGTGCGAAATCGGTCATTGTCGTCTTTGCCAGCGGCGGGCAAAGCCAACTCGATACATGGGATCCCAAACCGCAGGCTCCGTTGGAAATTCGCGGAACGTTTCAACCGGTTCAAACGACAGTGCCGGGAACTCTCCTCTGCGAACACATGCCGCGCCTGAGCCGATTGGCCGACCGGTATTCGATCATTCGCAGCATGTCGCACGAAGACCTCGACCACGGCTCGGCGTTTTATCTTGGCATGACGGGACACTATCACAACCGTCGCTCGTCGAATCCGCCGCCGACAGCGACCGACCTTCCGTGCTACGGTTCGATTTACAAACGGCTCAAGCCCAAGCCGGCGTTTGTCGAATCGGTCGTCCATATCAACGGGCCGGCGCTCGTTCCCGTTTTGATTGGTCCGGGGCAAGACGGTGGACTGCTGGGGCGAAAATTCGATCCGATGGTCATTGGCGACGTCAACGCTGGCTCCGTTGCTTTTCCCGGTCTTGCAGTGCAGCCGGAACTTTCCAAGAGACGGCTGGAACTGCGACGGCAGTTGGTGGAAACGCTGGACCACAAAACGCGACGGTTACAGCGAAACCAAACAATGGCCGACATGAGCCAACTCTACGGTCGAGCGTTCGACATGCTCGACCGGCCGGAAACTCGCAACGCATTCGATCTTTCGGCCGAACCAGCCGAGTTGCGCGACCGATATGGCCGCAATCGTTCCGGACAAGCCTGCCTGTTGGCGCGTCGTCTCGTCGAAGCCGGCGTTCCATTGATCACGGTGATGTTCAATCACACGAACCGAGGCCAGGACACCAAGCCGAACGAGACGGATTCCTACGGCTGGGACACGCACAACGACATTTTCAGTTCTCTGGAGAAGCACCTGCTGCCCCGTTTCGACCTTGGTTTCTCCGCGCTGCTCGAAGACCTGGAATCGCGGGGGTTACTGGATGAAACTCTGGTGATTTGCATGGGCGAATTCGGCCGCGCGCCATTGGTGGCGCGCGAACCCAATTTCGCCGGCAACTTGCCCGGGCGAAAACATTGGGCCGCCGTCTACTCAATCGTGATGGCCGGCGGGGGTGTTTCGCGCGGAAAACTCGTCGGTGCTTCCGACCGCAACGGCGCGTATCCCGCGACGCAAAAGTTCGGCCCGTGGGACGTGACGGCCACAATATTTTCGGCATTGGGAATCAATCCCGCCGGCCACTTCACCGATGCGTTGACGCGGCGGTTCCCCATTTCCGAGGGCCGACCGATTACCGAATTGTACGAAGGCTAAATGAAAGTAAGCCGCGCATCGAATCCTGAAGCGCAAGCGAAGGATGATTTCAGGGCGATGCCAGCAAGCTCCTTCGCTTGCGCTTCAGGCTTTGATGTTTGGGGAGGTGAGTCGCGCCATCGTCAATCCCACTGTACAACGACGCCGACGACCGACGGTTCGCCTTCGTCCAATCGGCGGTACATGTCGGGGAGTGAAGCCGCCTTGATGCGGTGCGTAATCATCGGCTGGATATCCAGTCGGCCCGACTTGAGCAGTTCGAGTGTGAGGCCGATGGAACGATGGCGATCCCAGCGTTGTCCCGGCGCTGCGTACCCGTAAGACGTCAACAGCGTCAACTTCTTGCCGAGATAAGGGTGTCCGACAGGATTGAATTCGGGGGAGTCGGTATGTCGGGCGGCGACAACAATGCGAGCATCGTCAGCGGCAACATCCATTGATGTTTGAATTGCATCCCAGCGTGAAGCCGCTTCGATGACGAGATCGGCACCCGCGCCGTCGAACAGTTTCTGCACGCGATCAACATATCCATCCTGCTTCGGTGATACTGCCAAGTCGGCCCCCATTTGTCGCGAGACTTCCAGTCGTTCATCGCTGATGTCGATCGCCACCGTGCGAAATCCGAAAGCGCGGCCATAGGCCAAAGCGGCCAGACCGATGACCCCTTGCCCAACCACCGCCACGTTTTCGCCCGGTGCGGGGTTGCCGCGACGCAGTGAAATGTGACCCACTTCAAGAATATTGAGCAGGACGGCTTGTTCGTCGGATATCGACTCTGGCAACTTGATCGCCAGTTGGCTGTTGACGGCGTCGATTTCTTTGTGGGCCGATGGCGTAAACACGCGGTCGCCCACGTTGAAATCGGCGACTTCTTTGCCAACGGCGACGACATCGCCCACCATCGAGTACCCATTCTCCGTGGGCAGGACGAACGGAATGCGTTCGTGCATAAACTGACCGGCCTCATCGACCGCCTGCGCACGAAACACGCGAATCTCGGTTCCCACACTAATCGCCGTCAACCGCGCTCGGACCAGTATTCCGTCGGGGGGACATTCCGGATCTGTCACATCCTCGAATTCCGCACGGCGCGGCCCGGTAACAATCAGTCGTCTCATCGTATTGCCCAATTCCGTCTATTGCTTCAATCGGTGCGCAATGCTCTGCCGCTTGCGTCGCATCTTCCGTAGGGAATGCCCTCGGTGGCGTTCCGCGATTTTTGCGCGATGCGGAACGCCAGGGACGGCGTCCCCTACAGTGTTGTTCGCCAGGAGTGTAACAAAAAACGCCTCCGTCGCGTGCTGCGACGAAGGCGAATAAGCGGTGTTCTGAATTCGGATGAGTCTTTTGACTGAACTATTTGCGGACCACGTACAGGGCCGGGTCGTCGATAATCCAGTCGGTCGACCACTTCTGACCGTCATGGGAATTGCAGATGTTGAAGAAGTAAGTGTGAAACTGTTCGCATTGAACCGACTGCGGAAAGTGCGATGCCATGTGGTCTTTTCGTGTCAACTTATCGACACCGGGACTGGCGTAGTAGTGACAACGGCCATCGGATGTGAACGACATTCCCAGCGTCCACCAGCCGGTCTGCTTGATCTCTTTGACCATGTAATCGACGTTGTAGTCATTGCCTCGCAGAATGAACGAAGCCGAATCCACCTCGACACCACGGTGTCCTTTGCTGTTGAACTGGATGAAGATCCCGGGGAAGTAGATCTCCCGTTTTTTGTATCGTTTGCTACCGAAGAAGCTTTTTTTTGTTTGCCAGGCGGAAGACATCACCGCGCTACGAAATCCGAACGATGTGGCCGTGCAGTTTTCCCATTTTTCGAAGGGAGGCAGATAAACCCGCACGACGACACTGGGATTCTTGGAGACGGGAATTGTCCCACCGACGGCTGAGCCGACGTCGAACAACAGATCGTCCTGCGCACTTTTTCCGGTCACTCGTCCGGGAATGTAGGAATTCAGCGTCCGCATCTTCAGTGCTCCGGTGCTGCCGAGAATTCCGCCTTTCGGGGGCGTCACACGCAGCAATTGATCGGGCTGGCCGCGCTTCGGACTTTCAAACCACCGTTGGTTTCTCGACATACCGTACGGCTCGCGGACCTGCTGATCGGTCTCGCGACTGCTCTTGGGGAAGTTGTGCGTGAACGTCCACTTGGTGTCTTCGAAGTTGTCGCCGGCTCCTTTGACGCGGTACCCGGTGCCGGGAACAATTCCCTGTGCCGACGCTGAGCTGGCAAAAAGACTGACTGTCAACAGCATCGCCAGAGGAACGTGTACCCCTGCCGAAAGAATGGTTCTGATGTCACGCATGGCGTCCTTCCGACTGTGAATTCGTTATGAGGGGAGAGGTGTGATCGCGAATGTGAGGTGGGGGTGCAAGCCGAACCGTGAAACCGGAGCAATCGGCACCGGCCACAAATTCAGCAGGCTTGGCGGACATGAGGAATGCCAGCCAGAGGTGAGTATGATTTCCATCGGCAGCTTCGTCGCGGCGTGTGAAACCCGAGGTGCGACGAAGCGGTAAAAACTGCCGATTGAAAACCGATGGCTGGCGCCGAACAATTCATCGTCGTTTCCCGATGAAGCGGCACAACAGTTACAGCAAGCTCAATCCTGCTCGCACGGAGTGTTTGGTCGCACGACAAGACTGTCAAGTATTTCGTTTTGACGCAAAGACGCTAAGGCGCAAAGTGCCGCCAAGAAGGTCATCGGGGAAAAGCGGATACACGATCGGCAAGAGAACAAAACAGATCTGGCAACGCTGGTGCCAAGGCAAGACCTTGCCATCACCGTGAAGCCAATTCCTCTGGCGATGGAAAGTTTCGTCTCTTCAATTCTCTTTGCGAATCTTTGCCGCTTGGCGTCTTTGCGTCAAGAAAACGAAGCGGGACATTTGCACCAAGCGTTACGCGAGTACCGGCATGACGTAGGGGCCTTTGGGGACGACGGCAATTCGGGCGTTCTCGCCATGTTCGGTCAGTACGTCGGCGACCGCTGCTTCGACGCTCTCCGCCGCTTCAACGAACAACCCATTCAGCGTTTCTGCCGGAAGACCGTCGCTGACGAATTTGACTTTCGCCTTGCGGCAGACCTTTGCCAATTCTTCCAACTGCCACTGGTCCATCACGAAGTAGTCTTTTCCCAAAATACGCTGCATGAATCCGTCGAGGCTATCGTTCTCATCGAACAACTGTTGAAACTCCGGACTGCCGATTCCTTCGGTTAATCCGGCTGCGATGATAATCGTCCCGCCCTGTTTGACGATGGGCAGCACGCCGGTGAGACCTTTGACCGACTGGTAAAAGGTCGTGTCCAGCGGATAGCCGGCGGACGATGTCACCACCGCATCGCATGGTTCGCCAACTTCGGCTTTCACCACCGTCTCGACAAACTGCACACCTTTGAGAAACGCCTGCTCCATGTCGCCGGCCACTACCGATGTTACCTGCCGCTTCTCGTCCAGTGTGACGTTGACGATGAAATCGCAGCCCGCCATTCGGGCAATTGCCGTGTTCTCTTCGTGAACCGGATTGCCGTCCAGGAATCCGCAGTCGGCTTTGGGGTGTTCGAGAAATTGCGGCCCATGCCAAACCTTAACCGTCTCTAACGCGGCGATGCCGGGACAGATCAACTTTCGGCCGCCCGAATACCCGGCCATTAAATGCGGCTCGATGAGACCGGTGGCAATTTTCAGGTCGGCCTCGACGTACCGGCTATCGATGAAAACGGGAACGCCGCGTGGTGAGTCTCCCAGCGACGTGTGCTCTTCGAAAACTTTGCCGTGATGATTCTCGACGCGGTAATTCGCCGCGATCTCCGCTCCCACAAGTTCCACCAACTCGTCGCCTTCGTTCGGGCGATGCAGGCCGGTGGCGATGAGTATGAGAATCTCGTCGCGCGGAATTCCCGCCTCTTCCAGCGTTGGCAGGATGTGCGACAACAGCAACTCGTTCGGCACGGGACGGGTGATGTCACAAATCAGAATGCACGCCGATTGCTTTCCTCGCGCCAACTCTGCCAGTGGTGCCGAACCGGTCGGGTTCGCAAGCACGGCTTGAATTGCCTCAGCCGGTTTTTCCAGCGGAACCGTCGGCTGCAACTCCAGCGGCCCGACGATGTTTTCATCGGGAATCTCGACATCCAACCCAGTTTTTCCGTAATCAAGTGTCAGTCGCATTGCTTCCTCATCGTCATATCGGTGTCCGCAATCAGGCGGTTCATCTCGCAAATTTCTCCAGCCGCCGCCATTCTAGCATCTCGTGCGCTGCGGCACAGTCTCGCACCGACCGACGACATAGGAAATGGGTGCATCCGTTACGTGGTGCCGTCGTCACGCAATGCTCCACCGCGCTTGCCTGAGGACCGCCAGTGGCGATGATTTCATTCGCTCGTACCAGATGCTCAGCAGTGAACCGTCGGCCAATTCGACTGTCGAGGTATAGCCGAGGTCGCCGCCGATTCCGTCGCCGCTAATTGTCAGCGGTTCCGACCACGTGCGACCGTGATCGGCACTGATGCGAGCCTGATTTCCGAACGGGCGGCGACGGTGGCCGTAGGACATCAACAGTCGGCCGTCCCGCAGGCGAAGCAAATGCGATGGCAGTCCCCACACGCCGATGGAGTGAGGCATTGACCACGTTTTGCCGCCGTCTTCCGATTCGCTCTGCAACGTCTCGCCGGAATTCTTCTTATTGTGATTGCGAATGTGCACAATCAATCGTTTGTCGCTGGCTTCGACGGCGTGCAATTCGTGATATTTGCGATGATCGTCACCCGGGCGCGTGGGAATGGCCGCCAGCCAGCGCCACGTCTGGCCGTCGTCGAACGACTCGCAAACTCCAATGCGGTTTTCGCCGTGCCACAATTCCTTGCCTGCGTACAGCACGCGTCCATCGGTAAGTTGAACCGGTCCGTGCGGGCTGTTGACCTGGCAGCGAAACGGGGCTGAAAAACTGATGCCGCCGTTAGTCGAACGCAGCATCCACACGCCGAGCCGTGACTTGCGTTGTTCGGCCGTCAGTCGATCGCGGGCAGAGACCCAGCGTTCCAGCTTCTCCGACGACCACGCTCCCGGCTTTCCCGATTTGCTCTTCTGTTCGGCCGCCCGCAACGTGTCTTCATAAGCGAGTGACGAAAACGACGTCACCAGCAGCGAACCCTTTGCCGTCTCCAGAACGCCGGCATCGCGGTCGTCGATGTCGGCATCGAGCAGCACGCGTGGCCAGGTCCATGTCCCGCCATCGTCGTTCGAGGTCATCGATTCAACGCGGCCAAACGGGCAAACGTGCGTCTCGCGTCCGCCGGACCAAACCAACCACAACTGTCCGTTCTTTCGCCGTGCGAGCGTGGGCCAACCGCCATAAAGGTGCGATTGCTTGCTGATCACATCCAACGATGCAACCTTAGCTTGCGGTGCATTCGAGCCGAACACCGGCGTCCCAAACGCGGCCACCGCCAGGCCGGTTCCCGTCGAAGCCAACATCTGTCGGCGATTGAGCGAAAGTGACATGGTGTGTTCCTCATGTTGAATTCGGATCGTCTGACTTACTATCAAGCTACCACCCGCGACAGCGTGAATTCAATCCCACCAACCGCTGAGGCGTTGCCGTGCTGTCGAAAGTTCTTTCGTCACGGTATGCTGAATGCCCCCCGCTCAACACCACGCGCGAAAGGTCAATTGCCATGAAACGCCGACTCTCGACGACTTTGTTTCTGATCGCTGGCATGTCGCTGACCGTACAGGCACAAGTGCCAAACGACGAAGAACGCAAAGAGGGCTTCGTGCCGTTGTTTTACGGAACGGACTTTTCCGGCTGGCAGTTCGGCGGGGGATACGATCTGCCTGAAAAGCAGCCAGCCAACTGGAAAGTCGAAGAGGGCATTATCAAACTCTCCGGGGGTGGCGGGCCGCACCTTGGCACGCAATGGGATTACGACGATTTCGACATGCGCTTCCAGTGGCGGGCGATGCGCGAAAAGTACAACAGTGGATTTTTCATTCGCAGCGCCCGAAAGGTGCGACCAAATCAGATCAATCTGGCCAAGGGGGCTGAAGGGCGTTTCTTTGGCGGGAAGATGAAGGGGGGGAAAGCGGTTCCCGAATTGCAGAATCCACCGTTCGAGTGGAACGAATGGCGCGTGCGCATCGTCGGCGACACGGTCACGTTCTGGTGCAACGGAAAACTCGCCTGGGAAGGGACCGAATTTCAAAGCAAGCGCGGCCACATCGGGCTGCAGGCGGAAGGCGCACCGCTGGAGATTCGCAACCTGCGCATTAAGGAAATCGGCTGGCAGTATCTCGGCAACCCCGACATGTGGCCCGATGCCGAAAAAGCAGCCGGACTCAAACTCTCCGATTATGTGCTCCGCCTGGAATGGAAAGCCGACAAACCGACGATGGCCGAAATCAACCTGCGCGGGGCGGGTTTCAAGAAAGCATCGGTCAGGTTGGGTGATCTCGAAAACGGTTCCGGCGGCATCGTCGGCTTCGCTGCCGAACCGGCAAAGAACACCGACAACCCGGCCGGTCGCTGGAACTACACCGAGGTCCGCGTCGCCGACGGCAAAGCAACCATCTGGCAAAACGGTGTCGATGTTGTCAAAGACATCGACTTGAAATCCGACGCGAATTTCCCGAAAACTGGCGGCCTGACTTTCGCCTTCAAGAAGACGGAATTCCAATTCCGCAACGTTCGCGTTAAGCCGCTAAGGAAATCAACGCCGACAACAAACTCATCTGGCGATCGGGGGGAGTAATCCCCCCTGGTTGTACCCGATGTCATCCGCCATCACGTCACACAGGCCATTCAACAGGAGAAGGTCACATGTCGCCTCATAACGCACGTTGGACGATTGTCGTCATGGCTCTGTTTTTTACCTGTACTGTTGAAAACACGTCCATAGCCGGCGAGCGCATCGACTTTGAACCGGCACCCGAATTTCTTCAGCTGCCCGACGGTCTGACGCTCGGGCAATGTTCGGCGGTGGACTTCGACAGCCAGGGGCGGCTGTATCTGTTTCATCGTGGCAAACGGCCCATTCTCGTTTTCGACCGCGAAGGGAAGTTCATTCGCTCGTGGGGCGATGATCTTATCGGCAAAGCGCATGGGCTGCGGATCGATGCGGACGACAATGTCTGGGTGACCGACATCGGGCATCACATGGTGTTCAAGTTCAACTCCACCGGCAAACTGCTGCTGGCGCTGGGACAGACCGACAAACCGGGGTTGGGCGAAAATCAATTCGATAAACCGACCGATGTGGCCTTCGGACCCAAGGGTGAGATTTACGTGACCGACGGTTATGGCAACAGTCGAGTGATGAAGTTTGCCGCCAACGGCAAGTTCCTCGCCAGTTGGGGAAAGCCGGGCAAAGGGCGCGGCGAATTCGATTTACCG
This sequence comes from Planctomycetaceae bacterium, assembly GCA_018699955.1. Taxonomy (GTDB): domain Bacteria; phylum Planctomycetota; class Planctomycetia; order Planctomycetales; family Planctomycetaceae; genus JABISG01. The sequence goes on along the minus strand of JABISG010000090.1, from coordinate 69,945 downwards.
CATTCGATCTGCATCGACAAGCAGGGCAGGGTGCTGGTGGGTGACCGCGAAAACGACCGCGTGCAGGTCTTCACTGCCGACGGCAAGCTGTTAGCGGTTTGGCCTGGCTTCGCCCCGTACGGCATGGAACTCGACAAGGACGGCCGGTTGTTTGTGGCCGATGGTCGCGCGAGCCAAGTGCTGCAAATCGATTCGACTGGCAAAGTACAGAATTCATGGGGAGAAAAAGGCGCAAAACCGGGCCAATTCAACCTGCCACACATGCTCGCAGTTGACTCCGCCGGCAATCTGTATGTTGCCGAAGTTGGCAACCTGCGGTTGCAGAAGCTCAAGCGCAAGAGATGAGTCGATTGCGGTGAGCTGGACGCTCCGCCCCAAATTCAGAGCGGCGGATCAACGGTCTCATTTCTTACAATGTGGATTTCGACATGACGAACTACAAGAAGACACTGCTCGGTTCATTGGTCGCATCAATGTTGTCGCTCTGCGGATGCGGCCAACCGACAACCCCGACGAATCAAGACGACTCGGAGCCAACAATTGTCGAAGAGATCTCTGTGAGCGGTTTCGATCCGGACGGTGAGCCAGTCATCAAGAAATGGTCGGACGGTTCGATATGGATTCAGTTCGAAGCCATGCCCCCGTTTTTCACTGAAGAGGACGGCACGGAAGCAGACTTCGAGCACTTCGAAAACAAAATCCAGGAAGCCCTTGGTGTTCCCGTTAGTCGCGAAGACCGTGAAGTGTTCGTCATCAGTAGTCCCGAACCAGACACCGCTGAAAAAGCAAAGTCATGGCTGGAAGCCTATCGCAACGAATGAGAATAACCTGGTCGTTTCCGGTCTGGCTTTTTCCCAATGTTTGACGGACGTCGGGGAAGCGAATCGGTAACCAGCCGTTGTTCCTGCCTCGTGCTGTGGGTAGGATCAAATCAGACATATTCAGTTTTTCCCCAGAAGCTAACCAACGGGAGTTCCACAATGCGTCGGCAACGAATCTTCGCTCATCGCAACTCGCATGCAGTTATCAGCCGTCTCGCGTTTTCCCTGCTTTGCGGCTGTTTGCTGTTCGGCGGAACGGTGAATGCCGAAGATTGGGCGCAGTTCCGCGGGCCGAATTGCAGTGGTGTTTCGACATCGAAACTTCCGTTGCCGACAACTTTTTCGGCGACTGAGAACGTTGCCTGGTCGGCGAAGATTGGCGACGGGATCGGCTGCCCGATTGTAGCCGCAGGACGGGTGTTTGTTTCGGCGATGGTTGATGACGTGACGGTCGGCCTGTCGGCATTCGATGCCGCAAGCGGTCGCAAGCTGTGGGAACGTCGTTGGCCGACCGGCAAGTTGCCGGAAGTCCATAAGACCAATAGCCACGCTGCCACAACAGCCGCAGCCGATGGCGAACGGGTTTACTTTTACTTCAGCACGCTCGGTATGGTGGCCGTCGATGCTGACACGGGCGAAGACGTTTGGCAGAAGAAGTTGCCGGTCCCGTATTTTGTTTTCAAATGGGGCGCGGGCATGTCGCCGGTGTTGTACAAGAACATGGTTCTGTTCGTGCAGGACGACGATCTGAACCCGGCTTTCTACGCCTTCGACAAAAAGAACGGCAAGATTTTGTGGAAAGATGACCGCAGCGATCAGGCGGTTAATTATTCGCATCCGGTCATCTGTGAAACCGATCACGGCGACGAAATTGTGATTGCCGGCACCGGGTCGCTCGTCGGCTATTCGCCGAAAACTGGCAAACGATTGTGGACCGCCCGCACATTGCTGCGAAACATTAAGACGACGCCCGTCAGCATGGGCGGTGTGATCTATGTTTCACTGCAGAGCAGCGGCATTGCCAACCAATGGCTGGCAACCGCCGATCGCAGCGACACCGGCAACAAGGACGGCAAGTTGAGCAAGGCTGAGATGCAGGCGTTTGTGGGTGAAGATAAAATTCCCGAGACATTCTTTAAGAAGACTTTCGACCGTGGCGACGTAAACAAAGACGGCTTTCTGGAAGGCCGAGAACTCGACTTGGCGTTCCTGAATCCCGATAACTTTGCCGGGGCGAGGTTCGACGTTGAGAATCCGGCCGACGAATTCATTCTGGCGATTCGCGGCGGCGGGCGCGGCGATGTCACCGATTCGCATCTGCTGTGGAAACACAACACCAAATACACCGACCACATCGTGTCCCCGTTGGTCGTCGATGGCCGCATGTTGCTGATAAAAGGGGGCGGCATCGGCACCTGCTTCGAGACCGAAAAAGGTGGGTCGCTGTGGGGACCGAAGCGGATTCAAAACGCGGGCGAATACTTTGCATCGCCAGTGTACGGCGATGGAAAGATTTACGTTGCCGGCGAGAACGGCAACGTCGTAGTGCTGGAGAACGGTCCCGAGTTCAAGATTCTCGCCAAGAACGACTTGGGTGATTCCGTGCTGGGAACGCCGGCGATTGCCGACGGGCGGCTATTCTTCCGCACGCGCACATCGTTGATTTGCGTATCGAATTAGCTGCGATCCAACGGATCGCAGTGGCTGCGGTGCGTTGCACCGCAGCTGGGAGTCCGTCCCCTGCATCATTTCCCGGTTGGCAGTGGCATTGCCTTGAAGCCTTTGGCCGTCAATTGCGAACTGCCGAATCCGTAACGGGCGTCGGCCGAGTAGATCACCTTGGGCGGGATGTACGCCAGCATGTGCTTGGTCGCGTTCTGCCATTGCTGCTCGGCCAAATACTGTTCGGCCGATTTCCCTTCGGGTATGCGAACGTTGAAGAAGCTGACCAGATCGTTTGAGAAGAAGCGTTTGGATTCGCCGTACGATTTGCCACGGTAGGTCAGCGAGATATTGCAATTGACTTTCGTCTCTGCAAGTTTCAACTCCTTCTTGTTTCCCCCGATGCCAAATCGCGACCCTTCGGTTAGTTGGTATTCGAGCGTCTTTCCCGTCGATTGTCGCGACATCGTTGCCGTCAAAACAATCGGCTGACCGGCGGCGACCGTGATGCCGGCTTGCTTAAACACACTTGTGACGTGTTGTTTGAACTGGTTGGATGCATTCGACATTCCCGCTGGCGCGTTGATGTTGACGTTCAAGCTGACCTTCGAACCCGGGCCGAGAATTGTGCTGGCCTTGAGCGCGGTAGCCGATAGTTTTGCCACCGCATCGGGGTGAGGAAGCGACACCGCCGACAAGGCCATCGTGCGGTCGATGAAGGAAGTGGGAGCGACAAACCAATGTCGGCCGTCGGGGCTGCCTTCCAAATTGAGGCCACCGGGTGCGACGGCATACGTCCAGACGATGAGTTCCTTCTCGATATCGATCAGCGACCGATTGCCGGTCAGCAGGTAGCGGTCGCCACACCATTTCAATGTCTGCCCACCTAACGCCACGCGGAATTCCTTTTCCATCTTGCCGTCCTTCAAGTTCCACAACTTAATCGTCCCGCCGTTGATGATTGCAAGTCGCTCGCCGTTGGGGTGAAAAGCACAAACGGCGCCGATTGCCAAAGATTTCAATCCGCCGCGAAGTTGGCCGGTCAAGGGCTCGTAGAACCGCACATCCTGGTTGGTCTTTCCGGGGACAACCAGGTACCGTCCGCCGGAGGACAGTGTGGGGTTTTGTCTCGTTTCGAAGGAGTAGATGGCTTTGCACGATGGAATCTCCCAGAGTACGACTTGATTCCCGGAACCGCGCGTCAGCACATGCGTGTCGTCGATGAAGGTAGCGAAGACGACGTTGCGTTTTCGCTTCTCCTCTTTCTGATACGGACGCCAACCGACGATGTGACTGCCATCGTCGGTTGAAAACACATCGATTCGTCCCTGATCGGTGCCGGGGGTGCGGACCAGACAGCGGGTTCCGTCCGCGTTGACAGCCGTCAGAATGCAGTCGAACGTGAGTGGAATCTCTTTCAACCTGTCACCGCTTGCAACATCGGAAACAGATAACAACGTCTTCGGCGGCTTCTCGGTCGGCTCGTTCTCGGCCGGCTTGTTCTTGGCTGGCTTGGTCGTAGTCGACGCAGCCCGCGGTTTTGGAGTTACCTTCGAGACCAGCCGGGTTCCGGAACGTGAAAGCACAGCCTGCTGGACTTGTTGACCGGGGGACGTGAGTGTCAGCGGTTTCGATAGCAATCCGGCAGGAAGTTTGGGGGCCGGGTCTGACTTGACCTGCCAGTCGCCGAACTCTGCCGCCGTGTCAATCGTTCGGACGGTTTTCTGATCGGGCAGCGTCAGCGGAGGCAAGCCGACGTCGGCAGCATTGCCGCCACTTCTCACCACGGTAATCGCCGTATCGATTTCCTCTTTCGGCAGCTTCAGCGACGCGACCGTACGGTTTCCGCGCGCACCGGAAATGGTCAGCACTCGCTCGTTGTCGATCATGCGCCGCGTCGCGGTGCCTGCTGTATCGACGGGAGCTGACCAAACCGGTCCGCCCGCTTCGCGATCAACAATGGCGTGACCGTACACCAGCCATTTGCTGCGATCGGGAAACCATTCCAAAGGCGGCGCACGGTATCCGAATGCCCCTTTGATTATCGAGCGCAATGATTCTCCGAATTTGTGATCGACGACCGTTTTTCCGTTTTCCACGTCCCATGTCACCAGTCGCGACTTGAACGTTCCGAACAGGCCGGCCAGTTCCTTTCCGTCCTGTGAAAACACGAGGCAGAGACAGCGTTCGGCCCGATTGCGCTCGTCCAGCGGGGCCGCCACTTCGCCAACGGGCTGGCCGTTATCCAGATCGTATACGCGCAGAATCTTATTGCTCTCGTGAATGACGGTCATCAAACGCCCGCCCGGACTGAACGAAATCGACTGAACCTCAAAGCCTTTGGGAAGTTCCATGGTCCGCTCGATATCACCCGCGGGCAAACTCCAGATCGTCATCGGCTTATTACTTTCCCAGGCAACAATTCGCTTTGATCCGGGCAACTCGAAATTCCGTAAGAACGGGTATTGTTGTTTCGTGGGGATTTTCCCAAGCGGCTTCTTCGCCTTGATATCGTAAACGAGCAGATTTCCTTCGAACGGCATGCGGCCGACCAGAAATTTTCCGTCCTGACTGAGCCGACTCACATTGTGATCGAGCCTGATGCCACTGATTTCGGCGACTTTCTTTCGCGTTCGTAAATCGTAGACCGTACTCTTTTCCCGATCATTGCTGTTGCGGCCCACCGAGACGAAGGCGGTCGGCATCGTCGGTAACAACATGTAGCCGGTACCAAATCGATCACCCGTGGGGATGCGAATCTCTTTTTCGACGTCAAATTCATAAATCTCCGCCGGCGGGTCGACTTCGACATTCCAAGCGATGAGATCCAGTTTCGGCGGCTCGGGAACTTTGGGAACGGGAATGTTGGGAATGTTGGGCGTCGGAATATTGGGAACGTTGGGAATATTGGGAGCCGGTCGCATGCCTCCAGGGACTGGTCGGGGACCGCGCGGGAAGTTTGGCGCACGTGGTGCGGGCATTTGCGGGATGACCGGACGGTTCTGTCGGGCGAAATCGTTGGGGTCGGGGTCCGCGGCCTTGTCGGGGAGCATGATTACAACCACAACAACCAGCGCTACAACGAGGAAGAGAATCCCACCCAAAATTCCGCCAATTATCAGTAGTGGGTTGACCCCCGGACTGATGGAATGTCGCCGCACCGGCCGATTTGGTGCCGCCGCACGTCGAGGTGAAGACGAACGCGAGCGCCGACCGGGAACGTCAATCTCGCCGAAACACTCTTTGCACTCAATTGTCGTTCCCGCGCGATCCTCGCCCAGACGGTATTTTTTGCCGCAGACATCACACTCGACAAGAATCGGCATCGTACATCTCCCGCTCGCAACAGCCGGACGGCCACCAAGCCAGCCTCGGTGGACACACCCACCCCGCTTCAATTCGTATCAGTTCTGGCGTTATGATGCCAGCGAAATCGCTTCGGTTTATCGACGGATGAACGCAACCAAACTTGACCGGAACAGTATTGAATCTGTGCGGATCGGGCTTCGTGCCGATTCATGTTGCTGACGCGATCCGCAGCGTCGCAGCAGCCGTTCTTAATTTGCGATGACTTTCGTCCGTGGAAAAGCTAATCTGCCGTATTGAGAACGTGGAAATCGACAACCAACAACCAAATAGCAAACCCGACATGTTCGATATTTCGCAAGCGACACCTGCCGAGCGGGTTGCGGCTTTGTCGCTGCTGTTCCAGGCCATGCCGACAGAAGTTCGTACGGCTCAGGTCGAGGAATTCCTGGCTGGCGAGGAACGCGGCGAGATATCGTTCGATGGGCTGTTACTGGCCCGTGAAGGTTCACAGATTCGCGGTGTGATGTTGTCGATCATGCAGGATGATGGCACGGCTTTCGTCTGGCCGGCGCAGGCTGCAGGTGATACAGATCGCGATACGATTATCGACGCGCTTTGCGAGACGGTCGCCGACCGTGTCGATGCGGGAGACATTGTCTCGGCCCAATCGATTCTGGAAACAGATGCGACTGCGGACCGTGCGGCTCTGAATCGCAACGGTTTTCGGCATCTGGCCGATCTGTTTTATCTTCAACGGTTATTGGAAAACCCGCTGCCGGCGCGCGTTGATGTGGCGTTGGAAGTGACGAAATTTTCGGCATCGCGCAACGAAGAACGGTTTGCCCGGCTGGTCGAGCAGACCTATATTGATACGCTCGATTGCCCCGACTTCCACGAACACCGCAGTGGAATGGAGGCGTTGGCGAGCCATCGGTGTTCGGGTGATTTTGCGGCCGAGCGTTGGAATATCTATTCGGCTGACGGGCGCGACGTCGGCATGTTGTTGATGAACGATCACCCCGCACAGGATGCGTGGGAAGTGGTTTACATGGGCGTGGCGGCCGATGCCCGTGGTTGTGGTTACGGCCGTGCGATGTTGATCGACGGACTGTATGCCGCAATGAATGCCGGTCGGCAATCGGTTCTGTTAGCCGTCGATTCACAAAACGCGCCGGCGAACAGGATTTACGACGAACTTGGTTTCATCGAGGTCGCATCGCGCGCGGTTCACGTGCTGACTTCCAGGCGGTGAGTCCGCCGGCCGGTTTGGGGAATCAACACCAATCATCGACTACGATGTCCAAACTCCGTTCTTGCCATGTGCGACAAAGATGTTGAACGGGGCGAGAAACTCGGCAAAGTCGGCGAGGCGCAAGAAGCCGATGCACGGATACGCGCCGGTATTGCTGATTTCGCCAGAAAGCAATTTCCGTGCAAGCAGTATCGCAGGTGATCCAGGAATGCGAGGTCCGTTTTCGTGTGCAACCAATGCGACGGACTTTTGCCGCCCGTCCAAATCTGTAGCCCACACGGCACAGCCACCGTGCAATGTGCCAAAGGGCTTGAACAATTTGCTCATACAAACGAGCGGCCGCGCGAATGATGGCAGATTCAGCGGAGGGCAGATCTGTTTCAGTCGTGCCATCGCGGCGATGGCGTAATTCAAAATGGTCAACTCCACGCCTGCTTTGAAGATGACGTCGTCAACTTCGAAATGCTGAGGAAACACCTCAAGATCGGGGACGTCGCAGAGTTGCACGCGACGGCGACCTACCGGTGGCGGAAACTCTACGAACTCACCCGCACTCCAACCTCGCATGGTACGCCACCGGCCATCTTGCCAGACCCGAACAGGACAGCCCACATAACTCAGAATCGTTGCAATTGTGGAAACGCCGGCTTGATTCCTGTTGCCCGCGTTCAACGCAATTTGAATCGAACGGATTCGTCCGAGTTGCGGTTGCAGTTCGGCAACGAGTGCAGAAGTGATCGCGGGAGTTGTGCTGGCACCGGCACAAACAAAAACTCTCTGATTGCTGGCGGCTTCATCGAGTTGGACGATGTTGACAACGTAATCACGACCGTCTGCCATGTCGATGTAATGGCAACCGGCGTCGATGCAGGTTTGTGGGATGGAATAATCTGTTGCTTTGAACGGGCCGGATGCGTTGATGACGAGCCAGGCGTCTTCTACCGCCTTTCGCAAGGAGGCCGAATCGTTCGCGTCGCATTGGCGAAAACCGACGCCGAGAGTTTCTGCGAAGGGTTTCCCCTTGCCGGGGTTGCGACCGGCAATTGTCACCTGCGCCTCTGATGTCGCCGCAATATCTTCGGCGACGTGACGGCCGAAGGTTCCGTATCCGCCGAGAATCAAGACGTTGCGTTTGGTCATTTCGGTGCTTTTCAGATGGAGCGTTGTCCCCTGACAAACACACCGCAACACGTGGCGCGGAGTTAACGTGTCTTTTGCTCATTTTTGAGCAGACAGGCCGAAACGTCTTCGCCGGCCGGTCAGAATTCCCAATCGGAATAGAGTTTGGCGCGGAAGTCGTGCCATTCTTTCCGGTGGCCGGCACCTTCGGGGCGTTCGACGAGATGGCAGACCCAGTCGTCCATTTGACGGAGGCGGTCGGCGAGAATGTTGGCGGTGCTGGAAGCGACTTTGTGAGCGGCCGACGGGGAGATTGTGGTCAGTTCGTCGTAAGCGCCGCGTGAAAGCCGCATGACTTCGACTTCGGTGAGGGTGCGGACCGAGGCGGAATGCGCAGCCTCGTGGAAGAACGACATTTCACCAAACACGGCACAGGGACCGAGCACTGCCAGTTGCTGCTCGCTGCCCTTGCTGGTCGTTTTGACGACTTCGCATTGACCGCGAACGATAATCCACAGGATCTGGATCGACAGCCCTTCGCGCAGAATTGTCTCGCCGGCCGGGTAAGTCTCGTGCTCCATGAGGGCGAGAACCGGCTGTTTTTCTTCGGGCGTCATTTCCTGAAAGACAACGCAATGTTCGAGGGGCAGTCTATCGGGTTGCGGTGGTGCTGATTCGGGCATGTCGATTGGTTTCTTGGATTGATATGCGTAAACCTTGCTCCCAAGCTGGAGCTTGGGAGCAAGGTACGTCTGCCTGACTTCAGATGGCAAACATGTTGCTCATTCTCTATCGTCCATCCGCGAACTCTATACTCCTCCGAGAACGGTCGCCCGGCCGACCCGGCCGATTCCGAGCAGGTAACAGGCCACGCGGAGCGAGACTTTCTTGCTGGTGGCGATTTGCCAGACCTTTTCGATGCTGTCGAGCAGAATGCGGTCGAGCTCTTTTCGCACACGCCCGAGTTCCCACTTGAAATGCTGGCGGTTCTGAACCCATTCGAAGTAGCTGACGGTCACTCCGCCGGCGTTGGCCAGCACGTCGGGCAGGACGATGATTCCCCGCTCGTTGAAGATTTCGTCGGCCCTGGGTTCGGTCGGATTATTTGCGGCTTCGACAATGTACTTCGCCCGAACGTGATTGGCGATTTCGGCGGTGAGTACGTTACCCAACGCGGCCGGCATAAGGACATCGACTTCGGCCGTCAGCAGTTCTTCGTTGTTGATGGGATGAGTCCCTGGAAAACCTTTTACGCTGCCGTTTTCACTGCAATAGTTCATGAGTTCGGGAATATCGAGACCGTCCTCTTTGCCGACACCGCCGAGGGCGTCGGTGACGGCGACGATTTTTGCGCCGAGTTCAAACAACCGATTTGCCGCGTGGCTGCCGACGTTTCCGAAGCCCTGAATCGCAAAGGTGGAATCGCGCACGTCAGTATGCAGGCGTTTGAGAAATTCGACGGTCAGGGTTACGACTCCGCGGCCGGTGGCCTCTTCGCGGCCCTCTGCCCCGTGCAGTTCGAGCGGCTTGCCGGTGACACATGCGGGATTGAATCCGTGATATTTCTCGTACTGTTTCATAATCCACGCCATCACTTCGGCGTTGGTTCCCATATCGGGGGCTGGAATGTCCTTGTCGGGGCCGATGATGTCCTGGATTTCATCGACGAATTTTCGTGTGATACGTTCGAGTTCGCCGTGGCTGAGACTGCGTGCGTCGAGGGCGATGCCTCCTTTGGCTCCGCCGTAGGGAATGTTGACGATGGCGGTTTTCCAGGTCATCAAGGTTGCCAGCGACAGCACTTCCTCACCATCGACCTCGTGATGGTAACGCAGTCCTCCCTTCATCGGTCCGCGAGCACTGTTGTGCTGGACGCGAAAGCCGATGAGCGTGGCGATCTGTCCGTTGTCGAGATCGGTTGCCACTTGCACCTTCAGCTCGCGCTCCGGAGTGAGCAACAGCTTCCGCATGTTGTCCGATAGGTCCAGCAAACGGGCGGCCCGGTCGAAGTAGTAGCAGGCGGATTCGTATGAGCTCATGGCGGTCTGTTTGATTCTCAAATGGGAAAAACGAGTCACCGCAAATCGCGAAAAGTCCCGGTCCCACGGGGTGCGGCCCGTGGACTTTGAAACTGCATCATATCGAAAACAACTGTTTCAAGAAGAGCGATTACGGGATTGTCTTGCTTCATCTCCCGGCTGATCTTGCGTTTCGTATCGGTTTGGTTTGCGTGGGAGACGACTCGTTGGTGTTCCAGATATCAGGGACCGTTCGGTAGATGAAGCGGGCCAGCTCGCGGGCGTAGATGTTATGTCCGGCTGGTGAAAAACGGGCGGCGTTGGTTAGAAACGACTGCTCGGGTTGCTGGGCCGTCTGGAATACGGGTGACGCATCGTGGAACGCGATGCCATGTTCCTGGGCGTATTGTTGCAGTTGATCGAACGGTGCGCGGCTGCGGAAGACGGCCTCGTTTTCAATTCCGGCGGCCTGTCGTACGTTGCCGCCGTTGGTCGCGTTGGCTGCCACCTGCCAGGGGGCGGGATAGACTGCAACCGCCAGCCGCGTGAAATTGTGGGCCGCCAGTTGGTTGAGGCGATCGATGGGAGCGAGTGCTTGCGTGGTGTGGATCGACCAGTCGGGGGGATTGTCGGCAATCCAGGCGTAACGCGCCAGGGTTGAATCGATTCGGTGCCGGTCTTCGGGGCGTTTCTCGGTGACGGGAAGCCCGGCCAATTGAGATTGGCCCCAGCGAACGACAAGAAACTGATCGGCAACGCTCTGCTGTCGTGAGGTCGCCGTCTTGATCAATGCGGGATTAGGGCAGGCCAGCGGTTCACCCGACGGGTTCATATTGGTATGCCGCCGATAACGATAGTCATCCCAGACGTCGCCCATGTCGAAATTGAGAACGATCAGATCGGGTTGCAATGCCAGCAGCGAATGCCTGACGTGCAAGTAGGCCAACAGCGGGCAGTAACCCGGAACGCCGGCGTTGACCACTTCGAGCTTGAGGCGGCAATAGGGCTGGAGTAATTCTTCGAGCCGATGGCAAAAGGTCTGCGAAAGCTCGACGTCGGCACCGAGTGTCGTTTCGTCCCCCAAACAGAGCACCCTAAACACACCAAGCGGTTTGGGAACAACCGGCTCGGGACCGCGCAGCGCATAACTGTTGGTTGAGACGACGACGGTTTCACCTGTATCGGGGTTTCGACACGCTGCCGAAGCCAGCGGCTTCAAGCCGTGATGCATTAACCACGACCGGACAATGAGCGAATCTCCGGGGGCGTCGGCTGGGAGTTGCCCCGCGCGGTTGGAGACGTAAACACGCAAACCGACTTCGGCCGCGCACAGGATCAAAACCAGCGCAACCACCGCCAAGGTTATGTGTTTGAAGCAGGCGAGACGGCTACGATTCATTGGTTCGTCACGCTCGAAATCCAGCCGACGCGGGGGGTTAGGAAAAGGCGGGGGATTGTAATCAAACACGGAAAACTGAACAACAGGGGAATTGGCCGCGATTTCTCGGAGTTTCGCCTGCACAGGAGACAACAGACTTGACCACTCTGTCGGCGAACAACGGAATTGCTGCGGGAATCGGCGGCGGGAATCTTGATAAACGCGGGCAGAATGATAGGGTTGTGGAGATTTGCGCGCATTGAGGCAAATGCGGTGTTGTCTGCACGGCAGGCACACCGGTGCGACTCAGTTGCGCTTCCAGCCATTTGGCGCGAGAATGAGCGTCACCCCGTAGTCTCGAATCGAAACCGACCATGCCCCGCCGCGACGACATCCACAAAATTCTGATTATTGGTTCCGGTCCGATTGTGATCGGCCAAGCGTGCGAATTCGACTATTCGGGAACGCAGGCCTGCAAAGCGCTGCGGGAAGAGGGGTACGAAGTGGTGCTGGTGAATTCCAACCCAGCCACCATTATGACAGACCCCGACACGGCCGACCGCACTTACATTGAGCCGATCACCTGGCAGTATGTGCAGAAGATCATCGAGAAGGAGCGACCCGACGCACTGCTGCCAACATTGGGTGGACAGACCGGCTTGAACACGGCGATGGATTTGGCCCGACGGGGAATCCTCGATCAGTTGGGCGTCGAAATGATCGGCGCGCGAGAAGATGTGATTGCCAAGGCGGAAGGCCGCGAGTCGTTCAAAGAAGCAATGGTGTCGATCGGCCTGGATGTTCCTCGCAGTCGCGCTGTGCGAAGCATGCAGGAAGCACGCGACGCTTTGCGGGAAATCGGGCTGCCCATCATCATTCGGGCAAGCTATACGCTGGGCGGCACCGGCGGAGGCATTGCCTACAACCGCGAAGAGTTTGAGGAAAAGGTGGGTCACGGGCTGGCGCTCTCGCCGGTGAACGAGGTGCTGTTGGAAGAATCGGCACTGGGCTGGAAAGAGTACGAAATGGAGGTGATGCGCGACACGGCCGACAACGTCGTCATCATCTGTGCGATTGAGAATTTCGACGCCATGGGCGTTCACACGGGGGATTCCATCACCGTTGCGCCGGCACAAACTCTGACCGACAAAGAATATCAGCGGATGCGCGACGCGACGATTGCCTGCATGCGAGAGATCGGCGTCGAAACCGGCGGGTCGAACGTGCAATTCGGCATCAATCCCGATAACGGCCGTATGGTGATCATCGAAATGAACCCGCGGGTCAGTCGCTCCAGTGCGCTGGCGTCGAAAGCGACCGGATTTCCGATTGCAAAAATCGCAGCCAAACTTGCAGTGGGATATCGACTGGATGAGATTCCCAACGACATCACCCGCGAAACGATGGCCTGCTTTGAGCCGACCATCGATTACGTCGTCACCAAAATTCCGCGTTGGACGTTCGAGAAGTTTCCCGATGCCGATTCCGTGCTGACGGTGCAGATGAAATCGGTTGGCGAGACGATGGCCATCGGGCGAACGTTCAAGGAATCGTTGCAGAAGGCGCTCCGCGGGCTTGAGATTGGTCACTTCGGATTGGGTGGCGGCAAGAAGGATCTGTGGGGTACGCCGAAGCAGCCGTCGCTCGATGAAATCCGACGCAAGCTTTCAATACCCAACGAGGACCGTATCTTCCACGTTCGCTTCGCATTGAAGGCCGGACTGACAGTTGCAGATATCCACAAGTTGAGCGATATCGATCCGTGGTATCTCGACAACATCCGGCAGTTGGTTGAAATCGAAGACGAACTGCGCAGCGTGAAGCGAATGACCGACGTTGAGGAATCGCTGCTGCGGCGAGCGAAGCAGAACGGGTTTTCCGATCGACAACTGGCCGGCTGGTGGAACACATCGGAGATGGAGGTCCGCCGCTTTCGCAAGGAAATGGGAGTCGTCGCCACCTTCAAACAGGTCGATACGTGCGCGGCAGAATTCGAGGCGTATACGCCGTATTACTATTCGACGTATGAGTCGGAAGATGAAACGCCGCCGAAGAAAGAGCCGCGCGCCAAAACTCCAGCGTCGAGTGAGGACGAACAATCGGTCGATGTCCGCGACTTTCAGCGTGTGATGATTCTCGGTGGGGGGCCGAACCGAATTGGGCAGGGAATTGAGTTCGACTACTGTTGCTGTCAGGCATCGTTTGCGTTGCGCGAGTTGGGTATCGAAAGCGTGATGGTCAACTCGAACCCGGAAACGGTCTCGACCGATTACGACACATCGGACCTGCTGTTCTTTGAGCCGTTGACGACAGAAGACGTTCTCAACATTTGTGACCGGCTGGAACCGGACGGCGTGATTGTGCAGTTTGGCGGTCAAACACCGTTGAATCTGGCACGCGGACTGGAAGCGGCCGGCGTCCCGATAATCGGCACCAGCCCCGACATGATCGACGCAGCCGAGGACCGCAAGCGGTTCCAGGCGATTCTCGAAAAGCTGGATCTGCGTCAGCCAAGCAACGGCTTGGCGACCAATTCAGAAGGGGCGCGTTTGATCGCCGATCGTGTCGGCTACCCGGTGCTGGTGCGACCGAGTTATGTGCTGGGTGGGCGGGCAATGGAAATTTGCTACGACGAACAATCACTCGTCAAATACATGAACGAGGCGGTCGATGTCTCGCCCGATCATCCGGTATTGATCGACAAGTTTCTGGAAGATGCCATTGAAGTGGACGTCGATGCGATCTCCGACGGCGAAACGACGCTCGTCGGCGGAGTGATGGAACATATCGAAGAAGCCGGCGTACATTCGGGCGACTCGGCATGCGCCCTGCCACCCCATTCGCTTCCCCCCGAGGTCATCGACGAGATCAAGCAGGCCACCTACGCACTGGCGACAGAACTGCAAGTGCGTGGGTTGATGAATATTCAATTCGCGGTGAAGAAGGTCGAGGGGGCGGAGGCGGAAGACTCTCAGCCTTCGTACACGGTCTACATTCTCGAAGTGAATCCGCGGGCCAGTCGAACGTCGCCGTTTGTTTCCAAGGCGACCTATCGATCGCTGGCGAAGATGGCGGCCAAGGTGATGGTGGGCGTTTCGCTGAAAGAGCAGGGTTACACCGAAGAAGTCTGGCCGACATACACATCGGTGAAAGAGAGCGTGTTTCCGTTCTCGCGGTTCTCCGGCGTCGATATCATTCTCGGCCCGGAAATGCGTTCGACTGGCGAGGTGATGGGCATCGACGAAGAGTTTCCGGTGGCATTTGCCAAAAGTCAAATCGCAGCCGGCAACGATTTGCCCCGCGAGGGAACAGTCTTCATCAGCATGGCCGGACCATACAAACAACCGATGATCGAACCGGCCCGTCGTTTGCAGGAGTGGGGATTTCGTTTGATTTCGACTTCAGGCACCGCGCGAGAATTTCGAGAAGCAGGCATTGAGGTGGAGACGGTTAAGAAGATTCAGGAAGGCCGCCCGAACCTGCTCGATCACCTGGCCAACGGCGACATCCAATTCATTTTCAACACACCCAGCGGCAAAGGCGCCCGAACCGACGAAGGCCGCATCCGCGCATCGGCCGTCTCCCACGGCATTCCCTGCGTCACAACCTTCCCCGGCTGTCTGGCAGTGGTGCAGGCATTGGGAGCGCTCCTGGAAAACCCACTGCCACAAGTGAAGGCATTGCAGGACTGGGTGAAGTAAGCGGGTAGAGTGCGCTGATGCCGAAATTCTATTGAGATTCTTGCTGCAATTGTGGACACTGGAGTCTGTGGCAGATTGTTGGCTTGGGGACGTTTCAGCCGTTTGACGATACGTCCCCTGTCAATTCGCCTCTAACGATGACGTCCCGTTCAGCTAGCAGGCACGACGTGACCGGCATGGAAACAATGCCAGCAACCGCGACATGGCCGTCGATTTCCCGACTCGATGATCGCGGAAATGTCGATGCCCCTGCGGTCATTTCGCCGCAAGCGGTTGAAGGCGAGGTGACGGTCGAAGCGGTGGAGAACCGGCAACTCAGGTGGATTGGGATTGTCGGCTCGCTGTTGTTGCATGCATCGCTGTTGCTGGTGCTGGCCGCCTGGCTGTTGCCGCGGCCTCCGCTGGATCGCGTGGCGGTTATTGAGACCACCATGGGAAGCGAAGATGGGGCCGAGAAGGCACTCGACATAGCCGCCACCGAATCGCTCGATTCGGCAGAGTCCGACCGTCCGTCAGAAAGACTATTCGCGGTGACAGCCTCGAGTACGGCTTCTGTCCAGCCGGCGGAAAAGTTGCCGGCCGGTCTTGTGGCCGGTATTAACGGAGACAGCGGCGGTTCGAGCGGGAACGGCGACGGCAGCGTGGGATTCTTTGGCGTAAAGGCTGAGGGAATGTCGTTTGTGTTCGTCGTCGATTATTCGGGCAGCATGCAGGGGTACCGTTTCAGCCGGGCGCGTACGGAACTCATTCGCGCGCTGGGTGATTTTCAGCCGCATCAAAAGTTTTTCGTCATCTTCTACAATCATCGTGCGCAGCCGATGTACGTCTCCGGAAAGCGGATGCGACTTATGCCCGCCTCGCGGACCACGTTACGCCGGACCCGGCGGTGGATCGACAAGCAAAATGCGCACGGCGGCACATACCCCGACGTCGCATTGAAAATGGCGCTCGACATGAAGCCCGATGTCATCTTCTTTCTATCCGACGGCGAGTTCCCCCGGACGGCCCGCACAGTGGCGAAAGAAGCCAACAAGCACGGCACAATCATCCACACCATTGCCTTCGAATTCGATGGCGGCCAACTGGTGCTGAAGGGAATTGCCGAAGACAATCACGGACGATATCGCTTCGTCAAGTAGCCGCGCAGTCGATCAATCGAAAGAGCGTTAATGAGCGACGGAGAACTGATCGCCGAGTTGATGAATCGGCAAGTCGTGCTCGATGTCAGCAGCCCGTTTGTTTATGCGGGAACGCTTGTGGGGGAGGACGACCGCTACTTCGTGCTGGAAGAAGCCGACGTTCACGACCTCCGCGATACAACGACGACTCGTGAACTGTATGTCGTCGAGATCAAGCGGCACGGTATCAGTTCCAACCGTCGCCGGGTGCTGGTGCGGCGGGATGAAGTTGTCAGCCTGGCGGCACTGGACGACGTGCTGGTGTAGTGCCTCGTCCGTTCGCCTTCGATGGGTGACACTGGCGTGTCGCCAGTGCATGGCGGAAAACACTGGCGACACGCCAGTGGCATCCACGGTCTTATATCATTGCACTGAAGCGTCGCCGAACAATGCCGGCCATAAGGAAATTCGCAGGGCTTGAATGGTGAAGTAGCCGAAGAATGCGCAGGACCAGACAATGGCCAGAAATCGCACGGGGTGCATCGATAGGTTGCGGGTGAGTACCTTGTTGTTCATGTACAACAGAATCAACGAGTAGATAAACATCACGGCACCGTTCATTGCTGCGGAGATGACGAACAGTGTGAACGGCCGACTGAATCCAATGAGCAAGATGCCGCAGCCGAGCAGAATCTCGCCCCAGAGGAAGCAGAAGTACAACTTGCTCAGCGACCAGTTGTCGTTGTCTTTGAGGTAATTCACTTTGACAATGTCGGTCGAAATGCGGGCGACTGCGTCGAGAACTCCCAACTCGGTTGTCAGCAGGACGGCGGCCCCCATCAACAGAAATCCAATCCGAACCGCAGGCCCATACGAACTACCCAGTTGCGTTGCCTGTCCCCACACAAAGCCAAGACTCCTGCCGTATTCATCCATGTTGGATTTCAAATTGCCATTCGCGTCGTACAACAGCGAATAAGTAATCAACGACATCAGGCACAGGCAGACGACGCAGGTCAGGAAGAAGCTGAAGAAGTGTTCGATGTTGGCCGCGCGCCACCATGCTCGCCACCGGCGCATGTTTTCGGGCGTGTGTTTGAAGTGATAGCCGACGTCGGCGGTTGCTTCTTCTTCACCGGTCAGCGGGCTGGTAATGCGGCCGATGAACTTGCCCATGCCATAGCCTTTGTCTTTGATGAAATTGCTCTGGCCCAGATTCGTCGTCCCGCCGGCACCGGCAAAGGCGAGCGCGCCCAACAGCATCATCAGGTCGATGCCCGGCTGACTCAAATCGGGCAGGCCGCCAATGTTCACCGTGCCGCTTGCCATCGCAGCGACAGCATCGGGCCGAATCACCATAAAAGCGACGACAATGACCACACACAGAATGAACCCAACCAGCACAGTCTGAATTCGTTCGACGGTTTTGTAGACCACCGGCCCGGCGGTCAGCACAATCCCCACAAGCAGCAACCCGGCAATGCCGAAGTAGTTGACATAGTGGGCCGTGTACTCCACCCCCCCGGTTGCTGTGGCCTGTTCTTTCACGCCGAACATCAGCCAACTCAGTATCGTCCCCGCGCCGGTTGCCCATCCAGGCCAGGCCCAGGGAATGATATTCATCAACAGCATCACCCACGCCCAATGCCGACTGAGGCGGCAAAAGCCAGTGATTGCACTTTCCCCGGTAACCAGCGTCCATCGCTCGATTTCCATGTTGAGAAAAAACTGCGTGATGACGCCCAGCATGCAGGCCCAGAAAAACACGAAGCCGGTCTGGTAAGTAATGTACGGCCAGAGGATGAACTCGCCCGAGCCGAGCGAAAGACCGGCCAGCATGATGCTCGGTCCCAGCATCATCCGCCACGGAATCGCATCGGGCATGTCGCGATACCTAAGCGCCGGCAAATGCTGGTGCGGAATCACCGAATCGGGAACGAGTTCGTCGGGAGAATCGTCGGCCGGGGGAGGCGAATCAGGCATGATGCGTGAGATCGATTTCGAATTGCGGATATCGGTTTAGAAATTTCTACGATACGCGGTTTCAGAAAAACCGCAATCCGCAAGCCGAAATCAGCAATGAGACGATCAGCCCCAGCTGCGACTCAACGAGTCGCAGACGTCGTTTCGGGTGCCACGACGCCGTCAGCGATGCGTTGCATCGCAGCTACTGTCCCGATGACCGCGAGCCGTTGGGCGAGCCGGAGATTGGGATGCCGAAGGGCAGCGGTCGGGCGGCGACTGTGAACGCCTCTTCCTGAGCGACTTGCTGCAGCTTTCGGTAGACCTCGAAGCTGTCGGGATAAACCCAGAAGGTCAGCGTGGCGTTTCTGTCGGCGGCCAGCAGGGCGCGGTGAAATGCCGAACCGGGCCGTAGCGCCTCCTTTGCCGTTTCTGAGGCAATGTCGCGTGAGGGAACGAGTTGCCATTCCGAGACGCCAATCCGCATCATCCCGCGACCCTGTCGCAGTTCCTCAACCACAGAAAGCCGTTGCCGCACGACGACGTAATTCATCGTGAAGCCGGCCACCGGGCCGACCGATCCGTGGTGCGTATTGAATTTCGTCAACCAGTCTTTCTGTCTGAGAACCTGCGACCGCAATCGACCGAGCAAATCATCCAACGGCACATGCGAGACGCGGTTGCGGAAGACGTGAAAGTGCAATTCCTTACCGACAACTGTGCTGCCAATCGGCGTCAGTTTGTGCCGAATCTGCTTTGCCGGCGGCTTGGAGTCCTTCGTCTGTTTCAACTGAAACCGTAGCCGTTGCACCTGATCGCGGCGACTTGCCAACTCGGCATCGAGTCCCGCGACGGCCTTTTTCTCGGCATCGAGCGCGGCCGATTCCGCTGCCAAGGTTCCCGCGACGCCCCGCAGCTTCTGGTCGGTCTCCTCTTCGGCTTGGCGCAGTTGCGACAGCAACAACACGGACGATTCGGAATCAGATTTGAGTGATGCGACCTCGCCATTGAGACGGCTGACGAGTGCCACCAATTCGGGCGATGGTTCGATCGGGGGTGGAGGTTTCGGCGGAGAGAGTTCAGGACCCGGCACTGTTGGCAGTGGTTGTTCTTCCGGCGTTGGTAACTCTTCCGGTGGTAATTGCGCAACGACGACAATCTCCGGCTGCTCGTCGATTGGTGCAGGTGTTGCGATATCGACCAGCGGCAAAATGGGCGCATTGCCCACACGAACGCCCGCCATCACAATCAGAATGATGAGGATGCCGACGATGTTGGCGATGATGTCGAGAAACGAATCGGACTCGAATCCGACGGCGTTGCGGTCGGTGCGACGGCTCATGCAATCACTCCGGTGGTTTCTGATAGACGGGTGTGTCGAGCGGGTATTCTGAGGTTGAACTGATCCCCAGTTTTCTCAGCGGGCCGTGCAAACGTTCGTAATACAGATTGCCCCCCGGGCTGACGACAAAATTGACGACCGGCACCCAGTGGAAATTCTTCGGCGGTGCATCCCAGCTGCGCGCGTGTCGATCGAGATCGTCGAGAACGCGTTCGGTCAATTCGTCAAATGTTTTGAAGCGGCTGATGGAAATCTCCGGCTGGCTGCCGACGCGGATTCGATCGGACGAAACGCGAATTGTTGTCTCGCGTTCAAATCCAATGCCGTTGCGGTTACTGCCGATGCCATGACCTTGACGTGAACGTGGACTTCCACCGGACCCACCCGAACCACGGGAACGGCCGGCCCCACCCTTTGCGCTGGTTGTACGTCCGAATGTGCGAAACGGAATCGCCGGCTGCCCACCGGGCTTTCCGCCAGTGGGTGAACCGCCACCTGCGCCACCGCTTGTGTTTCCGGCGTTGCCGCTATTCTGACCGGTACCGCTATTTCGGCCGTTGCCGGTGTTCTCGCCACCACCATTGTTTGCGTTGCTGCCGCCGTTCCGGCTGTTACCGGTGAATTGACCGTCGCCCGAATTGCCACGGCTGGGTTCGCCACCGTTCCCGTTGGAATTCGGTCTGCCTGTACCTCTCGTCGAGCTGTCTCGACCGGTACCCGTTCCAGATGGGCCGAACGAGGATGGCCTGGATACTTCGTCGGGAAAGCGATCCGCCGAACCTGTGGGACCTTGCGAGCGTCCGCCCTCGCCGATGGTTCCAATGTCGCCGCCGTTGCCACGAGATGTTCGCGTCCCCGATTCGCCCGGTGTGCCGTTGGGTAGCCGGCCTCCCGGGCTGTTTTCGCCAACTCGTGATCCCGTTCCCGGTTGTCCCGGCAATCGCCCCGTTCCGCCACCAACGGTTCGCCTTCCGCCGGTACCATCGGCTTTCATTGGATTTCGACTTTCCGAAGGACGACGACTCGATCCCGGTCGTCCGTTGCCCGCTCCGGATCGGTTGTTCGAACCTCCTTGCGGACCTTTCACCCGTCCGCCGAAGCCTGGTTTCCCGGTGCGGTCGAAGATGGACTTCTCGGGTTCCACCGGTTCAAAGCCACCATTGCCTCGTTGAAAACGCAGTACACCATCATTGCCTCGACCGGCTCGCGCAACCGAATCGATGACCCGCTTGCGTTCTCCTAACACGGATTCGATCGCACGGCGGCACAACTGTGTTGCTTGCGGTTCAGACGGTGGAACATCCAGCTCACGATCACCTGCCACCAGTTCATAGCCGGTGGATTGTGATAACTCCGAGAGCAAACGGCGGGCGGCATAGTAGGCAACGCTGCCACTGGGACGGACGATTAACAACACGTAAGGCTCAGCATCGACTTCGTCCGGGTCGTTGAGTTTGTTTTGGGCCTGCCAATACCGCACCAACGCGCGCGTTCCCGCTAACAGTGGATTGTACTCCGCTGTGAAGCCGTCGAGGTCGGCGGCGGTGAGCGTCAACTCTTCCTGCATAAACGTCAGACCGTTTTTTCGACATTCGATGAGAATCGGTCGCCGCGTGGTTCCCGATTGGCCGTCGAATGGGACGATCGAGTACTTCGTACTGCGGGTCGCGTTCTGTTGCTTTTCGCGATGCAGGAGAACAGTTGCCTCGTCTATCTGTTCGCCGAGGCTGGTGAACTGGGCCCGCAATACCTGCCGGTTAACGCTGGTGGTCAGCAGTTGTTCTTTTCTGTTTTTGAATGTCTGCGACAATTGAGCCAGCCGGATGTCGGAATCTTTGAGTTTGCTTCGTGACGCTGCCACCAATTGGTTGCCTTCTTCGAGCCGTTTACGTTCGTCATCGCGTCGCTGCGAAAGTGCGGCAATCAGTTCGCGTAACGTGGCATTCGGATCGGGGCGTTCCTCAGGCACCGGCTCTGGAATTGGCGCTGCCACTGCCGTCATCTTGGGAACGATGGGCGTGGCCGGCTCCTCATCGGGTTCGCGAACCGGCACATCGACAGGAATGACCAACGGTTTGTCGGGAGCCACGTCCGCAGCAACGATCGCGTCCATCACGGCGTTGTGCCGAATTCGCCGCGTGGTGACCAGCAGCAGGAAAATCAGCGCACCCATAGCGCACACCAACACCGCCAGAAACGGGAAGAGTGACACCGAGTTAGACGTTCGACCCTTCGAGCGACTCATCGTTTAGGGAATAGCCATTAGTGGATAGTGGGTAGAAATGGCGAGCGGGGGGCGTAAGCCCCCTGATACGTCGTTGCCCCGAATCTTCGCAACCGGTTTGGACTGCCGACAACGCGTTAAGACTTCAACGAATCACGCTGCGCCTCACGCGGCTTTGGGCTTCGTCTTCACCGACAACAGATGGACTGCGGCGGTCAGGCTGTGCAGCGTTTCTTCAAATGTGTCGGCAACTCGCACGGCTTCGAGGTTTTCATTCAACCGCAATTGCAATCGTGCCAACTGCTCTTCCTGCTCGACGACCTTCAGCAGGATTTCGCCTTGCCGCCGTAGTTCTCCAAGCTGCGCTGTTCCGGCATCCGTACTCTCTTTGAGTTGTGTCTGCCAGCCACCGACGTTCTGCGAAAGCGACTTCAGCAGCTCGTCCATTCGCGTGTTCTGCTCTTCGCGAAGCGCTGCAAAGTCGGTTCGCACATGCTGCCACAATTCCGACATCTGCTGCTGGAATTCCTGGTGGACTTCCTGCTGCGCGTGACTTGCAGCGGCGTGATTGTCGGTCAGTTGTTTCGAGACGACCTGGAAGGCCTCGATGAACTCGCTGCGGACATCGCCGAGTTCACGTTGATGCTCGTCGAGTGTTGATGCCAACCCCTGCTGAATCGCGTCGTCGAGGCTGCCCTGTTGTTTCTCCAGCGTCTCGGTCCAGCGATTCCGTAGCGAATCGATACCCTCCTGCCAAACCTGGGCCTGCCAATTGATGAGCGATTCGGTTTTTTCGATCAGATGTTGCGAGGCTTGCTGTTCCGCTGCGATTAACGGGGAAGCCGGCTCGTTTTCAACGGGGAACAACGGTGTGATTCGCTTAATGCCGAACTCTTCAACATCCGACAGAATCGCCTGCTCGCTGCGCTCAACAAGAAACGAACTGAAGACCAACACCAGTGACAACGCGAGCGCGAGTGCCGTGGTGTCGAAAGCGACGGCCAGTCCGCTGGTGACTTCGCCCAGTGAGCTATCGAGTTGATCCGGTGTGACGTTCGCAATGGCAATTGTGATGCCGATCACCGTTCCCAGGAAGCCGATGATCGGCACCGCCCAGGTGATGTTGCGAACTATCGCGTAACTGTTATGCATCCTTTCAGCGGCCAATTCGGCCAGATATTTCAGATGCTCTTCCAGCCCGGCACCCGAACGCCGTCCGCGGACATACAGGCAGACGTCACGAATCCGCAGGGCGAGAATCGATCGGTTCTGGTTGGGCGAGAGACCGGCCAAATCTTTTTCGAGCGATTCAGTCCGCGCGATGGCATCGGCCGTTTCGACCGCCGAGGTCTTCTCCAGCAGATTCAGGCCGAGCGCCGCTCTCTGGTTGAACGCGCCGATGGCCTTCAGACCCAGCGTTGCGATCCCCACGAAGAACAACGCCGCCGTTGCGTATTCCAAGGGGTGGTTACAGAAATACCGCTCGGCCAGTTCACGCTGCACCGGCAGAAAGGGAATCAGCTGGTAAAAGCCAGCCGTTAACAGCCCGCCCCAGAGGATGGGCGATTGAAATATCGCCGCCGCCCAGGAAGTGTTTGCAGCAGAGTCTGCCTGGACCTGTTGATTACGTTTCGCATCGCCCTGCATTCGCACGCCCCCCGACGGCAACCACGGTTGTCTGTTTCGATCTAAGTTGGATGTGGGAAATGTGTTGCGCTGATCCAGCGAGAAACCCGGTTTTTTCAAAAAACCGGGTTTCTGAGTCGCCGCAGAGTGAGCGCAGTACAATTCCTACAACTGTTAAGATCGGCGTAATCGGCCGTCGGGTTGACTGAAAATTAACCCGTGTCGGGCGTGGCACTTAACTTCCGTGAGGCAATGGTTTTCCCATAGAAGCCTGTGGGGTGCCGTAAAAAGCTGTACCACCCGACCGCGCGATCCGTCATTCCCGCGCAGGCGGGAATCCAGTCACTTCGCGGAAAAGCATGCGTCGCGTGTTGGGGTGAAGTGGGTGTGTCGCAGGTGGTTTTGCGTGATTTGCCGGCTCGCTGGATTCCCGCCTGCGCGGGAATGACGTTTTGGTTCGTTCCTCAGCCCGACAGCAACTGACATCAACTGATGCAAGAAGCTGTTGCGCTTCAGCGCTTAAATAACTTGGGGCTTTTTCGGTCAATTAAACACACACCCCATGTTCAGCAGGGATTCTCAAAGTTTCGACTCCCCGTTACGATGACGGAAGGTTCACGACTTCAGCACCAGAGGCACTGACCAGTGACCAAGCCCAAACCATCCCGCAAACGTTGGAACATCGCACTTGGCGTGGTGGCTCTGTTTGCTGTGGTGGGCTGGTTTGATGTTGTCGTGGGGTGGCCTGCCCACGAACGAAACAGTGCGATTGGGGAAATTGAGCGGGTGGATGGATGGGTCGTGTGGGAACAAGTTCCGGTGAAATTGTTCGGTCGTTATTATGTTACTCACGTCTTTCTTAGCGATACACGAATTAGCGATAAAGGGTTGAGGTATCTCAGTAGTCTGAAGAATCTTCAATTCTTGGGGCTGACTAATACGAAAATCAGCGACGCCGGGCTGAAACATCTCAGAAGTCCGACTACTCTTCAAGAGTTGTGGTTAAACGGCACGCATGTCAGTGACAACGGTTTGAAACATCTCAGTGGTCTTACAAGTCTTCAAGTCTTGTCGCTCGCCGACACAACAATCAGCGATGAAGGGCTGAAACATCTCAGTGGCCTGACCAGCCTTCAACTCTTGAAACTTAATGATACGCAGGTCACAGGTGAGGGCGTGAAGATGCTCCAAGAGTCGTTGCCAAACTGTCACATCGATTGGTAGTAACAGAGCGCTTCCGACAGACCCGATCCCCGTTGCTGTTCTTCTGCGGGTTTTCTCACATGGGAATTTTCTTTCCCCACTGACGTTCAAGCGCCGCCGCGTCGATATATTCCAACCCGGCCCGCCGTGTAATCACGGCGGGCCAAGTGGGCGTGGTCACCGTCGTCGGCTTAATGGAGCATTCCGAGCTGGTACAACGCCGACACGGTTGCGACGCCGAAGAAGAATACGCCCGAGAAGGTGAGCGAAATCCGCACGAACCAGTTAGGCCGCAGTTGCTTCGGCAGCAACGTCATGTTGATGAACACCGTGTGCAGGCAGGAGAAGCCCAACGCGAAGTTGAAGAACATCGTCGCGATCTTCAGCAGTCCGGACGGTTTCTCCAGCGACAGCATGACCATGCCAAAGATGGCGAACACTGTCAGCACGCCGAAGTAGACATAGCGGATGCTCTTCGGATCGACTTTCCGCAGAGTCTTACTGGATGTCCAGAAGACATCGACCCAGCGACGGATGATACCGTCGGCCGACGTCGCCATGCTGGGCGCCAACACCAGGAAGCCGCAGAACAGTGTCAGGAACCAGAAGATACCCCCCCATTGCCCGCCGACGGCATCTTGAACGGCACCGGCCGTCATCGCGGCGGCGGTCCAGTTATCGGCTTCGGTACCCCGGGCCAGAAACTGCACCGAGAGCATGCTGGGCAGCGCCAACCCGATGAAACAGGCTGGCATCCAGACCACAAGTTGGTCGCGCAGCACGTGGCGGTACCAGCGTTTCCAGCGCGGCATCGACTGTTCATCCGGAATGAAGACCGTTCCTTCGTGCGAAAGTTGAATGTCCTGGCCGCCGACGACGCTGGGAATCGCCCCGACATGATGCCCCATGCCCCACCCTTGATCGCGGGTGTAGTTGCTGACGGGGGCATTCGACAATCCGCCCGATCCCGAAATTGCGACCAATGCCGAAAGAAATGCGATCAACGACCAATCGATGTCGGGCATCTCGTCGGCGGTGAAGACGTTGCTCACGCGATCACCGTCGCGCGTGGCGTCGCCGTCGATGTCGATGAAGTGCAGTAGTTGCTCTTCTCCAGTCAGTTCCTCGGTCAACTCCCCTTCTTCGTTTCGCTTACGGAGTTTGCTCCTGAAGCGAATGTTGTTTTGGGGGCCGAGTTCGAGTTTCCAGGTTCCGTCTGCTTGCCCATCACCATCCACATCAAGGGTAACAGTTTCATCGGGCTCACCGTCGTCGTCGAGGTCGGGCCAGAGAATCTCTTCGTCGCCAACTTTCCGCGGGACCATCTTGTCGGCAACGCCATCCTGGTCGATGTCGGTTGCGATTCCGCCCGTAAACACGGTGCCGAATTTGAGTTCCAAAGACGGTTCCATCACGTCCAGCCAATTATCGTTGTCCCAATCTTCGCCGGGGTCCAACACTCCGTTGCCGTTGAGGTCTTCAACCGAGCGAATCGGCACGTTGCCGAACTTGACGAAGCCGCTGAAGATTTCGACCCATGTATCCATCGTCGACCAGCCGATCGCGATGACGATCAGCACGCTGAAAACGGAGACGATTTTGAACGTCATGATCGCCTTCAACACGTTGTAGATCTTTCCGCCGAAGATGAGCGGGATCATCGCCGTCAGAAAGATCACATACGCCAGTACGCGCAGCAATGTCTCGTGCGACATCGTCATCCCGAGAATGACGGCGTCCTTCCCGGCAGACGGGTTGGGAACTTCTCCCAGCATGACCGTTGCCAACGGAATGGCCGCGTTGGACGCCAGATAGGGGAACACCGAACCAAAATCGAGCAGCAGATAAATAAAGACCCAGAACGTGGGTCCCATCAGCGTGCGGAACTTTCCGGTGAAAATCGGCTCGCCGGTGTAAAGCGTGTAGCGGCTGATTTCGATGTTGTAAATCACCTGACCCAAAACGCTCAGCGTGGCCAGCCACAACATCGCCCCGCCGTATTTGGCAGTAACGATTGGGCCGACCAACCATTCGCCGCCGCCGATCGCCGCCCCACCCATCAGCAGCCCCGGCCCCAACATGGCGAACCAGTTGCTCATTTTGAATTTCGGCGCATCGATGAGTTCGCCGACGTTCCACTGCGGCATATCTTTCGAGCCGGGATAGGGGGCTTCCGACTGCGAGCCGGTGTCTTCCGAACCGGTGTCTTCCGAATTCGTTTCGGTCATCGTTGGGGCCTGTCTAGTGCGGTGAGAATGACGTTCAGAAGTTTTCTGTTTTCAGTGACGGCTGCAAGTTGGCACTGCGGGATAGCTTAGGGCATCGAGAACGTGTGACCCTTTTGGGGAACCGTCAACACGGGGCAGGGCGATTTACGGACAACTTTTTCCGCCACCGAGCCGAGCAACATATGCGCGACGGCACCTCGTCCATGCGTGCCGACCACAACAAGATCGACGTCTTCCTCGCGCGCAAGCCGAACGATTTCGACGAACGGCGTGCCGGCCGGTGTCAGCATTCGGCCGCCGGAAACGCCGGCGTCCTGTAACCAGCGGTTGCCTTCTTCGGTCGCCGCCTGTTGCTGCGAATCGGTGAAGTTCGGGGGGAAGTAGCCTTCACCGCCCGGGGGAAGCTGCGACAAGAGGTCGGGGCCGGGAACGACGTGGCACAGCAAGACTTCCGAACCAAACGACGACGCAAACGAGGCCGCGTATTCTAATGCCGTGCGCGCGTGGTCGCTAAAATCAGTTGCAACCAGGATTTTCTTGACGTCAATCATGCCAACTCCAGTCATCCGGTATCGTGTGTGCGGTGATGTTTTTTATCGCTACAGCGAATGCAATCCTTCGCAAGACCAATGCAACCGCTATTGTGATACAATACGATCGTCACACAGTGTTGCCGTTTTGGAACCGCCAGGTCAAACCAGTTGCAAAAAAACTCATGTGGCGAGCCGAAGCAAACAGATTCAGACAAATGTACTATTGAGATTGGCCACGTCTGTTCGTCACAATGGAATGGCTGGAACTGGGCAACGGAAATGCTGCCGGACCAGCCGATTGGCTCACAAAATTTCGCCCGCCGCCGGGCCGACCGAACGAAAAGTTTCAACAACCGTACGAGTCAACCACGATGGAAGCGAACTGCGACTCATCCCCAACCGGCTCCGCTGCGTCGAACGACGCATTGGCGACGATATTGGGGTATTTTAATTTCTCCAACGGGACTCCCGACGCCGGCGTGCAGCGGGCGTTCGATGTCTGGTGGGAGAGTCTCGCAGTTGATGTCGGCTGGGATGGCCCGCGAGACCAGTTGCTGAAGCGGCTCACGGAATTGCAAAAGTCGTCGCCCGCGTTTGCCGATTGCGAGCAGGCCGAAGCCGTAACGCGGTTGATCTTCGACGAGTGCCTGCCTGCCTACAGGAAACACCACGCCGACTTACTGCCCCATCTCGATGAAGACGACTTGAATCAGCCGTTGTTTGTGGCGCGGGTGAGTGAAGCGGTGCTGTCGCAAGGTGGACCGTGGGACGATCGCGAGCGAATTGTCGTCGGCGCAATCGATGATCTGAATGATTTTCTCGGCTATCGGCCGTTGCCGGTGCTCGAAAACGGCCGCAAGATGCAGCCGTACTCGCGTGAAAGATTCCGTCCCGTCCCGCTTTACATTCGCGGGGTGGGCGTTGCCTGCGGAAAATACCGCGCGCTGCTGGAACGCACATTGGAGTTCTTCCGGGAAACGCCCGACGACATTCTGCGCGAAGCGCATTTCGACTTGTCGCGAATGGATGAATTGGCGATGGATGTGCGGGCACACGACCATTCGCATCCCATGAACAAGCGAACGAACTATATGTTCGGCGAATGGGACCCGCACGTCATCGACAACAAAGGTTATTATCGGCGGTTCGTCGTCAGGCGAATCATCCTCGACCTGCTGCTCGATTGGATCGAAGAGAGTGATGATGCCTCGCACGAGGAATTGTTGTACGACGCGGCGGCGGCGCTGTGCGGCACAATGTTGATGGCGTCGGCGGTGAGCGGTTACGGACCGGACGCACACGATTCCGACGTCACCTTGACGTCTTTGCTACCCAGGATTGCGCGGCAGCGTGATACTTTTTACGTGCGGTTATTGGCCGACGTGGGCGGTGAACGAGGAGAGCGGCTGCGGCGTGAAGCCGAATTGACTCAGCAGCCCTTTGGCCACGTGCGGCAGCAGCTCAACATGCGACTGGCGGGATTTGGAGCGAGGCAGGTTCAATATCAGCACCTGGCACAACTCTATGCACGCATGGGCTTCCCCGAGGAAAGCCGCCAACAGGCCGAGCTGATTCCCGCCGCAGCAACGCGGTTTCAGTGTGAGATCAATTGGCGAATCGCATCGACACATCTCGAAATCGAACGAGGACAATTGCAGAACGTTTCGCAGCGAATAAACGAAGTCGAAGATCTGCTCCAGCGGGGCATCGAGTGCGGCGCGATTGTCGATCCGTGGAACATTCTCGCTTTTCAAGAGTTGTTTCCACTCTTTCATTCGCGCGAAGATAGCATCCCCGATCAACGTGTCGAGGATCTCCTGGACTTAATGGAGCGACTGTTCGGCCTGTTTTCTGCCGCATTGGGTGAAGCGGCCGCCGTCGGCGATGCCGATCTCGCCAGCTTCTTGATCGAACATTTCCAAGCCTTGGCCGAACGGTGGGATCAGTACGCTAGCACCGTGGTCACCGCCCTGCCTCACGTTTCCGGCCACGAGAGTTTTGAGTCGGCCTGTCAGGTGGCACAATCGCTAAGCGAATGGCGTGGCGCCGGAGAAGCCGCCGGAGACATCTCCTTCTGGCGCGGCAAGGTGGACGATTTTCGTGCGGTCAAATCATACGCACTGGTGGTTAATGCATTGCTTGATCGCCGCGATCATGTTGCAGCAATGGGCTTGCTCGTGCAGTGGTTGAGCGAAGTGGAAACCGTCGGCATGGAAAACGGACCGCATTCGCTGTACTCCATGCTGCTCAGGTGGATGAAGGTGGTTGTCGCGCCGGAAGGCGAGAGGATGGACGATGCCGACATCTGGTTGGCAATTCGGCGCATGTTCGATTATCTCGAAGCCAACGCCGGTGAATACTGGTCAGTTCCCGATCTGTTGATCGCCACCGGTCAGGCCAGCGGCGGGGCAGCCGAGTCAGCTAATGAAACGAATCCTTTGGATGAAGATGACGACGAAGAGCAACTGTTTGATGCGGCTTACGACAATGTAACCTATCGCGACAGCGCCGATGATGGTCATCAGGGCGAAACGATGGATGAGGGTTTCAATGCCGACGATACGGAGATCGCGTCGATCACTCGCATCTTCGAGCCGCGGCTGAAATTCTTGAATACGTTGTCCCAGTTGTGGCAGATGGCTGCCTCGGCATTGCTGACGCCCGCGGTCACGCAGTCGGGAAAAAAACCGAAACCATTCAAACTCGACAACGAGCAAATCGAGGTCGTCGCTTCTTGGGCGCAACAGGCGGAGCGGTTGGAGGTGAATCTCAGTCGGCAAATCCTGGCGGTGTGGCAGTACGACGTTCCGTTTTCTGCCGACCAAATTAACGGCGACGGCGAATATGGCGTGCAGTTGCAGGAAAAATTTGACCTGCTGCATGCAATGATCGCGACGCTGATCGGTTGTCAGAATGCATGGCGGTGTCTGCTGTGTTGTCTTCCCGATTCGGCATCCAGGACGAAGGACACAGAGTCAGCCGTCGGTGATCTCCAGTGGGTTCCCATGTTTCGTGCTGTTTTGCGTCGAGACCCCGCCGAAGCACGACGATTATTTCCGCGACTGCAAAAGGAATTGGCGGGCCGATCTCTGTTGTACGTTCCGTTGGAAAACGGAGGACGACCCGACGAGGTCCGCGAAACGCGACTGTTGCTATCGAATCTGACGTTTCTGTTATCGCAGTTGCCGCAGGTGGGGTTGCTGCGTGAAACCTGGGCGTTGCTGAAGACCGCCTTTCGCATGGAACGCTCGTCACGGCCCGGCAAAGGGACTGCCGTCACCGAGTTCGACCGCCTGTTTCGCGTTGCACTGCATAACTCGCTTGAATGCGTCATCGAATCGGTCGGCAAGAACAATGCCGACGATTTCTCTGACGATGAAATGATTGAAATCATCGGTGAAATTGTCGATCCCTATCTGGGATTGTGGTTGAAGCACAGTTCCACGACGCGGCTGTCGAGCGTGGAGAAACTCGAAGAGGAAGACGTCTGGCACGACGTCAAGGAATTCATTGCCGACTACGGTGCCGACTTGTTCCACGCCCGCATGCTGCTACCACCGGGGAAAATCAGGGCGATCCTTCATCACGGCGTCGAACATTTTCTCGATGAACTGGCCGAGATTCAGGACCCGCTGCATCCGTTTCGACTTGCCGAGGACCTGGAAAGCGGAGCCGTCGATCGAGACTATGTCATCGATTGTCTGGAGCTGATTTACGAGTCGCTGATGGATGGACTGGAACGTTTTCTGGAGTACAAAACAACGACCACGCAGTCGGATTACGGCGAAATGTTTTATTGCCTGCTCGATTTTCTGCGGGTCGAAGCCGCCTACGAACGCGACGCCTGGAACATGGCACCGGTCGGTATCGCGCATGAATTACTCGCCGGGCCGGAAAAGACCGAAGCGGCCGTCATCTGGGAAAAACTGTTCGCCGAAAGAACCGGCAACAAGGCCGAGCGGCATCTGTTGCAGTTACAAGCGTTGGAGAAACAACACGGCATGCGGCTGCCTTCGGTTTCCGATCGTTTACACGAACGCTTTGTGAAGCCTTTGGCGGTCAACCGCATGCTGGCATTGGTTGCCCCCGCTATGCAAGACGCCCGCGCGGGACGTTCGCCATCCGGGTCGTTCGCGATGCTCCGTGAAGAAATCAACGCCTACATGCAGTCGGCCGTCGGTTCCGGCCTCGACATTCCCGACTGGATGCGCAGCCTCGAACAGATCGTCGGCAAAGAGGACCGACACGCCGGCACCGCCACATACCAATCGGAAGCCGACTTCCGTTTGCCGCGCGTGTTGCTGAACCGAAAAGAGATTCGGCAGCAGCTGAAAAGTTGGGACGACCCGGTCGGTAAGAAGAAGTCAACGGCATCGCGGAAACGCAGCGCAAAGAAGAAGGGCGACGGCGGGAGCAAGGGTTCGACGGATTCATCGGCGGAGTGAACCGACAAGACCGCTACGCCACGGCATTTTGTAATGGATACAGTGCATACGGACGTGGAATTCGCTAATAGAAATCGGAATTCTAGAGATGTTGGCATTAACGGACATGTGGCCAAACGTAAGAATGGCTGGCTTCATGCTGGTCGTTGGCACCTGCATTCTTCTTGTGTTTTCTCGCCCCAAATTGCGATCTGACAGAAAGTCGCGCAGTTGGATTCCTTTGGTCGCGTTGTTTTCCGGACCAGCGATGGTGATCCTTTGGTTCAGCATCGATATTTTTGTTGTGCATCGCAACAACCCCGTTTTGGCTGGTGATGCTTGGGCCCATCTACCGCCTGTCTTGTTGATTGCGACATTTGTCAGTGTCATTGCCTCGATCGTCATCGCTGTCGCACTGTATATTCAAGCTTGGTTCGTTCGATAATCCTTCTCACTCAATGTCTTCTCATTTTAGGTTTCTTGGCGAATCTCTGCACCTTAGCGCCTTTGCGTCAAATCAAATCTCTCCTCGATCAGCCATCACAGAAACCCCTCGCGCATGGCATCCGACAGCAACGACGTTGAAAATGAAATCGACCATCTTCGGGCTGAGTTGGAGCGGCATAGCCGATTGTATTACGTCGAAGCGCGGCCGGAGATCAGCGATCTTGAATTCGACAAACTGCTCAAACAATTGGAGCAGTTGGAACTGGATCATCCTGAGTTCGATTCGCCTGACAGTCCCACGCACAAAGTTGGCGGCGAACCGATTGAGGGGTTTCAAACCGTTCCGCATCGGCTGCCGATGCTGTCGATTGATAACGCTTTCGATGAAGAGGCGTTGGCCGAATTCGACCAACGGCTGAACAAGTTGTTGGGCGAGGAGCCGCGCGAGTACACCGTCGAATACAAAATCGACGGGGCAGCGGTTGCCATCGTTTACGAAGATGGCGTGCTCACGCGCGGCGTCACGCGGGGCAACGGCCGTGAAGGCGACGACATTACGCACAACGTCCGCACCATTCGCGGCGTGCCGTTGCATTTAACGGGCGAGAACATTCCGGCCGTGCTGGAAGTTCGTGGTGAAGCGTTTATCGCCAATTCTGATTTTGCCGCGATCCGCGCTGCACAGGAAGAACGCGGCGAGCAACCGTTTGCCAATCCGCGCAACGCAACGGCCGGCGCGCTGAAACTGCTCGATCCGAAATTATGTGCCGAGCGTCAGATTCGTTTCTTCGCCCACGGCGCCGGTTACCTGGAAGGAGCCGAGTACCGTACGCACATCGAATTCATCGACGCACTCAAAGTAATGGGCATCCCGGTCACACCGGACGTTCATGCGTTGGCCGATTTCCCAGCGGCGTTGGAGTATGCGCATTCGCTGATTGACGACCTGCACGCTCTGAACTTCGAGATCGACGGTATCGTTCTCAAGCTGAACGATTTGGCGCTCCGCCAGCAAGTGGGCAACACGAGCAAAAGCCCACGTTGGGTGATCGCCTATAAATGGGAGAAGTACGAAGCCGTTACGCGCGTGGAAGAAATCGCCATCCAAGTCGGAAAGACCGGCACGTTGACACCGGTTGCGAACTTGGAACCGGTCGAAATTGCCGGGACAACCGTGTCACGTTCCAGCCTGCATAACCGCGACGAAATTGAACGGCTTGGCGTTTGCGTTGGCGATTGGGTGGTGGTCGAAAAGGCGGGAAAGATCATCCCGCACGTAGTTCGCGTCGAAGAGCACCGCCGCGACGGCAGCGAGCAGCCGTTCATTTTCCCCACACGCTGCCCGGAATGCGATAGTGAAGTGACGCAGGACGAAGGAGGCGTTTACATTCGCTGTGTCAATCCGCAGTGTCCGGCCCAGTTGCGCGAGACGCTGCGATATTTCGGCTCGCGGAGCGCGATGGATATTGAGGGGCTGGGGATCAGGCACATCGAACAGTTGGTCGATGCAGGACTGCTGGGGAGCATCCCGGACGTTTTTCGTTTACAACAACACCGCGATGCAATCACCGGGTTGGATCGCATTGGCGAGAAGTCGGTCGATAATTTAGTCGCGTCTATTGAGGACGCAAAGACACGTCCGCTGTGGCGGCTCTTAACGGGCCTCAACATTCGTCATGTGGGAACGACGAACGCAAGGGTTCTTACCGAACGTTTCGGAACGCTGGATGAGATCGTTTGCCAATCAGAGGAATCGCTCGCGGAAGTCGATGAAATCGGTCCGGTCATTGCGCATTCGGTCTGCACGTTTTTCTCTTCACCGGTGGGGCAGGAAATCGTTGCCGACCTGCGCGAGTTGGGATTGAACTTCGGCGAACCAGTACCGGCCCGCCCCACAAGCGAAGGTGGTCCGCTCGAAGCAAAAACCGTCGTTGCCACCGGTACGCTTTCGCGGTTCACTCGTGATGAAATCAAAGAGGCCATTCATCGTCACGGTGGCAAGGCATCCAGTAGCGTCTCGAAGAAGACCGACTTTCTCCTTGCCGGCGAGAAGGCCGGCAGCAAGCTTGAAAAGGCACAGAAGCTGGGCGTGACGGTGATTTCGGAAGCGGAATTCCTGAAGATGATCGGCGAGTGATCGGTCGTTTGGCATCATCGCATAACATAGAAGCCTGAAGCGCAAGCGAAGGAGCATTTTGGCATCGCTCTGGAATCACCCTTCGCTTGCGCTTCAGGCTTCTATTGTACGAAAAAACGGCCGGAAGACATGGGCGTCTTCCGGCCGTTATCGTTCGTGAAATCGTCCGCGTTACAGCGTCCAACCTTCGCGGTATTCGCGTTTGATGGCCAGTTTATCCTGGTCTTTGAAGTTCGTCGCTTTGAGGTTCTTCGCATCCCATTCGATCAACTTGCCGCCGCCCCGCAACGAGAGGTTGCCGAGCAGAACGGTTTCGGTCAGGCGACCGGCGTGGTCGAAGTTCGACAGTGCCTTGGTCGGCTCGTTCGCGAGAATCGCCTGTGCAAACTCGCGGAAGTGGGCATCGCTGCCCGTTGCCCGCGGCAACGTTTGCTCGGGATTTTCGAAGTCGGCGAATTTCTTGCCGGGCAACAAGTCGGTCTTCTGACCAGAGTAGTCGCCATGCGAAATGAGCGTTCCCTTGTCACCAACCAATACGGAGCCACGTCCCGGCAATTTGACTTCACCCAGGCCGAGGCTTTCCGGCGGACGTTTTCCGCCGTCGTACCAGATCATCTTACAGGCCGGCAACTTACCGCGGGCCGGGAATTGGTAAGTGATGACGGAGTACTTCGGGTAGGATTCGTTCTCGACGATACCGGACGTGTCGGCCACGACGCTGATCGGGTCGAACAAATCGAGGGCCATGACAGGCATGTTCATCGTGTGGCAAGCCATGTCGCCCAGTGCGCCGGTGCCGAAATCGATCCAGCCGCGCCACTTGAACGGGTGATAGACTCCCGCAACATACGGCCGCTCTCCTGCCGGGCCGAGGAAGAGATCCCAGTGCAGGTTCTTCGGAATGGGATCGGAGCCTTTCGGCCGGCCGGTTCCCTGCGGCCACACAGGACGGTTTGTCCAAATATGAATTTCGGTTACGTTGCCGATGGCGCCGGAGCGAACGATTTCAACATCCGTTCGCAGACGGTTCTCAGCGGTCCCCTGGTTGCCCATCTGCGTGCAGACTTTCATCTTCGCAGCGGTTTCTCGCAACACGCGGGCTTCGTACAGCGACCATGTGAGCGGCTTTTGCGTGAAGCAATGCTTGCCCTTTTTCATGGCCAACATGCTGGCTGCGGCGTGACTATGATCGGGCGTACTGACGGTGACGGCGTCGATCTTGTCGCCCATTTCGTCGAGCATGACGCGGTAGTCGTTGTACTTCTTGGCGTCTTTGTACGCGGCCGCCTTCCGAGCCATGCGGTTGTCGTCAATATCGCACAAAGCGACGATGTTTCCTGCTCCGCCGGCGGAGTTGGAATCGCTCGATCCCTTGCCATCGACACCGATGCACGCGAAGTTAATCTTTTCCAACGGCGACTTGCTGAGGGCAAATGCCGACTGCGAACCGACCCACCAAGCGGTGCCGAGCGCGGCCGACTGCTTGACGAAATCACGACGTGTCGTCTGATGACTCATGAAACAACTCCTGCGATGTCATTTGTATTAGAAGGAAGAACCGGGCACTGCCACGGACAATCGTAAGCAATCGGTCTCTCTTCCCCATAATACCACATCAACAGGCTGCGCCCAGCATGTGTGGTTGAATTGCGGCGATTTGTGTCGTACAAACAGGCACCGCCCATCCCTTGAAATGAAAGCCCTCGCACCATGAAACACCCCAATCGCATCAAAGCCGCCATCGCCGAAGGCCGAATTGCCAGCGGGTACAACCTCACGTATCCCTCGCCGCACGTCATCGAGATACTGGCACCGTTCAATTTCGATTTCGTTTGGCTCGATGGCGAGCACGGTCCGTTCAGTTTGAGCGATTTGGAAGATCATTGTCGGACGGCAGAATCGGTCGGCGTGACGCCAATCGCCCGTGTTCCCAACATTCAATCATCAACGGTGTTGCAGTATCTCGATCGGGGAATTCAGGGAATCATGGGGCCGCACATCGCATCGCAGGCCGATGCCGAACAGCTTGTCAAAGCCTGCCTGTTTGGTCCACAGGGCGAACGTTCATTCGGCGGAAATCGCGGTTGTGACTACGACTTCGAGTTGAAAGACAAGAAAGCATACTATCAGCAGTGTAACGACAACATGATCGTCGTCGCGTTGCTGGAAGACGGCGGCGTGAAGGAGAATCTCGACGAGATTTTGAGTGTCCCCGGTATCGATTACTTCTCCGTCGGCCCGAACGATTTCGCGCAGGGCATCGGCTATCCGGGCGAGCCGGGGCGCAAGGAAGTCGTTGATGCCATCGAGGAAATTCACGACCGCATTCGCAGCGCCGGTCAGCGCGTGGGCTTGGACGTCGTGAAGACGGAATGGGTCAAAGCCATGTTGATCGATTCAGCACGGCGGTTTGTCGAAGCGGGATAGTCGCGATGCTCAATCAGCTGCGATGGAATTTATGGTAGCCGTCTGCGACTCATTGAGTCGCAGCTGACGACGATGCAGCAGCACCGAACCGGTAACAGCGGTCGTCAACAAGACCGCACCGACGACCGGAATCAGCATCAACAGAATAACGGCTGCTCCTAATCCCAGTGTGTGAAAACGAAATCGTTTGACGAACGCACGCTTCTTTGCCCTCCGCGTGCCGCGCAGGTCGAGCGGAAATGCGACGAAATCGCCGCCGAGAATTAACAGGTTGAAATACGTGCTCGCGACGGTCGCAACCAGCGAACCGATAACCGGCACGATGTGTAACACCAGCAGTCCAATGTTTACACTCACCAGCAATGAAATGTCGCGAACAGCGTCGATGGTTTGTGCCTTCAGTGAGACTTCTCGTATTTCCTGGGGACTCATGCCGAGTTTCAACTCCACCTGCGCGGCCAGCTTGCCGTAAAAGAACCCGCACAAAACGGCTTGCAACAGCAGCCAACTTCCGAATGCCCCCAGCACGGCCAGCGCGGCGAGTGCGATGCCGCAGACAATCTCCAATGCGACCCAGCCCCAGCCACCGGAGAACTTCGGGTGTAACCAGTCGATGGCAAAGCCAACAGTGACCAACAGGACGACCAACACCAAACCGGTAATCAACACGTTAAGAATGATCGGCACGATGCCGTATTTCCACAATTCGCGATGTCGGCACATGTAGGTCAACCCATCCCACGGAGCCAGAAAGCCCTCGCGAAAGGAAGGCCAACGACCAACGGCTGCCGGACGGGAAATGGATGGTTCGGTGAGAGGGGTGGGCGTCGATTCTTCGCCCGGTCCAGCGATCTTGTTGGCCGCCATTTGAAATGGCGCGAGCATTCCCGCCGTCATCAGGCCGACTGCGAATGACAGCGGATACATCAACCCGTCGGCGATGCTGATTGCCCAGAGATTGAATTCGACCAGCTGTTCCCCCCAGTCGGGCAACCACAAACAGAGGCTCCCAACGGAATACCAGCAAACGACGTTGAGGACGGGCAGCGTCCAGAACAGATGCCGTTTCTTCTTGAGAAGCAGCAGTACGCCCGTCCCGACGAACAGATCGACTACGGCCAATACAACGACAACAGCAGCCATTTCAGCCAGCAAAATGACAACCAGAAACGCGATGACGTACAGGACAACATTGCTGCCGTGGGCGAGGATTGGTGTTGGCAATTGCGCATCTCCAGTTCGCCGAACGTGACGGTCAAGGTTCTCAAGACAGGGCGGCATCGATAGATTAGCATAACGCGGGAAGGCAACGAAATCTTTGTCCTGAATGTCGCGAATGAGTTTTTAGCTGAGATGCAATGCATCGCAGTCGTCTGCGACTTGTTGAGTCGCAGCGATGTTTGTCGAAACAGGCGAGTCCGTGACCGATATTCCCGATCCACTCATTCCGACCACAATGCCGCCGTTGCGTTACGGCGCGCTGCAGTTGGCAACGCGGTATTCACTTTCTCCACTGGCGGGTTTTACCAACCTGCCGTTTCGTCGAATCGTGCGCGAGTTGGGTGGTGTGGGACTGGCGACGACCGATCTGGTGAATGCCCACGGACTGTTAAGCGGCAGCCGCAAGTCGCTGCAGTTGACGGAAACCTGTCCCGAAGATAGCCCGTTTGCCGTTCAGATTTTTGGCAACGATCCAATCAAGATGCGCGACGCGGCACAGTTTCTCGAAGCTCGCAACGTGGACTCAGTCGATATCAACATGGGCTGTCCCGTCGAGCGGATTGCCAAGCGGGGTTCCGGTGCCGGCATGATGCGATGCGCCGACGAAACCGTCTCGCTGGTGCGCAGCGTAGTCGACGCGGTGAAGATTCCGGTGACCGTCAAAATGCGGCTCGGCTGGGACGACACACAATTGACCGCACCGAAATTCGCTCGGGAATTTGAACAGGTCGGCGTGGCGGCCATTGCAATTCACGGCCGAACGCGCGCACAGGGTTTCAGCGGCAGCGTCAGTCGCGACGGCATCCGGCAAGTCGTCGCGGCGGTGCAGCACATTCCGGTGATCGGCAACGGCGATGTGCGCACCGTCGCCGATGCGGCGCAGATGTTACGCGAGACCGGCTGTCACGGTGTTTCAGTCGGTCGCGGGGCGTTGGCGAACCCGTGGATCTTTCGCCAACTGCAACAATGGGAAGAGACCGGGAGCTTCGATCCTCCCGGCAACTTTAACGAGCGAATGGAATTGCTGAAGCGGCAATTCGGTTATCTGGAAGAGCTGCGCGGTACGCAGGCGGCGGCCATTATTTTTCGCAAGACAGGCCATTGGTATCTGAAGGCGATGCGCGTTCGTGCGCGGTTAAGGCATCAGTTTCAGTTGGCCCGCACGCGGGCGGAACTCGATGCTGCCCTCGATGACATTGCTGAAGACGGCCCGGTGCGTGGCACGCGGACCGGCATTCTGCCGCAGATGCACGTGCCGGTTCCCTCGGGACCGGTGGAACGCTGGTAATCGATTGAGGC
Source organism: Planctomycetaceae bacterium (assembly GCA_018699955.1). Taxonomy (GTDB): domain Bacteria; phylum Planctomycetota; class Planctomycetia; order Planctomycetales; family Planctomycetaceae; genus JABISG01. The sequence continues at coordinate 30,494 of JABISG010000090.1, read as the reverse complement.
TCAGGTCGTTAAGTCGCCTCCCAAAGCCCTCGACTGCGGCCCGTGGGATCGACCTCAGAAGAACCGCCGCAGTCGCATCCACAGCACCATACCGACCACCAGCACGCCGGAAAATATCCAGAACCCCAAGTACCCGAATTCGTGTCGCAGTTCCGGCATGTTCCACGGCCACTTCGTGTCGAAGTTCATGCCGTATAAACCGGTTATGAAGGCAAGCGGCAGGAAGATGGAGCTGACGATGGTCAGTTGGGTTACCACGCGATTGGTTCGATGGCTGATGATGCCCATGTAGAGGTTCAGAAATTCGGAAAGGACTTCGCGCTCGGTTGTAGCGTCGGCACTCAACCGTTCGAGCAGCACGGCCTTTTTTTCGAGATAGGGCTGCGTCGTTTCGGGAACAAACTGTGAGCGGCGCGTCGCCAACTCGTGAATCACTTCGCGCGATGCGACGACGGCCTTGCGAAACTGTAGCAGTGAGCGGATCAACTCCGATACCGGCAGAAAAATGTCGTCGTCGGTGTTGCCGAACAGTTCCGCTTCAATCTCCTCAACCTGATCTTCAAACATCGTCAACGTGTGGCTGCAAACGTGTGCCAGATGATCTGCCAACTCGAAGAGCAGAAAGCCCGGTGACAATGCCGCCGTCTGAAATCCTTCGCTGTAGGTTTTCTTCGTGCGGTGGATCATTTCCAATTCTTGCTGATGGATAGTGGCCAGAAATCCGTCGCCCACAAGAACGTGGAGTGCAGCGTTCTGAAAATCCCCATCGATCATCCGCGGCTCGGCCAACGTGAAGTGCAGGCATTCGGAGTAAACATTGAATGCCGGCCGATGGCCGAATTCTGCAACCTCGTCAATTGGTTCGTGACTGATTTTCAGCGTATCGAGAAACTTACGCAGCTCTTCTTCGCTCGGTGCGTGCAAGTCGATCCAGCAGAAGCTTCCTTGAGCCCGCGCATCGTTCACGTCGTCCAACGCGACGGGGCGTTCCTGCTTCGTCGAAAAGTCGAGTGCAACGGCAAAGGTCATGGGGTCACGCAGTTTGGAGCAACGAGAAGCAGGAATGAGCAACGACAACCGTACTGTGCTGCGGAAATCACGACTGGATTGTAACGCGAAACGATTTGGGTAAAAGGACTACTTGCCCGATCCGAGCAGACTCCCTCGAATTGACCAGCGGCATTAGGCTACGATAAATTCTCAAACTTCGCGAGACAGCCGTTTGAGTTGTCGCTCGCATTTGATTTCTCTCCTTATGGTGGGACCGATCGTTGGCGAATTCGTCGATGCCCAAATTTGTGCCGCACGCGCTGTTGCGCGGGGGACACGTGCAGACGCTGGCCGGCTATTGGCTTCCCGGCTGCCGTTCGCCGGCCGGCACGATCCGCCATCATGTCAAATTGGCCGATGGCGATCAGATTGTGTTGCACGATGATCGGCCGGCCGAGTGGACGGAGGGAGACCGGGCGGCGCTGTTGTTGTCGGGATTGGCAGGATGCTATCAGAGTGGATTCCTCGTCCGCATCGCCGCCAAACTGAACGGGCGCGGCGTGCGGACATTTCGCATGGACCATCGGGGTACCGGTGCCGCCGTGGGACTGGCGCAATTCCCCTATCACGCGGGCCGTTCCGAAGACATACGGGCCGCATTGAATTCCATTGGCGAACTGTGTCCAGGATCCCCGTTAGCCGTCGCCGGCTTCTCGTTAAGCGGAAACATGACGTTGAAGCTGTTGGGCGAATTGCCCGATGCCGTGCCTTCCATGCTCGATCGCGCCGTTGCCGTCAATCCGCCCATCGACCTCACTCTTTGCACGGCACACATGGAGCGACCGCCGAGCCATTTGTACGGAAAGCATTTCACCAAACTGCTTTGCCAACAGCTGCGCGAACAGCCACGGTTGCTGACCGATTCAGCGTTAGAGCGGCCGTCACGTCCACCGCGAACGCTGCGCGAGTTTGACGAACTGTTTACCGCTCCCAAATCGGGATTTGCGTCGGCTGACGAATATTACACTCGTTCGAGCGCCTCGCAGTTTGTGCCGCAGATTCGTGTCCCCACGTTGATTCTCACCTCGCGAGACGATCCGCTGGTTCCTCCTGCCCCGTTTGAGTCACTCGATCTTTCGTCAGCAGTGACGTTACACATTGCCGATGCGGGCGGCCATTTGGGTTACATCGCCCGTGGCGGAATCGATCCTGATCGACGCTGGATGGACTGGCGGGTGGTGGATTGGATTGTTGGTGGAGATTGAATATTGATTATCGAACGAGGAACCTGGAAGGCAAAACGCGATCGCCACCAATTCGCCCTTCTGTCAGTCGTCAGTCTTTCGGTGCCGCCTGCCAACCGCCGCGCACCAAACGCAGGCAATACAGCATCAGTCCGGAGTTAATCGCCAGAAACAGCAGAAACAGAAACAGGCCTCCCACCTCACGGGCCTGCTTGTGTTTCGCGTAGAGTTCGGTGATGTCGAGCGCTGCCAGTCGGGTCGCTTCATTCACCACGGCCATGCCGATGAAATTGATAACGAGTCCGGCGGTGCAGACGATGAGCCACTTCTTCGACAACCGTGCGGCCAGATACTGTGGCACCCAGGCACCAAGCTGAACAACGCCGCCGACAATTGCCATCACCAGATACGGCAAGGCAACCGGACCGGTGATCGTATCGCGGGTGTCGAGACTCATTTTCCCCCAATAGTAGCGGGCTGCCACCGTGCTGATGATGATCCCGGCAACCGCAATCACTGCCGTGCGGCGCGAACCGGCAATCTTCAAGACAGGTTGATTCGCACCGTCGCCGTTTCGACCCTGCCGATACCAGAGTTGCCAACCGACAACCAATGCCATCGTCGGAAACGCGGCAAGAAACCACAGCGTCAAACGTGGTAACAGTTCGGTGTTGTGATACAGCAGCGTCGCATCGACATATTCCTTTTCCCAAACCTGCTGCGACTGCACGCTAAGCAAATGGTTTTCGACCCACGACCAGCCGACAAACGCAAAGCAGGCAAACGTGCCGCAACCAACAGCTGCCCGCCCGGCAAGTGGCCAGCGATGTACGAGTTTGCTCTTGAGCAAATAGGAGAGATAAAAACCGGCAATGAGAACCGGCAGGATGGCCATCCAGCGAGAAAACAGTAACAGGTTCGCCGTGTAAAAATGTTTCTGGTAAAGCACCTGCAGAAACAACAGCGGGGCGATGCCGGCGGTGATGGCGGCGCTGAGCATGAACGGCATCCAGTCGCGGAGCAATTCGGCCAGCGGACTCTCCTCATTTGTTCGGCCACGAAAAACTGAATGCGCCGCGAGGTAGGCCGAACCGGCCAACACGTAATTCATGAATACGATGTGGATTAACAACGTGCTGAGATAGAGCACGAGATAGAAAGCCGTGGGGCCTTCGAGACCGAATGGGAAGGGATCGTTCATTCTCCGCCCCCCTGTTCGGCGTGCAATTCGAGTTCGATACCCGGTTTGGTGCCGACTTCGTCGAGCCAGTCGCGAATCTGTTGCAGTGTCTTCTCGTCGCTCGATTCCGGCCACTTCGCCGGCGCGTCGCCAGTATGCCACGAAATGAACTGCACCAGCGCTTCAAGCTCCTCGGGCGTGCCGGCAAAGGGAGGCATGAAGGTTTTGGTTCGCTGCAGTTGGGCGATGTTCATCCGCTTTTGCGTCGTCGACCAACTGCCGGCGAGATGCGTCAGCGCGTTGGCTCCTTTGACGGTATGACAGACGCTGCAATGAAAGCGAAACACCTTCGCCCCTAATCGCAGTTGGTCGTTCGGATAATCCTCGGGATTCTGCAGCGGATAAGGATCGTCGGTCACACAACCGACCTGCCGCAAATGTTCAATCTCTTCGGGAGTGACCGAATTGGAATAGAGCGCTCCACGAATGGTGTACGGTTTGCGAACGCCTTCGCGGACAAACTCGCCACCAGCAACTGCGGCAAACGATAACACCAGCAACAGCGTCGCGGTCGCTCCGTTGATGTATAGTTTTTTTCGCAGCAAGCCGAGAATCGCATAGACGCCAATCAGCAATGACGCACCGATTGCCAAGCCCATAAACATCATCATCGGCACATTCGCCCCCAGCACCAACGCCCGTGCGTCGGGGGGAAATGTTCCGAAGTACCAGATTCCCAACAGCGGCATCAGCAGCATGGGGGCGAGAAAGTGGGCGGCCCGGTTGATGAGTTCGGTCCGCTCCTCGCGAGTGAGACCGGGCATGGCGTTGATGACAACGCAACCGGCCAACGATGCCACCGTCATTGCCGTCACCGTGCGAAAAATGACCGAAGGAAAGAATCCCGCGTTGAACATTCCCGACCAGACAGAACCATTCTCCACCCAGGCGCCCGGCGTGAGCTGCCAAGTGAGAATCCCGTTGATCCAGAACAGACTGAACCACGATGCCAGCGAATAGATGCCCAGCAGTGTCAGCCGCGTGCGGTCGTTGAGGTTCGTTCCGTATCGATAAAAACAATAGCCCGCTGTAATTTCCAGGCTGAAAAAGGTCCATTCAATCGCCCAGATCCAATGAAACTGATCGACCATCATGCCGATGGTCGGTGCGCTCACCTGAATCGAGGTGAACCACAAAGCGACACCCGTGACCGCCCCCACCACAAAGCTGACCAGCACAAGCACACGAAAGTAGCCGTCGATGAATCGTCGCGTGTGCTTACAGCGACCGTCTTGCGAGAGCCATTGGAAATAGCACATCAACATGCCGCCACCGATGGCGAACATCGCCAGAAAGACGTGCGTGATTGCCAGCCCGCCAATTACCAACCCCTTCATCAAGGGGCCGAAATCGTTGATGGGGTAGTAGAGGTGTTCGCTCATGTCGGCGACTTTGCGACGGAGTGACCGGTCGGCAATCTCAGAGAGATCGCACTCTACCAACTCAACCGTCGGCGCGACAGTGTGTTAACACGCAATCGTTACCAGCCCGCGGCGCAAGCAAGGGTATTGGTCGAACGAGCGCGGTTCAAACCCTTGCTTGCGCTGCGGGCTGGAATGACAGCCGCTCAATCACGTAATCCGAATCGCATCCAATTCGTTTCGCGATTGTTCGATTTCATCGGCTTTCATGTCGCCGGTGCGGTGAATTGAAATCTCGGCGATGCTTCCGCTGGTGACGTCTTTGCCCGAGACGTGGATGCGGCCGTCGGCTGTGTAGCTGCAACAGATTTCAATCGGCGATCCTTTCGGCAAGTTGGGCGCTAGACCTTCGACGTCGAAGACGCCAATCTGCCGACAGGCCTCGGCGTCGCTCGCTTCTCCCTCCAACACGCGCACACGTACCTTGCTCTGATGCTCGTCGTGTGTGCGAAAGACTTCCGTCTGCGAGATGGGCAGTGGAGTGTTTTTGGGAATGAGGATGCTGTTGCCGTAGAGGCCGGTACTCACATCGCGGACGGCAATTCCGAGGCTGTGTGCATTCACGTCGATTGTGGTAAACCGCGCCCACTGTTTCTGCCGTTCAACGAGCGGTTCGACCGGCTGCGGACCCGACTTGCTCCGCAGAATTCCGCCGTGAATCGCGGCACCGTGTGCGACCGATTCATCGGCCGACAACGACGTGTCCGGAGTCCTCCCGGTGACGCGGTGCAGCATGTCGGTGATTTGCGGCGCGCGGGTCATGCCGCCGACCAACAGCACACGATCGACGTCGCCCCACGTCAGCTCAACCCCCTCGACCAGCAGTTGCGCCGTTGTCTCCGTCCGCAGTAAGAGATCGGCCGTGAGTTCGTTGAACTTGTCTCGCGTCACGGTGACGGCACTGCGTTTTCCGTCGTGCATAACCAACGCGCGCGTCGATTGGCGAGCCGAGAGCGCCAGCTTGGTTTCCTCGGCCACCTGATACAACCAGGCAAGCGACTCGGGATCGCTGCATGGTTCGGAACCATGTTCGCGGTGGAATTCTTCCGCCAGAAAATGGACGAGCCGCGTGTCCCAATCGTAGCCGCCCAGTTGCACGTCGCCGTCGGTTGCCAGCGTCTCAAACGTGTCGGGCGACATGCGCACCAACGAAACGTCGAACGTGCCACCCCCCAGATCGTAGACCAGCGTGATTTCAGGACGGGTCGACAACTGGGAAAGAAACTCGCCATTGCGTCCGCCGATGTGAATTTCCGAATCGAACGCATAAGCGAGCGCAGCGGCAGTTGGTTCGTTGATGATGTCGAGGACATTCAAGCCGGCCAGTTTGCCGGCATCCTGTGTCGCCTTACGGCGGAGGTCATCAAAATACGCAGGCACGGTGATGACGGCATCGGTCACCGGACCGATTTTTGCTTCGGCATCTTCGCGGAGTCGCTTGAGGACGAGCGCCGAGAGCACCTCGGGGCGCTGACGTTTGCCGGCGACGCGATGCGAGAATTCCGGCAAACCGATATCGCGTTTAACGCAGACGGCAGCGGATTCGGGCGAAAGAGCGCCGGCCCGTTTCGCCTCTTTGCCGACGATGATGAGATCGTCCTCGAAGTAGACGACGCTCGGCGTGATCAAATCGCCTTCTCGATTCGGAATGGTGAGCGGCGTTCCGTCGGGGCGCAAATATGCCACGCAGGAATTCGTCGTTCCCAAATCGATGCCGATCACGCCGGAAAAACTATTGGACATACTTGACCACTAAAACTGCGAAGGAACGAAATGACTACGAAAAAATGCGCATCGGAATTGTTCGAGGCCGCACGTCAGTTGCCGGGCCACTCGGGGTGATGTTTGAGAAACGTCTGAACCATGTCGCTGCGAAGGCGGTCGCGCAGTTTTCGCGTCATTAGCGATCCGTGATCTTTGCCTTCGTGAATTTCGACGACGGCATCGCTGTCGATTTGTTCGAGCGACTCTTTCAACAGGACGGTTGCGCCATCGAGGTAGAACGTGTCTTCATCGCCCATGTAGACGTGCAGCTTACCGGCAAGTTTCGGGCCGAGCGTTTTCCAGTTTCTTTCGAGAACGAGGCGGATGTCGTACTTCTCCCAGGTCTTGGCGACCTCGGTGTTCACGGTTCCCGTCTTGCGGTCCCAGACGAGCAGCGGCTTGCCGTCTTTGCCGCGGGGACTGAAGGCTGCCTCGAAGCTATGCAGTTGTCCGCCGTAGCCGAGCACCCATTCCATGTCGGCGAACCCCTTGTACCACAGCCGCACCTGACCATTCACTCGCGCTAAGGGTCGCCGTTTCTTGTCGGCATCGACGTACATGTTCTCCGCTTTGCGGTAGAGATTGATCCGCTGAAAATCACGAAAATCGACTGGGTCGGGGGCGGTACTCCAGGTTCCGCCGAAAAAGTCGGGGTGCGAAACCTGAATCCACAGGCTGCTCCAACCACCGGACGAATGCCCGGTGAGAAGGCGAGCCGTCGGTTGGTCGATGCTGCGAAACTTCTTGTTGAACGCGGGAATCAACTCTTCGACCAATGCGGTTCCCACCGGGCCGTTGTTGGCGGAGTCGGCGAAGACGTGATGTCCCAGCGGGCAACTGGCATCGAGTATGACGCGGATAAATTCCACGCCGCGCTCGTTGTTTTTCGAAACCGGTTTGCTCGTTTGCCCGCTGAAGTGCGTTCCGCCAAATCCGGGAATGTTGAACAGCGTTGGATACCGCCGGTTCGGTTTGTCGTAGTAACTGGCGGGCAGAATGACCGCCGCCTTCATTGTCACGTCGCGGTCGTGGAAATCGCTGAGTTGTTTCGAGTGGACTTCGAGCAGTTTGCTCCATTTTGATTCGCGGAATTTGCGTTCGGGGGCCAGTTTGTCGATGACGAATTCCGGCGTCTCGTCGGCCGGCAGTTTGACGACCTGGCTGTAGCCGTTGCCGACGCCGGTACCGATTCGCCGATCGTGTGGATTGAAACGCGCAATCGCCTGCGCCCGGTAACCGTCGAGGTCCATTTCTTCGAGCGGCTTTGGATAGGCGAGCATGCCGTCGGTATCGGCTGTCGAGAAGGTGAGCGTTTCGCCTGGCTTCCAGTTCGTCACATCGCGGGCGACGAAGAGTTCCGGGGTAAACCAACTGGGGCCGAACCGAGGTTCGCGCGACGATCGGGAAAAAAGCACCAGGACCCGTCCGGTGTACGGTTCGGCCTGCGTGTTCTTGTCGAAGCGGACCTTGAAGTTCCATTCTGCGGCCGCGGCGAAATCGCACAGCAGGAATAATGCGGAGAATATCAACATTGTCTTTGCGACTCGTGCTTTAGTCGCCGATTGAATCCGCATGGTTTTCCTTTTTAGAAGTTGATTGTCGATTCTGCTAACTACATGGTAAAACGGAACGAAAATGAAGACAACGCATTTTGATTTCCCATTAACCAGCCCGCAGCGCGAGCGAGGGTGTGAACGGTGGTTGGGAGCTGAAACCCTTGCTTGCGCGGCGGGCTGGTATTTCTCGAAACAGTACAACTGAGTCACGGTATGCCTACGAATTCGCCGGATGAACGATTGATTGCGCTTGAGATGTCTGTGTCGCATTTGCAGCATGAGGTGGAGCAGATGCACGAGGTGATGCTTGCGCAGCAGGAAGAGATTTCCGCGTTGCGCCGCGATCTTCAGCGGGTTAATGGGAAGATCGATCATCTGCAGGAACCGAGCGAACCGGGTGATGCGTTGGATGAGCGACCGCCGCATTATTAGCGGTTGGGTCCCACGGTCCGCGGCCCGTGGGCTTTGCACGCTGGGCGAACGGCAGGGAAGCGTTACTCAGTCGAATCGACGAGCGGCTGTGCGACAGCGGTTTGCATTTGGACCATCTCGTGGTATTTGCCTGCTGAGCGTAACAGTTCTTTATGCGTGCCGATTTCGATCATTCGCCGATCCTCAATGACGGCGATTCGATCGGCACCGGCGATGGTGCTGAGCCGATGTGCGATGACAAACACCGTGCGATCCTTCATCAGTTGTTCGAGACTGCTTTGAATCAGTCGCTCGCTGTGCGTGTCGAGATTGCTGGTTGCCTCATCAAGGATGAGGATCCGCGGGTCGGCCAACACGGCACGGGCGATGGCGATTCGTTGTCTCTGTCCGCCACTCAGTTTGACCCCACGTTCGCCGATTCGCGTTTCGTAGAGTTTGGGCATCTCATCGATAAACTCGTCGGCGTTGGCGATTTGGGCGGCACGGCAAATGTCTTCATCCGTCGCATGGCGATTGGCGTAACCGATGTTGTCGGCGATTGTCCCATCGAACAGGAACACGTCCTGCTCGACCAGCCCGAGTAAACTGCGATAGTTTTCGACATCGATTTCGCGGAGGTCGCGACCGTCGAGCAGGATTCTGCCGTCGGTCGGGTCATAGAATCGGGCGACGAGATTGCAGAGAGTGGTTTTGCCCGCACCGCTTGGGCCGACCAGTGCAATCGTCTCGCCCGGTTCGACGTCGATTGAAATTTCTTCAAGCGCAAAACGGTCCGCGCCGGGATATTGAAAGCTGACGTTCTCAATCGTAATCCGGCCGCCGACTTCAGCTTTCTTTAATGTCACGCCCGGCGTGGTCGTTTCCATCTCGCGCGGTTCACCGAGGAGATCGAGTACACGGTCCAGTCCGGACAGACTGTTTTGCAATTGAGTCGCGCTTTGTGCGAGGACGGCGACCGGTTCCAATAACATCAGCAGGTAGACCAGAAACATCATCAAATCGCCGAGCGTGAGATTCTTCTCAAGCACCTGCCAGCCGCCGTACAATAACAGGCCTGCGGTGGCGACGGGGATGAGTGCATCCCAGATGATTTCAACGGTTCTCGCCCACCACCAGGCATAAAGTTCCTGCCGACCCATGAGATGCACGCCGCGCATGATGCGGCCGGTTTCACTTCGTTGGCGGCTGAAGGCGCGAACGACGCGCATGCCGCCGAACGACTCGGTGGCCTGTGCATCGACTTCTTCCCGCTGCGCGCGGATGTTGCGGTACTGCGGGCGAATGCGGTTGATCCAGGTGCGGTGGGTGATGTAGATCAAGGGGAGTAAAATCAATGCCCCCAACAGCAGCCGCCAATCGACCCACGCCAAAACACACAGGCTGCCAAGCAGCTGCACGATGGCCCGCCAGGGGTTGTATAGCATTCCGAAGACCAGATCGCCGACACTGCCAGCGTCTTGTCGCAATATGCTGGCGATGCCACCGGACTTCAAGTCGTGTACACGATGCAACGGCAGCCGGACAGCGTGTTCGAAGACCCGTTTGCGGACCGCCATTTGCACGCGTTTGGTGATCCGTGTTGCGTGCCAGCGTCCCCAGACATGGATGCCGATCTTAACGAAGGAGACCGCCATCACGGCGCCGGTAATCCACAGCAGCAGCGACCACGCATCGCGCGGAATCCAGGGGAACACGTTGGCGGGGAGTTTCTCGCCGCCGAGGACGTAATCGACGATGAATTTGGTTGCCGCCGGTGGAATCAATGCCAACAGTGTGGCCAGGGTGAGTGTCGCCAGGGACAAACCAACCGCCAGCCGTTGTCCCCTCAGCAGTTGCAGAAAACGCGAGACGAGAGCCATCGCCGACCGCGAACGCGGCTTCCCATCCGTCGCCGGTCGCCTTTTGTGACCATGTCCACTGCGGAGCTGGCTGTCGCTGCTGTGGAATTCGGCTTTGTATTCTTCAAATCGTTGCCGGCTGGTCGAATTCCGCTCCGTCATAGGTTGTGACCGTTCGCGCCTTGAAACTTGGACAGAGCGGCCCGCGCGGGGCGGTGACGATGCAGCCCGCCGGATTGGCAGAACGCGGTGAATCGCTCGCTGGGTTTAATGATCGGCGGCATGTGCGTCTGAGTCAACCGCTGTTGGGGGACGAATGGAGGTTCGGCCCGACGGGACGCAGCCCGTCGGCTTTTGGCGCGTGGGAGATGTTTATTGATTTCTGGCGAGAATACCAATTCGCGTTGATTCTGTGTAATATCGTTGTTCGCGAGGCGGTTGCGTTCTGTACCGCCAGAGCCACAGTTTTTTAGGAGTTGTGCGGTGATTTTTGGGTTCGGAAGTAACGACGATTACGACGACGAAGAAGAGGAACTGGAACTGGTCACGTTCCAGGGTGCGCTCAACGGCAAAAAGCCCGACGTCAAAGCGAACGGACGTCTGATGGAAATCGGGCTGGTTCCGGCCAAGGAAATCGTTTCCGATGCGATGTTGCGTCGCGCCGAAACGGTTCGCGTCGAAACGAAAGGATCGGCCGCCGTCGTACGACTCTACATCGACGGCATCGCGTATCCGGGCGGACGTCTTCCGAAGCAGGAAGCCCACGCCATCACACAGATGTTGAAGTTGCTGGCGGGGTTGAACGTCAAGCAGCGCAAGGCGCGACAAAAGGGCGGCATCAAGGCGGAGTTCCAGGACACTCCCTATCAGGTACTCGTCGAAACCGAACCCACTCCCGCAGGCGTTGAGCGGTTGACGATTCGCGTGCGAAACCTGAAGCAGAGCGTTGAAACGCCCGATGAACTTGGTTTTTCGGAAACGATGAAAGAAAAGCTGCGGGAGATGGCAGCCAACCGGTCCGGAGTCATCCTGGCGTGTGGCGTTCCCGGTTCGGGAACAACGTCCACACGGTTCGGCATCGCACGGAGCGTCGATGCTTACATGTACTCCGTCTACACAATTGGCGATCTTGAGAGTCGCGAAATCCCTTACACGACCGAATTTGAAGTCAAAGAAGGCGACGACCTGGAGACGACGATTCAGCGAGTGATTCGGATCGACGCCGATGTCATTTTTGCCGACGCCATGAGCGACGCGGAAACGGCCAAGATCATTTTTGCGAAGCAGAAGGAGATTGCATTCATCTCGGAGTTTGCAGCACGAGACACGGCGCAGGGTCTGGCGAAGTTACTTGAGTGGGTCGGCGATCCACAGATCGTTGTTGATGGATTACACGCCATCGTCAGCCAGAAACTATTGCGAGTGTTGTGCAATGACTGCAAGCAGGCGTTTCGTCCGAATCCGAAATTGCTGAAGAAGGTGGGATTGCCGCCGAAGACGAAAGTTCTTTATCGCCCTGGACAACCGGACCCGGAAGATCCCGAGGATGAACCGTGCGAGGTGTGTGGTGGTTTGGGATATTTCGGACGAGCCGGCATGTTTGAAATGCTCGAAATGACCGACGGCATGCGCGAGGCAATTCTCGGCGGAGCCGATGTCGCTGCCATTAAGTCGAAAATGCGCGAAGAGCGGATGCCGTCGTTTCAATCGGAGGGACTCCGTCTGGTGGCCGAAGGGCGAACGTCGCTTGACGAGTTGCAACGCACGTTCAAATCAAAGTAACGCAATGCACCGAAACGGGTTGCAGCAATTCGCGGCGCAGTGATGCGTGCAGGATCGCTGAACGTTAATCGTCTCCCTTCTGCGTTTAAAACTGGAATTCTTGAGAAACTTGGCAGGTTCTGCCGAAGATTCCGATTGTGACGGCCGATACTGAATACTGCCTGCGGTTTGGTTCGCAGCACATTTCAGTTCCCCGTCTCAAGGACGAGACTCGAATGAATCTCTCGAATTTCAGCAAGTGGCCGCGAATCATGTTGTTGGTTTGCGGGCTATTCGCCTGCACCATCACCGGCTGCAGCTGGCAATCGACCATTGGCGGCCAGACTTTGCCGTCGGCCTATTACCTGCGAGACGACATTCAGTTCTTCCCTGCTGGGGTTGAAACACGGCTACCCAACGCGCGCCGTGCTCTGGATGAATACCGTCTGGAGCAGGAATCCATTCAGGACGGTTTGCAGCAAGACGCTCCGTGAGCGGCGATTACAATCGAACGACCTGAATTATCGATCAACAGAATCAGGAGTTTCCAACGCGTCCCCCCAACTAGTTCCCGAACGAACGTCTGAGTAGTTCGTGTACCGCCAATCGGAATTCGCCATGTGCGACAACCGCTTGAACGGTGCCAGGGGGGGACGAAGCCTTTCGCAACCAACGGGTTCAGACCGCCGGCCACGGCCGAATTCTGAAATCGTTGGTTCGCGAAAGGTTTTTTCTTGCGCGGTGCGCTTTTCAGCGTACACGACGTTCCTGAAGCGTTCGTTTTTAACGCCAAGTGCGTCGGACGCCCGTTCAAATCCTCTTCGACAACCGATCCGTCAATCGCTTGAGTGCGGGGCTGATGTCGAGTGGATCGAGGTGGACGTTGAGCAGACTGAAGGCGTCGCGATTGGCAAGCGCCGCTGAGAGTGCCTGATCGAGATCGCCTTCGGTATGCACTTCAAACCCCCAACCGCCTCCCAGCAGATCGGGGAGTCGATGATAATTCCAGTTGGGAATGTCATTGAACGGGCCGTCCTGCAGGAAGCGTTCGGTGGTGTAACCTTTATTGTTGGCCACGATGACGATCGGATTGAATCCGTGCCGCACTGCCGTGGAAAGTTCCAGGCAGGTCATCTGAAATGCGCCATCGCCCACCAGAACAAGTGGCCGCAGATCCTTGTTGGCAACCTGCACGCCGACGGCCGCCGGTATCGCGAATCCCATTGATGTGTAGTACGCCGGGCTGATGAATTGTGTGTGCTTGTGAATGGACAAGTCGGAAGCTGCAAACAGCGAATCGCCAACGTCGGCAATCGCAACCATTCCATCGCCCAGCGTTTGGTCGATTAGTTCGAACAACCGTTTGACACTCACCTTGGCATCGGGAACCGGATCGAATGAAGTCGGTTTTGTCTTGGTCGCCTTGGGCATCGGCCTTTTGGGTGGCTTCAACTTCGATTTGCTCAGTCCGCGAATGAAATCGGGCAGCAGCACGTCATGGAAGTGATGGTGTTGAATCCGCAGTTTCTCGCTGGTCGCGTAGATGCAGCGGCCCGGATCGAGATGGGCGGTGTAAATTCCCAGGTTGATGTCCGTCATAAAGGTACCCAGCAGGATCACACAGTCGCTGTCCTCAACGTACTTGCGCACCGTTTCGCGGCCCATTGCGCCTTCGTAGACGCCCAGATACAGCGGATGCTTTTCGCTCACCACCGACTTACCGAGCAGGGTGGCCGACATGGGGATCTTGTTTTTTTCTGCCAATGCCAGCACATCTTCCCGTAGGCCGAACCGGTGGATTTCGACGCCTGCAAGAATGACCGGACGTTTGCAGTTGTTGATCAACTCCGACGCGTCTTCGACGGCTTCGCGCAGCGCATCCTTATCGCTGGAGTGCGCCTCCGACTTGGGCGTGTGCGGGTACAGTCCCTCGGTCTGCACGCGGTCGCGAGGAAGTTCCAGGTAAACCGGCCGCTTGAAGCGAACTGCTGCTTCGAGGCAGCGGTCGATTTCGCGAAAGGCCGTCAGCGGATCGTCCAGCGATGCCGTCGCGACTGTAATCTTCTCGAAGACTTCGCGCTGGGTATCGAAGTCCTTCACGCGATGATGCAACAACGGATCGGCGTGTCGCTCGTCCATACCGGGTGCGCCGCCGATGACGATGACGGGCGATTTCTCGGCGTAGGCACCGGCGATAGAATTGCACAGGCTCAAACCACCAACGCAATAGGTAACGCAAACCGCTCCCAAACCATGAACGCGAGCGTATCCGTCGGCCGCATAGCCGGCACAGTCTTCCCGCGTCATGCCAATCACACGGATCGGGCTTTCTTCCAGCATTCCATAGAACTGCAAGGAATAATCGCCCGGAATTCCGAACATGTCCTTCAGGCCGTAATGCTGCAGCCGCTCGATGAGATAGGCACCAATCGTCTGCAGCTTGCCGTTGTTGGCCCGTTGTTTGGCGGTGGTCTTCGATGTCCGTTTCGAGGCCGTTCGGCTCGACTTTTCAGCAGGACTGCGTTTCTTACTTGTCTTGCTGGAATTGGTAGCTGTCTTCTTGCGCGCGGTGGTGCTGGATTGCGGGCTTTTGCGTTTTGCCATGTCTTGTTCTCCCGATCCATGAAACCCGTCTGCCCGATGCAGACGATCACCCCACTAACTGCGACAGCGAACCTCCGGCGAGGGGTGTCCGCCCAGGGGAATTCTGGGACGCATTTGCCCTCACGTCAACCGGTGATCGAGAAACGCGTAACGGAAGTTGTTCTGTAGACACGTCTTTCGCCATCCGACATATCGTCGATTGCGATATCCGATCCGCCAATGCGGGCGTTCCCAAGGGCGTTTTTGGGGAAGACTCGCCTTTTCCTAAATCGCCTGATCTGTTAAGGATGGCCGCCCATATCGGTTCCGCCGCCTTTCGGCGACGGTTGATAGTCGGAAATCCTCGCTGACAGTCGCCTCATCGCGACGCAGCGAGGCGAGTTGAACTTCTCTTCAATTTGACACTGCAAGTTGACACTGCCGAGACGGAAAAAGATCCCATGCAAAAGTCGATCTGGAAACTGGCGGCATTGGCCGGCGTGATTGGTGTTGGTTTTCTTGGTGTCATGCAGGCACAACGCGGTCTGACGCCCTCGGACGACGAGAAAAACGCGAAGACGCAGTTCGAGGATTTTGATTCATCCGGCCTGCTCGATGAAAATGGCGACACCGTTGTCGGAAAAGAGACAGACGATGAACTCGGCTTCGGCCAGTTTGAACCGATTGATGAGAACGATGGCCGCCAGGCTGCCGCCGATCCGAATTCCGACTTCCAAGTGGCGCGGGCGGACACCCTAAGAGGTCAATCCGACCCATTCGACGAGACTCCAGACGACACCGAGTCCTCTGCACCGAGTTTTGATGACTTTGTTCCCCAAAAGGAAGACAACTCGGAGGCAGACTCTCGCCCATCAGCTGGTCTTGATTTCGGCAGTGATGCTACGGCACCGGCGAACGGTCTTCCCGAAAAGCCCGGCACGGCGCAGCTCAATCCGACTCCAAAATCCAGCGACGATCCGTTCTTCGTCGAAGATGACAACTTTCAGCCCATAGAGGACGACGACACACCGACGCCGAAATCGTCCGCCGATGGCGCGCCATTGAAACAGGAAGAGAATCCGTCGCGGCCACCCGTCAAATTGACGGGGCCGAATACTGTTCGCGACGACAATTCAGCTGACAATCCGTTCGCTGATGAGGCTCAAGCCGCAGAGGCAAAGGACACACCGGAAGCGCCAGCAAGCGATGCCGACGAGTCGGACAATCCGTTCGCTGACAACGGTCCGAAGCTGCTGGCTCCGGCCGATGATTCGCAACCGATGGCCGAGCCGGTCGAATCGGCATTCGATCTAGAACCAAAACAGGATGCACCAGACAAGGACGCGAAATCCGACGAACCACTCGATGCACCGTTCGAACGGTCGCCGCGGGTCGAACCGCCGGCAGAAAAGAATGGGTTCGACGATCTGCCCGCCTTCGGTGATCTGGACGAACCCAAGGCCAAACAACCACCCGCGGCGGATGATGCGCCGCTCCCCGACCCGAATGCATTCGACGATGCCCCCAAGAGTGCCGCGTCGCCAAAGGTCGAAGAAGCCCCGCCATCCAATAACAAGTCTCTGCCATCGCTCGAACCGCTTGGGAAAGAGACCGTCATTCCTCAGGTGAAGCGGCCGGAAATCGAGCGGGTTCCGTATCCCAAGGCGGAATCGCAGCCGCAAGAGACTCCTGCGAAGACTGCTGAACAACCCACGGAACAACCGAAACGACTGACACCCCTCCCGAAAGCCGTCCGATTGGTACCGCCGACTGACGATGATCTGGCCGGCGATGCAACAGTCGATGCCAATTCACCGCGCGGGCAGCAACGGCCTCAGTTGAGCATCGTCAAACAGGCACCGCCGAATGCCGTGCTGGGCCAGTCGATGATTTACAGCATCGTCGTCAAGAACGTCGGCAACAGTCCGGCTGCTCAAGTGACCGTCGAAGATCACATTCCGCGCGGAACAAAACTCACCGGCACGATTCCGCAAGCAGAGATGTATAAGAAGACGCTGGTTTGGAAACTTGGAACGCTGAAGCCGAACGAGCAACGAAAAATTCAGGTGCGGGTGGTCCCCTTCGAGGCGGGAGAAATCGGCAGCGTCGCTACAGTCAACTTTGTCACCGAAGTCGCTGCTCGCACGCTGGTCACCTCGCCCAGCCTGAAACTCAGTTTGGCAAGTCCCCCCCGCGCCAACGTTGGCGGAAAAGTCACGCTCACATTCAAAGTGACCAACAACGGCACATCGAAAGCGACCGGCGTCGTGTTGCGGAATCTGGTTCCGCAACAACTATCTCACCCCGGTGGTAAGGACCTGGAATACGATGTCGGCGATCTTGACGCCGGCCAAACGAAAGACATCAACCTGCAACTCACCGCAGCCAAGGTTGGCCAAGCGGTTAGCAAGGCAGTGATTACGGCCGACGGAAATCTGAACGCCGAAGCGACCGCGAACATCGACGTTGTCGGTTCGCAGCTGGAATTGACCCGCAGCGGTCCGAAACGACGTTACCTCGGACGTCCTGCCAAATACACCAACCGCGTGACCAACAAGGCCGGCACGTCGGTCGGGCCGATCACCATTGTGGAAACGATTCCGGCTGGATTGCAATTTGTCAAAGCAACGAACGGCGGCCAATTCAATCAGGCCCAGCGAACTGTCGCCTGGCAAATCGATCAGTTGGCTGCCGGCGAGTCGCAAGAGGTCGGAGTCGAGCTGGCGGCGATTACCAAAGGAACCCAGTCGAGTCGAGTGACCGCAGTGGGACCATCGGGCGGTGCCGCGAGCGTTGAATCGCAAACCGATGTTGTCGTCGGATCGGCTGCATTGAGCGCGAACGTGACCGGAATTACCGGACCCACACCCGTGGGAGAGACGGTGACATTGCAGGTTCGTGTTGCCAACCGTGGCAACGAACCGGCGTCGGGTGTCAAAGTACGGTTGCAATTGTCCGAGCAACTCACGTTTGTGACCAGCGCCGGACCGGTGAAGGCGACGGCAGCCAACGGCGAAGTCAGCTTCGCGCCACTGCAGGCCATCGGCCCGCAAAAAGAGCAGACACTGACGATTGTTCTGAAAGCAACTCGCCCGGGGGAAGCTCGAGTGAAAGTTCAGATCGATTCCGATCAATTGTCGCGCCCCTTAACTCGCGACGACGCCCTCTTTATCGAAGCCGCGAACCCCTAGAAGTCGTCCGAAAACCCTCTGACGGGTAACACGGACGCTTGATTGTGAGTTTCACGAACAGCCGCAACCGGGTTTTCGGACGAGTTCTAAAGCGGCGGCAGATCTCGGTTGGCGGGTTGGCTGTCGTCGGCATCATCCTGTTTTTCGTACTCTCGACGGTACGACCTGACGACCATCACGAATGCCAGATAATCGTAAAGTGCATGCGTCGTTATCGGTGCGAGAAGATTGCGTTCACCCGTCGCATCGAACACGAAGCCGAGATACAGGCCCATCACGCCGGCGAACAGAGCGTAGGTGGGGGTGATCAGGTGGGCCAGTCCGAACAGAACATTGCTGCCGATTAGTCCGGCGGTGGCGGATTCGAAGCTCCTCTCGATCCACGGTTGCAGCAGGCCGCGAAAGAGGATCTCCTCAGCCCATCCCGCCAGCGCTGCCAGCAGAATCAAATCGTACCAGCGGCAGGCGGCCAAAGAGGGGCCAAGTGCTTCGAGCAGGAATCGTCGAATCCGCCTGAGCGGATGGAATGTGAGCCGTTGCGAAAGGACAAAAAGTCCAAACATGGGCAGCGCCGCCAGCGCGCCCCACACAAGGGCGGCCCACGAAAACTTCAGATGCTCGATCGGATCAACGTTGACAATCCAGCCGATCAAGAAGGCAATCAAAATCAATCCGCCTTCCACCAGGCCGGAGAGATTCAGAAATTGCCCTCGATCATCAAGTTTCATGCCGTAATCCGATTGAGGCTCCCGCTGAGCGGATGCAAATTTGTGCCATCACGCGCCGACGGTAATCGACAATACGGCTTCGCGAGCATCAGGACAATCGACACGGTTCCAGAAACAACCTGGAGTTCCGTCGTGTTTAAGAACTGTCCTGGTTTTGGACATTGCAATGCCGCCGAACGACGCAATAATACCATTAGTGAGTCGATGTCAACGATTCAATCGGTCGCAAGTCCACGTTTCGTCACGGTCGGCGAATCAGAGGGCGTGGCCTGTATCGTGAGCGTGCAGGATTCTTGTTGCACCCTGTCATTCAACTGGAGGAGAATTTGATGATTCAAATGAAACGAATCCTGCTGCCAACCGACTTTAGCGACTATTCACAGAACGCGGTCGCCTACGCGACCGAATTCGCCAACACATTCGGGGCGGAGTTGCATCTGCTACATGTCCTGCAGGATCTGGTGGCGATGGTTCCGGAACCAGGTCTCGCGTTTCCCCCACCGGGCGACTACATGCAGGAACTTCAGGAAAGCGCGGAAGCGGCGTTAGCGAAGATTCCCGATCCGCCGCCGAGCGAGGGGGGAAATGTCGTGCGTGTGGTTCGCCAAGGGCCGCCATTTGTCGAGATCGTTCGTTACGCCAAGGAGAACGACATCGATCTGGTGATCATGGGAACTCACGGCCGATCGGGCTTGGCCCATGTGCTGCTGGGCAGCGTGGCAGAGAAGGTCGTCCGCAAGGCGCCGTGTCCGGTGTTAACCGTGCGGCCGACGGATCATCAGTTTGTCATGCCGTAGGAAGCTGGCGGTTCACTCTGTCCAGTCAGGGTTTTTACCTGTCTGCTGACATCGAAACTGTCACCGTCGGCACGATCCGAATATCGCGAAACCGATGCCCGTCCATCAGTCCGAATCGGTACAACGCGCGCTGCAATTTGGCTGGCTTCAAGCGAGCCGTCGGCACAGCCGCGCCAAGTGGGTGGGGTGGGAGCGCGCAATCGGCGCAACCGAATTTGGGTGATCGACACGAACCTCGGCCACAATCGGCGCAACGCTCGACTTGGCCGAACGGCTCCAATTTGCGGCAGCTTCCGCCGATATCTAAACACAGGAAGCAACACAGGATTGAACAACAACTCTCGAAGTCGTCATCCCCCTTCGCCGACCCGAGAACTGGTTGAAATCGCCTATGACGGTTCCTGATGATCCCCCTCAACCGAAGAAGGAGACGCACCCAACCCGTTTGCCAACCGACCGGAAACCACTCCAAATCCACAACAACTCGACACCGGGTTCGCCGTGAACCCGGAATTGGCAAGCAACAACACGTTCCCCTCAGCGACGCGCCTTCGAATGTTCTTTTCACCGATTCAGCCGTTCGGCAATGTATCGGATTCTTCGGACGCTCCAATCTCAATCGCCGTCATCGCATCCCCCTCTTCGCGATGGCGGCGATTCTTCTATGCGCTCTCTGGTCGCACGAATGTGGTCTGCCGGAGAACTCGCGCAGCATCGGCTAACGCACGCTATTCTTCTTCTTGTCCGCCTGCTTCTCGAAAATAATGATGTGCTGCCGAGGCAGGACGCCGATGGTTTCTTTCCACTTTAGCGCCAACTCAGGCCGACCGATTTCTCGCTTGACCTGCGCCTGCGTCATCTTGTGAACCAGCTTGATGGGAACGGTGCGGTCTTCCATGCGGTATTCGACAAAGACTGCGCGGCCGCCGGTCTTCAGCGACTTGGAAATCTCACGCATCATCTCGTAGGGAAAATCCAACTCGTGATAGACATCCACGAAAATTACCATGTCGACCGATTGCGGCTTAAGCTGGGGTGATTTAGAGAGTCCCTTCACCGGTACCACGTTGGTCACGCCAAGCTTCTTGCAGCGCGCCTTGAGCCGATCGAGCATCTTCTGCTGGACATCGACGGCTAGCACTTTTCCCTTGGGGCCGATCTGCTCGGCCATCAGGATGGAGATCACCCCGCTGCCGGCACCGATGTCGGCGATGACATCACCCGGTTTCAATTTGAGCGACTTGATCATCAACGAGAGTTTTTCCTGTCGCTCTCGTGATGTTCGCTCCAGCCATCGCGCCCCCGATCCACGTGGGCCGAATCCCATGACGTGCGCGATCTCGCGGCCCATGTAAAACTTGCCAATGCCGTTGGGATCGTGATCGGCGCGGAACGAGTAGTTGGAGTTCTTCTGCTTTGCTGCCTGACTCTTCTCATCGGCACAGCGGCCCGGCGAGAACGTCGCGCAAACGATCAGAATCGTCGCACAAGCGAGACACGCACGCCGGACAGTTTGCATTTTCAGTTTTCGGCTCATTTGGGTCTCCTCTTCTTCCGCCTTCGATCTCGTGACTAACAGGTTATTCAGTCGATTGGCCGACGGCTATTTCACCGGTGTCCGCATCGCGACCGTTTTGCTGCATCAGGGTACGCCATTCATCCTCAGGCAATTCGGTCGCTTCGTCAACGAGCATGACGGGAATCTCATCGACAATGGGATAGCTCAGCCGCCGATTCGGATCGACGCAGACCAACCGCTCGCCGTCGTACACCAGCGACGTGCGCGTCTCGGGGCAGATGAGGATATTCTCAAGTGCGGGGAAGTCGAACGTCATCTCGGTCTCCGATTACTCATGCACGTTTCTTCGTCGCAGATTTGCAACAATTCCTGTTCCGCGCCGCCGACTGCAAGTTGGAACATCAATCACTTCGTGCAGTATCCCAGAACGACCACCGGCTGCAAGTGATCGCAGTCAGACAAGTCGCCTTGCACAGGCGAACCCCGTGCGAAATCTGGGCTAACGCAGTCCAGAAAAAAACTCCCGGCGCGCCGAGCGCCGAGAGTTCAGATCATCTGATATTCATATTGTCGAAAACCAAGCCGCCCCAATCAGGCGAGTTCGGCAATCGGGCTACCTTTTTCAATCATGTTGACCGGCCGGCCTGACTGATTGAAGAACTGCAGTTTGCGATCGATTCCGAGGTGGCCGAACAGAGTGGCCATCAGGTCCTGCGGCGTGATGGGTTTGGTCGCTGGGCGATATGCCTTGTCGTCCGATTCGCCGATGACCTGTCCCATGTTCATGCCACCGCCGGAGAGCGCCAGCGTGCAAAGCGGACCCCAGTGATCGCGACCGGCGCTGCGGTTGATCTTCGGCGTGCGACCGAACTCGCCACTGACGACGAGCAGGATCCGCTTGTCGAGGCCGCGTTGGTAAATATCTTCGACGAAGCTGGCGACGGCGTGATCGACCGCCGGGCCGCGTGAATCCATCGACCGCTTGATATTGCCGTGCATATCCCAGCCGCCGTAGTGCATCGTGACGAAACCGCACCCCGCTTCACACAGTCGTCGGGCGACGAGCATTTGCCGGCCCAAACTTTGCGTGTTGCGATTCGGGCCTTCGTAACGGGCGACGGTGCGGGGGTCTTCCTTGGCCAGGTCAAACGCCTGCGGTGCTTTGCCCAGAACAAGGTTGAACGCCTGCGATTCAAACGCGTCGAGACCTTCCATCAGGCCGGATTGATCGGCCCCGCGCTGAAAACGATCGAAGCCCTGTAGCAAACTGCGACGATCGGCAAGGCGCTCCATCGGTGTGCCCAGCTTCATATTCGAGCGTGCCTGGTTGTTCGTTCCAAACGGTGCGTAGGGAGTTCCCAAAAATGCGGGACCGTCTGAACTGATGCGATTGAGACTGACGTATGTCGGCATTCCGGTTTGAGGATGATTCGCGCCGCGCGTTCTGGCGGTAATCGAACCGATGGAAGGCCGCGTGGGCAGGCCGCCGTTATCGAGGTTCCGGTTGCTGTAACCGGTCATTACGAAATGAGTGCCGCTGCCGTGTCCGCTGTCGTTGTGGGCGAACGAATGCACGTACGCCATCTTGTCCGAGATTCGGGCCATTTTTTCAAAGTTGCCGCCGATGCTGTATCCGGGCAAATTCGTTTTCAGTTCGCCCGTCACGCTGCGGTACTCAACCGGTGCCGTCATGTTGGGATTGAAAGTTTCGACGTGCGTCGGGCCACCGCCAAGCCACAGCCAGACGACCGAAGTGTCTTTGATCGGCTGCCCTTTTTGTGCGGCCTCCGCCCGCGCTGCCAAGAGTGATGGCAGGCCAAGTGCCCCCATTCCCAATCCACCCACTTTCAGAAAATCTCGGCGGGTTTGTCCGTCACAGTCGCTGGATTGGCGATTGGTGTCTACCGTCAACATGGCCTACCTCCATTGTGTGATGTCTGGCTGAGCTACCGTCAACCGGTAAGCGCTCCGAACTTCAGAACGCAATTCGTCGCGTGCGATGGCCATCTTGACCACGCGTCAGGATAGAAAACATATCCAAGAATGTCAATGTGTTGTGTGTCGTTCTCGGGAATTGCGACCAATTTGAAGATGATTCTGATTGCTGTCCGGTTGAGGCAATCTTCGCCGACGTTTCACATTGGTGGTGGCATTCGATTACTATAGTGCATCGATACGGTGCATCGAAAATGCCGCTCTCATCCCGCCAACAGACAAAGGCCCGCCATGCGACAGTGCAACTCTCCCGGCAGTCGTTTCGCGTTTCTCGCCTCGTGCATAATACTGTCGGCCGTCACGGCGACCGATGCGGCCGACTGGCCGGCGTGGCGACACGATGCCAATCGTTCGGCGGCGACCACGCAACAACTGGTTGAAAGCCTCAAGCTGCAATGGTCGCGACATCTGCCCGCTTCGGAACCAGCCTGGCCCGAAGACCCGCGGCTGCAGTTCGATGCCAGCTACGAACCGGTGGTGATGGGAAACACGCTGTTTGTGGGATCGGCCGGCAACGATTCAGTCACCGCGTACAATACCGACACGGGCAATCAGAAGTGGCGATTCTTTGCAGGCGGTCCAGTGCGGTTTGCACCGCTGTGTGCCGATGGCCGCGTTTACTTCGGAGCCGATGACGGCATCTTCTATTGCCTCAACGGCGGCACCGGCAAGCAAATCTGGGCGATCAAAACTGCGCCGGCGAATCGCAAAGTTGTTGGCAACGGCCGTCTGATTTCCGTCTGGCCGATGCGCGGCGGCCCGGTGTTGCTCGACGGACAGATTCATTTCACCGTCGGCGTCTGGCCCTTCGAGGGAAACTTTCATTGCACCATCGACATCGACGGCAATTCGACGGAACAACCCAAGTACACCGTCGAGCCTCTTTCCGATCTCACGCCACAGGGATATCTGACGGCCAACGACACGCGGATGTTCATTCCCGCCGGCCGCTCGGTGGCCGGCAGCTTCAACCGGGAAACGGGCAAGCCGGTGAAGATTTCCTACAGCACGCGTGGCACCACCAACTATCACGTCTCAACCGTCGGGCCGTGGCTGTTTCACGGCACGTTGTGCTACCACATTCCGACCGCCAAGTTGATGCAGAACGTCGCGCATCCCCCGGTGCTCACGAACGACAGCTATTACGTCGGTGGCGCGGGATCGATCACCGCCGTTGACTTGGGGAAAACGAAAACGGTTGAATCGAAAGACCGTCGCGGTAAGACCATCAAAAAAGTCGTGCTGGAGAATGCGTGGAAGCTGTCAGACGCTGCATTCAAGAAGCGAAAGGTTCAAGTCGATCTGCGGGCGGGCAACCGATTGTACGGACATGCCGGCACGACAATCTTCGCCGTCGATTTGCCGAAGGGTGACAAACCGGCCCGCGTTTCCTGGACGGCTGAAATTGAAGGCACACCTTCGACAATGTTGGCCGCCGACGACAAACTGTTTGTCGTCACGCAAAACGACCGACTGTACGCCTTTGGCGAGAACGACACCAAACCGAAAACACACCTGCTACGTCCGGCACCTGTTGCTGCTGGCGACAAAGTCTGGGCCGACAAGGCCGCCGCGATTCTGAAGGCAACCGGCGCGAAATCGGGTTATTGCCTGGCACTCGGAATTGGTTCCGGACAGTTGATTGACGAAGTGTTAAAGCAGTCGGAACTGCGCATTGTCGCCATCGATCCCGACGAGGCAAAGGTTAACGCACTCCGCACGCGCCTCGATGCCGTCGGTCTGTACGGCACGCGCGTTGTTGCCCAGGTGGGTGAACCGCAGTCGTTCGGCTTCCCGCCGTATTTGGCGCAGTTGGTCGTTTCCGAAGACCTCGCAGCGGCCGGGTTCAATCGCGGCAACGGCTTTGTCGAATCGGTGTTCCATGTACTGAGACCGTATGGTGGAACCGCCGGTCTGGAATTGACCGCTGCCGAACACGGGCAGCTTTCCAGTCTCATCGCCGCCGCGAAACCTGCCGGTGCAGAGTTGAAGCGGTCCGGCGGATTGTCACTGTTGACACGTGCCGGCGCGTTGCCTGGTGCGGCCGATTGGACTCACGAGTACGGCGACGCCGCCAACACGCTGATGGCAAAAGACCGACTGGTGAAACCACCGCTGGGCGTGTTGTGGTTTGGCGGCCCCTCGGCCGACGGAAGCCTGTTCTACAACCGTCATTATTGGGGACCGAGCATGGCCGTCATTCACGGTCGCATGTTTATTCAAGGCCCGAGCAAAATGACGGCCGTCGATGTCTACACCGGTCGCCTGTTGTGGCAAATTCCGTTGAAGGAGCAAAAGGACGCTCGTGCCGGTCGTCGCGGTAATGACTTTGAAAAAGTCATCGCAGGCTTACATTTTGTTGCCGCCGCAGATGCCTTGTACATCGTCGAAGGCCGCGACATTATCCGCGTCGATGTGGCCACCGGCAAAGAACTCGCCCGGTTCTCTCTTCCCGGCGATGGCGTGGAATGGGGCCGCATTCGGTTCCACGAAGACCTGCTGATCGCTTCGGTGTTTCGCAACACCAAAAAGTACGGCCGACAGCCGACCGAGTTGATCGCAATGGACAAGCAGACCGGCAAGACGCGCTGGACGAGAAAGGCCGATCTCAGCTTTCCCGTGGTCGCGCTGGGCGGCGGGAAACTATTTGCCTTCGATGGTGCGATTGAAGACCTCTACCGCGACTGGGCACGCCGCGGCCGCATTCCCAAGGCGGCCGACGACAAGTTCGTCAAAGCCATCGACCTGAAAACGGGCAAGGTGCTCTGGAAAGAACGGACCGACATCATTGCCACGTGGTTGTCGTTTTCAACTGCTCACGATGTGATGGTCGTCTCCAACAAAAACCAAATCGCCACCTTCCGCGGCACAACTGGCGAAGAACTCTGGCGGAAGTATTCCGAGGGCAAAGGATTCAGAGGGCATCCGGAAAACCTTTGGGATAAGGTCATCGTCTGGCAAGATCGCATCCTCGACCAACGCGGACCGGGACAGTCGTACGATCTGGAAACGGGTGCCTCGAACCTGCGGACGAATCCGCTCACCGGCGAAGCGGTGCCGTGGTCGTTCACCAAGTCGGGGCATCACTGCAACTACGCCATCGCCAGCCCGCACATGATGACTTTCCGCGCAGCATCGGCCGGTTTCTGCGACATCACCACCGGCGGCACCTCGCATCTGGAAGGTTTTCGCTCCGGCTGCCGTAACAGTCTCATCCCCGCCGACGGCGTCTTGAACGCCCCCAACTTTGCGCACGGCTGTAGCTGCGGGTATTCGCTGTTCACGTCGCTGGCCTTGGTCCACGTTCCGGAAACCGAAAAGTGGAGTTACAACACGCTCAAATTCGACGCGAAAACGCAGTCGGTCCGTCGCGTCGGCATCAACCTCGCCGCCCCAGGCGACCGGGTTGATAAGCAGGGCACACTCTGGCTCGAATACCCCAAAAAGGGCGGCTCATCGCCCACCGTCGCCGTCACCGCCACCGGCAGCAACCGCAAAATGTTCCTCAGGCATTCCTCACAAGTCAAAGGCGATCACCCCTGGGTGACAGCCTCGGGCATCGAAGGCACCGAAAAGGTCACCGTCAACCTCGGCAAGAAACCGGCCAAGCCCACCAAATACACCGTCCGCCTCTACTTCCTCGAACCGATCGAAACCACCGCCGGCAAGCGCGTCTTCAACATCGCCCTGCAAGGCAAACCCGTGCTGGAAAACCTCGACGTCTACAAACAAGCCGGCGGCACAAACCGCGGCATTGTGCGGGAGTTCAAGGGAGTCGAACTCGACGGCACGCTGAGTGTGACGTTGAAGGGGACGGTTGGTCTGCCGGTCATTTCCGGCGTGGAGGTGGTGGCGGAACCATAAGCGGCGTGTTGTTGGCTCAAACCGAAGCACGGTTCGGCGGGTGGCCGGGGCTGGAGTCTTTACGAAGCCCCGGAGACCCCACGGCAGTTTTGCTTGCGGACGGGCATTCTGCCGATCGCTCGGAGCGTTGGGTCGCATTGGAAGCCGGGGCTTCTCTTCGGTCCAGCCTCCGCCGCCCTGTCGTGGGAAGTGGGAAGCTGCCTTAGTATGGGTGGCTGAGTGTCGTGCGTCGCATTCCTCTTTCAGCAATGGAAGCGTCCTGTTATCTTCCCGGTTCCGGGTCGTGGGCCAGTGGCGGTCAGTCTTTTCCTGGTGCCACTTTGTGCGCATAGGGGCGTGCGAACTCCTTCGTCGAACTGTACGCTTCCGGTGCCGGAGCCAGGTTGATCCTTTGCACGCCAGTGTTGAACGGGACCATGCCACACACGTCGAAAACAAAGCTACTGGAAGGAGTGAACCGTCGTCGCCGCGTCGATGGGTTGGAACGGCAGCGTCGAGACAGCCCCCATGTAGCTCGGTCGACTATCGACGACGCCGACGAGGAAGAATCTCGTGAGTGTTCTTGGCTGAGACGAATTTACAGAGACGCTCCGGTAGTATTTGTTCTAGGCGCTGCCAGTGCCTACATCCTGATGTTTATCACACTTTACTCGCGAACCGGACCGGGACTGGCGGCACTTAGCGGATTACCAATAATTGCGGCGGGTTGGCTTTTGGGGGTGCGGTCTGGACTGGTCGCCTGGTTGCTCTTTCTCCCGATCAACGCGCTCCTTTTCCACCTGGTCGACCTGCCAGGCTGGGAGACATTATTCGGTAGTAGAGGCGGACCGGGTACGGTTGTCACGCTCATCATTGTTGTGGTGGCAGGACGACTTCGCGATTTGCGTGAACAATTGGAAGCAGAAAACAGCGAGCGCAAGCAGGCGGATGTTGCGCTGAGAGAGGCCCACGACGAACTGGAACGGCGCGTCCAGGAGAGGACGGCCCAACTCACAGAAGCAAACGACCTTCTTCGAGAAGAAATCGAGATACGACGGGCCGTCGAAGAACGACTTCAGCTTGCCCAGAAGGTTGCAAAGATCGGCATTTGGGACCGGAGTCTCATCGACAGCACGTCTGTGTGTTCCGCTGAGTATTATGCGAATTATGGGCTTCGACCAGATCACCCCAAGCGTTCAATGGAAGAGTGGAGACAATCTGTTCACCACGACGACCGCGATCGTGCAATGCAGGAATTGCAGGACGCAATGAACGCCCCTGCTCCCTGCAGCAGTGAATATCGGGTTGTCTGGCCCGATGAAAGCATCCACTGGCAACGAGTCATCGGCAAAGTTTTCCATAATGATGCTGGAATGCCTGTTCGCATGCTGGGCGTCAACTTCGACTTTACCGAACGCAAACGAGCGGAGGAAGAGGTCCGACAACTTCAAGAATCGCTGGCGCACGTTACGCGAATCAGTGTGATGGGAGAGATGGCGACCGGATTGGCCCACGAACTTAATCAACCGCTTGCCGCGATTTCAACTTTCTGTCATGTCGGACAGGCTTTGGCCGAAACAGAATCGGCAGACCTGGAGAAGTTACGGGAGTTGTTCGAAAAGTCGGAGCGGCAGGCCATTCGGGCTGGCGAAATTATTCGACGGCTCCGAGTTCTGGTGGGCAAAAGGGATTCGGTTCGCTCGCCGGTTGATGTCATCGAGGTAATCGAGGAAGTGCTTCATTTGCTGGAAACGGACCTGCGTCAAAGCGAGGTCGAAATAGACCAAAATCAGCAGACGAATCATTCAGACGATGTTGTAATCATCGACGAAATCGAGATTCAGCAGGTACTCGTGAATCTGATTCGCAACGCATCGGATGCCATGAGCGCAATGGATCGCGGCCAGCGAACGCTCAAGATCACGACCGCACAGACGGCTGATGACTTGATCGAAATTGCTGTCTGCGACGCAGGTAACGGGGTTCCCCCCGAACAACAAGATCAGATTTTTGACGCATTCTTCACTACGAAGTCGTCAGGGATGGGAATGGGCTTAGCCATCAGCCGGACCATCATCGAGTCACACGGGGGTCGATTGTGGATGACGCCTAATTCAGGTCGTGGAGTGACCTTCCATCTTACTCTGCCTATCGCAAAGGAATGCAGCGATGACGATGGCAGGTAAGCCAACAGTTTTTGTGTTGGACGATGATGCGGCAATTCAGGAAGCCCTTTCTATCCTGCTTCAAATGATGAACCTTCCTGCCGAGTTCTTTTCGACCGTCAGCGAGTTTCGCGAAGTCTATGACCCGTCGCGCCCAGGCTGCCTGCTGCTTGACCTCCGGTTGCCAGGAGACGGGTTTTCACTGTTGAAGGAACTATCGGATCGCAACAGTCAACTGCCGGTCATCGTGATTACCGGGCACGGTGACACAGAAACAGAAGATGAGGTGATGAAGCTGGGTGCCATCGCATTTCTTGAGAAGCCGTTTGACACTCGGCAGCTTTGTGGGAGCATTCGTCAGGTAATGGATCGACAACGACAGCCAGACCTCGACGGGGTGGCTAGGATCGACCGCAGGGAGCCCCCAGACGGTGGGTGATCGACATGCTTTTTACCGTCTCGCTGCAACGCCGATTCCATCGCTGGATTGAGCGTTTAGCTGTCAGCTGGGACCTACGCGACTTTGCGTCATTCCCAGCACACCTTACGTCATTCCCGCGCAGGCGGGAATCCAGTCGGTTCGCGGACAACCGTGCGGCGCGCGTCGGGGTGACGTGGGTGTGTCGATGGTTGTGTTGTATCATTTGCTGGCTCGCTGGGTTCCCGCCTGCGCGGGAATGATGTTTTGGCTCGTTCACCAGCCCGTTTTGGCGCGTTCCCCAGCCCAACAGCAACTTACATCAACTGATGCAAAAAGCTGTCCGGCTTGGGGACCAGTTCAAGTGGTGTGTGGTGGGGCGTGAGAAGTCGTGGATCTTCTCGCATCGACTGAGTTCATCGCACAATTGTCGTCATTCGCGACGAAATCTCCCGACTCTGATGATCCGCACTATGCACTCTTGCGTATGTGGCCGGTACGGCGCACAGTTTGTTGGCTACGCAAGTTCAATTTGGGAAGAAGCGAGAATGACTACAGGCGAGAGTGAAACGAAAAGAAACTCCAAGGTTCAGTCAGGGCTGCTCGTCGTTGCTGCCGTCGGCTTGCTGGTAACCGCTGGCGGCGGCTTCTTCGCTTACCGGTCCTGGGAATCAAAGTCCTGGCCGACCACGGATGGCAAGATAATCGAATCCAGAGTGGAACGAGAAAAGTCCGTAGGCGACTCGGTCGATGATCAGCAATACAAAGCGGTTGTGAAGTATGAGTTCACTGTCGAGGGAACCGAGTACACCAGTGATCGCGTCGCGTTCGGGATTGGAACGTCGAATCACCGGTCCGACGCCAAGAAGATTGTGAACGAATATCCGGCGAGACGAACCGTTGCAGTCCATTATAGCCCCGACGACCCGAGCGATGCCGTTTTGGAGGCAGGCATGGGAGGATTCGCCATCATCATTTTGATTGTCGGTCCGATCATCTTACTCTCTGG